>NZ_JAGSOH010000086.1 GCF_018139625.1 Actinospica acidithermotolerans | reverse complement strand
ACCACGATCAGCCCGACGATCAGTAGCACTACGACCACCGCGATGACGATCCCGATCACCAGCCCCGAGCCCGCCTTAGACGCGGAAGCCGACCCACCCCCACCCGTCGCCGTAGCGCTAGCCACCGCCGAGGCCGAACTACCTGCCGCCGTCATTAGCGGATTCGACGTCTCACTAGGCGCCGACGCCTGCAGCGCCTTCAGCGGATCGACGATCCCGTACCCATACTGATCACTGTGCTGCCCCGCCGTCTGCCCCGAAGCCGGATCCGCCGTCGCGATGAGGTCCCGAATAACCTGCCCCACCGTCCAGGTAGGATGCTCAGCCCGAATCAACGCCACCGTGGCTGACACATACGCAGTGGCCGAAGACGTACCTGAACCCGAGGCGGCACTTCCGACGTTATCCTCCGTAGGAACGTCGACTCCGGGGGCGGCAAGCGTGACCCGGCCCGTGTTGGACTTATCCCAGATCGCACCGTTTTGATCGACAGCCCCTACGGCGACAACTCCTGAGTATGCGGCAGGATAATCGACCGTGGATGCGCCCTCGTCGCCTGAGGCGGCCACAACGACGATGTCGCTATTAAGCGCGTCCTGGATAGCCTTCGGAACAGAAGAGTCCTGTCCGATGGACTGCGACAGATTAATTACTGACACATGCTGACTAATTGCATACTCGATCGCGGCGGCCATCTGATCTGGCTGATTGCCGAGCGCGGTGTCGTTAATAATCACGGGGAGGATCTTTGTGCTCGGCGCAAGTCCCTGGGTGAACGACGAGCCGGAGCCGCCAATGATGGCGGCCATTGCTGTCCCGTGGCCGGAGAGGTCAGTCTGCCCATTGCCGGAGCTTGTCGTGCTTCCGCCGAAGTTTGCGCCTTGGAGGAGATTTCCCTGCGTGTCCGGCAGTGATGCGACGCCGGTGTCGAGGACCGCGACTGTCGTGCCAGACCCCTTTGAGATGCTCCAGACCTGGGCTGCCTTTAGATACTGCAGCGGCCACTGGCTCGATACGCTTGCCTGCGCTGGTACGGCACTCACCAATGGCAAGCCAAGCAGCGCGGCCGCGACGGCCGCGCTGCTCAGACGCTTTGCGCGCCGCG
Source organism: Actinospica acidithermotolerans (assembly GCF_018139625.1). Taxonomy (GTDB): domain Bacteria; phylum Actinomycetota; class Actinomycetes; order Streptomycetales; family Catenulisporaceae; genus Actinospica; species Actinospica acidithermotolerans. Next base: position 30,766 of record NZ_JAGSOH010000086.1, on the reverse strand, counting down.
CTACTGGATGACCGGGGGCACGATTCGCTGCGCGTCGTTCCAAAAGTCGTCTTCCTTTAAGTACGACGGGCGCTTCCGGCGCTCGTCTTCCTCGTCATCGCTCTGAGCAGAACCGCGGCGCCCTGAGCTCATCATGTTCACCCTATTGCCATCCGCGTCGGTCGCGTCCTCGTACACCGATCGGATGGGAGACGACAAGTGATTGTCGTCCTCTTCGTCTACGCCCAGGTACCGGCCGCGCGAGTATCGTGAGGACCCGAGGTCCTCCTCGTCTCCGACCAATCCGCCGCCACGGCCCATGCCTCTGCTCATGCTGTTTTCTGATGAAGTGCCTTCGGTCGAGCCGCCGCTGGCACCTTCTTCCTCGCCGATCAGCGAGCTACCATCGCCGCTCGAGGTCCGCCCGCGGGCACCGGTCCCCGAACCGCCGTTGAGCTCGCCGTCGCTCATGCCGGTCTCGTCGAAGACTCCAGCGCGCGAGCCGGAGTTCCGGCTGAGCCCTTCTTCGCCGAAGCCGTTCTCCGAGAGGCCGTTGGCGCCACCCTCTTGGGGTTCGTCAGTGATGAGGCCGCTCTTGTTGTAGTTGTTTCCGCCAGTCTCGGTCTCGCCGGGACTTGACGTGCCCCAGATCGGGTCGGGCTCGGGGGTCGTTGTGGTGCTCGTGGGATTGCCACTTCCCCAGGTCGGGTCCGTTACCGGATTTGCTGTCTGGCTAGCAGAGGTACCCGCGAGCGTGGTGCTCGGGTTGGAGCCAGCGCTAACCGATCCAGTTGGCGACGATGAGACGTAGCCTGATGTGCCAGTCGAACCACCGCCGCCTACACGCGAACTGTAGCCACTGGCAGCACCGTCACCGGAAGAGGAAGAGACAGAGCCGAGCGAGTATGCTCCACTACTTCCGGTCTCGGTTAGCGTTTCCTGGCTGCCACCTACGGCAGTGAGCTTACTCGCAGAGGTCTCATAGCTGTCCGACAGCGTGTTGAGCGCCTCTGCCGCCTGCGTTCGTACCGCTGTGTTGTGGTTCTCGGCCTTCTGCGCGGGCGTTTCGGAGCCGAACCAACCCTCTATGTCGTCGATGACGCTGTTCTGGGGCACGGTCTTCTCGTCCTGCACGCTCGACATGGTGCTGACGTAGGTCTGCTGCGCGGACTTGGCGCTCTGCAGCGCTGGGATGACGGAGCTGCTGATTGTCTCCTGCGTGAGCTGCGCGTGGTTGATCGACGTCTGGAAGGACTGCTGCGCCTGCTCGGCGGCGTCGCCGGACCAGGAGGAGGCGAGGTTGTTCTTCACGTTCTGCAGCGTTGTCTGCACGCTCGACAGTGAGCTCACCGCGGCCTGGTAGCCCTGGATCTGGCTATCGATGGCGCCTGGATCCATGGTCTGCGCGACCTGCTTCGCCCAGGCCACGCCGCCGTTGTCGTTGACCGACTGCTGGTTGAATCCGCCCATGGGTGCCCGCTCCCGTCCCGTCCCTCGGTCTCACATGTCCTTGCCGACGTTGGTCACGCTGACCTGCAGCGCGTCCTCGGTCTGCGAGTACACCTGGTGCGTCTTGGTGGCACGGTCGCTGAGCAGGTTGATCTGCGCGTTCAGCTCGTTGATCAGCGAGAGGATCGCGGTGTGGGCGGCGCCGTGGGCCGCGTTGAGGGCGGTGATGGCGGGGACGCCCTGGTCCATCGGGCCGAAGTTCGACGTCGAGGAGCCGCCGTCCATGTTGGCGACCTTGTACGTGATCGCGTTGTAGTGGCCCTGCTGGAGGCTCGAGGCGGTGTTGTTCTGGAACGTGACCGGATGGACCGGGCTCGACACGTCGGTGAAGACGTCCTGGAGCAGGTTCTGCAGCGTGTTGCGCGCCTGCTCCAACTCCTGCAGTTCGACCTTGAAACTTGCGCCCACGTCAGGTACCCCCAGATCAGCTCAACTCAACGCGGGGCGCTGTGTAGGTGCACGAACCGCCCCGTCCGCAGTTCTTTGAGTCCTGTGCGCCTGTGGCACGCCCGCGACACAACCGTACCTGTCTCAGCTTACCGACAAACGGTGCGGTACTGCCAGCGGCCGTGCGCGGGCTCGGGGTTCGTTAGGAAACCGAGAGCTTGTGGCGGCGATCAAGGGAGGATTGTGCCCGGGAAGCGGGTGCGGGACGAGTGTCGTGGCTGGTCCAGGGGGTGTGGTGGGAGTTCGTGGCGAGACTTGGGTGGTGCGGAATGAGAGGTTTGTATCAGGCCTTTGGGTTGAGCTGACGGGGCGTCGGTTGCGTTTCATTCGCCCGGTTTCGACCGATCGGGTGAATCGTGTGCCCGGCTGTCCGACGGGTGAGACTTCAGCAGCGCTTGTTACGGTTCGGCGGCGAATGGTGGGAGATCGCGCGGTGGTCTGCGGTCCGCTTGTAGGATCTGCGGTCGTTCTGCCCTTGATGAACCAGTCCGAGGTGACAAAAACTCATGTCAGATCAGTGGGGGGCTGCTCAGCCGCCGTACGACCCGCAGCAGAGTCAGCAGCAGCAACAGAGCCAGGGACAGGCGCCGTTTGGTGGGAGCGGACAGCAGCAGCAGTACGGGCAGGCGCCGCAGTTCGGCGCTCCGGTGCCGGGCCAGCCGCAGCCGCAGTACGGTGCGCCGGCACCTGACCAGTCCCAGCCGCAGCCGCAGTTCGGCGCTCCGGCGCCGGGTCAGAGCGGGGGCCAGCAGTACCCGTACGGCCAGTCGCAGTCCACGCTCGGCACGCCGGGCCAGTTCGACGCGCAGCCGCAGTACGGGGCTTCCGGGCAGATCCCGGGTCAGCCGCAGCAGGGCTACGGCCAGCCGGGCTACGGCACCGACCCCTACGGCGGGGCGTACGCGGGGGCGCCGTACGGCGGCACGGCGGCGAAGCAGACCAACGGGCTGGCGCTGACCGGCGCCATCCTGTGCTTCCTGCCTCTGCTCGGCCTGATCTTCTCGATCATCGGCCTCACCCGGGCGAAGGCGCTCGGCGGCGCGGGCAAGACGGCGGCGACCGTCGGCATCGTGCTCTCGCTCGTGTTCGCGGGCGGCTACGGCTTCGTCGCCTACAAGCTGGGCAACTCGACGGCGGCGGACCCGGCGTGCATCTCCTCCGAGACCGCCGCCACGTCGATGGAGAGCAAGCTGAACTCCGACGAGTCCGCGCTGAGCTCCGCCGAGTCCTCGAACGACTCGACCTCCGTGAAGACCGCGCTCGACACCATGATCTCCGACATGCAGACGATCAAGGGCGAGCTCGACTCGGACGTCGCGGAGGCCACGCACGCCGACGTGAAGGCGAAGCTGCAGGCGTTCGACACCGACCTCGGCAAGCTGATCACGGACCTGAAGGCCGTGGGGAACGGCGACAGCTCGGCGGCGACCGACCTCGAGACCGTCGCGAACCGGCTCTCCTCGGAGGGCGACGCGGTGGACAGCCTCTGCGGGAACGCGACCAACGGCTGATCCCGTGAGTGATGGACGGCCGATCCGTGACTGACGGACGACTGATCCGTGACCGACGGCATTCCCCATGGACGGCCGAGCGTATGACCAGATGACGGCGAGCGTATGACCAGGTGACGGGCGGTCCCGCAGTGCGCGGGGCCGCCCGTCAGACGTCTGCGACCAGGCCGTGCTCGTAGGCGAAGCGGACGGCCTGGGCCCGGTCCCGGGCGCCGGTCTTGGCGAAGACGTGGTTGATGTGCGTCTTCACGGTCGCCTCGGAGACGAACAGCTCCTTGGCGATCTCGGGGTTGGAGCGTCCGGCGGCGATCAGGCGCAGCACGTCGACCTCGCGGGCGGTGAGGCCCGCGGGAGGCGCCGACGATGCCGGCGGAGTGGTCTGGGTCGGCTCGGCTGACGCCGCGCCCGTGCTCCCTATCGCCGCGATGAGCCTGCGCTGGACGGCCTCGTCCAGGACCGATTGGCCGCCCGCTGCCGCCTGCACGGCCCGCGCGATCTGCACGCGGTCCGCGTCCTTGGTCAGGTAGCCGAGGGCGCCGGCGCGCAGTGCGCCCTGGATCGAGGCGTCGTCGGCGTACGTCGTGAGCACGACGACGCGCACGCCGGGGTGCTCGCGCGTGATCTGCTCCGTCGCCTGGATCCCGTCCACGCCTGGCATGTGCAGGTCCATCAGCACCACGGCCGGCCGGTGCTCAGCGACGAGCTCGACGGCCTGGGCACCGTCGCGCGCGGTGCCGACGACCTCTATTCCCGGGGTCAGGTCGAGCAGCGTGGCCAGGCCCTCGCGCACCGCCGCCTGATCGTCCACCACCAGGACGCGAATCGATTCATCGGCCATGCGCCCGAGGATAGCCGGGATCTCAGCTGTTGACGCGCAGGATGACGCGCCAGCCGGGTCCGCCGAGGTCCTCCGCGGCGTACGGTCCGGCCTCCAGGCTGCCGCCGATCAGCTCGGCGCGCTCCTTCAGACCTGCCAGGCCGTACCCGCCCCCTGATTCGGCGAGCGCGCTCGGCGGTTCCGTCGCGGCGCCGTTCGCGACGGTGAGTATGACTTCTTCGTTGCCGTAGACGAGCTTCAACCGGACGGTGGCGCCCGGCGCGTGCTTGCGGACGTTGGTCAGCGACTCCTGAGCAGCCCGGTAGACGGTCAGGCCCGCGTCTGCCTGCACGGGACGCGTCAGGCCCTGGATCTCCACGTACGCCTGCGCTCCCGTGTCGCCGCGGTACGCGTCGGCGAGTCCGTGCAGCAGCTCCGGCAGCGGAGGGGCGTCCTCGCGCAACGCCGCGATGGCCCGGCGTGTCTCGACGAGGCCTTCGCGCGCGATGCGGCGCGACTTCTGCACGTATGCGTGCGCGCGCTCGACTCCGCCCTCGTTGCCCGACTCGAGTAGGGCGTCCGCGGCCTCGAGTTGGACCGTCAGTGCGGCGAGCGAGTGCGCGAGGACGTCGTGGATCTCGCGGGCGATCCGGCTGCGTTCCGCGAGCGCCGCCGCGTGGGCCTGCTCGTGGTTGGCGCGTTCCGTCTCCTGCACGAGCTTCTCAGCGCTCTCCGCGCGCAGGATGTAGGCGCGTCGGCCGACTCCGAGGCCGAACATTCCCAGGAACAGACTGCCGTAGCCGAGCCCGTTGCTCTCCAGCTGACTCCAGCCCCGCGTGGCCGCGGCGGCGACGAGTACGAGCAGGAACCAGCCGATGACGATCGCGGCGCGCTTGGTCGGCCACCGCGAGGTGATCACCACCGCGGCGGCGGCCGGGAAGGCCGGGCTGGCGCCGAGGTGGTTGGTGAGCAGGCCGCTCAGCAGCGCGCCGAACGTGCCCATCACGAGCAGGCCGGCCAACGCGAGGTGCGGACTGTACCGCCACGGCACGATCCAGCCGACGATCCAGGCGACACAGCCGATGATGCACAGGAAGCTGCCGATGACGGAGACCAGGTCGACGCCGTGCCAGCCCAGATTCGCGATCGTGTCCGCCTGGATGACGATCATCGCCAGCAGAAACACGAAACGGACGCCGGCCGTCTCCCGCGCCGTCGGGTCGTGCCGGCTCTCCGCCAGGCCGCGGCCGGCGACCCGCTCGCCCGCCTCGTCGGACCACGGCAGCAGCGTCATGGGGCCGTCGGTCTCGGTCCGTAGCCGGTCACGCTGCAGCCGCACGTCGTCCTACCGCCGTCTTCGTCGGGTCTCTACCCGTCCACGGTACGTCCCGGCGGCCGCCTCCGGGATCCACCCGGGGGTGGAGCCGGGGTGGAGTCATCCAGCCGGTGAGATCGCGGTGCGGAGATGTTGGATTTCCCGATGATATGCCGATACGGTGTGGGGGCTATCGTGACGCGACACGATGCGTCGGGGCGTCGGGGACCTGTTCGCGGTCACGGGTGGAGGGGAATTTCCCAATGGCGGATTTCTTCAAGGTCGATCTGGACGTGCTGGCCACGATGACCGGCACCCTGCGGCAGGCGGGGGAGCAGATGGACCAGGCGCTGCAGGCCTTCGGGGCGGCGCAGGACGGCCAGATCGGGCCGTCGACGCTGGTCGGCGCGGCCAAGGACTTCCAGGGTACGTGGAAATACGGGCTCGGCCAGCTGCAGCAGGCCATCTCAGAGTGCACCGAGGGTGTCGACAAGGTGCACAAGAACTACCAGGAGACCGAGCAGACGGTGCAGCAGTCTCTCGGGAAGATCAACACTCTGCTGCAGGAATAGGGGGGAATTCCGTGTCACTGGACGTCATGTTCGACGCATCCTTCGACGAGAGCACCTCGTACCCGCATCTCGGCTTCAATCCGGCGCCGGGGCTTCCCGCGGACGTCGAGGCGCTGGAGAACGCGATAACCAAGGCCACCGGCTCCTTGCAGGAGTCCGGGAAGCTGCTCGACCAGATGCGCACGGCCGACTCGGGCGTGTGGGTCGGCGCCGCGGCCGACGCGTTCCGCGCGAACTTCAACGACAAGCTGGTCACCGACCTGCAGCACGCGCAGCAGTCGCTGACCGAGGCGGCCGGCACGATTCAGAACTGGTACAAGGACCTCGTCGGCTTCAAGCAGACCGCGCAGAACCTCGACCAGGAGGCCGCCGCCGCGCGCCAGGCCCTGCAGCAGGCCGAGACGCAGGTCGCCCAGGCGAAGTCGAACCCGAACCTCAACCTGATCGGCGAGGTCTTCAGCAACCCGCAGGCGCTCCAGCAGGCGCAGTCGGCGCTCGACCAGGCCGAATCGGCGCTGAACGACGCGAACGCCGCCGAGCGGCAGGCGCAAGACGACCTCGACTCGATCCTGCAGCGGGCCCGCCAGCTCCAGCAGGAGGTTGATTCGGCGGCCCGGAACTACGCCTCGCAGCTGGAGAACGCGACGAAGGGCCTCGCCCCGCACAAGCCCGGCTGGTTCTCCAGCATGCTGCACGACATCGGCAGTGGCCTGAGCGCGGTCGGGAGCTGGATCGAGCAGCATGCGAACGCGATCCACTCGATCCTGACCACGATCTCCGGCATCGCGGGGCTGATCGCGTTGTGCACGCCGCCGCCGATCGACGCGGTCGCCGGCGCGGTCGCGCTCGTCGCCGGCGCGGGGGCGCTGGCGATGGATTTCGCGAACCCGAAGACACGCGACGCGCTCGGCGGGCTGCTGACCGGCCACTTCACCATGGCCAACCTCAAGGCCGCGGGCGGCGTCGCGATGGACGCGGTGGGCGTGGTGCCGGGTATCGGCGCGCTCGCGAAGGCGGCGAAGGGCGGGGAGATCCTCGAGGACGGCGCCAAGGCGGCGGAGACGATCCCGACCCTCGCCTCCAAGATCCCGGGCGTGGCGAAGCTCGGCGCGAACGCGGTCGAGGACTTCACCAACGCCGCCGAGAACGGCGGAAGGCTGGAGCAGGCCTTCTCCGTCGCGGCGCATAAGTACACCGTGGTCAGCGCGACCGTGAACGTCATCAACAAGGTGGGCACGATCGGCCGGGACGCCGACTCGGTCATCAATCTGTCCGCCTCGACGATGCGGAACATCAATCTCGGCGTCAAGGTGAGCGGTGTCGCGCACAAGCTCTACTCCGACGTGCAGGAAGCCTTCTGATGGCGATATCCGACCTGCTCAACAGTCTGCAGCCCGCGGCCGACGACCAGGGTTCGCTCGACGTCTGGCTGGGGATCCCGCCCGGCTATCTGCCGCTACCGGTGGTGGACAGCGCTGATCGACTCGCGGAAGCGCTGCCGACGCTCGTCGAACTCTGCCCGCCGGAGAGCCGGGACCTGCTCTTCTCGACCGTCGACACCTTCGCGCTCCTGCTCTCAGAGCTGGAGCAGCGCAACACCGTGTTCTGCGGACTCGGGTGGCATACGGCGCCGGACGACGAGAGCACGCTCGTCGCCTCGTCACTGGTCGCCTCGCTGCAGACGACCGGTGGAGAGCGCAACCCGCGGCTTGTACTCGGCGACCTGATCAAGGTGTCGGCCGATGCGGACGACCACGCTCAGGCCGACCTCGTCGACCTGCCGAACGGGCCGGCGCTGTTCTTCGAGTCCGTACGCAGCCTCCGCAAGCCGCGGCTGCCCGGCGAGGAGGGCGACCCCGGCCGGGCCGACGTCTACCAGCTCGAGGTCATCGTGCCGAGCGAGAAGGGCGACCGGCTCGCCGTACTGGAGTTCTCCACGCCGCAGGTCGAGTACGGGGTGTACTACCGGGAGATGATGGTCCTGCTGGCGCACTCGGTGGCGTTCAACCCGCCGCCGGGCTCCGAGGAGCAGGGTACGTCGGCCCGGAAGATCCACGACGCGCTCGGAGGACTCGGCTTATGACGGAGCTTCACCCGGTCGGTTCAACCGTCCCGATCCAGCCCTGGTTGATCGACGACATCCAGCGCCGTGCCCAGGGCAACCGCAAGGCGAGCCGGGCGCGGGCCGCCCGGGACCGCTACCTCGTCGAGCGCTTCCAGGCCTGGCGGATCTATCCGGTTCGGGTGGGGCGCTGGCAGCGCGTCCCGGTGATCGAGGATCCGCTCGGCGACGGCCTCGCCGCGGTGATGTTCCTGTTCGTCGGCCCCTTCCGCTCGGCCAACTGGCAGCAGGCTCGCAATCTGATGCAGGTGCTCGATCCGGCGACCGGGCAGCCCGTCTCGGAGATCGCGGTCGGCGGCTCCCGCGACGGTTGGACCGGGCTGACCGACGTGACCGCGATCGCCTTCCTGGGCGACCCGCGCGTCGCCGGACTTGTCGCGCCGGTTGGTGCGGAGCAACTCGACCAGGTCCCGTTCGCGATCAACCGGCGCGGACCGCAGACCGAGTGGTCGCCGCAGACGTTCGAGCAGGAGGGACCCCGCCTCGCGTCCCAGCCGTACCGCGACTTCGCGGACCGCGACGACGGCCCGTGGCTCGCCGACCAGCCGGAGAAGCCGACGAGCGGATCGAACCGGTGGAAGCCCTCGCCCTGGTACCGGCCGCAGAGCTGATCCGACGCCCCGTCAGCAGCCGTTCGGCAACTCGGCAGCAGCGGACAGCGGGGGTCGGCGGCCCGCCGGCAGTCAGCCACTCGGCCGCCCCGCCGACAACCAGCGGGCCAGCAGCCCCGCCGACAGCCAGCGGGCCAGCAGTCCCGCGCCCAACCAGCGGGCCAGCAGCCCCGCCCCCAGCCCGCAGTTCGGCCGCTCCGTCACTCGGCGTCGCACTTCTTTCGCTGCCAGGGCATCTGGGGCAGCGCCAGGAAGCCCTCGGCGCGGGCGTACGCCATGCCGATGCGGGGGAGGTCGGCGGAGCGGGCGAAGAGGACGAAGCGGGGTTCCCAGATCGGGCGGTACTTGGCGTTGGCGCGGTAGAGGGACTCGATCTGCCACCAGCGGGAGAAGAACAGCAGTACGCCGCGCCACAGGCGGAGCACCGGGCCGGCGCCGAGCTTGGAGCCGCGCTCGAAGACGGCGCGGAACATGGCGAAGTTCAGCGACACGCGGGCGATGCCGAACTCGGCGGCGCGCTGCAGGAGGTCGATGACCATGAACTCGACCAGGCCGTTGTCGCTCTCCTTGTCGCGGCGCATCAGGTCGAGCGAGACGCCGTCCTTGCCCCACGGCACGTAGGACAGCAGTGCGCGGAGCCGGCCGTCCGCGTCGAAGCATTCGATCATCAGGCAGTCGCCGTCGGCGGGGTCGCCGAGGCGGTTGAGCGCCATCGAGAATCCGCGTTCGGCCTGGCCGTAGCGCCAGTGGTCGGCGGCGGCGCGCAGGCGGCCCATCTCGGAGCGCTCGATCTCGTGGTGGCGGCGGATCCGCGTCGTGTACCCGGCTCGCTTGATCTTGTTCACGGCCTGCCGGACCGTGCGCATCGCGCGGCCCTCCAGCGTGAAGTCGGCGACCTCCACGATCGCCTCGTCACCGAGCTCCAGCGCGCTCAGGCCGTGCCGCGCGAAGATCTCGCCGGCCTGTTCGCTGGCGCCCGCGACCGCCGGGGCCCATGCGTGCTCGGCCGCCTCGCGCAGCCACAGGTCGATCGCGCCGGGCCACGCCTCGGGGTCGCCGAGCGGGTCGCCCGAGGCCAGGGACACGCTGCCGACAGTGCGGTAGGCGATCGCCGCCTTCCCCGATGGCGAGAAGATCACCGACTTGTCCCGGCGTAGTGCGAAGTAGCCCAGCGAGTCCGGCTCCGGCTCCTTGGCCAGCAGCTCCCGCAGCCTCGCCTCGTCCTCCTCGGTGTGCCGGACCTGGCCGCGCGGGGACCGGAAGAAGACGTAGACCACGGCCAGGAACAGCACGAGGCTCATCGCGTTGATCATGACGTCGAGCCAGTGCGGGCTGACGATGCCCAGGTCGGAGACGTCCTGCTTGTCCACCGTCAGCAGCCGCAGCAGCGTGTACTCGATGCGCGCGCTGAACGAGGAATCGTTCACGGTGCCGAACCAGGTCAGCAGCGCCACGCCGATGCCCGTGGCCGCGGCCGCTCCGCCGAGCGCCACCAGCAGCGCGGTCTTCGGGTTGGACTGCTCGCCCTTCGCGTAGAAGTCCTTACGGCCCAGCAGCAGGCATACGAATACGCCGATCGTGAGCACCGCGGACGTCCAGTTGAACCAGTGCGCGCGATACGAGGGCTCGCTCAGCCAGTACACGTCGGCGAGGCTGGTGAAGCCGACCAGGATCGTCGTGACCAGCCAGGCGATGTGCTTGCGGCGGCGCAGCATGATCGCCAGGAACGCGGCGAGCGCGGCCGAGACCAGGCTCGCGGTCAGCAGGAACGGCGTGAAGTAGTGGCCGAAGCCGCCCCCGTGCGAGTGCCGGTGGACCTGCCGGCCGAAGGAGTAGGAGACCACTCCGAGCAGGTCGATCAGGACGACGAGCCGCAGGTACCAGACGCTGATCTTGCCCGGGAGGCCGAGCGGCCCCGGACCCCTGTTGCCGTCCGCGAACGCCGTCGTACCCGCAGCCATACCCTCGTCTTTTCGTCGCCCGTCGTTCACCGCACCCGCTCCCTATCGTGCGGCATGGCGGGCGGGAACGGCGAATCGGCTGCTCCGGAGGGGGAGGCGGAGCAGCCGATCGAGGCGGCCGGAGGGACCGCTCGCCCGTCGCGCGGCCTACCTGTGCTTCCAGGTGATCGAGAACGTTCCGCCGGACAGCGAGCCGGTGGACGCCTTGACCGTGCCCGAACTGGTGGTCATGTTGATGCTGGTCGGGCTGACCGAGGAGAGCGAGGAGCCGTCCACGGTCGAGCTGTTGAAGGTCACGGTGCCGAAGTCGGCGAGGGGCAGCACGCCGCCGCTGTACGGCGCCTCGGCGATGACCTCGGCCGACGAGCGCGAGTGGCTTCCGGTCTTCGTCGTGGTGTGCGACCAGCCCTTGGTGGTGTCCGCGAGGTAGAGCTCGTAGCTGTTCGAGCCCTCGTAGATGACCTTCTCCACGATGGTGTCGCCGGCGGAGACCGAGTTGCCGTAGGTCACCGGGCTGGCCGGGTACATCTCGTACCACGCGGAGTACGACGCGCTCGAGCCGCTGCAGTCGGCCTCGGTGCCGGTCTGCTCGACGGAGGAGGAGCTGTAGCCGTCGAGGCCGACCCAGAAGCTGGAGTACTGGGCGCCGGACGAGCAGGTCACCTTCGGCTGCTTAAACGTCGTGGTCACGCTGGTGTACGTGCTGCCGCTGACCGCGTAGCCGGCCCAGTTCGTGCTGGTGGTGGCGGCGTGCCTGAGGCCGCCGCCGTGGCTGATGAAGAACGGCGTGGCGGAGCCCGCGGTGCGCTGCATCGGGGTGAAGACGGCCGAGGTGGTGGTGGCCGTGGCGGCGACGGGCGCGAGGACGGGCAGGACGAGCGCGGCGGCGGCTATGCCGGCGCGCAGGGGGGATCGCTTGAAGGACATGGGTCTCCTCGAATGCGCGAACCGATGTGGGTGGGCGGGTATCGCGCGGCTTTGAAACCGCAGGGAGCAGTCAAGGATCGAACCGGGACGGCAGCAAGGCCGAACCGGGTAGATCCTTGGCAAAGGCACTGTTACGGCCCGGTTTCGGCCCAGGTGTCCGGTCTACGCGCAGCTGGCGGCGACAACCGTTGTCATTATCACATCTCAATGCCCTGTCACTCTTAAGGTAGACTTGACCGTATGGCACAGCGGCACGGGGAAGACGGGCGCGACGGGCACGGTCACGCCGCGCACGATCACGGCTCCCGCGATCACGGCGCGCACGACCATGGCGCGCACGATCACGGGGCGTCCGTCACGGCGGACACCGACCGCCGGCTGCTGCTCGGCGCGCTCGGCCTGATCCTCGGTTACATGCTGGTCGAGGTCGTGATCGGCCTCGCCGCCAGTTCGCTGGCCCTGATCTCCGACGCGGGCCACATGCTCACCGACGCCTTCTCGCTGGTGCTCGCCCTCGCCGCGATGCGGCTGGCCGCCAGGCCCGCGCGCGGCCGCTGGACCTTCGGCTTCAAGCGCGCGGAGATCCTCTCCGCGCAGGTGAACGGGATCACGCTGCTCGTGCTGGTCGGCATCTTCGTCTACGAGGCGGTCGACCGGCTGCTGCACCCGCCGGTGGTCGACGGCGCGCTGGTCACGGCGACCGCGATCGCCGGAATCGTGGTCAACGCGGGTGCCGCGCTGCTGATCAACCGCGCGAATCGGTCGAGCCTGAACGTCGAGGGAGCCTTCCAGCACATCCTCAACGACGCCTGGGCGTTCCTCGCGACGGCCGTCGCCGGCATCGTGATCATGGCGACCGGCTTCGACCGCGCCGACGCCGTCGCCTCTCTCGTGGTCGCCGCGCTGATGGCCAAGGCCGGGTACGGGCTGGTGCGCGAGTCGTGGAAGGTCCTGCTCGAGGCGGCACCCGAGGGCGTCGATCCGGTCGAGCTCGCGGCGCGGCTTCGCGCGGCCGAGAACGTGGCCCAGGTGCACGACCTGCACGTCTGGACGATCACCTCGGGCTTCCCCGCCCTTTCCGCGCACGTGCTGGTGGCGCCGGGCCGGGACTGCCACGCCGTGCGGCTGGAGCTCGAGGAGCTGCTGCGGCACGACTACGGCATCGAGCACACGACGCTCCAGGTGGAGCACGCGCCCTCCGAGATACTCACGATCGGGCACGGCGCGCCGGGCGCCGAGGAGCACCCGGCCGGGCACTGCGGATAGCCGCGAATCGCCGCGGGTCGCGCGAAAACGGGTCGAATGATCCATGATCGTCCGCGTCTTATAACGGAACGGTAACTGTCCCGCCCTGGTCTTGCCGCGGTGGGGATCATTGGGAGAAAGTCACTTCACCGGCCTTGGGGCGAGTTGTCCGAGTTCGCCGGGGTGTGCGGGAAGACCCGGTCGGCCCAAGGAGGGCGTGGAAGCTGTGATGGATTTCCCCGAGGAGCCGCGACCGGCCCGAGACCCGCGGACCCCGGACTCCCACGGGCCCCGCCCCCCGCGCGGCGAGCATGAGACCGAGGCCTGGCTGCGCCGCGAGCTGGCCTTCCTCTACGGGGTCGAGCGCAAGATCCTGCGCCGGACCCGGATACGCAAGGAGGCCTGGCGTGCCGCCGCCGTCGCCGCGATCCTCGCGATGTTCGCCGCGTGCTGGTACCTGGCCGCGGTCAGCAGCAACAGCCTCTCCTCGTCCTCCGACGCGTGCGCGACCAAGACCGCGACGAGCAGCAGCGCGTCCTCGCAGTCCTCGCACCTGACCGGCGGCAGCTCCGCGGCCGCGGCGAAGTCGACCAGAGCCTGCAGCTCCTGATCGCCGGATCGCCGCCTGACCGGGTGGTTCGACCACCCGACCATCAGTCTTCGATTGAGCCGATCGAGTGCCCTCTCGGGCAGATCGTCACTCGTACGGGCGCCTGACAGGACTAGCACGCCTCGCGTAAGGTCATCGATGTCATGAGAGCGACGAGGCATGATGATCGCTCTGAGTGGTTAAACTGACCTCAGGTCAGTGCAACTGCACGGCAAAAATTGCATAGCTGTGAGTGCTTCGGATCTCGGTCACCGAGCGTCGAGACACGGTGAGACAAGGCCGCTGGGGAAGGCGAACCTCGTCCGTACGCCGTGTGTGAAACGTAGTCAGTGACCAAAGGAGTCCGCCGTGCCCACCCGTCAGACCAGTGGAGTGCTGTACATCCACTCGGCGCCCCGCGCGCTGTGCCCACACGTCGAATGGGCCGTCGCCGGGGTCCTCGGCGTGCGCGTGAGCCTCGACTGGACCCGGCAGCCCGTCGCGCCGAACCTCTGGCGCGCCGAGTTGTCCTGGCAGGCGGAGCCCGGCACCGCCACCCGGCTCACCTCCGCCCTGCGCGGCTGGGAGCAGCTGCGCTTCGAGGCGACCGAGGAGCCGTCCCCGGGTGCCGAAGGGGAACGCTACTCCTCCACACCCGATCTCGGGGTGTTCCACGCCGTAACCGGCGTGCACGGAGACATCATGGTGACCGAGGACCGGCTGCGCACCGCGATGATGCACGCCGCGCGCGGCGCGGACCTCGCCGCGGAGCTCGACACGCTGCTCGGCCGGCCCTGGGACGACGAGCTCGAGCCCTTCCGCTGTGCCGGCGACGGAGCCCCCGTGCGCTGGCTGCACCAGGTCGGCTGAGCCGGGCATCGCGAGGGCGAGGTAGGCACCACAAAAAGGCGGGCGAGGTCGGCACCGCAATAAAGGGTTGAGCCCGGCACCGCCGAAATGGCCTCGGCAGCGAAAAAGCGGGCGAGGTCGGCACCGCAAAAAACGGGTGAGCCCGGCACCGCCGAAATGGGCCCGGCACCGAAAAAGCAGGCGAGGCCGGTGCCGCAGAATGCGGGCGGGCCCGGCACCGGATCGGCCGAGCGAGCCGGCGCTCGGGCGGGGCGCCCTCAGCTGAAGTGGATCGGCTTGCGGGTCGAGCGTGCGGCGAGCCGCGCGCCGCGTTCGGCCAGGGTCTGCGCGTCGGCGGGGGACAGGCCCATGCGCTCGCCCAGCTCGGTGTACGTCAGCCGGTCGAAGCGGCGCGGATCGGTCAGCTCGAAGGCGGCCAGCGCCTGATAGGCGGCGGCCCGGTCGGCGGCGGCGCGGAAGGCGTCGGCGAGCTCGGTGGCCCGCCCGAGCAGCTCGGCCGGATCGGCGATCTCGTCCAGCCCGAAGAACCTGGCCTGCTCGGGCTCGGGCATGCCGGGCTCGAACAACAGGGGCACGGGACTCATCTTGGGCTGCTGCTTCACCCGTCCACAGTCTCACGCCCGCAAGGCACCGTTCAACGACAGCCGTGTTAACGGATCGCACCCCCGCGCGCCCCCCGCGCGCCCCCTCCGGCTCCCGCCGCAGCTCAGCGCAGCAGTCGGCGCACCACCCCGGGAACCTCCTCGGGACGGTCCAGCATCAGATCGGCCAGGTCGGACAGCGGGTCGCCCTCCGGATTGGCGATCGCCACCCGCATCGCCCGGAACGCCGGCTCCCGCTCGGCGCGTGCGGCCAGCGCCGCGAACGCCGGCCGGTCGCCCAGGTCGTCGCCGAAGAACCAGCCGCCGACCAGCTCCGGCCGCGCGTCCAGCGCCTCGCGCACGACGTGCCCCTTGTCCCGCTCGACCGGCGGCTTGAGCTCGACGACCATCCGGCCGCGCTGCACCTTCAGGCCGTGCTCCGCGCCGTAGCCCGCGGCCCACAGCTCCACCGCGTCGGCGAGCTCGGGCGCGTTGCGGTAGTGCACCGCGCAGGACAGGCCCTTGTGCTCGACCAGCGCCTGCGGCAGCTCCTCGGCCGCCGCGCGGGCCGCCTCGTCGATCAGCGGCCGGTACGGCGCGGCCTCGGGCAGCGTCGAGACCGTGGCGCCGCCGTCCGAGGAGTGCTCCAGGCCGTAGAGGCCGTGCAGCGCGATCCCCGGGACGGCGTGCAGCTGCGCCGCGAGGAAGGCGACCGGCCGCGCGGAGACCACCGCGCAGTACGCCGACCGCCCGGCCAGCGACGCGAGCGCCTCGGGGGCGTCGTCCACCGGCCGCACCTTTTCCGGATCCGGCCCGATCGCGCTGAGCGTGCCGTCGAAGTCGAAGAAGAACGCGGTATGGCTGAGCTGTGCGCTGTCCATGGCGGCCAGCCTAGAGCCTCGGAGGTCAGTAATGCTTGAGCACCTTCGCCGCGGTCTGCCGCGGCAGGGTGCGGATCAGCGTCCTGGCGACCGGGTTGCGCACGAGTTGCGCGGGCGAGGTCTTGCCGCGGCAGAAGTCCGCGAACATCTTCCACGCCATCGGGACCAGCGTCACGGTCCGGTGGAAGAACGCCGGGTGCCGCTCGAAGAGTTTGAGCATCGCGCCGCCGGCCCGCATCTCCACGCCGAGCATCTCCTCGACGAGCGCCGTGTACCCGGCGTCCCCCTCGACCTTCGGGTCGGCGGCGAGCCGCGCCGCGCTCTGGCCGGCCAGCGCGCCCGAGCGCAGCGCGAACGAGATCCCCTCGCGGGTCCACGGCTCCAGCAGGCCCGCCGCGTCGCCCGCGACCAGCACGCGGCCCCTGGCGAGCGGGGAGCCGGTCTCCCGGCACCGCGTCAGGTGCCCGGAGTCGGAGATCCTCGGGTACCGGGCGAGCCCGAGGCTCTCGATGAAGTCCCGGTAGTACTTGCGCGTCGCCTCGCCCTCGCCGCGCGCCGAGATCACACCGACGGTCAGCACGTCGCCCTTCGGGAACACCCAGCCGTAGGAGCCGGGCAGCGGGCCCCAGTCCACCAGGACCCGGTTCGCCCACGCGTCGGCAACCGCCTGCGGCACCTGGATCTCCGCCTCGAGGCCGAGGTCGACCTGATTGCAGCGAACGCCGACGTAGCGTCCTACCCGGCTCGCCGAGCCGTCCGCGCCGACCACCGCGCCGGCCGAGACGCGGCCGCCGTCCGCGAGCGTGACAACGGCGCGACCCGACTCGTCCTGGTCCACGCCGGTGACCGTGGAACCGGTACGCAGCACCGCACCCGCGTCCACCGCTGCCTTGGCCAGCGCCAGGTCGAACTCCGCGCGGTTGACCAGCACCAGCAGGTCCCCGGCGCGGTCCTTGCGGGTACGCAGCTTCTCGCCGTTCATGGTGAAGCTGATGGCGTCGATCTGCTGGCGCACCGGGATCTCGAAGCCCGGCGGCAGCGAACGGCGCGAGTAGCCGATCAGACCGCCGCCGCAGGTCTTGTACCGCGGCAGCTCGGCCTTCTCCAGCAGCAGAACCCGAGCACCGGACTCGGCCGCGGCGCGCGCGGCGCTGGAGCCGGCCGGCCCGGCTCCCACCACGATCACGTCCCACGGGGCTTCATCCGGCGGCATACTGGTGTTCTCCACTGCTTCGATCACGGGTGAAGGGTAATGGCGTTCGGCGAGGTGCGCAGCTTCGCGACGGCCCGTTCATTAAGGTAACTCGGTGTGACGATCTCCCGCGCGGCCACGGCGGTCTGGCACTATGTCCGCCGCGCGCCCGGAACCTTCGTCTGGCTGGCCATCCTCACCGTCACCACGTACTTCATCAGTCACATCAATCCCGAGTTCCGCGACCGCTTCCTGCGCCGGCGCTCGACCAACCTGCACGAGCTGAGCACCGATCCGATCAGGGTGCTGATCACCAGTGCCCTGTACATCGACGGCGGCGGGATGTGGATCTACTACATCCTCTACAACATCTTCCACGTTCCGGTCGAACGGCGCCTAGGGACGCTGCGCTGGCTGGCGGTCGTGATCGCGGCCCACGTCGGCGCCACGTATCTGAGCGAGGGCGCGCTCTACTGGGAGGTGCGGCACGGATACCTGCCGCGCAGCGCGATCTTCACCCTCGACATCGGGGTGAGCTACGCGCTGGCCGGCGTCGAGGCCGTCGCCGCGTACCTGATCGCGGCCCCGTGGAGCTACGTGTACGCGGGCGCGCTGATCCTCTACTACGGCTACCACCTGGTCGTCGGGAACACCTTCACCGATCTCGGGCACTTCAGCTCGATCATGATCGGCTTCGCCTGCTTCCCGCTGACGAAGGGCGTCGTGGAGAAATGGGACCCTTGGGCCACTTGGGTCGCCCTGCGGGCCCGGGCCAGGCGCACGATGGCCGCTCGGCGCTCGGGCACCTAGACAGGGTGTAAGGAGCCGCGGCGGTCGACTACCCTGACCGAGTGAACGCCGCCGTCGTATCCCGTCGCAATGCCGGAGTGCTCTTCGGCATCACGTCGTCGATCTTCTTCAGCGCCTCGGGAACCTTCGCGAAGGCGCTGACCGATGCCGGCTTCAGCGCGCTCGAAGCGGTGTGGCTGCGGATCGCCGGCGCCTGCCTGATCCTGGTCGCGGTCTCGCTTCTGCGCGGACCCGGTTCGCTGCTCGGCGTCTTCCGCAACCGTACGGCGCTGCGCGGGATCGTGCTGTTCGGCCTGGTCGCGGTCGCGGCGTGCCAGGCGCTGTACTTCGTCGCCGCGTCCCGGCTGCCGGTCGGCATCGCGATCCTGCTCGAGTTCACCGGTCCGGTCCTCGTCGTGCTCTATCAGCGGCTGGTCCTTCGCCAGCACGTGCGGCGCACGGCGTTTCTCGGCATCGGCCTGGCCATGGTCGGCCTGTGCTTCGTCGTGGAGATCTGGTCCGGCCTGAGCCTCGACGCGCTCGGCCTGGCCTGCGGACTCGGCGCGGCCGCAGGCAACGCGGCGTACTTCCTGATCATCGACCGCCTCACCGGCTCCGCCGACCCGCTCGCCATCACGACCGTCGGCATGCTGGTGGCCTGCATCGTGCTCGTGCCGCTCGCGATGCCGTGGAGCGCGCCGTGGCACGTGCTCGGCTCCCCGATCGCGCTGGCCGGCCGCGAGATCCCCGGCTGGCTCGTCGCCCTCGCACTCGTGCTGCTCAGCACGGTGATCTCGTACGTCTTCGGCGGCATGGCCGTGCAGCGCCTCTCGGCCACGGTCGCCGCCGGACTCGCGTACGTCGAGCCGGTCTCCGCCTGCGTCATCGCCTGGGTCCTGCTCGGCCAGCGCCTGAACGCCGTGCAGATCACCGGCGGCGTCGTCGTGCTGATCGGCGCCTACACGGCCCAGCGCTCCGCCGCTACCGCCCCCGCACCCGCGGCGGCCACGCCGCTGTCCGTGCCCTCAACCGAGCCCGTCCGCCCAATCGGCAAGTAGGGCCGCCAGCCCGGAGATCCGCCACAGCGTCTCCTCGGCCGAGTCATCCTGGTTGTACGACGGCTTGCCCGTCCGCCCCCGCACGGCGGCACCGATGGCAGCCGCGCCGAGCCAGTTGTACTTGGCCACCGCGCACGTCGCGATCGCCCGCCGCACGTCTTCCGCCGTGCTCCCCTGAGGCCCGCCGCCGCGCAGGCCGCCGTCACTCAGACCTCTTATATAGCCGTCGCTCACCGCCTCCGCGATCTCGGGCAGCAGCGCCGCGTCCATCAGCCCGTCCGTCACGCTGTCGATGATCAGGTTCGCCGGATCCTCGCCGACCGCGCCCTCGCCGACGAACGCCCAGTCCAGCAGCACGGACGTGCCCGTGGAGTCCTCGATCAGGTTCGCCGGCCAGCAGTCCAGGTGGCACACCGTCCGCGGCAATGCCTCGGCCGCCGCGAGTACGGCCATCCGGTTCTCCCGCAGCCGCCGCAACGACTTCCGCACCTGCGCCGGCCACACGTGCGCAACCGGGTGGTCCCACTCGTCGTCGCTGATCCGCACGTCGTGCCCGGGCCCGGCCGCCATGTACTGCCGCAGCCAGCCGCGCGACAGCCACGGCACGTCCTCGGCGGCCGGCACCCGGCCGACCCACCGCGCCTGCCCCACCCCGAGCTCGTACCCGAACCGCCCGAGCCGCTCGACCGAGAACGCGAACCCGTCGGGCCCCGCCACGTCCTCCAGCCACAGCTCCACCGCGCCGTCCGCGCGCTCGACCAACTGCTCCAGCCGAGGTGCCCGGATTCCACCGTCCCGATACGCCGCGTCCGCGAACCCCGTCTCGTAAGCGAGTGCCTCGCGCCGCCAGTAGTTGAAGTGCGTGGACTCATCGCTCGTCGTCCACGCCGACCCCGGTGCCGCCTCGCCGTGCCGCGCGACCTTCAGGATCCTGCTGCGCGAGCCGTCGGTCACCCGCCAGATCCCTCCCGTCGCCGCGTTCCCCTCGTTGTGCCGCAGCGGTTCCCGTACTTCACTCATGCCGTTTCCGTCCCCTGGCCCGGTCGACCAGAATCAGCCGGCCGAAAAGCGCACCGGCGTAGAACAGAAAACCTACTCGCCCGGTCCGCACGTACACTGAACGACCGGACGTCTGACCAGCGTAGGGCGGCGCCCCGCTGCCCTGGAGGAGACCGAAGGTGACCGAGTCGAGTGTGAGCCCCGAGCATCCGGCGCTGCTGCGCCGCGGCTTCCTGCTGGAGTACGCGACGCTCGGCTGGAACGTGGTGGGCATCGTCGTGCTCGCCGTCGCCGCGATCGATGCGCGGTCGGTCGCGCTGGCCGGGTTCGGGCTGGATTCGCTCATCGAGATCGGTGCCTCGACGGTGGTGATCTGGGAGCTGTCCGGCACGGGCGAGCGACGGCAGCGCACCGCGCTGCGGCTGATCGGGGCGGGGTTCGCCGCCTTGGCGCTCTACCTGCTCGTTCAGTCCACGTGGGTGCTAGCCGCCGGGTTCCACCCTCGGCATTCGCCGCTCGGCATCGCCTGGACCGCGATCACCGCGCTGGTCATGTTCGTTCTCGCCTACGGCAAGGCCCGCACCGGGACAGCGCTGGACAACCCGGTGCTCATCACGGAAGGCAAGGTCACCCTGATCGACGGCGTCCTGGCCGCCGCCGTGCTACTCGGCCTGATCCTGAACTCGGCCGCCGGATGGTGGTGGGCAGACCCGCTCGCCGGATACGTACTCGTCTACTACGCCGCCCGCGAAATGCGGGAGATCTTCAGCGGAGAGCACGAGGGCTGAGGTGCCCGGCCGCGGCTGTAGCGACAGCTGCGACAACTGCGACAGCTGCGACAGCTACGACAGCTGTGACAGCTGCGGCGGCCGCGGCACTCGCGTCGCCCGGAGCGCGATTGCGTCACCCGGAGCGCGATTGCGTCACCCGGAGCGCGATCGAGCCGGGCGCGCTAGCGTTGTGGGCCGCTGGACCGGCCGGGTGCGCTTCGACTTCGAGTGTTGCCGTGCGCGGAGGGAGCAGACCGGCAGCTGATGTACCCGATCGTCATCCAATCCGTTGTGACCGCGCTGATCGGCAGCCGGCTGCGCTGGCGGCGGATGGACCGGAGCGGCATGGGCGCCCTGCCCAGCACGCTTGGGCCGCGCGTACCCTGCGCCTCGCAGCGCTCGTCGGGGCAGGCCACCGCGGCGGGACGGCCGTAGCAGGTGGCGGCTATAACAGGGCGGGACGGCCGTAGCAGGCAGCGGCTGTAACACGGCGGGGCCGCCGAGCGCCTATGAGATGTGGCTGCCGCCGGATGCAGTTGTGGGCCGCATCCGGCGGCGACGAAGGCTGCGGCCGCGGCGTGCTCACTCCCGTCCCGCCCGCGCGGCCGCAGCCTTCGTCACCTCAGTTCTGCCGCAGCGCCGGCATCGGAACGGGCACACTCAGGCTCGTCGCGCCGACACCGACGCCGCCTTCGCAGCTGTTGGGCGGGAACGTCGTCTGCCCGCGGCTCGAGGGAGCGCCCGCGGCCCAGAACATGTAGCCGAGCATCCCGTCCGTGCTGCCCGCACCCGCCGGAGCCACCGACTGCACCCAGCCGCTCGTCGAGTCCTGGAGCGAGGAGGCGAAAGTGGTGCACTCGGGAAGGACCTGGCTCTGCCCGGCGACGTAAACCGAGCCGGTGAACTTCGCCGGAGCCAGCGGCGCGATGGGCGGACTGTAGTTCGGCTTGCCGTCGACGTGCTCGAGCCAATTGCTCTCCGCGCTGCTGGTGGACGGCTGCTTGCTCGGCACCATCGCGTTCGCGTAGTCGAGCACCGGGTTGGCCGTGCTCAGCCAGTTAGCCGTCGCGTACTGATCAAGCGCGATGAGATAGCGGTCGCCGGCGGCCACGTCGATCGTCAGCCGCGCGGTCGGATCCGCGCCGGTCGCATCGTAGGCGTGCACCGCGCGGTAGGCACTGATGAACGACTGCAAGCCGGTCAGATTCGGACTGGTGGAGTTCTCATAGTCGATCTCGACGCCGACGCCGAGCTGCGTGGCCAGCGCCGCCGCCTTCTGCCCGAGCAGGGCAGCGTTCTGCGTCAGGGCACTGTCCCAGTCGGCGGTGTAGGTCACCCCGCCGAGCGAGATCATGACACGCACCCCGTGGCTGGTGAAGTAGTTCACCACCGCCGCGTCCATGCCGTTGGGCACGCCGTTGGTATCGCCCGCGTCCGTCGTGCCGTCGAGCAGCTTGAGCGGATCGGCGAAGGAGAGCACGACGAGGTTGACCGACGGGCTGCCGTTGCCGCGATCGATCAGCCAGTGGTTCTGCGTATCGAACATCGTCATGTCCGGAGCCGCCGCCCACGTGCACTGATCCGAGCCGCACAGCCAGGCCCCGTAGACCTGCACCGGATCGGACGCCGCGGCGGCGGTGGCGGTGACGGCGGTGACGGCGGCGGCCGCGGTGGCCGCGGACCCGGCGATGTGCGCGGAGACGGCGGAGTGCGGCCGCAGCACGGCCTGGGCGTCGGCCGGAGCCGCCAAAGCGGGGATGAGCGCGACCGCGGCCGCAGCGCCCCAGACGCCGAGCCGGTGGGTGAGTGTTCGCATGAAGGTGTACGCCTCCTGGCGTCGCGTGGGATTCCCGTCCCGCCACCAACCATCGAACTGGACTAGACCTTTGTCAAGACGCGCCCGACGGACCGTCTCCCGACCTGCACCGGTAACGGATTCCGTGCCAACGACGCCTCACGTGTCAGAACCCGAACGCGGTCATCCCGGTGTCGTGGGCCCGCGCGCCGATCAAGCACCAGGAGAAGCCTTCTGGCCGCGCGCCGGCCCACGCCAACCACCAAGCCCGACGTATCCGCCCTTTGATGCACCAGGCGACTGGGCAACTGAGCGACTGGGGGGCTGGGGGGCTGGGGGACCAGGCTGACCGCGCGACCGGGCGAAGGCCACCGCCGCCGCCCGAAAGGCTCCCGTCCAGAAACCATGTCAGATGCCCTGCGCTGCTACCTCGCATGCGACGCCGCCGCAGGTCACGCTCGGTGGGCTCTATTGGGTTCGGACCAACGGCATCTGCCTTATAGTTCGCTCCGGTCGCTGCTCTCCCGAAATTCCCCATCGCATCGGCAGTGCGAGTGTTCCGTGCGGACCCCTCTGGCGGCCCCGTCTTCCGCCGGGTTGATGGCACCGCTCATGTCACTCGTCTGTGCACGGCTTAGCTGTGTGTCCGTTCGTACCGCAGTCCGGTCGAGCAGGCGCCGCCTTTCGCATCCCACCCGCACCACACCACGCCCCACGGCATCGCTCTCTGGTACCCCGATCCGCCTTCCGGATCCCGGTGCGGGCCAGGCCCGAAAACTCCGGTGAGGAACTCGATCCCGAGCGCGATCTCCTTGTAGCTCGCCGCCTGGCTTGGCCAACCGCCAGAGTAATCCTCGCCCGCGATCGTCAGGGACCAGTTGACCTGTACAACGTGGCCGTGGAACGCGCCGAGAGCGAGCGTGCACCGCTGGCCGGCCAGGGCGAAGCCCTCCATGTATGCCCAGGCCCAGCCGTTCCCGTGGTCGAGTCTGCGGCTGACAAGTGCATCGAGGTCCGGAGGGAGCAGGTCGGCGCGCAGGCTTGGGCCGATCGCCGTTGCAAGGCCGGCGATGCTGATCGTGCCGTCCGCGGCATGGAACGTGAGGGCTCTACCGGGCTCGGCGGCGGCGGGCATCGTGCCTCCTGCAGTTGCCGTTCGGGCGTTCATGGTGCCCGTCACCCTAACCTTTTGATCCGTAGCAGGCTGGTCGAAGGCGCGGACCAGGGCTGGAGCACTCACCGACACCAGTCGGCGGTCCTGCTGACCTGCGGTTATTCAGAGCTGTCCGTCGCAGTTAATGTCAGCCGTTGGTGTCGCCTCGGCCTGCTTCGGCGGATACGGCCAGACCCCCGCATACGCCTCGCGCGGATGCCCGGGCGCCAGGACGTTCGAGATGGTGACGTAGACGTCACCCCATGGCAGCGCGAGTCGCCAGTTATCCCACTGGTCGTCATGGCGACACGATCTCACGCTTGCAAGAGCCATCGACCGAGAACCGCGTTGTAAGAGCCGTACGGGCATCCTTGGCGCTGTCGTCGCTCCCGGCTGGTCCGTTCCCTTGCAGGCCGGCTGCCATGCGCTGCCGTCTGCTGTCGGCCGCTCCCGGGCGTCTCGCTGAAAGACGCCGCGAAGGCCAGACCGAGAGCGGCGGCTCGGTCGGCGGCGCGCCTTGATCCGTGGTCCTTGATCCTTGATCCTTGTAGAGAAAGTTCTAACCCACCGGCTCGTCTGACCTACCGGGCGATTTGCTCGTTTCGGCTTCCACGCTCTCAGGCACTCCTAGGCCACGTGGCTGATCTCCAGCGGTCTGCCCGGTCAACGGGGTCGCCCGCGTCCTCGGTCACGAGCACGTGACCCCGACCCTCAACCGATATACGCACGTCCTGCCGGACACGACGGGCCGGATTCAGCGCATCCGGGACGCGCTTGCTGACTCCATGCCGACTCCGCCCGATGAATGATCGCTGACAACGACTCAGGCCACCTCCCACGAGGTGGCCTGATCTGCGTCTACGCTCTGTGGGCACTGTTGGGTTCGAACCAACGACATCTGCCTTGTAAGGGCAGCGCTCTACCGCTGAGCTAAGCGCCCGGTGCAGCCCCCAGTGTAGCGGCTGCGGGCGGCGGGACCGGCGGGGTTTAAATGGAGGTCAAATCGGGATCAAATGCGCACCTTGCCGGGGCCAGGGGCCCAGCGCAGGCCCCAGGTGTAGGCCTTGTCGATCTCGCTCTGGAAGCCGGGGAAGAAGCGGGCCTCGGTCTTCAGGTTGAAGTCGGTGCCCGCTCGCTGGATCATCACGGCGGCGCAGCTCTTGGCGCGGCCTACGGATGCGCCTGGGGGGCCCGCGGGGGTGTCTAGGCGCAGTTCGAGGGCGGGGCCGCTGGTGGGGTAGAGGGTCACCGCTGCGCCGACCTTGGTGAGGTCGTCGGCGCCGCCGGCTAGCAGCACGAAGATCAGCAGGCGCTGGAAGTGGGCGCTGTGGTCCATGTTGATGAACAGGTTCTCGCCGGTGGACGAGCCGGTGCGGTCGTCGCGGTCCAGGCGCACGTACGGCGGCCTTGCGAAGTCGCCGTGGCGGTTGCCGGCGGCCTGCACGGTGCCGCGCTGGCCGTCGGTGAACTGGTAGAGGCAGCCCAGGTCCAGGTCGACCTTCGGGCCTGAAGACACGCCCTGCGACGGGCCGGGGTCCAGCCTGCGGCGCAGTACGCGGCCGCCTTGGCGGCGTTCCTCGGTCTGGTTCCAGCGCAGGTTCACCCGCAGCGTTCCCGAGCCCGCGCCCGACCTGGTCAGGGAGCGGTCGCCGTCGGCAGTGGAGAGCGCGATTCGGGTGAACGGCGCCTGCCCGCCCGAGTTCCAGTCGATTCCGGACACGCGTCCCCACCTCTTCGTTCGCACGCTCGCGCGTTCTTCGGCTCGGCCCAGTCGGGCGGCCCTGGTACCTCTGCCGCCTGCGGGCACCGGCCGCCGCCTTCGTACCCTGCGACGGGCACGCATGCTCACAGTATGCCCCGCCGCCCGCCGGCCGACCCATGGAACCGAGCGGGATCGCGTTGCGCTGCAAGGATAAGTGCGACGGGGGACGGAAGGATGGAGGGATGGGGGAACGGAGGGAATGGGGAACGGAGGGATGGACGGCGACGGGGGTGGATTACATCCGGGCGGAACGGATTAGCTCCTGGACGGACGAATTGCTGGCGGGCGAGACGAGTTGCAGCGCCCAGGCGAAACGAGTTGCACCCAGGCGAGACGAGTTGCACCCAGGCGGGACGGGTTGCACCCAGTCCGACCCCACTCCGAACTCGCAGTCCGACCTGGCACTCCCGTCGGCATTCCCGCCGGCACTCCAAACTCGCATTCCGAATTCGCACTCCGAACTCGCACTCCGACTCGCGGTCCGAGTCCGACTCGCGGTCCGAGTCCGAGTCCGAGTTCGAGCCGTCCCGGCGGGGCGTAACCGGAGGGGGTAACCGCCCCGGCGGGACGTCGACGCGCTACAGGCCGGCGCCCGCCAGCGCCTCGCGGTACGCGTCGAGCGGTCGGGCCTCGCTGATCGGGTTGACCAGGGACCAGCGCAGTACGCCGTCCCGGTCGATCAGGAAGCTTCCGCGCCCCGCGCAGCCGCGCGCCTCGTCGAACACGCCGTAGGCGCGTGCCGCGGAGCCGTGCGGCCAGAAGTCGGACAGCAGCGGGAAGCCGAATCCCTCCTGGTCCGCGTAGCCGCGCAGCGAGTGCATCGGGTCGCACGATACGGCCACCAGGCGTACCCGCTCCCCGTCGAACTCGCCGCCCGCGTCCCGCAGGGCGGCCAGCTCGCTGCCGCACACTCCGGAGAACGCGAAGGGGTAGAACACCAGCAGGGTGGCCCGGCCGTCCTCGGCCTCGCCGCCGACGGCCACCTCCGCCCCGTGCTGGTCACGCAGGCTGAACCGCGGCACGGGCTTGCCGGCCGGGATGCTCACCTCTTGCCCACGCGGGCCGCCTTCGGCGCCACCAGGCGCGTGCCGGCCCAGTCCCGGCCCGCCGAGACTGAGCTGGTCTGGCTCAGGCCCGCGGTCGGCGCGGCCTCGCCGATCTCGCTGGGTTCGACGTGCCCGTCCCGGCCCGCCTTCGGCGTCATCAGCCAGATGTGGCCGCCGTCCGCGAGCGCGCCGAGCGCGTCGACGAGGACGTCCACCAGGTCCCCGTCGTCCCCGCGGTACCAGAGGAGGACCGCGTCGACCACGTCCTCGTAGTCCTCGTCGTAGAGCTCACCGCCGGTGACCGCCTCGATCTCGGAGCGCAGCTCCTCGTCGACGTCATCGTCCCAACCGATCTCCTGGACCACCTGGCCGCCCGTGAAGCCGAGGCGGCGTGCCGCCTGGTTCTCGGTGTCGGTCTCCGCGTGGTCCGCGGTGGCGCTCACGGAGTCGTTCCTCCCAGTCTGGGTGCCGGGCTTCGCGTCCTGCGCGGCCCGGGTGCTGTTTTCATCCACCGGGCTAGTCCACACGGGCAACGCCCGGGACGCAAGTACCCGGCACCCGTTGCGCTGAATCCGGGGCCTTCCGGGGCCTTCCGGGGCCTTCCAGGGGCCTTCCGGGGCCCCGGATCCGGCGAACGTCGATGGGTGAGGTGGGTTCGGGTGGACGGATCCGGCCTGCCAGCCGGACCCGACTGGACGGGTCCGGCCTACCAGCCGGGCCGGGTGTGGATCCGGCGGTACGAGCGCTCCTCGCCCGCGGCCACCTTCACGGAGCTCTCGATCACGGCATCGGGTCCGGGGAACAGCAGCCGCTTACGGCCGTCCCGGAACTGCACCAGATACGGGGGAGCCCCGTCGGTGCCGCGGACCTCGAGGATCTCGGCGAGATCCTCGACCGTACCCAGGTGGTTGGTGTGGATGTGCAGGGTGTCGCCAATGGCTGCACGCATATCGAGCCGCCTCTCGCCGCGCGAAGTGTCCGGGTTTCTCCAGTGTCGGCGGTTGCCGCGTGGGGCGCACGGTGTCGCCGGGTGACCGGGCGACCACGCTCCGCCGATGCCTTCCATCTAGGAAACACTGGAACCGGCGCATTGCCAACAGGTATCGGGCCACCTTTCGCGCGCCGTTTTCCGCCGAGGCCGCCCCCTGCCTCCGCTGGCGATACGAGGACGTCCGACAATCGGACTCCGTTCGGGTCACGGCGGCCATTCGGGGCGGGTTGTGACCCGATAGGTGACGGTTACCGCCGAGTAGAGATGACGCGGCGCGTCCCCAGGGACGACGATGGGGGAGAACGATAGGTACCGAACCGTAGGACGAGTGCGGCCGCGGTGGATCCGATTGAGCGGACCGTCGACGGCACGCGCGTTTCGCGATCACCTCTAAGGACGAACGTGGCGAGCGGACGAGAGCGTTTCTCGATCATCAGTGACGGGCTGCCGAGCCAGCTGCCGGACATCGATCCGGCCGAGACCGGCGAGTGGATCGACTCTTTGGACGCGGTCGTCAACGAGCAGGGGCGCCAGCGTGCGCGCTACCTGATGCTGCGTCTGCTCGAGCGGGCCCGCGAGCACCAGGTCGGGGTTCCCGGCCTCCGGTCCACCGACTACATCAACACGATCCCGCCGGAGCGCGAGCCGTGGTTCCCCGGCGACGAGGACATCGAGCGCCGCATCCGCGCGTACATCCGGTGGAACGCGGCCATCATGGTCTCCCGGGCGAACCGGCCCGGCATGGGCGTCGGCGGCCACATCGCCACGTACGCCTCCGCCGCCTCGCTCTACGAGGTCGGCTTCAACCACTTCTTCCGCGGCAAGGACCACGGCGAGCCGGGCGACCAGGTCTACTTCCAGGGCCACGCCGCGCCGGGCATCTACTCCCGCGCCTTCCTCGAGGGCCGACTGACCGAGGCGCACCTCGACGGCTTCCGCCAGGAGCACAGCCACACCCCGGGCCTGCCCTCGTACCCGCACCCGCGGCTGATGCCGGACTTCTGGGAGTTCCCGACCGTATCCATGGGCCTCGGCCCGATCGGCGCGATCTACCAGGCCCGCTACAACAAGTACCTGTACAACCGCGGCCTCGCGGACACCTCGCGCTCGCACGTGTGGGCCTTCCTCGGCGACGGCGAGACGGACGAGCCCGAGTCGCTCGGCGCGCTGTCCATCGCCGCCCGCGAGGAGCTGGACAACCTCACCTTCGTCATCAACTGCAACCTGCAGCGGCTCGACGGCCCGGTGCGCGGCAACGGCAAGATCATCCAGGAGCTGGAGAGCACCTTCCGCGGCGCCGGCTGGAACGTCATCAAGGTGATCTGGGGCCGCGACTGGGACCAGCTGCTGGCCCAGGACGTCGACGGCGTGCTGGTCAACAAGATGAACACCACCCCGGACGGCCAGTTCCAGACCTACTCGGTCGAGTCCGGCGCGTACATCCGGGAGAACTTCTTCGGCGGCGACGCGCGGCTGCGCAAGATGGTCTCCGGGATGGACGACGACCAGCTGCGGCTGCTCTCCCGCGGCGGCCACGACTACCGCAAGGTCTACGCGGCGTTCAAGGCGGCCCGCGAGCACGTCGGCCAGCCGACCGTCATCCTGGCGCACACGATCAAGGGCTGGACCCTCGGCAAGGACTTCGAGGGCCGCAACGCCACGCACCAGATGAAGAAGCTCACCAAGGCCGAGCTCAAGGAGTTCCGCGACCGGCTGCACCTGCCGATCTCGGACGAGCAGCTGGCCGCGGACCTGCCGCCGTACTTCCACCCGGGTGAGAACTCGGAGGAGCTGCAGTACCTGCGCGAGCGCCGCGCGGCCCTCGGCGGCTTCCTGCCCTCCCGCGTGGTGCGGCCGAAGCCGCTGGCGCTGCCGGGCGACTCGATGTACGCCGATCTGAAGAAGGGCTCAGGCAAGCAGCAGATCGCCACCACGATGGCCTTCGTCCGGTTGCTGAAGGACCTGATGCGGGACAAGGAGATCGGCGCGCACTTCGTGCCGATCATCCCGGACGAGGCGCGCACCTTCGGCATGGACTCGCTGTTCCCGACGGCGAAGATCTACTCGCCGCACGGCCAGACCTACGAGGCCGTGGACCGCGAGCTGCTGCTGTCCTACAAGGAGTCCAAGCAGGGCCAGATCCTGCACGAGGGCATCTCCGAGGCCGGCGCCACCGCCTCGCTGATCGCGGCGGGCACCTCGTACGCCACGCACGGCGTGCACTCGATCCCGATCTACATCTTCTACTCGATGTTCGGCTTCCAGCGCACCGGCGACCAGTTCTGGCAGTTCGCCGACCAGATGGGCCGCGGCTTCGTGCTCGGCGCCACCGCCGGCCGCACCACGCTGACCGGCGAGGGCCTGCAGCACGCGGACGGCCACTCGCACCTGATCGCCTCGACGAACCCGGCCGTCATCGCGTACGACCCGGCGTTCGCGTTCGAGATCAGCCACATCGTGCAGGACGGTCTGCGCCGGATGTACGGCTCGAGCGCCGAGCACCCGCACGGCGAGGACGTGTTCTACTACGTCACGCTGTACAACGAGCCGGGCCAGCAGCCCGCCGAGCCCGCCGGCATCGACGTGGACGGCCTTCTCAAGGGCCTGTACAAGTACCAGGACGCGCCGGAGGGCGCGGCCGACCGCCCGCGCGCGCAGCTGCTCGCCTCGGGCGTCGGCCTGCCGTGGATCCTCAAGGCGCAGCAGCTGCTGAACGACGAGTGGGGCGTGGCCGCGGACGTGTGGTCGGCGACCTCGTGGACCCAGCTGCGTCGCGAGGCCCTCGAGGCGGACGAGCACAACTTCCTGCACCCGGAGGAGCCGGCCCGGGTTCCGTACGTGACCGAGGTGCTCGGCGGCACGCAGGGCCCGGTCGTCGCCGTCTCCGACTGGATGCGCGCGGTGCCGGACCAGATCTCGCAGTGGGTGCCGAACGACTACACCTCGCTCGGCGCGGACGGCTTCGGCTTCGCGGACACCCGCGGCGCCGCCCGCCGCTACTTCCACATCGACGCCGAGTCGGTGGTCGTGGCGACGCTCGCGCAGCTGGCCAAGCGCGGCGAGGTCAAGCGGGAGGCGGTCGCCGAGGCGATCAACCGCTACCAGCTGCACGACGTGAAGGCCGCCGGCACCGGCCCCACCGGCGGCGAGGGCTGAGCCCGAAGCCACCCGGCTGACCAACTGATCCGGAAGCACGACCCGATCGCCCGCCCCAGGTTCGCCCTGACGGCGGGCGTTCGCGTCCCAAGACCCACTGCACCAACCAACCCCACCC
>NZ_JAGSOH010000085.1 GCF_018139625.1 Actinospica acidithermotolerans | reverse complement strand
CGGCGGCGGGGGCGGGCTGCGACGGGCCGGCCGGGACCGGCACGGCGGCAGACGGGCGCGGCGGCACGGGCTGCCGCGTCTCGGTCGTGGCCGCCTGGGCCTCCGGCGTCGTCGTCAAGCCACCGCCTCCTCGTTCGCTAGGGCACCGGTCCTGCCGGTCCGGCTAGCGCTGCCTGTCGGACCATGGTATCCGCTGGACGCCCCCGGAAGACAGCACATGGTCCGGAACACCGGGCACCCCTGTCCGCATTCCCCCACGGCTCACCCGGGCATCACACCGTGAGCAGGGACGTCACCGGCAGCACCGGGCTCTCCTCGGCCAGCCTGGCCCGCCCCGGCAGGAAGCTCAGCTCCAGCAGCACGGCCACCCCGACGGTCTCCGCGCCGCACTCCCCGATCGCCTGGAGGGCCGCCGCGGCGGTGCCGCCGGTGGCCAGCACGTCGTCCACGATCAGCACCCGGTCGCCGGGCTGGAACGAGTCCCGGTGGATCTCCAGCACGGCCTCGCCGTACTCCAGCTGGTAGGACACGGCGTGGACCTCGCCGGGCAGCTTGCCGGCCTTGCGCACCGGCACGAAGCCGAAGTCGCCGTTCACGGCGACCGGAGCGGCCAGGATGAAGCCGCGCGCCTCGAGCCCGACGACCTTCGTCGCCCCGAGCTCGCGGCCGATCCGGACGAACTCGAGGGTCATCGCGGCGAACGCCGCCGGGTCGGCGAGCAGCGGCGTGATGTCCTTGAAGACGATCCCGGGCTTCGGGTAGTCGGCGACGTCCCGGATCCGCGAGTTGAGCAGCGCGGGCAGGTCCGGGCGGGTGTGCGTGGACTCGGTCACCGCAGCACAGTACCAACCGCGAGCGGCGCGGAAGGCCCTCGCCCCCGGTTCCGCGCGGGAACCGGGGGCGAGGGGCCGAGCGAAGGCGCCGTCAGCGCTTCTTCTTGTTGCCCCGCGGCTGCGGACGCTGGTTGCCGCGCGGCTGCACCTCGCGCTGGCCCGCCGCCGGGCCGGGCACCCGGCCGGAGATCTTGATCGTGCCCGCGCCCACCGGACCCGGCTCGGCGCCGACCGGCACGGCGGCCGCGACCTGCGGCTGCTCGGCGCCGGAGGTGCGCGCCGCCTCCTTCTTCGCCTTGGCCTCGATCCGCGCGGTGTGCGCCTTGACGGCCGGGT
The DNA here is from genome assembly GCF_018139625.1 of Actinospica acidithermotolerans. GTDB lineage: Bacteria > Actinomycetota > Actinomycetes > Streptomycetales > Catenulisporaceae > Actinospica > Actinospica acidithermotolerans. The sequence goes on along the minus strand of NZ_JAGSOH010000085.1, from coordinate 31,153 downwards.
TGCGCTCCTTGATCCAGACCAGCAGCGGGGCCGCGAGCAGGATCGAGGAGACGGTGCCGGCGGCGATACCGACGAACAGCGCGAGCGCGATGTCCTCGAGGACCGCGGCCTGCGAGAGGATGCCGCCGATCAGCAGCGCGATGACCGGGATGACCGCGATCAGCGAGGTGTTGAGCGAGCGCATCAGGGTCTGGTTCACGGCCAGGTTCGCGGCCCTGTTGTAGGAGAGCCGGTCGGTGTCCACGAACTGCTTGCGGTTCTCCCGGATCTTGTCGAACACGACGACCGCGTCGTAGATCGCGTAGCCGAGGATCGTCAGGAACCCGGTGACGGTGGCCGGCGAGACCTCGAGGCTGGACCACGCGTACACGCCGACCGTGATCACGATGACGTTGATCAGCGAGACCAGGGCCGCCGCGGCCATCTGCCATTCGAAGAAGACTGCCAGGTAGATCGCGACCAGGATGAGGAAGACGACCAGCGCCTTGATCGCGTCCGTGGAGACCTGGTGGCCCCAGCTGGCGCCGACCGACTGCACGGTGATCGAGTTGACGTCGATCCCGGCCGCGTGGGCGAGGTCGGTCTTGAGCGCGTTCTGGGTCTGCGGCGAGATCACCGGGGTGGTGACGGTGACCTCGTGGCCGGCGCCGCCGGTGGTCACGGTCATCTGCTGCACGACCGGGGCGCTGACGCCGTTGCTCACGGCGATCGAGGTGGCCTCGGTGGTGCTCAGCGAGTTGGTCGGCACGGTCAGCACCGAGCCGCCGGTGAAGTCGACGCTGAAGTGCAGGCCGCGCACGCCGAGGCCGAGCAGGGCCAGCAGCATCACGACGCCGAAGGCGGCGAACCAGCGCTTGCGGCGCCCGACGACCTCGACGGAGGTCTCACCGCTGTAGAGGCGGTTGCCGAGCGTGCGGAAGTTCTCGAGCCGGGACATCTCAGGCCTCCACGCTCTGCTCGTCGTTCTCGGCGCCCTCGTCCTCGCCGGCCGCCGCGGCGGCCTCCTGGCGACGGCGCTCGGCGATGGTCATCCGGCCGCCGCGGGCGCCGGCGCGGTAGCTCTGCCGCTTCGCCCCCAGGCTCTCCGGGTCGAGTCCGGACCACGGATGTCCGTGCCCGAAGAAGTCGGTGCGGGCGAACAGGGTGACCAGCGGCACCGTGAACATGAAGATCACGACGAGGTCGATGACCGTGGAAAGGCCCAGGGTGAAGGCGAAGCCCTGCACCGAGCCGACCGTCATCAGATACAGCACGACGGCGGCGATCAGGGTGACCAGGTCGGAGGCGATGACCGTGCGGCGGGCTCGCGTCCAGGCGTGCCGTACCGCGGATCGCGTCGATCTGCCCTCGCGCAGCTCGTCTCGCAGTCGTTCGAAGAACACGACGAACGAGTCCGCGGTGATGCCGATGGCGACGATCAGACCGGCGACGCCGGGCAGCGAGAGGGTGAACCCGAGCAGCGGGCCGAACAGGCACGCCAGCGCGTAGGTCAGCGCGGCCGCGACCACGAGGCTGGAGATCGCCGCGATGGACAGGCCGCGGTAGTACAGGATGACGTAGAGGAACACCAGGCCGAGGCCGATCGCGCCGGCGATCATGCCGCCCTGGAGCTCCGAGCCGCCGAGCGTCGGGGAGACGATCGAGACCTGGCTCTGCTTGAAGTTCAGCGGCAGCGAGCCGTAGTTCAGCGTCGTGGCCAGCTTGCTCGACTCGGCCTGCGTGAACGAGCCGGTGATCGAGGCGGTGCCGGTGGTGATGGCGCCCTGGTTGACCGCGGGCGCGGACTGCACGACGCCGTCCAGGGTGATGGCGAACATTCCGGTGCCGGTGCTGCCGGAGTACTGCGAGTACAGCGTGGTGGTCTCGGCCGCGAACTCCTTGGTGCCCTTGGCGTCGAAGTTCAGGACGACCTCGTAGGCGCCGGTCGGCAGGCCGTTGGAGGTCACCGGCGTCGAGGTGGCCGAGGTGACGTCCTTACCGTCGATCACGGAGGGCGCGAGCAGGTACTTGTTGCCGTCGATGCCGCAGGTGGCGAGGTAGGCCGTCGGCTTGACCAGGCTGGCGTTCTTGGTGGCGGCGCTGTTGCTGCAGTTGAGCGCCTGGAACTGGGCGTACGCCTCGCTCTCCTGGGCGCTCGAGCCCGGGGAGGCGGAGCCGGCGGACGAGGCGGCCGCGGCCGTCGAGGCCGCAGCGGACGCGCTCTTGGAGGCGCTCGTCGTGGCGTCGGGGGAAGCGCTGGAACTGGCGGCGTCGGCCTTCGCGACCTGGGACTCGGACTGGCCGCTGGCCTTGGAGCTGGCGGTCGCCGAGGAGCTCGCCTTGGCGGTGCCGGCGGCCGAGGCGCTGGCGCCGGCCTTGGCGGTCGAGGTGCTGCTGGAGGAAGCGCTCGACGAGGCCGAGGACGACGCCGTGGGCTTGCCGCTCGCGTAGGTCACCACGGGCCGGAAGTACAGGTGGGCGGTGGCGCCGATGGAGTCCACGGTGGCCTGCGAGTACTGGCCGGGGATCTCGACGTCGATCGTGTTGGAACCCTGCTGGGTGACCGTCGCCTCGCTCACGCCGTAGCCGTTCACGCGCTCCTGCATGATGCTCACGGCCTGGCCCATGTCGCCGGACGAGGGCGCGGTGCCCTTCTCCGTCTCCGCGGTGAACACCGCACTGGTGCCGCCGGCCAGGTCGATGGCGAGACGCGGGTGCGTGGCGTGCACCCCGAACATCGTCGCGTACAGCGCGACCAGGATCACCGCCAAAGCGGCCAGCGGCCGCCAGGGTCGCTGATCCGCCACCCCCCGGCCCTTGCTCGACAGCAGGCCGGAGTACTTGTTGCTCCGGGCCTTTTTCGCAGCCACCTTTAGTCTCCTCGGTTCATGACAACGCGGACCGGCGCGCCGACGTCCGGTGGGCAGGACGACGCGCGCGGGGGCCGCTTATGACGCCGGAATGTCCGTTGCGTCCGGTATGAGGACGGAGGCGGCGCCGATTCGGTTCCCCGCGGGCGCACTGCCCCGACCCCCGTCCGGTCGGCGTCGGCCGGCCTTAGACCTTCTGCTCGTCCTTGGCGTCCTCGACCCCGCCCGCGGCAGGCTCCTGCTCGGCGGCCGGCTCGTCCACCTCGGCGGCCGGCTCGGCACCGAGGCCCTCGACCTCGGGGGAGACCACGCCGGCGACGGCCTGCTTGGTGAACTTGAGCTTCACGCCGGGCGTGGTCTCGATGACGACGTACTCGTCGGTCAGGTCGGTGACGGTGCCCACGAGCCCCCCGATGGTCCGAACCTCGGCGCCGAGCGCCAGCGCGGACTGCATGGCCTGCGCCTGTGCGGCCTGCCGCTTGCGGCCACGGGTCGTCATGAAGATCATCAGCGCGCCGAAGACGACGACGTAGATCAGAATCAGGGTCACGGTTATCGGCTGTTCTTCCGGGATCGCGCCTGGCGGACCAGGGCTGCGGTCGGTGCTGGGGAGCGCACCGACGCGCGGACGGGCACTCCAGGTCACGCGGAGTCTATGCGGTCATACTTGACGAGACAATCAGGCTCACGCCCGCGCGGGCGGATGTTCGCCGAACAGTGACCCGCCGCCTACGGCCGCAGGTGACCCAATACCAGCAAAGCCGCTCGGCGCGCCCCTGTCCACCTGCGCGGCAGGGCCCGCGCCGGCCCGCGCCGCCGACCCGGCCGGACGCGCCGGGCCCGGAGGATTTCTTAAGCGGCTATCAGGAAACCCGCACCCCATGCGGGCGGGAATGTCAGACTTTTACCGGCCGTCCTCGAAAAGGACGTCCTGACCCGCGCCGGGAGCGCTGCGCGGCATCGGAACCCCCAGGTGGCGCCACGCGGCGGCGGTCGCGATCCGGCCGCGCGGGGTGCGCGCGAGCAGGCCCTGGCGCACCAGGAAGGGCTCGGCCACCTCCTCGACGGTGTCGGTCTCCTCGCCGATGGCCACGGCCAGCGTGGACAGTCCGACCGGGCCGCCCTGGAAGAGGTTGAGCAGCGCGCCGAGCACGGCCCGGTCGAGCCGGTCGAGCCCGCGCTCGTCGACCTCGTAGACCGCGAGCGCGTTGCGGGCCGCCTCGACCGTGCCCCGGCCGTCGCCCTTGACCTGGGCGAAGTCGCGCACCCGGCGCAGCAGCCGGTTCGCGATGCGCGGGGTGCCCCGGGAGCGCGAGGCGATCTCGGCGGCGGCCTCGCCGTCGATGTCGATCTCCAGCAGCTTCGCCGAGCGGTGCACGACCTGCTCCAGGTCGCCCGGCTCGTAGAACTCCATGTGCGCGGTGAAGCCGAAGCGGTCGCGCAGCGGCGCGGGCAGCAGCCCGGACCGGGTGGTGGCGCCGACCAGCGTGAACGGCGGCAGCTCCAGCGGGATCGCCGTCGCGCCCGGGCCCTTGCCGACGATGACGTCGACCCGGAAGTCCTCCATCGCCATGTACAGCATCTCCTCGGCCGGCCGCGACATCCGGTGGATCTCGTCGAGGAAGAGCACCTCGCCCTCGGTGAGCGAGGAGAGGATCGCGGCCAGGTCCCCGGCGTGCTGGATCGCCGGGCCCGAGGTGATCCGGATCGGCACGCCGAGCTCGTTGGCGATGATCATGGACAGGGTGGTCTTGCCCAATCCGGGCGGCCCGGCCAGCAGGATGTGGTCGGGCGTGCTGCCGCGGCCCTTCGCGCCGTGCAGCACGAGCTCGAGCTGCTGGCGCACCTTGTGCTGGCCGACGAAGTCGCCGAGCGACTTCGGGCGCAGCGCCATCTCGGCGGCCCGCTCCTCCGAGTCGGCGCCGCCGTCCATCAGCCGGTTCTCCGACATGGCTCACGTACCCCCGTCTAGCGGCGCATCGAGCGCAGCGCGGCGCGTAGCAGGACCGGCAGTTGCGGGCTCTCGCCCTTCGCCTCGGCCTCGGCGGCCAGCGGCTCGACGTCGGCGAGCGCGCCCTCCGCGTCCCGGGCGGTCCAGCCGAGGCCGGTCAGCGCCTCGAGCAGCTGGCCGCGCCACGGGGTGACCCCGGGGGCGGCCGGCTCCCCGCCGCGGCCGGCCGGGATCTTGCCGGCCGGATCTCCGAGCCGGCCCTTGAGCTCGATCAGCAGCTTCTGCGCGCCCTTCGGGCCGATGCCGGGCACCAGCGTCAGCGCCTTGAGGTCCTGGGTGGCGAAGATGGTGCGCAGGCTGTCCGGCCGGTGGGTCGCGAGCATGGCCATCGCCACCCGCGGGCCGACGCCGCTGGCCGTCTGCGCCACCTCGAAAACCACCCGCTCGTCCTCGGTGCCGAAGCCGTAGAGGGTGAGCGAGTCCTCGCGCACGATCAGCGTCGTGTGCAGCCGGGCGGCCTGACCGGCCGTCAGTTCGGCGAGCGTGTCCGGGTTGCAGTGCACCAGCAGCCCGACGCCGCCGACGAGCACGACGGCGCCCTCCGGGGCGATCGAGACGACCTCGCCCTCGACGAAGCTGATCACCTGAAGCCTCCGCGCTTACGTCCTCTGGTCCTGTGCAAGGGAACGCTACCGGAGTCCGCCGACAGTCCCTGCCTTTCCATCGCCGCGGCGATCCGATCCGCCGCGCCGCCGCGCCAGATGTGGCAGACGGCCAGCGCCAGCGCGTCGGTGGCGTCCACCGGTTTAGGCGCCTCGGCGAGTCTGAGCACCCGCACGACCATCGCGGCGACCTGCTCCTTCTGGGCGCGGCCGTCGCCGGTCACCGCGGCCTTGACCTCGCTCGGCGTGTGCAGCGCGACCGGCAGCCCGCGCCGGGCGGCCGCCACCATGGCGACGCCGGCGGCCTGCGCCGTGCCCATGATCGTGCGCACGCCCTCCTGCGCGAACATCCGCTCCACCGCGACCGCGTCCGGCTGGTACTCGTCGAACCATTCGGCGATCTGCGTGTCGATGCCGAGCAGCCGCTCGTGGATCGGCGCTCCCGCCGGGGTGCGGATGACCCCTGCCGCGACCATTGTCAGCGGCGCGCCGAGCCGGCCGTCCACCAACCCGATCCCCATCCGGGTCAGACCGGGGTCCACTCCGAGCACGCGCATTCGCACAATCTATCGGCCCGGACCGACGGCGGGCGCGAAGGGAGGTAAGCGGATACTGCTCGTCGTGCGTAAGAGGGACGTGGACCACGACAGCGAAGAGGATTTCGCAGATTTCTACCGAACCGCCAGGGACGGCTGCCTACGCGCGGTGTACGCGGCATGCGGCGACCGCGCGCTGGCCGAGGACCTGACCGGCGAGGCCTTCGCCCGGGCGTACGCGTCCTGGGGCAAGGTGTCCCGGCACCCGGCGCCGCGCGCCTGGGTGGTGCGGACCGCGCTGAACACGCACGTGTCCTGGTGGCGGCGCCGCCGTCGCGAGGTGGCGTGGGACGAGGCGCTCGATCCGGCTCAGGACGCACAGCCCGGCGAGCGGCTCGACGCGCAGGTCACAGCCGCTCTCAGGGCCCTGCCGCGCCGTCAGCGCGAGGTGGTCGCGCTGCGTATCTTCCTCGATCTCGACACCGGGACCACCGCGCGCGCCCTCGGGATCGCGCCGGGGACGGTCACGGCACACCTCTCCCGGGCGACGGCCGCGCTGCGCGAGTCGCTCGCCCCGAATCGCGAACAGGAGCCGGTCTCATGATCGATCAGCAGGATCAGCAGTTGTACGACGAGGTGGGAACGGCCTTCGCCGACGTCCGTCTCGAGCGGGACGCCACGGACGTGATCAGGCGCGGCCGCACGCTGCGGCGGCGCCGGAAGGCGGTGCCCGCGCTGGCCGCTGCCGGAGTCCTGGCCTTCTCGCTCAGCCTCGCGGCGGTGACCGTTCAGACGCATCCGTCATCGAGAACCACGCTGGTGAACGTGAACGTGGACGAGGCGGCGTTCTCCGTGCACACGAACGCGACCACGGGCGTCATGACGATCACGATCCGCGACTTCCACGACGAGAACCTGCTCAAGCAGACTCTCGCCGACGCGGGGATCCCGGCTGTTTTCCACTCGGAGAAGGTGACTGTCGTAGAGGTCAACGGCGGGGAGAGGGTCTATGGCCAGTGCAACTGGGTCGGCGCGACGGAGCTGACGGTCGAGGTGGCCACGTACAGCTTCCACGCCGGAGTCACCATCTTCACGCTCTACCCGAGCCGGATGCCGCACGGCTCGGTGCTCGCCTTCAACTACACGACGCAAAGCGATGGGAAGCGTCTGGCCAGCGCCCAACTCTTCGCCAGCACGCCGACCGGCTGCGTCGTCTAGTCCGTCCCTCGAATGTACGCATCCAGCTCGGCCAAATAGGCCGAACGAGTGGCCTCGTCCAGGAATGAGGCCTCGAAGGAATTGCGGGCGAGCGTGCAGATCTGATCGTCGGTCAGCTCCAGCGCCGCCGCGACGCCGTCGTAGTTCTCCTGGACGTAGCCGCCGAAGTAGGCCGGGTCGTCCGAGTTCACCGTCGCGACGAGCCCGGCCTCCAGCATCCGCTTGAGCGGGTGGAAGCCGAGGTGGTCGACCGCGCGCAGCCGGACGTTGGAGAAGGGGCACACGGTCAGCGGGATGCGCTCGGCGCGCAGCCGTTCGACCAGCTCAGGGTCCTCCATCGAGCGGATGCCGTGGTCGACGCGCTCGACCCTCAGCACGTCCAGCACCTCCCAGACGTACTCGGCCGGCCCCTCCTCCCCCGCGTGCGCGACGCAGCGCAGGCCGAGTTCGCGGGCCCGCTCGAAGACCGCGGCGAACCGCGCGGCCGGATTGCCGACCTCGGCGGAATCGAGGCCGACCGCGATGATCTTGTCGAGGTGGCGTTCCGCCGAGGCGAGGGTCTCCAGCGCCGAATCGACCGGCTGGTCGCGCAGAAAGCACATGATCAGGGCGCTGCTGATGCCGTAGCGATCGCGGCTCGTCGACAGCGCGCCGTGCAGTCCTTCGACCACGACGTCGAAGGGCACGCCGCGGGCCGTGTGCGCCTGCGGGTCGAAGAAGATCTCCGCGTGCCGCACCCCGTCGGCCTGGGCGCGCCTCAGGTACGCGTCGGCGAGGTCGGCGAAGTCGCGCGGGGTGCGCAGCACGGCCATGAGCTCGTAATACAGGTCAAGGAAGGACTGCAGATCGGCGAACGCGTACGCCTCGCGCAGCGCGTCGGGGTCCGCGAACGGCAGCGCGATCCCGTTGCGCTCGGCCAGCGCGAAGGCGAGTTCGGGTTCGAGGGTTCCCTCGATGTGCAGATGGAGCTCGGCTTTCGGGATGGGCATCCGCCGAGGATACCGATCGCGAAGGCCGAGCTCCAGGAGGTCCGGGCCGGGGCCGGGCCGCTACTCCTCGTCGAGGACCGCCATGATCTCGTCGCTGATGTCGAAGTTGGCGAAGACGTTCTGCACGTCGTCGCTGTCCTCGAGCGCGTCGACCAGCTTGAGCACCTTGCGGGCGCCCTCCTCGTCGAGCGCGACCTGCATGCTCGGCATGAACGGCGCCTCGGCCGAGTCGTACTCGACCTTCGCGTCCTGCAGCGCGGTGCGCACCGGGATCAGGTCGCCCGGCTCGGAGATGATCTCGAAGACCTCGCCGAGGTCGTTGACCTCCTCGGCGCCCGCCTCGAGCACGATCTCGAGCAGCGAGTCCTCGTCCACGCCGTCCGCCTTGGGCACGATGACCTGGCCCTTGCGGCCGAACAGGTAGGAGACCGAGCCCGGGTCGGCCATCGAGCCGCCGTTGCGGGTCATCGCGACGCGCACCTCGGAGGCGGCGCGGTTGCGGTTGTCGGTGAGGCACTCGATCAGCAGGGCCACGCCGTTCGGGCCGTAGCCCTCGTACATGATGGTCTGCCAGTCCGCGCCGCCGGCCTCGGCACCCGAACCGCGCTTGACCGCGCGGTCGATGTTGTCGTTCGGGACCGAGCTCTTCTTCGCCTTCTGGATCGCGTCGAACAGGGTGGGGTTGCCCGCCGGGTCGCCGCCCCCGGTGCGGGCCGCGACCTCGATGTTCTTGATCATCTTCGCGAAGAGCTTGCCGCGCTTGGCGTCGATCACGGCCTTCTTGTGCTTGGTGGTCGCCCACTTGGAGTGGCCGGACATAGCCCTCGCTCCTTCATCCACGTACGCGTGCGCAGCCCTGCGCACCCTGATTCCATCGAAGCCTGCTCAGCGCGCCGCCCGCACCAGGTCCGCGAACACCCCGTGGACCCGGTGGTCCCCGGTCAGCTCCGGATGGAATGACGTCGCCAGCAGATTCCCCTGCCGAACGGCGACGATCCTACCCGTCGCCGGACCTCCGCTCACCCGGGCGAGCACCTCGACGCCGTCCGCGCCCTCGTCCACCGACTCGACCCACGGCGCCCGGATGAACACGCCGTGCAGCTCACCGTCGATGCCGGTGAAGGAGATCGGCCCCTCGAAGGAGTCGACCTGCCGGCCGAAGGCGTTGCGGCGCACCGTGATCGAGATGCCGCCGAAGGTCAGCTGACCCTCCGCGGCGTCGAGCACGTGGTCGGCCAGCATGATCATCCCGGCGCACGAGCCGTACGCCGGCATGCCGTCGGCCAGCCGCTTGCGGATCGGGTCGAACATGTCGAAGGCGACCGCGAGCTTCCACATCGCGGTGGACTCGCCGCCCGGGATGACCAGGCCGTCCACCGCGTCGAGCTCGCTCGCCCGGCGCACGGCGAGCGTGCGGGCGCCGACCGCCTCGAGGGCGGCCGTGTGCTCGCGGACGTCGCCCTGCAGTGCGAGCACGCCGATCGTCACATCATTCACGTGTGTCGGTTACCTGTCCTACTGCGTCGGTGTTTCGGTCGGCCGCGGGCCCGGCGGGCTACCAGCCGCGGTTGGCGTAGCGCTCGGACTCGGGCAGCGTGTCGCAGTTGATGCCGACCATGGCCTCGCCCAGGCCGCGGGAGACCTTGGCGATCACGTCCGGGTCGTCGTGGAAGGTGGTCGCCTTCACGATGGCGGCGGCGCGCTTGGCCGGGTCGCCGGACTTGAAGATGCCGGAGCCGACGAACACGCCCTCGGCGCCGAGCTGCATCATCATCGCGGCGTCGGCCGGGGTGGCCAGGCCGCCCGCGGTGAACAGCACGACCGGGAGCTTGCCGGTGCGCGCGACCTCGGCGACGATCTCGTACGGGGCCTGCAGGTTCTTCGCGGCCAGGTAGAGCTCGGACTCGTCCAGGGTGCCGAGCTTGCGGATCTCGGCGCGGATCTGGCGCATGTGCCGGGTGGCCTCGACCACGTTGCCGGTGCCGGCCTCGCCCTTGGAGCGGATCATCGCCGCGCCCTCGGCGATCCGGCGCAGCGCCTCGCCCAGGTTGGTCGCGCCGCAGACGAAGGGGACCGTGAAGGCCCACTTGTCGATGTGGTGCGTCTCGTCGGCCGGGGTGAGCACCTCGGATTCGTCGATGTAGTCCACGCCCAGCGACTGCAGCACCTGCGCCTCGACGAAGTGGCCGATCCGCGCCTTGGCCATCACCGGGATGGAGACCGCGCCGACGATGCCGTCGATCATGTCCGGGTCGGACATCCGGGCCACGCCGCCGTCCTTGCGGATGTCGGCCGGGACCCGCTCGAGGGCCATGACGGCCACGGCGCCGGCGTCCTCGGCGATCTTCGCCTGCTCGGGGGTGACCACGTCCATGATCACGCCGCCCTTGAGCATCTCGGCCATGCCGCGCTTGACGCGGGCGGTGCCGAGCTGCGGCGCCTGAGCCGATTCGGTGGGGTTGCTTGACACGTCGGGTACCTCGCTCGAGCGTCGGGGCGTAAGGGTTATCCCCACTATCTTACGATGACGGCTTCGGCCGATCGGCTCGCACCGTGTCGGGAGCGGCCCGGCGGCGGCTTACACACTGCGGCCGCCCGACTCCGGACCTGATCAGCGGCGTCAGCGCGCGAAGACGGCCGGCGGCTCGTCGTCGATCTCGAAGCTCGGCTTGTCCGGCGCGCGTCCGGCCAGCCGGAAGGCGCGCACCAGCCGGTGCGAGCGCAGCTGCCGAACGGCCCGGACCGACTCGTTGTGGAAGCGGCGGGCCAGCTGGACCCGCCGCATCGCCTTGCCGAGCTCGTCGAGCAGCTCGTGCCCGTCCGGATGCGCCCGCAGCTGATCGCCCTGCGCCGGGTCCTCGAACGCGGCGCGCACGTCCCTCGTCAGCGCGGATTCGGCGGCCTCGCGCTCGTCGGCCGGGGCGACCTCGGCCTCGCGCGCGCCGGAGGCCAGGATCAGCGCCGTGGCCGGGTCGAGCAGGCCGCTGCGCGCGAGCTCCAGCACGGCGGTGGAGCGGCGCAGCAACTGCGCGTCGAGCGCCACCCGTGCGGCGTCGAGGCGAACGTGGAGCCGGTCCAGCCGGGTGGCCGTCCAGCTGAGGTAGAGGCCGAACAGCACCACGAGCACGGCGATCAGGACGACCGCGCCGGAGTACTGCGTCAGAACGAGCCTCATCGCGTGCCGCCGTTCTCGGCCGTGACGCGGGCCGTGGACTCGGTGACCATCTCGTAGACGGAGAGGATGTCGCCCGCCACGACCGACCAGTCGTACTTGCGGACCGCCTCGCTCTCCGCGTCACGCAGGGCGCTGCGCCGCGCCGGGTCGCCGAGCAGCGCGAGGGCCTCGCGCGCGAGCGCCGCCGCGTCGCCGTTGGGGAACATCGCGCCCGCGGCGCCGCCCTCCAGCACGAGCGAGAACGCGTCGAGGTCGCTGGCGAGCACCGGCGCGCGGCCGCTCATCGCCTCGACCAGGATGATGCCGAACGACTCGCCGCCGGTGTTCGGCGCGCAGTACACGTCGACGGACTGGAACAGGCGCCCCTTGTCCTCGTCGCTGACCATGCCGAGGAACTCGACGTGCTCGCGGATGTGCCCCGGGACGTTCCGCAGCACCTCGTCCTCGTCGCCGCGCCCGGCGACCAGCAGCCGCGTCCGCGGCCGGGCCGCGACGATCGCGGGCAGCGCCTCGAGCAGCACGGAGAGCCCCTTGCGCGGCTCGCCGAACCGGCCGACGAAGCCGATCGTGCCGCCGTCCTGCTGCCGGTCGGCCGGCGTCTGCCACTCGGGCCGCGGCTCGAGCGCCGAGAAGAAGCCGACGTCGACGCCGTTCGGGATGACGACCGCGTCGCCGCCCATGTGCTCGACGAGCGTGCGCCGCGCGTACTCGCTGACCGCGATGCGCGCGTTGATCTTCTCCATGGCGGACGCCACTATCGGCGCCCCGGCCAGCATCGCCCGCGAGCGCGGGTTGGCGGTGTGGAACGTGGCCACGATCGGCCCGCTCGCGGCCCAGCAGGCCAGCAGCGAGAGCGACGGCGTCCCCGGCTCGTGGACGTGCAGAACCTCGAAGTTGCCGTCGTGGATCCAGCGCCGCACCCGCGCGGCGGACAGGAAGCCGAAGCTCAGCCTGGCCACCGACCCGTTGTACGGCACCGGGATCGCCCGCCCGGCCGACTGCACGTAGGCGGGCAGCTCGGTGTCCTCGTCCGCGGGCGCGAGCACGGACACCTCGTGTCCGAGCTTGAGCAGGTACTCGGCGAGGTCGCGGATGTGGAACTGCACGCCTCCCGGCACGTCCCACGAGTAGGGGCAGACGATCCCGATCCTCACCGCGCGCCGTCCGCCTCGACCGCGAGCGTTGTGGGGGAGGGATCGCCGACGGCGCCGTCCTGGTCCTTCGGCGCGCCCTGGTCCCCCGCCGCCCCTTCCGCCTCGGTCACCGGTCCGGCTCCGCCGCCGGGCCCCTCGACGGGGTCGGACGCGCCGGCCGGGGCGGGCGCGCGCTCCGGGTCGAGGTCGACGAGCCAGAGCCGCTGCAGCATGTGCCAGTCGGCCGGGTGCTCGGCGATGCCCTGGGCGAACACGTCGGCGACCTGCTGGCACAGATAGGCGATCTTCTCCTGCCGGGTGCCCTCGGCGGGCACCTCGATCTCCGGCCAGACCTTCGCGTGCGCGGCGTCCTCGCTGTACCAGAGCGTGACCGGGCACAGCGCGGCGCCGGTCGACACCGCGAGCGCGGCGGGGCCGGCGGGCAGCTTGGTGGTCTCGCCGAAGAACCGGACCGGCACGCCGCGGTCGGTCAGGTCGCGCTCGGCCACCAGGCAGACCAGTCCGCCCGCCCTCAGCCGCCGGATCAGGCCGCCGAAGGTGCCGGTGCCGCCGGTGAGCGGGAGCACCTCCATGCCGATCGACTCGCGGTAGCGCAGGAAGCGCTCGAACAGCTTCTCCGGCTTCAGCCGCTCGGCGACCGTCGTGAACCCGCCCTCGGCGATGCCGGCGACCCAGGCGCCCGCATGGTCCCAGTTGCCCATGTGCGGCAGCGCGAGGACGACGCCGCGACGCGAGGCGAGCAGGTCCCGCAGCAGTTGCTCGTTCTCGAGCTTGAAGGTCGAGACGACGCGCTCGCGCGACCAGGTCTCCAGCCGGAACGTGTCGCAGTAGTAGCGCATGTAGCTGCGCATGCCCTGCTTGGAGACCGCCCGGATCTGCTCCTCGGTGGCGGACGGACCGAGCACCCGGGCGAGGTTGGACTCGAGTCGGCGCACGCTCTTGCCGCGCTTGCGCCAGGACCGGTCCGCGACCTGCCGGAACAGGGCGTACGCGGTGCGTTCCGGCAGGCGCCGGACGAGCGACCAGCCGGTCGCGTACGCACGGTACGTCAGCTCCTCCTGCAGCTTGCTCACGAGGCCTCCTGGTCGTTCGCGGCGGGAGCCGGACCCGCGGGAGCCGGACCGGTGGGCGGTGCCGATTGCGCCGGGGTGCCCGGGGCGTCCAGGCCGCCCTGCCCGGCGGCGGCCAGGGCCAGCGCCTGCTTCCGTACGTACAGCATCCGCTGCACGACGGTGACGGTCGAGCCGGCGGCCAGCGCCCAGAACGCGACGGCCTGGACGAACGGCACGCCGAGCCCGTCGAGGCCGGTGGAGACCAGCGAGCCGACCAGCCGCTCGCCGCGCTCGACGAGGCCGACGTCGCAGCGGAAGCCGAGGGACTCGGCCTTGGCCCGCGCGTACGAGGTGACCATGCCGGAGATCAGGCAGATCATGCAGGCCAGGAACATGCCGATCTTGTGGTTGACCGCGAAGTAGTAGGCCAGCGAGCCGAAGATCGCCGCATCGCCGAACCGGTCCAGCGTCGCGTCCAGGAAGCCGCCCCACTTGGACGTGCGGCCGGACATCCGCGCCATCGTGCCGTCGAGCAGGTCGGAGAAGATGAACGCGGTCACCGCGAGGGTGCCGCCGAGCATGTAGCCGCGGGGGAAGAGCAGGATCGCGCTGGCGCACACGCCGAGCGTGCCGAGGAGGGTGACCGTGTCCGGGCCCACGCCGAGGCCCAGCAGGAACCGCGCGATGGGCGTGATGGCACGGGTGAAGAACGCCCGCGCGTAGCGATTGAGCATCGGTGAGGTATCCCAGCATCGGCATCGGTCGGCGTAGTGCGGTCCGCCGCGGCGAACCGGCGCCCATGCTATTGGACGGCACGGCTTCCGCGGATTTCACCTCCCCCGCGCCCGGGTGAAACGCTGGTCTCCGAGGTTGTGCCGCTCCGGAAAGAGGAGTTGTCTACCTGTCATACGAATCGTTACGAATCGATCACTTTCGGAGGTTCCGAGCCATGGGTGAAAAGGGTGGCGGTCACGGAGGCCAAGCGGGGGCCGGCGTAGGTGCCCCGACGCGCAGCGCGGCCATTCGGAACGTGGTACTCGTGGGGCACACCGGGGCGGGGAAGACGACGCTGGTCGAGACGCTGCTCGCCGCCACCGGGGCGATCAGCCGGGCGGGGCGGGTCGAGGACGGCGGGACGGTCTGCGACTTCGAGGAGATCGAGCACCGGCTCGGCCGTTCGGTGAGCCTGGCCGCGGCGCCGATCGAGGTGGACGGCTTCAAGGTGAACCTGCTGGACGCGCCGGGCTACGCGGACTTCGCCGGCGACCTGCGCGCCGGGCTGCGGGCCGCGGACGCCGCGCTGTTCGTGGTCTCCGCCGCCGACGGGGTGGACGGCTCGACCCAGCTGCTGTGGGACGAGTGCGCGGCGGTCGGCCTGCCGCGGGCGGTCGTGGTGACGAAGCTGGACGCGGCCCGCGCCGACTTCGACGACATCACGCTGATCTGCCAGCGGGTCTTCGGCGACGGGGTGCTGCCGCTCTACCTGCCGCTGCTCGACGACGACGAGCAGGTCGCCGGGGTGATCGGTCTGCTCAGCCAGCAGATCTACGACTACAGCGACGGGCAGCGCACGGCCGTCGCCGCGGACCCGGAGCACCTGGAGCTGATCGAGCCGGCCCGCAACGCGCTGATCGAGGGGATCATCGCGGAGAGCGAGGACGAGACGCTGATGGACCGGTACCTCGGCGGCGAGGACATCGACGTCAAGGTGCTGATCGACGACCTGGAGACGGCCGTCGCCCGCGGGCACTTCTACCCGGTGCTGCCGGTCTCGGCGCTCACCGGGGTCGGCACCCGCGAGCTGCTCGAGCTGATCACGCAGGGCTTCCCGGCCCCCGGCGAGCACCTGATCCCGGCCGTCACGGCCCCGGACGGCTCGCCGAAGGCGCCGCTGGCCTGCGACCCGGAGGGGCCGCTGGTCGCCGAGGTGGTCAAGACGACCTCCGACCCGTACGTCGGCCGGATCTCGCTGGTGCGGGTCTTCTCCGGCACGCTGCGCCCGGACCAGCCGGTGCACGTCTCCGGCCACGGCATGGCCGAGCGCGGGCACCCGGACCACGACGTGGACGAGAAGGTCGGCGCGCTCTCCAGCCCGCTGGGCAAGACGCAGCGCCCGGTCGAGTTCGCGGTCGCGGGCGACCTGGTCGCCGTCGCCAAGCTCGCGCACGCCGAGACCGGCGACACGCTCTCGGCGAAGGACGATCCCGCGCTGATGGAGCCCTGGGTCATGCCCGATCCGCTGCTGCCGGTGGCCGTCACCGCGCACGCGAAGTCGGACGAGGACAAGCTCTCGCAGGCACTGGCCCGGCTGGTCGCCGAGGACCCGACGCTGCGGCTCGAGATCAACCCGGAGACGCACCAGCTGGTGCTGTGGTGCCTCGGCGAGGCGCACCGGGACGTGCTGCTCGACCGGCTCTCGACCCGGTACGGCGTCGCGGTGGAGACCGTGCCGCACCGCGTCTCGCTGCGGGAGACCTTCGGCGCGGCGGCCAAGGGGCGCGGCCGGCACGTGAAGCAGTCCGGCGGCCACGGCCAGTACGCCATCTGCGAGATCGAGGTGGAGCCGCTGCCGAACGGGAGCGGGTTCGAGTTCGTGGACAAGGTCGTCGGCGGGGCCGTGCCGCGGCAGTTCATCCCCTCGGTCGAGAAGGGGGTGCGCGCCCAGATGGAGCGCGGCCTGCTCGCCGGGTACCCGGTCGTCGACCTGCGGGTGACGCTGGTGGACGGCAAGGCGCACTCCGTGGACTCCTCGGACATGGCCTTCCAGACGGCCGGCGCGCTCGCGCTGAAGGACGCCGCAGCGCAGGCCAAGCCGGCGCTGCTGGAGCCGGTCGACGCGGTCGAGATCGTCCTGTCCGACGAGTTCGTCGGCGCCGTGCTCGGCGACCTGAGCAGCCGGCGCGGGCGGGTGCTGGGCACCGAGCCGGCGACGAACGGCAGGACGCTGGTACGCGCCGAGGTCCCGGCCACCGGGCTGGCCCGCTACCCGGTCGAGCTGCGCTCGCTCTCGCACGGCACCGGCCAGTTCACCCGCGCCTACCTCAAGCACGAGCCGATGCCCGCGAGCCTCGCCTCCAAGATCATCGCGGCGGAGGCGAGCTGATCCCAGCTTTGGCGGGCGCCTGGTCCCCGTCCTCAGTGGGCGCCTGGCCCCCGTCCTCGACGGGCGAGCTGATCCCCGCCCCTAGAAGCGCAGCGCGATCCGGCTGAGGGCGCCGGATCCGTCGCGCCCGAGGCGCAGCGACACGCGGCCCGTGTCGCTGCGCACGGCCAGCACGCCCTGGAAGAGCGCCGCGTCGGCGTCCGCGAAACGCTCGGACAGCAGCTCGAACTCGTCCACCGGCTCGTCGCCCAGGTCCGTGTACTCGGCCAGCGCCGCCGCATCGAGCAGCGCCGCGTACCCGCTCGGCGTCCGCAGCAGCGCGGACTCGGTCCACGCGACCGGTTCCGCGTCCGTGAACCGGACCTCCAGGCCGTCAGCGCCCGCAGTCGCCGGAAAGCAGCCCGTCGGCAGGCCCTCGATGATCGGGAGGGCGTCGGCGAAGACCGCTGCCGCGTCGCCGGCGATCAGGGCGCCGGTCGGGAGCTCGAGCTGAAGATCGTTCACCCGGCCAAGTCTAGGCTGCGGCGGTACCGGTGCGGTCGACTACTCTGTCCCCCGCCGTGCAGTGAACTGCCATGGCGGTATAGGGGAAGGTGGGGGTGATGGCGTCGTTCGGGTTCGCGCTGCTCGGACCGCTCCGTGTGACGGCGGCCGACGGGGCCGAGCTCGAGATCCGCGGCAAGGGCCGACAGACGCTGTTGGCCGCGCTGCTGCTTGGGGCGGGCACGGTGGTCTCACTCGACAGGCTGGTCGAGCTGCTGTGGGGTGAGAAGCGCGACTCTCGTGCGGATGCACGGATCTACAACCAGATCACGCGCTTGCGGCATGCGCTGCTCGACGCCGGCGAGCGTGTCAGGGCCGTGCCTCCGGGCTACGTGATCGACGTCGAGCCCGGAGAGTTCGATCTCCACGTGTTCGCCGAGCACAACGCGGCGGCCCGTGCGGCGACTCTGGCGGGTGACTGGGCCCTGGCTGAGCAGCGGTATTCGGCGGCGCTCGCGTTGTGGCGTGGCACGCCGTTGGCCGACATGCCCGCGCTGGCCGGACTGCCCGACGTGGTCCGTCTGGACGAGGAGCGCTGGGCGGCGGTGCTCGGTCGCGGCGAGGCGCAGCTGAACCTCGGCCGGCACGGCGATCTGCTCCCGGAGCTGCGTGCGCTGGCCGAGCAGGAACCGGAACGCGAAGCGCTGCATCGACAGCTGATGCTTGCTCTGTACCGCAGCGGCAGGCGGGGCGAGGCGCTGGACGTCTACCGCGCGCTTTCCCGGACGTTGGATGAGAAGTTCGGCCTTGAACCGGGCGCGGAGACCCGTGAGCTGTACGAACGCATCAAGCACGAGGAGTCCGCGCGCAACCAGCTGCCCGCCGACACGCGCCTGTTCACCGGCCGCGAATCAGAGGTCGGCCGCTTGCTCGCGCTGGCGAACAGCGCTGCGGGCCAGCGCGAGGCAAGCGTGCCGGGCGCCGTCACGATCTCGGCCGTCGACGGGCTCGGCGGCGTCGGCAAGAGCGCGCTGGCCGTGCACGTGGCGCATCGGATGGGCGGCCTTTTTCCGGACGGACAGCTGTTCATCGACCTGCGCGGACACACCATGGGCCTGGATCCGATCACGCCGCACGCCGCGCTGGGATACCTGCTGCGGTCGCTCGACGTGCCGGAGCATCAGATCGCGCTCGACGCGGAAGAGCGCGTGGCGCAGCTCCAGGAGCGGCTGGCCGGGACCAAGACCCTGATCTTGCTGGACAACGCCGCCTCGACCGAGCAGGTCCGGCCGCTGCTTCCCGCGGTGCCCGGCTGCATGGCGCTGATCACCAGCCGCGCCCGGCTCGCCGACCTGTCCGGCGCCCACGCGTTCAAGCTCGACGTCCTGCCGGGCCCGGCCGCCCGCGACCTGCTGTGCGCGGCAGCGGGCCGGAACCGGATACGCCCGGACGATCCAGCGCTCGGCGACCTCGTCGAGCTGTGCGGACGGATGCCGCTGGCGCTCAGGATCGTCGCGGCACGTCTGCGGCACGAGCCGGACGTGTCCGTCGCCTCGCTCGTCGCCATGCTCCGCGCGGACGGCGAGCGGCTGCGGAACCTGCGCGACGACGACCGTGGACTGACCGACATCTTCGAGTGCTCCTACGTCGCGCTCCCCGAGGCGCGACGGCGTGCGCTGCGGCTGCTCGGGTTGGTGCCGGGAATCGAGTTCGGCACGCACGCGGCCGCCGCGCTGTTCGAGGTGAAGCCCGATGAGGCGGCCGAGCTGCTGGCCGCGCTCGTCGCCCACAACCTGTTGATGGAGCCGCGGTCCGGCCGCTTCCGGTTCCACGACCTGATGCGCCTGTACGCCCGCGAGGTCGCTGAGCGGGACGAGCCTGAGGCGGCACGCCGCGCGGCCGTCGAAAGGCTCTACCACTGGTACGCGGCGACCGCGCGTGACGCGGCCCTCGTCGCCTACCCGAGCTGGCCGGGCGTGGGCCTGCCGCCGCACTACGGAGCCGTCGAACCGCTGGCGATCACCGCGCCCGAGCAGGCGCTCGACTGGTACGACCTGGAGCGCGACAACCTGCTCGCGGCGGTCGAGGCCGCCGAGGGCGCCGAGGGCGAGGGCCTGGCAGCGTATGGCTGGCGGCTTCCCGCCGCCATGTGGCAGTTCACGGAGCTGCGCGGCAAGGTCGGCGATCGGCTCTTCCTGTCGCAGATCGGGCTGCGCTGCGCCGAATCAGCCGGGGAGAGCGTCGGCCGCAGCCTGATGCTGCGCTGCACGAGCACCGCGTTGGCCGAGGCGGGCCGGTTCGACGACGCGATCGAGGTCGGGCTGCGGTCGCTGCGGTACGCCCGTGAGGACGGAGACCGGCTCGAGGAGGCCAAGCTCCTGTCGAACCTCTCCGTCGCGCACAATCGCGCCCACCGGCTCGACGCGGCCATCGACTACTGCCGGCAGTCGGTCCGGCTGTTCGACGAGCTCGGCGACGAGATGCTGGCGATCCCGCCGCGCATCAACCTCGCGACGTCGCTGACCATGATCGGGCGCACGGTCGAGGCGGTCCCGTACGCCGCCGAGGCCGTCGAGCTCAGCCGCCGGACCGGCAACCGCGTGTACCTCGGCAGCAGCCTGGCGCAGCTCGGGAACTGCCTGTTCGACCTGACGCCGCCGGACTACGCGGCCGCCGAGCCCGTGCTCCGCGAGGCGATAGAGGTGGTCCGGGACACCGGCAACAGGCACCACGAGGCCACCGCGCTGGCCCGGCTCGGCCTGGTCTGCGAGGCGACCGGCCGCCCGGCCGAGGCGCTCGCATCGCTGCGCGCCAGCCGTCGCATCGTCACCCAGCTGGGCTCGGAGCTCTTCCGCGGCTTCGCGGAGGCTCTGGAGCGGTTGGAGCGGTCGGAGCGGCTGGAGAGTTCGGAGGAGCGGTCGGAGGAGAGTCCGGAGAAGCGGCAAGAGGGTCCGGCCGGGCCGGAGGAACGCGAGGACGGGGAACGCGAGGACGGTGCGCAGCGCCCGGCGCCGCCGTCGGCCGGCTCAGCCTCCTGACGGGGTCGGCCAGGCCTCGGCGAGCAGCCGCCGGGTGTCGCCGAGCAGCACCGGCATCGAGCGGGTGCGGCCGACGACCGGCATGAAGTTCGCGTCGCCGGACCAGCGCGGCACGACGTGCTGGTGCAGGTGCGCGGCGATCCCGGCGCCCGCGACGTCGCCCTGGTTGATGCCCAGGTTGAAGCCGTGCGGGCTCGAGGCCTTGCGCACCGCGCGCATCGCGTCCTGGGTGAAGGCGGTGAACTCGGCCGCCTCCCCGTCGGTGAGATCGGTGTAGTCGGCGATGTGCCGGTAGGGGCAGATCAGCACGTGGCCCGGGTTGTACGGGTACAGATTCAGCACCGCGTAGACGGTCTCGCCGCGCGCGACGATCAGCGCGGCCTCGTCGTCGCCGAGGTTCGGGATGCGGCAGAACGGGCAGCCGTCGTCCGGCCGCGGCCCGGTCGGCTTGTTCTCGCCGAGGATGTACGCCATCCGATGCGGGTTCCACAGCCGCTGCAGCTCGTCCGGCTCGCCGACCCCGTCCACGGGACGCGCCCCGGCCTGCTCCGCGATCTCCTCCGCTTCCATGCCGACCAGCCTAGCCAACCGGTCCGAGCACCGTCAGACCGCCGCGAGAAAGAGCTCCACCTCGTCGCGGGTGGGCAGCGAGGGCTGCGCTCCGGGCCGGGTGGTGCTCAGGGCGGCGGCCGCGGCGGCGAAGCGGGCCGCCTTCTCCAGCGCCTCGCCGTCCGCCAGAGCGCAGGCCAGCGCGCCGCAGAAGCAGTCGCCCGCGGCCGTGGTGTCCACCGCGTCGACCCGGAACGGCGGGATGAGCGTGCCGATGCCGTCCTCCACCAGCAGCGCGCCGTCGCCGCCGAGCGTGACCAGCACGGCCCCCGCGCCGCGCAGCGCGCGGGCGGCGCGGATGACGTCGTCGAGGTCGGTGAGCGAATCGGGGGCCCGGCCCAGCAGCGCGGCGAGCTCGGAGCGGTTGGGCAGCAGCACGTCGGTGCGGGACGGCAGCGGGTTCTCGCCGGTGCGCACCGGAGCCGGGTTGACCAGCACGATCCCGCCGGACAGGCGGGCCGCGGCCTCGTTCGCCGGATGCGGGACCTCCTGCTGAAGCACCGTCACCTTGGCGGCCGCGAGCACGTCCTGCGCCGCCGCGCAGTCGTCCGCGGACAGCCGGGCGTTGGCTCCGGGGCTGACGATGATCGTGTTCTCGGCGGCCGGATCCACCGCGATCAGGGCCCTGCCGCTGGGGGTGTCGCCGGTGCGCAGCACGTGCGCCGTGTCCACGCCCTCCGCCCTGAGCGCGTCGAGCAGCACGGTTCCGGCCTCGTCCGCGCCGACCCGGCCGACCATGGCCACCGGGCGGCCGAGCCGGGCCGCGGCCACCGCCTGGTTGCCGCCCTTCCCGCCGCAGTGCTCCGCCAGGTCGCCGCCGAGCACGGTCTGGCCGGGCACCGGGTGCTGCCGGACCGGGACGACCAGGTCGAGGTTGAGGCTGCCGACTACCGCGATCACAGCGTCGATCCTTCCAAGTTCGCCGAAGCCGAGACGATCACAGCGTGGAGCCCTGCGGGCTCTGCACGACCACGGTCGAGCCGCGGGCCACGAGCGTGGGGGTGAGGCGCACGGCGCGGGCCGCGGCCTCCGGCTGGTGGATGCGGGCCGCGAGCATCCGCGCCGCCTCGGCGGCCAGCTCCCGGTTGGGCTGGCGCACCGTGGTCAGGCCGGGCGAGGTCAGCGAGGCCAGGTCGATGTCGTCGAAGCCGGTCACCGCGAGCTCGCCGGGCACGGAGACGCCGAGCTCGCGCAGCCGCTGCACGGCGCCGGCCGCGATCAGGTCGTTCGCGCACACGATGGCGTCGGGCCGCTGCGCCGCCGGAGCGGTCACCGCGCGGCCGGCCGTGTGCTGCCCGAACCGGACGGAGAAGTCGCCGAGCTCGACCCGCCAGAAGCCGGCGTGCCGGACCGCCCAGTCCTGGAAGGCGGCGCGGCGCTCGACGGCGGCCGAGGCGTCCCCGGCGGCGCCGAGGAACCAGAAACGGCTGTGGCCGAGGGCTTTGAGGTGCTCGAGAAGCAGCCGCATCCCGGCGGCGTTGTCCACCGTCACGGCGTCGGCCTGGACCTCGTCCACGCTGCGGTCGAGCAGCACGACCGGGACGCGCGCGGCGGCCTTGGCGAGCGTGGCCATGGACCTCTCCTGGTCGACCGGGGCGACGATCAGGCCGTCGACCTGGCGGGCGATCAGCAGCTCGACGCGCTCGGCCTCCAGCGCGGGATCGTCGGCGCTGTCCGCGAGCAGCAGGGCGCGGCCCTGCTCGTGCAGGGCGCGCTCGACCTCGCGCATGAGCGAGGGGAAGAAGGGGTTGGTGATCTGCGGCAGGACGAGGCCGACCGTGGCGGTGCTGCGGCTGCGCAGCGCGCGGGCGACCTGGTTGGGCAGGTAGCCGAGGTCGCGGGCGGCCTGCTGAACCCGGCGTGCCAGGTCCGGGCCGACCGGCCGGTCCCCGGCGAGCACCCGGGAGACCGTGGCGACCGAGCAGCCCACCGCCTCCGCCACCTCGCGCAAGGTGGCTGGCCTGGCGTCCCTGCCGTTGCTCACCTGTCACGTCCGTTCTCCTCGGGGCGGCCGGTGCCTGCCCCGGCGCTCCATCTTCGCACCAAACCCGGTAATCGTTCTCTCTCGGGCCGCTGGATATGAGCCGATTGTCGCAGTAGCGACCGGCGGCTGTCTCGCCCGACGGGCGTATTTGACGCGGCGGACCGGAGATGGGAACGTCGGATAACGATTTCCCCACAACAGGGTGACCGGCGCGTCGCGCGACCACCCCCGTTCGCCGCGCGGCGAACCGCCCCGAGGAGGTGGGCCGGTGACCGGTCCGATCGTGCTGGACTGCGACCCCGGCCTGGACGACGCCGTGGCGCTGCAGTACGCGCTGGGCAGCGGGCGCTACGACCTCAAGGCGGTGACGGCCGTCGGCGGAAACGCCCCGGTCGAGCACACCTATCGCAACGCGCGGGCCCTGGTCAAGACCTTCGGCGTGGCGGACGACGTCCCGGTCTACCGCGGCGTCGGCGGACGGCTCACCCGGCGGATCGAGGCGGCGGCCGCCTTCGACTTCCACGGCAGGACCGGCCTCGGCGACGAGACCGCGGACGACGCGGGCGTCCCCGAGCACGCGGAGAACGCCGTGGAGGCGCTGCTGCGGCTGTCCCGGACGTACGCCGGCGAGCTCACGGTCGTGGCGACCGGGCCGCTGACGAACATCGCGGCCGCGCTGATCGCCGACCCGTCGTTCGCCGAGCGGATCCGGCTGGTGTTCATGGGCGGCGCGGTCGCCGAGCCCGGCAACGTCACCCCCACCGCCGAGTTCAACATCTGGCACGACCCGGAGGCCGCCGACCTGGTCGTAGCCAGCGGCGTCGACTACACGATGGTCGGCCTGGACGCGACGCACCGCGCCCGGTTCACGCTCGAGCATCTGGCCCGCCTCGAGGCGGCCGGGGAGCCGCTGGAGTTCACCGTCAGGCTGCTGAAGTTCTACTTCGGCTCCTACAACCACTTCCACCGCGCCGAATCGGTTCCGCTGCACGACCCGCTCGCGGTCGGCGCCGCGCTGGACCCGACCTTCCTCGACACCGCCGAGGGCACCGTCTTCGTGGAATGCGGCAGCCCGCTGACGAACGGTCAGACGGTGTTCCTGCGCAAGGAGCACACCGCAGGCACGAGCCTTCCGCCGCAGCTCACAGAGCGGGCGCGCGGCAGCCAGGGCAAGGTCGCGCTGGGTCTCGGCCCGCGCGACTTCGTCGAGGAGTTCACCTCGGTGCTTGAGCACTGGAGTCGCTGAAGGGCCAGTTCCGGCTCCGGTAACTCCATCGGCCTATTCGTCAGACCGGAACGTCGTGTGACTAAGGCGTCTACCAGGTGAAATCCGCCGATTCACTGGAGTAGCAGCGGATTTGCGGCGACGCTGAAGGCATGACGAATCGCACCGCGTATGCCTATGACAGCCCATCACTCAGCACTCTGATCGAGCGCCAGCACGGCGTCCTGACGGCGGCACAGGCGAAAGCCGGCGGCCTGCCCCACGAGACCCTGCGAAGACGCGTGCAGCGCGGCCTCTGGCAACGGCTGGTCCCCGGCGTCTACGCACTCCAGGGAGGCCCACCGAGCTGCGGGCAGTGGCTGGTGGCCGCGCAGCTGTACGCCGGAGACGAGTCCGTGCTCACCGGCGAGGCCGCCCTGGCCGTGCACGGATTCCGCCTGCCCCGCGATCGGATAGGCGACGGCGCGGGCTCCGGGTGGGCAGAGGGCGCTGCGGACGACCGTGGCATGGCGGCGGTCGGCCTCGCGGGAAGCTCGGCAGTCGGCTTCGCCTCCGCTGGGCTGTGCGCTGCCCGGTATCGCCTCGATGCGCTCGTACCGCACGGGAGGCGCCGCCAAAGCGTGGCGCAGTTGCGGATCATCCGAACCACGCGGATACCCGAGGCGACGCGCGTCGGCGTGCTGCGGGTCGCTCCCCCGGCGCGAAGCGTCGTCGACACCTGCCTGGCCGCCGTCGCGGACCGTCGCCCCGAGGCGATCGACGGGGTCGTGACGGCGGCGCTCCAGGACGGCCGCGTGCAACTGGCAGAGCTCGAACAGGAGCTCGGCAAGGCCTCCCGCAGGCACTCCGCCGAGATCCGCGCCGAACTCGCGAAGTCGCGAGCGCATGCCCGCGCCTCCGCAGCGGAAGCGTTCTTGGCGAAGCTCGACTCCGTCGGCCCGTTCGGAGCGCTCCGCGAGGTCACGATCTACCTCGGACAGCGCCGCGTAGCCCGCGCGCTGGCCGTCTGGCCATCACGCGCGGTGGCGCTGATGATGGAGGCGCCGCCGCTGGAGTCGAGCACACTGACCTCGCTCGGCTTCGCAGTGGCGCAGGTGACGTCGGAGCAGCTCACGCAGGACGCAGACGCCGTGCTCCGTCACCTGCGCGAGTCGCTGCGGGTAAGGCCCGAGGCGACGCTGTCACCGGGGCTGTCGCTGCTCCCCCAGGCTTCCGCCGTACAGGAGCGCAAGGTGATGGCCCGTGCGTAGCTCGATGGAGCTCCCGTCAGCGCGTCTTGCGAGCGAGGCGCTGCGGGTCAGGCCCGAGGCGACGCTGTCACCGGGGCTGTCGCTGCTCCCCCTGGCTTCCGCCGTACGGGAGCGGGAGGTGATGGCCCGTGCGTAGCGCGGTGGAGCTCCCGTCAGCGCGTCTTGACGGCCAGTTCGCCGGCGCGGATCGGCTCAGCGAAGGTGTTGCCCTTCGGCGGCAGCGGGCAGACGTAGTGGTCCGTGAAGGCGCAGGGCGGCAGGTAGGCACGGTTGAAGTCGAGCGTCACCGTGCCGTCCGCTGCCGTGGCCTCCGTGCTCAGGAAGCGGAAGAAGGGCTTGGCGTCGGCCGTCGTCGGGTCGGCGAAGACGATCCACAGACCGCCGCCGCTCGTCAGCGCCGCCTGCAGGGTGTGCGTGCCGTCTTCGAGCTCGAACTCGACGGTGCCGTCGAGGCCGAGGCCGCGCACGACGCCGTCGGCGTTCAGTACCTTCTCGACGTGCGGGCCGTCGAAGGGGGTGAACCTGGCCGGGATCACCCAGCGCGGGTCGTAGTCGAAGGCCTCGATGCCGTCGAAGGCCTGCAGCGTGGCCGCTTTCGGGTCGTAGACGCGCAGCGCGGCGCTGCCCTCCCGCTCGATCGGCACGAGCAGGATGCCGTGGTCCGGCGCGGTGAGCGTGTCAGGGTGCTCATCGGTGTCGGGGCGCAGGGTGACCGTGCCGTCGACGGGCTCGCCGTTGAGTACGAGGCCGTGCTCGGCCTTGGCGGTGACCGTGACGGTCCTGCCGTCCGGCGCGGCGCTCCAGAGCACGGGTTCGCCCTCGACGATCGGCGCGGGCTCCTCGCCCAGCCAGTGGGTGCCCGTCAGCGCGAGGGTGCCGTGCGGGTCGCGCAGCCGTGCCTCCCGCCGGGTCCGCCACTGCTGCCAGCTCTCGACGTCACTCACTTCGGCGCTCCTTCGGGCTCGCGCGGGTCCTGGTTCGCCCGGGCACGGCGTACAACCCGCTCGGCATGGCGGTTGTTCCGCCGGAACGCCACGGCCACCGGCACCCTCGCGGGCGCCGGGAGCCAGCCTGAAGCGGAGCAGCACCCAATGGTTGCAGCGGGAGCCGACAAGTCGCGGTTGTTCCGCCGGAACGCCACGGCCACCGGCACCCTCGCGGGCGCCGGGAACCAGGCTGAAGCGGAGCAGCGGCGCTCAGTCGTTGCGGCGGGAGCGGACGGCCTCGACGATCTCGGCCACCGCCTCGGCGACCGGCACGCCGTTGTTCTGCGAGCCGTCCCGGTAGCGGAAGGAGACGGCGCCCTTGGCCACGTCCTCGTCGCCGGCCAGCAGCATGAAGGGCACCTTGGCCTTCTGAGCGTTGCGGATCTTCTTCTGCATGCGGTCGTCCGAGGCGTCCACCTCGACGCGGATGCCCTGGGCGCGCAGCTGCGCCGCCACCTCGCGCAGGTAGGGCACGTGCGCGTCGGTGATCGGGATCGCGGTCGCCTGCACCGGGGCCAGCCAGGCCGGGAAGGCGCCGGCGTAGTGCTCGAGCAGCACCGCGAAGAAGCGCTCGATCGAGCCGAACAGCGCGCGGTGGATCATCACCGGCCGGTGGTCGGCGCCGTCCGGGCCCTTGTACTCGAGGCCGAAGCGCTCCGGCAGGTTGAAGTCCAGCTGGATCGTGGACATCTGCCAGCTGCGGCCGATCGCGTCCTTGGCCTGCACCGAGATCTTCGGACCGTAGAAGGCCGCGCCGCCCGGGTCGTCCACCAGCTCCAGGTTGCGCTTGAGCGCCACCTGCCGCAGCGTCTCGGTGGCCTCCTCCCACGCGTCGTCGGTGCCGACCGACTTCTCCGGGTCCCGGGTGGAGAGCTCCAGGTAGAAGTCGTTCAGGCCGTAGTCGCGCAGCAGGTCGAGCACGAAGGTCAGCAGGCTGTCGAGCTCTTCGGCCATCTGGTCGCGGGTGCAGTAGATGTGCGCGTCGTCCTGGGTGAAGCCGCGGGCGCGGGTCAGGCCGTGCACCACGCCGGACTTCTCGTAGCGGTAGACCGTGCCGAACTCGAACAGCCGCAGCGGCAGCTCCCGGTAGGACCGGCCGCGCGCCCGGAAGATCAGGTTGTGCATCGGGCAGTTCATCGGCTTGAGGTAGTAGTCCACGCCCTCGTCGAGCTGCATGGGCGGGTACATGCCCTCCTTGTACCAGTCCAGGTGCCCGGAGACCTCGAACAGCGTGCCCTTCGTGGCGTGCGGGGTGTAGGCGAACTCGTAGCCCGCCTCGATGTGCCGCTGCCGCGAGTACTGCTCCATCTCGTTGCGGATGACGGCGCCCTTGGGGTGGAACACCGCGAGGCCGGAGCCGATCTCGGTCGGGAAGGAGAACAGGTCGAGCTCGGAGCCGAGCTTGCGGTGATCGCGCTTCTCCGCCTCGATCAGGAACTCCAGGTGCGCCTTGAGCGCGTCCCTGGACTCCCAGGCCGTGCCGTAGATCCGCTGCAGCTGCGGGTTCTTCTCGCTGCCGCGCCAGTAGGCGGCGGCCGAGCGCATCAGCTTGAAGGCCGGGATGTTCCGGGTGGTGGGCAGGTGCGGGCCGCGGCACAGGTCCTTCCAGCACAGCTCGCCGGACTTCGGGTCCAGGTTGTCGTAGATGGTCAGCTCGCCGCCGCCCACCTCGACGTTCGCGCCGTCATCCGTGCTCACGTCGCCGCCGGCGCCCTTCAGGCCGATCAGCTCCAGCTTGAACGGCTCGCCGGCCAGCTCCTGCCGGGCGGCCTCGTCGGAGACCGCGCGGCGGGCGAAGCGCTGCCCCTGCTTCACGATCGCCTGCATGCGCTGCTCGATCGCCTTCAGGTCCTCCGGGGTGAAGGGCCGCTCGACCTGGAAGTCGTAGTAGAAGCCGTCCTTGATCGGCGGGCCGATGCCGAGCCTGGCCTCCGGGAAGATCTCCTGCACGGCCTGCGCCATCACGTGCGCGGTGGAGTGCCGCAGGATCGCGCGGCCGTCCTCGGAGTCGATCGCGACGGGCTCGACGACGTCGCCATCGGCGAGCGCCCGGTCGAGGTCGACGAGGACCCCGGCGGCCCCCGCCGGGCGCAGCCGGCCGGCGATGTTCGAGCGGTCGCCCTCGAAGATCTCGGCGAAGAGCTGGCCCACGGTCGTGCCCGTCGTGACCGTCCGCTCTTCCCGCTGGTCGGGTAGGCGGTCGATGGTCACACGGATCTCGGACACCGTGGTGCTCCTGTTCGCTCGGTCGGGTCGCGGCCGCCCTCGTGACGGCCCTTGAAGTAAATGGTACCGAGTGCCGAGGTCAGGGCGGGACTCCCGCATTCTTTCCGGCGACGTCATCTCGGGTTCACGGGCCCGTACTACCGTGCGGGAGTGGCCGCGACAGTCGTTCAGTCCGCTCCTGTGGGTCTCCAGCCGCTGAGCACCGGTTCCCGCCCGTCGAGGCCGACGCCGACGAGACTCTGGGTGATCACCGCGGGCCTGGTCGCGGCGGTGCTGGCGCTGCTCGCGGTGACGGCGGCCGCCTTCGTGCAGGCGCGCTCCCAGGCGGACACGGTCACCGCGAGCGCGCGGACCGCGTCCCAGGCGGGAGACCTGTACTTCGCCCTCGCGGACCTGGACTCCGAGGCGGCCCGGCTGGTGCTGTTGGGCGACGGGAACTTCACGGCGGACGACGGCGCGTACGAAGGGAACCAGCTCAGTGCCCTGATCGCGTACAACGATCGCACCGCGCAGGTGGACACCGACCTCCAGGAGCTGTCGGCGGACGGCGCGAACGCGGCCGCGATCACCTCGGAGGTAACGCGGTACCGCTCGATGGCGGATTCGGCCATCGCCCTTGACGAGTTCCCGGGCGCGCCCGCCGGGCAGCCCGTGGCGACCTCGATCGGCTTCTACGGCCGGGCCACGACGATGATGCAGGACGTGGTGCTGCCCGCCGCGGCACAATTGCGCGACCAGACCGCCTCCGAGGCGCGGCAAGCGGCTGACAACGCACGCAGCTGGGCGATCATCGGGCTGATCGGCACGCTGGTGCTCGGTCTGATAGCGGTGTTCGCCCTGGTACGGGTTCAGCGCGGGTTCACCGTCATGTTCCGCAGAACGCTGAATCCGGCGCTGGTCGCCGCCGCGGTGGCGACCGTCGCTCTGCTCGTCGGGGCGGCCGCGGGGCTCGCCGCGACGGCGCAGGACGCGAGCGACTCCGGCTCGCGGCTGACGTCCTACCTCCAGGTCGTGACCACCCGAGCGGACAGCTACGACGCGGACGGCACCGCGGTCCGCAGCGTGCTGATGCCGGACGCGTTCTCCGGCGCGCAGCTGACACCGGAGGAGACGGCCGTCAAGAAGGACCTGAGCGCGCTCGGGTCGGCCGCGGGCGGCGCCGCGTCGCAATGGGCGAGATCGTCCGAGGGCCCGGTCGCTGACTACGACGCGATCCTGGCCGCGGTGCAGAGCAGGGACGCCGCGAAGGCACTGACGATCGAAACGGGCACCGCGCGCGGCGACGCGGCGTTCGACTTCTACGACTACGACCAGAGCCTGAAGTCGCTCGGCGATCGGCGGCTCGCGAGTTTCCAGGCGGCGGCGGACGGCCTGTCCTCCGACGTCGGCCCGTGGCTGTACTGGCCGTGGATCCTGGCTGGCGCCGCGCTGCTGCTGATCGCCCTCGCGGTCCGCCCCCGCCTCGCCGAATACCGCTAGCAGGACACCCGCCGGCCTTCCCGGTGACGGCGCTGACGTGCCAAAACACCGCCGATGGCGAGATCCGGCCAGACCAGGTCCGAGCCGTGGGGGCGCCATGTACCCAGCCGCGTCCCAAGGGTTACGCTGAAAGTGCTACCTCGGGTATACGGTGCATCGGACGTATCGGACGGTGCAGGCTCTCTCGCGAAGGAGCGAGTGCCATGCTTGGTGTGGATATCGCGCTCGCCGTGGTCGTTCTCGGCGGGCTGATCGGGCGGCCGCGGTTCCGGATCGTGCGGCAGTTCGAGCGCGGAGTGGTGTTCCGGTGGGGGCGGGTGCTCGGCCGGCCCCGCGAGGCGGGGATCGCCGTGCTGCGGCCCTTCTCGGACAAGCTGGTGCGCGTCAACACGCAGATCATCACGGCGCCCGTGCCGGCCCAGGAGGGCATCACCCGGGACAACGTGACCGTCCGGGTGGACGCGGTCGTCTACTACCGCGTCATCGACCCGGTCAAGGCCCTGATCGAAGTGCAGGACTTCTCCTTCGCGATGATCCAGGTGGCGCAGACCTCGCTGCGCTCGATCATCGGCAAGTCAGAGCTCGATGACCTGCTGTCCAACCGGGAGAACCTGAACCAGGGCCTGGCGCTGCTGCTCGAGTCCCCGGCCGTGGGCTGGGGCATCCACATCGACCGCGTCGAGATCAAGGACGTGGCGCTGCCCGAGTCGATGAAGCGGACCATGGCCCGGCAGGCCGAGGCCGACCGCGAGCGCCGCGCCCGCATCATCACCGCCGACGGCGAGCTGCAGGCCTCGAAGAAGCTCGCCCAGGCCGCGGACGCCATGGCCGACAGCCCGGCGGCGCTGCAGCTGCGCCTGCTGCAGACGATGGTCGAGGTGGCCTCGGAGAAGTCCTCGACGGTCATCCTGCCCTTCCCCGTCGAACTCCTCCGGTTTCTTGAACACTCGTCGCTTCCGCATGCCGCGCAGGCCGCCGAGGCGCGCGCCGCAGCCCGCGAGCGCACGGGGGCCCGCACGCCGCTCCCTGCGGAGGAAGAAGAGAAGCAGCTCGCTCCGGCAGAGGAGCTTCCGGCCGCGATAGAGCCGATGACCGACATCCCGGAGATCGACGTCGCCGCCGCCGAGACCGCGGTGCAGGCCGATCCCGAGCTCGGCACCCAGCCCGCCGACGCCCCGCCGACC
>NZ_JAGSOH010000084.1 GCF_018139625.1 Actinospica acidithermotolerans | reverse complement strand
CCCACGCGGACACCTCGTCCACCTTCACCCCCAGCGCCGCCTGGGACGACACCTCAGGCAGCCCGCTGCAGACGCACGGCCTGGGCATCCTCAAGGTCGGCAGCACCTGGTACGCGTACGGCGAGGACAAGGCGGGGGAGACCTCGTCGAACACCTCGTTCCAGGCAATCCCCTGCTACAGCTCGACCGACCTGCAGCACTGGACCTTCCAGGGCGACGCGCTGAGCGAGCAGTCCAGCGGCGACCTGGGCCCGAGCCGCATCGTCGAGCGGCCGAAGGTCATCTACAACTCGTCCACCGGCAAGTACGTCATGTGGATGCACATCGACAACACGAGCTACTCGGAGGCCAAGGTCGGCGTCGCCGAGAGCTCCACGCCCTGCGGTGCGTACACCTACCTCGGCTCCTCGCAGCCGCTCGGCTTCCAGAGCCGCGACATCGGCCTGTTCCAGGACACCGACGGCACGGCCTACCTGCTCACCGAGGACCGCGCGAACGGCCTGCGCATCGACGAGCTGTCCTCGGACTACCTCAGTGTGGTGAGCGCCGGCTCCTCGAACGGCGGCAGCGTCGCGCTGTTCGCCGACTACGAGGCTCCTGCGATGGTCAAGGCGAACGGCCGCTACTACATCATGGCCTCGCACCTGACCGGCTGGTCCACCAACGACGACGTGTACGCGAGCTCCACCTCGCTCTCCAGCGGCTGGACCTCGTTCGCGAACTTCGCGCCCGTCGGCACGGAGACCTACAACACGCAGGTCGCCAACATCATCCCGGTCTCGGGCAGCTCCGGCACGACGTACATCTACGCCGGCGACCGGTGGACCACGTCCGACCTCGGCGACTCCCCGCTGATCTGGCTGCCCCTCACCCTTTCCGGCACGACGATGAACGTCGGCTGGCAGAACTCCTGGTCCCTCGACGTGACGACGGGACTCGCGACCTCGGAATCCTCGAACCCGGCGTCAGGGGACACCTACGTCCTGAAGAACGGCAAGAGTTCCTACGTGATGGACGTCAGTGGAGCCTCGACCTCCAATGGCGGCAAGATCATCCAGTGGCCGGCCAACAGCGGCGCGAACCAGAAGTGGACGCTCAAGCAGGTGCCTGGCACCGGCGACGTCTTCACGCTCGTCAGCGTGAATAGCGGCCTATGCCTGGACGTGCCGGGTTCGTCCACCACCGAAGGCGTGCAGCTCGATCAGTACACGTGCAACGGAGGCACCAACCAGGAATGGGCGCTGGATCCGGTCGGTTCGTACTCGACCTCGGGGGACGCCGTATACCAGGTGACGAGCCTGATCAGCGGCTACACGGCCGAGGACGAGAGCAACTCGACGACCGAGGGCTCGGCCATCGACCAGTGGCCCAGCAACGGCGGCTCCAACCAGGACTGGACGCTGAGCCTGTCCTGACCCTGTCTTGACCCTTTCCTGACCCCGCATCACACCTGACGCGGGTCGCGGGGACGCCGCTCCCGGCGCCTCCGCGATCCGCGTCGCGCCTGATTCTTGCCGCGCTTGAAGAACAGCCACCCGCCGAGGGCCACCGCAGCCGCCGCGACCACGGCACCTACGAACTCGAACACCGAGCTTCCGCCCGATCCGCTCGTACCGCCGCCGCTGTCTGCCGCGTTCACGCCCGAAGACGATCCACCGGCTGTGGACGGCGACGCGGCCGCCCCGGCGGCGAGAACGACGTCGTGACCTGATCCGCCCGCGTAGTCGATCGTGTACTGATGGCCCTCGACCAGCAGTTTGGCTCCTTGCGGCAGGCCGGTGAAAGCGCCGGAGACCGCTTGCGTTCCGGTTTCGTGGATGAGCACGATCTTCCCGCCCGTCGCGACCGGCGGGAGCGAGGTGACCTTGAGCGATCCGCCGAGCTGGATCGCGCCCGCAACGGTCACCGGCGTGGACGTGCCTGCCGCGATCGCCAGCGTGCTCCCCGCCGACTGGATCAGCGAGCCGATGCTGAGCGATCCGGACGCCCCGATCGCCAGCGTCCCCTGCTGCACGTGCCAGGTTCCGGTCGGTGTGCTCGCGTGTCCGGTCAGCGTGAGTGTCCCGCTGCCGGTCGTCGTCACGCCCCCCGAGGTGCCGGTGATCGATCCCGCGTACGTCGTCGCGCCCGACGTGCCGATGCTCAGGGTGTTGCCGCCCAACGCGACCGTGCTACCTGCGACGCCGGACAGTTGCTTCACGCTCTGCCCCGCCGCCGCTATCTCGAGTACCGCGCGCGTACCGGTCAGGCTGACGCCGCTGCTGGATCCGATCCCTGATGCGCCTGGGCCGACTGCGAGCGTGCCCGAACTGATCGTCGTCGGCCCGGTGTAGTCCGTCGTGCGGGACAGGGTCGTCGTCGCCAGGCCGGATTGGGTGAGGCCGCCGGAGCCGCTGATGTTCGCCAACGTGATTGCCGTCGAGGTGTTGCGGACCGTCAGCGTGCCGTTGTCGGTGATGTGGTCGTTGGAGGCACTGGTCAGCAGGCTGCTGTCGCCGCCTGCCGTGCCGGTGCCGAGCAGGAGTGTCGCACCGCGTCCGATGGTGGTGTCGCCGTGGTAGTTCATCGGGACCGCGAAGGTCACGGCATTGCCGCTGGTGGGCGCGAGGGCGATGGAGGCATTCGCGGGAGTGCTGAGCGAGGCGTGGTAGACGCCGCCGGAGATCGGGGTGTCGAGGGTGACCGGGCCGTCGTAGTCGAAGGTGAGCGAGCCGTTCTTGTGGATGTTGATGTAGGAGTCCGACGGCGTGGCGGGCAGGAAGAACCGATCGGTGGTCCCATCGCCCCACTGGACGTTCGCGCCCTCGATGTTGATGCCGCGGAAGTTCGAGGTGTGCGCGATGCTCGCGGTGTCGAGCGATGTGTCGATGTAGTGGTCTACGCCGGTCATCTCTATTAGGCCGGCCTGCCAGGTGTGGAAGTTGATATCGCTGCCGTACTGGTCCTCGTAGAAGTCCTCGGGCAGCGTGAGCGTGTAATTGCGGGCACTGATGATCGCCGAGCCGTCGTTGTGCACGGACGCGGCGGACGGGAGCGAGAGGCGGAAGGCCGCACTGCCGAAGTTGAAGCCGGTGCCGTCCGCGATCGTGCCGGCGAACGGGATGTCGTCGGCGAGATCCAGGGTGCCCCACATGTTCTTGGGCTGCGAGATCGTGCCGGACCCGGTGATCGTGCCGAGGTTGAACTCGCGGCCGGAGATGTCCAGATCGAGCGTGCCGTCGACCTCGATGTTGTCGTGGTTGAGCATCAGGCCGCTGATCGAGGTGTAGGGGTAGTCGCCGATGATCCCGGCCTGGCCGCCCGTGCCGTACTGCAGCGTGGCGCCGCGCTCGACGATCACAGCGGGCTGATCCGGGTTCGAGACGATCGGGTACGGCCAGTTCCCGCCGCTGGTGGTCACGCTCTGCCGCCGGTCGGCGCTCGGCAGGGTGAAGTCGCTGTCCTTGGTGAGCACGAGCGTTCCGGAGCCGGCGATTGTTAGCGTTCCCATTCCGGAGAAGACGCCGTTGTACGTGGTCGTGCCGGAGGGCAGGTCGATGATCGACGGGCCGGACAGCGTCACGTTCGAGCCCGCGAGCACCGCGGCCGTGACATCCGTCGCCCCGGCCGCCTCGGCGGACTGCGCGGGCAGCAGCGCGGCGCCGGAGAGCGTCAGGAGGAACGCGGAGGTGAGGTGGAGTCTACGGGGCACGTCGTGGGTCGCTCTCGTCGATGCGGCACAGTATGGTGCGGGTTCCGCATCTTAGCGAGAGGTCGCTCAGGCACGTTAGCCGAGAGGTCGGTCAGGCACATTAGCCGAGAGGTCGGTCAGGCACGGCGGCCAGCGTCAGCATCTCGAAGTAGAAGTCAGAGAACTGCTGCAGGGCCCGGCTCAGCTCGTCCGCCGGCACCCGCTCCTCGTCCGTCCGGGCACTGATACGCAGCGCCTCCCGGTACGCCTTCGCGGACGGGAAGGTCCAGGACTCGGGCAGCACGGTCGGCCGTGCCGTGTCGACCGGCAGCAGGCCGCGGTTGAGCAGCAGATTCGCCGTCAGGTGCGAGGCCAGCAGCAGCCCCGAGGCGGGCGAGGCGGCGAACTCGCCCCGCACGTTCTGCCAGCTCGCCGCGTAGTAGTCCTGATCCGCGAGGCTCAGCGGCTTCGGGTCGAGCAGCGCGGCGTCGTCCGTCGGCTCGGCGAACGCGGCGTAGACGGCCTCCACGGCCGCCGGCCCGGCGTGCGCCGACATCGCCGACCGTGCCGATCGCGCCGGCCCCTCCGAAACCGTCGCCGCCTCCGACGCGGAACCGTCGTGCGCGTCGTGCCCCGGACCGCGCAGCGCGGTCAGGTCGAGCTCCGTACCCTCGACGAGCTCGGCGAACTCCCTGGCGAAGCGGCGCGCATCGGCACGCCGGACGTAGCGCGGGGCGATCCGCTGGCGCGCGCACCAGCCCAGACCGAACCCCGCGAGCACGACAGCACCTATCAGGACGAAGGTCACGACGGAGAACATGTCTCTCCGGTTACCCGCTCGGCCGAGATCCATCCGTGCGCGCCATCCCGCGCCACGTGACGGGCCGTCGGATAGGCTCGATCACGGCGGGGTCCGCCCCGCCGCACACCACTCTCCCCAGGAGGGAATCTCGTGGAACTCGGCTTGCACGTACCCAATTTCACCTGGCCCGAAGGACCGCAGCGGATCGCGCAGGACCTCACCAGGATCGCCGTGGCCGCGGAGGACGCGGGCATGGCCAAGCTCAGCGTGATGGACCACGTCTGGCAGATCGCCAACGTCGGCCCGCCCGAGAACGACATGCTCGAGGCGTACACCACGCTCGGCTACCTGGCCGCGCGGACCAGGAAGATCGAGCTGCTCGCCTGGGTCACCGCCGTCGTCTACCGCGAGCCCGGCCTGCTCGCCAAGGCAGTCAGCACCCTCGACGTGCTCTCCGAGGGCCGCGCCTGGCTCGGCATCGGCGCCGCGTGGAACGAGCCGGAGGCGCGCGGCCTCGGCCTGCCGTTCCCGAGCACGAAGGAGCGCTTCGAGCGGCTCGAGGAGGCGCTGCAGATCTGCCTGCAGATGTGGAGCGAGTCCGACGCGCCGTATCAGGGCACGCACTACCAGCTGGAGCGCACGCTCAACGTGCCGCAGCCGCTCTCCCGCCCGCACCCGCCGATCCTGATCGGCGGCGGCGGCGAGAAGAAGACGCTGCGCCTCGTCGCGAAGTACGCGCAGGCCTGCAACCTGTTCGGCAACGCCGACCTGCCGCACAAGCTCGAGGTGCTGCGCGAGCACTGCGCCGCCGTGGGCCGCGACTACGACGAGATCCAGAAGACCGTCATGGGCCCGATCGACCCGGGCAAGGACGGCGAGAAGGTGGACGAGCTGCTCGAGCAGCTGCGCGGGCTCGCGGCGCTCGGCATCACGCACGTGCACGGCTACGTCCCGAACGTCGAGACGATCCGGCCGCTGGAGATCCTCGGAGACCAGGTCATCCCCGAGGCGCTCAAGTTCTGAGATTTCTCGGCAGTTCTGAGAATTCTCGGCCGACGGTGTCGAAACCGGCGTCCGCCGATCGACGCCTGGGTGCGGGCGGGGGAGAACGGCCCCGGTCCGCGCCGACACCGAACGGAAGGACGACGACGATGCGTTACATCGTGCTGATCAGGCCGGACCTGGCGAAGGCGCCGGCCGGCGGCCCGAGCGAGCAGCTGATGGCCGACATGGGCGCGCTGATCTCGGAGATGACCAAGGCCGGCGTGCTGCTCGACACGGCGGGCCTCGGCCCGGCCGAGGAGGCGAGCGTGCTGCAGCTGTCCGCGGGCAAGGTCACGACGGTCGACGGCCCGTACACCGAGGCCAGGGAGTTCATCGGCGGCTACGCGCTGCTGCAGGTGGCGACCCAGGAGGAGGCCGCCGAGTGGGCCAAGCGCTTCCTGGAGATCCACGGCGACGAGTGGGAGATCGTCGCCGAGGTGCGCGGGGTCTTCGGACCCGAGTGAGCCGGCGTTCC
Organism: Actinospica acidithermotolerans; assembly: GCF_018139625.1. Lineage (GTDB taxonomy): Bacteria > Actinomycetota > Actinomycetes > Streptomycetales > Catenulisporaceae > Actinospica > Actinospica acidithermotolerans. The sequence continues at coordinate 26,430 of NZ_JAGSOH010000084.1, read as the reverse complement.
CGGAGGGTGCGCGGGGTCTGCGTTCCCGGGGGTGCGCGGGTCTTCGGACCCGAGTGAGCCGGCGTTCCCCGAGGGCGCGCGGGCATGCGGACCTGCGTGAGTCGGCGTTCCCGGGGGGTGCGCGGGGTCTTCGGACCCTAGTGAGTCGGCGCTCCCGGAGACGGTGGCTGCCGCGGAGCGCGACGAGAGCGTGACGAGTGGGGGCGGCCGCTTTGCGCGGCCGTCCCCGTCCTGCTGAGATGGCGACGTGGACGAATCGGGCGACGGACAGCTGGGCGCGGTCGCCGGCGCGGGCACCGCCCCAGGCGCGGCGTCAGTGGCTCCCGCCACCGCGGCCGACGTGGCGGTTTCCGCCGTTTGGCGGATCGAGGCGCCGCGGCTGATCGCCGGACTCACCCGTTTGGTCGGTGGCGACCTCGGCCTCGCGGAGGACCTGGCCCAGGATGCGCTCGTCGCCGCGCTGGAGCAGTGGCCGGCCGACGGCGTGCCGCGCAATCCCGGCGCATGGTTGATGACCGTGGCGAGGCGCCGCGCCGTCGATCTCATCCGCCGCGATCAGACCTACGCAAGAAAACTGCAGCTGATCGGCCGTGACCTGGAGTCGGGCGGCTCCGGCGCGTCGTCCGCCGCGCCGGGTCCCGAGGCGGCCCTCGACGAGCCCGACATCGAGGACGACCTGCTGCGCCTCGTCTTCACCGCATGCCACCCCGTGCTCCCCGCCCCGGCGCGCGTGGCGCTCACCCTGAAACTGCTCGGCGGCCTCACCACCGCCGAGATCGCCCGCGCCTATCTCGTACCCGAGCCGACGATCGCGCAGCGCATCGTGCGCGCCAAGCGAACGCTGGCCGAGAAGAAGGTGCCGTTCGAGGTCCCCGAGGGTCCGGAGCTCGCCGAGCGCCTGGCATCCGTCCTCGAGGTCATCTACCTGATCTTCAACGAGGGATACGCGGCCACCGCCGGGAACGACTGGACCCGTCCCGCGCTGTGCGACGAGGCGGTCCGACTCGCCCGCGTACTCAGCACGCTGATGCCCAGGGAGCCCGAGGTCCACGGACTCGCGGCGCTGCTGGAGATCCAGTCCTCCCGCCTCGCCTCGCGGACCTCGGCGGACGGCCGCGTCGTGCTGCTGAGCGATCAGGATCGCGGCCGCTGGAACCAGCTGTTCATCCGCCGAGGCTTCGCCGCGCTGGCCACGGCCGAGAGCCTGTCGACCGCCGCGGGCCGCCCGTCCGGTCCGTACGCGCTCCAAGCGGCGATCGCCGCGAGCCACGCGCGTGCCCTGACACCCGAGGAGACCGACTGGCCGACCATCGCCCGGCTCTACGGCGCGCTTGCCGCGCTGGTCCCGACACCCGTCGTCGCCCTGAACCGTGCCGTCGCGGTCGCGATGGCCGAAGGGCCTGCCGCAGGTCTCTCGCTCGTCGACCAACTCGTCGCCGCCGACGCGCTGCCGAACTACCACCTGCTGCCCGCCGTCCGCGCCGACCTGCTCACCCGCCTCGGCCGTCATGCGGAGGCCGAGGCCGAATTCGCGCGCGCCGCCGAGCTCGCGACGAACGCCGCCGAGCGCGCCTTGCTCAATCAGCGTGCCGCCACGGCAGGAAGATCCCGCTCAACAGGCAGATGACACCCGCTATCAGTAGTGCATCGCGCACGCCGAGAAGTGTCGCGAGCCAGCCGCCGAGCGCGATGAACAGCGGCGTGATCGACTTGTTGCTCGCCGACCAGGCCGTGGCCAGCCGCGTGATCAGGTCGGCCGGCGTCTCGCGCATCCGATACGAGGTCATCACAGGGTTGAACACGCCCGCGAGGAACAGCAGCAGCGACTCCGCGCCGACGATGGTGAGCAGGCCCGGGATACCGACGGGTGCGAACGCGAGCGGCAGCAGGCAGGGGCCGCGCAACGCGCCGACGACCGCGAGTACGCGGTGCGTTCCGAAGCGCCGCGTGACCCGCTGCGCGACGACTGAGCCGAGCAGCCCGGCGGCGCAGGGGGCACCGAGCGCGATGCCGTATTCGAACGCCGACAGGTGCAGGTCGTCGAGCATGAGGACGGCGAGCAGCGGGGACGTCATCCGGATCGCTCCGGCGAAGACCATTGCGTTGATATAGAGACCGCGCAGCGTGCGGTGCGCGAAGGTGTGCCGAAGCCCTGCGGCGACGCGGCGCAACAGCTTCTCCCGGGGAGCGCCGTCGGCGGAGGCAGGCGTCTCGACCGCGCCCTGCCCGCCTACGAAGCGGCTCGACAGCAGGACTGCCGCGACCGCGAAGCTGAGCGCGTCCACGGTCGTCGAGCTGACGACGCCGACGACCGTGATCAGCAGGCCGCCGATCGCCGGACCGACGGTGGACGTCGTCCAGTCCACTGTGGAGAGCCTGGCGTTGACGCCGAGTTGGCGATGCTCGGCGATCGCCTGCTTGAGCAGCGAGGTCAGCGCCGAGTTGTAGAGGATCGAGCAGACGGTGACGACCATCAGGACGACGCAGAGCTGCACGTAGCTCAGTCCGCCGACCGCGAACGCCGCGATGACGGAGCAGAGCGCGGCGAAGCTCAGCGCCTCGGTCACCCGCAGCACGCGCTGCTTCGGCTGCTGTTCGACGAAGGGCGCGAGCGGCAGCGCGATCACGGCCGTGGCCGCGAACGCGAACGCCGTCATGAGCGAGACCGCGCCCGCCGACTCGCCGAGCCGCAACACGGCGATCAGCGGGATCGCGCCCATGCTGACGGCGCTGCCGAGGCTGCTGATCGCGTACGCGGACCAAAGGACCCGCAGTTGGCGGCCGCCGATCGAGTCCCCGGCGGCCAGTTCCCGTGACGCGGTGTTTTCCAGCACGTTGATCCGATCCCCCCGACAGCGAGTCCCGTATGCCGCGCGGGGACGCGTCACACCCGATCGCGTGAGCGGGCGCGGCATCACGCCTGGTGCGTCGTGCGGCACGCCACGGCACTTCGCCTCGTGCGGCACGCCACCCGCGATCGGCCCGTGCGCCGCCGATGACGCGACCTTCGATCGGCCCGTGCGCCGCCGATCACGCCAGCCGCGATCGTGCTGTGCCGATCACGTCACCCGCGATCGGCGCCGCCGATCACGCGACCTGCGATCGACCCGTGCGCCGCCGCTCACACGACCCGGCCGCGCCCGTGCGCCGCCGATCACGCCAGCCGCGATCGTGCGCTGCCGATCACATGACCCGCGCCCGCGCGCCGCCGATCAGACCAGCCGCGATCGGGCCGTGCGCCCCCGATCACGTGACCCGCGATCGTACTGCGCGCCGTCGATCCCGCCTGCCGCGATCTGGCCGTGCGCAGCGACGCCCGGACGGACCTGCCGAACGAAGACGAGTCCGCCGACTCTGCTACGCCCGCGCCCCCGTGCCCGACAGTCTTACCACGGCGGCGTCGAGGGAGTCGGTCAGTTCCTTGAGACGGTCCCGCAGCTCGCCCATCTCGGCGATGCTCATCCCGGTCGACTCGACCGTGTGCTCGGGCACGATGCAGACGCGCTCGCGCAGCCCGAGGCCCTCTTCCGTCGGCCGGACCACGACCGAGCGCTCGTCGGCCCGATCCCGCCGACGCTCGACCCAGCCGGCCGTCTCCATCCGCTTGAGCAGCGGGGAGAGCGTGCCCGAATCCAGACGCAGCCGCTGCCCGAGCTCCTTCACGCTGAGCTCGCCGTGCTCCCAGAGCACGAGCAGCACGAGGTACTGCGGATACGTCAGCCCGGCCTCGCGCAGGGTGACGCGGTAGACGCTGTCGAAGGCGCGCGACGCGGCGTGCACCGCGAAGCACAGCTGTGCGTCGAGACGCATCGCCTGCTCGAGCGCGACTTCGGCGGGTGAGGTATGCGCTGTGTTCACGTTTCCAGGATACCTCAGTCGCACGCTGTTCAGTTGCGCACAACTGAATCGTGTGCCAGGATGAATCCCGAAGGCGGCGCGAGCCGCATCGGATCTTGTGGAGGGAACGAGAAAATGAGCGCTCTGTACACCGCGGCGGCCACGGCGAACGGTCGCGAGGGTCGGGCCGTGAGCTCGGACGGCCAGCTGGATCTGACGCTCGCCTTCCCGGAGTCCCTCGGCGGCAACGGCAAGGGCACCAACCCCGAGCAGCTCTTCGCCGCCGGCTACGCGGCCTGCTTCGCCAGCGCCCTCGGCGTCGTCGGCCGCAGCCAGAAGATCGACACCGGCGAGGCGTCGGTGACCGCCGAGGTCAGCCTCAACAAGGCCGGCGAGGGCTTCGCGCTCTCCGTCGTGCTCCGCGTCGAGCTCCCTGACGAGCTGCAGAACGAGACCGGCCACAAGCTCGTCGAGGCCGCGCACCAGGTCTGCCCCTACTCCAACGCGACCCGCGGCAACATCCCGGTCGAGCTCGTCGTCGAGTAACTGCTACCGGTTCACTGAAGGCTCGCTTGCGAGCCCGCTGAGCGGTGGCGGCTGATCAGTCGCCACCAGTCCGGTTTGGCGCCAAGTCGCCCCCGTTAGCTGACCGAATCCCCGGTAAGCCGTGGACACGTAGGCTACCCGCGTGGAACTGCGCCAACTCCGGTACTTCGCGACGGTCGCCGAGGAGCTCCACTTCGGCCGAGCGGCGGAACGTCTGCTGATCGCGCAGTCCGTGGTCAGCCAGCAGATCCGCCGACTCGAACGAGAGCTCGACGTGCAGCTCTTCGACCGCTCGTCCCGCCACGTGCGGCTGACGGAAGCCGGCCACGCGTTCCTCCCCGAGGCCAGGGCCGTGCTCGACGCTCAAGATCGAGCCGTCGCAGCGATGGCCCGCTACGCCGAGAACCGCTCGCGGCTCTTGCGCATCGGCACGAGTGCCGGGCTCGGCGATCGGCTGACGGCGGTGCTCGACGGCCTCGCGCGCCGCCTGCCGGACACGCAGGTCGACCTCGTCTCCGCGCCGACGAGCAAGAGGCTTGAGCTCGTTGCCGACGGCGGCCTAGACGCGACCTTCGTCCGCGGCGAAGCAGAGAAGACTGAAGGCGAAGCAGAGAAGCTTGAATCAGGATCGGGATCTGACTCAGGTTCGAGTTCCGACCCTGCATCGCTGCGACTGCTTCCCGCGTGGCGCGAGGACCTGGTGGTCGTGCTGCCGCGGGCGCATCCCTTGGCGGAGAAGGGCGAACTCGCCATGGGGGATCTGGCCGGACTGCCGCTTTGGATGGTGGAGCGACGTCGCAACCCGGCTCTCGTGGACCTGGTCGTCGGCGCGTGCCAGGACGCGGGGTTCGAGCCCGCGCCGGGCCGTGTCTATCCGGGATTGCAGGAGACGCTTTCCGCGCTCGGCGCGGGGCGAGCCGCGTGGACTGTCATGTACGCATCGCATGCGGCGCAACTCAACGTTCGCAACGTCGTGTTCCGACGGTTAAGCGAGCCTGAGCTGTCGCTGCCGACCTTCCTCGTCGTGAAACCTTCGACGCCTGAGACGGTCGTCGCAGCGCTGCTCGCCGCCTGCCGTGCGGCCGCCGACGAACCGGAATCCACTGAGCCTCTTCGATCGTGATCCGCGATCGCTGCGTGCGTGAACTGGGCGTTGTTCGCCGTGGCGCGCTGCGATGGACTTGTGGGGAACCGATCAACGACTCCCAGGAGGCTTCACATGCCCATCGTCACCGTGCAGCAGGGTCCGCGCGACGTCGAACTCAAGCGCGACCTCGTCGCCCGGATCACCGACGCGTTCGTCGACGCGCTGAACGTCCCTGCGGAGAGCGTCCAGGTGTGGATCCAGGAGGTGCCGACCGACAGTTGGGCGATCGGCGGCGTGCTGACCGCCGATCGCCCGAAGAAGTAGCAGCCCCGAACCGGCGCACCGCCTGCGCCCTGCCCGGGTTGCCAGGTTCGGGTGGGGCTGGCTCTGGCCGGGTTGTCGGGTCCGGGTGGGGCTGGCTCGCTCCGGATCAGCCCTCTGCGAGCTCGGGCGGGAAGCCGCCGGTGGCGATCGGGCCCCAGGACACCGGGGTGATCCGCAGCAGCGTCTTGCCCTGCTTGATCATCGCCGCGCGGTATTCGTCCCAGTTGGGGTGCTCGCCGGCGATGCAGCGGAAGTAGTCGACCAGCGGCTCGACGTCCACCTCGGCGTCGATGAGCTCTGCCGTGCCGTTGACCTGCACCCACGCGTCGCCGAAGTCGTCCGACAGGACGACGATGCTCACGTTCGGGTCGCGCCGCGCGTTGCGGGCCTTGGCCCGCTGCGGGTAGGTCGACACGACGATCCGGCCCTGCTCGTCGACGCCGCAAGTCACCGGCGACGCCTGCGGCACGCCGTCCGCACGGGACGTGATGACCAGGCCGTTGTGCCGGGTCCGCAGGAACTCGGTGAGCCCTGCGCGGTCGACGGTCGTATTCGTGGCGAGCTTTCGCGTCATGACCGCAGTCTACGACCGCCCCGGACTTGTTCACGGGGGACAAGTCCGCGGCCGTGTCCGGCTGCGATGGCGGTGCCGGCTGCATTAGCAGCGGTGACGGCGGCGGCGATGACGGTCCCGGCGGCGGTAGCAGCGGTGACAGCGGTGGCGGTGCCTATAGCAGCGGTGGCGATGGCGGTAGCGGTGCCGGTAGCAGCGGAGCAGCGGTGGCGATGGCGGTAGCAGCGGTGACGGCGGCGGCGATGGCGGTGCCGGCGGCATTAGTAGCGGTGACAGCGGCGGCGATGATGGCGGTAGCGGTGGTGACGGCGGCGGCGGAGGCGACTGACCTCTGCGGATTCCACCCCGGACCCTACCTACCGAACCACCTGGTGGACTGCCCACTGAACCACCTGGTGGACTGCCTGCTGAACCACTTGCTGAACCACGTGCTAAAACTCGCCCCGGAATCCCGCTGAGTGAATACTCTGCTCCGCACCCGCAGGATCCGGAAGGCTGGGGCGCGTGCTCTGATCCCCTGGAGTGCTCCGCCTCAGCCTTCTTGCTTTGCCTGTTGCCGTGCTACATGGCGACGTACTACATGGCGACGAAGTTGTATCCGCGGTCGAGTAGGGCCGGGATGAACTGCTTGAGGGCGGCGACGGTGTTGCGGCGGTTGCCGCCGCCGTCGTGCTCCAGGACGATCGAGTGCGCGCGGGTCTGGCGCAGCACGGTGTGCACGATCTGCTGGGTGTCGACGTTGGCGGTGTCCCAGTCGCGGGGGTCGACGGACCAGTCGACGGGGGTCAGGTTGCGGGCGGCGCAGGCCTGCAGGACGGTCGGGGACCAGGCGCCGTAGGGGGCGCGGAAGATGGTCGGGGTCTGGTTCGCGTTCGCCAGTGCATCGTTGCAACGATCCATCTGGGAGAGTACCTGCGCGGAGGACAGGTGCGACAGGTCCGCGTGGTCCCAGGTGTGGTTGGTGATCGTGTGGCCGGCCGCGGAGACCTCGCGGACCAGGGACAGGTTCGCGCCGACCTGCTCGCCGATCATGTTGAAGGTGGCCTTGATGCCGTACTGCCGGAAGATCTCGAGGACCTGCGGTGTGTAGGTCGGGTCGGGGCCGTCGTCCATGGTCAGTGCGATGGCCATCGGGCCGTGGTCGTCCACGTAGTACAGCGGCTTGCTGTACACCTGACCGTGCGACGCCGAGCCCGAGGCCGAGCCGGACGACGAAGCGGACGCGGACGCGGACGGGTTGGATGCCGACGCTGACGCTGACGCGGACGCCGAGGCCGATGCTGAGCCCTGGCCCGACGGCGAGCCGGATGCGTAGCCCGGCGTGTTCGACGCAGACGCCGGGTGCGACGTCGATGCCGAGGATGAGCCGGGCACCGGCGCGCCGCCCTGGCCGCCGGTTCCGCCGCCGGTCGCGCCGATCAGTTGGCGCGCTCGACCCGAGGCGACCGCCGCGGTGGCTATGCCGCCGCCGGCCAGCAGCATCAGGCCGCCGGCCGCGAACAGCACGCGACGCCGGTTCGCCGAACGCCCGGTGCGGTACCCCTCGACCGCGGCGTCGCGATCGCGGTGCTCCTCGACCGCCGCGTCGCGACCGTCGAACGCGGCGGACGAGGACCACACGCGGGTGCGCTCGATCGGATCCTGCTCGGGGGCCGGAGACCAGGGCAGAGCGCGGGTCTGCGCGTTGGGGTCCGTCGGGGGAAGCCACGGTTCGTAGGTAGTCACGCCGCCAAAGACGACGGGTCTCGCCGAGGGGTTGAAAGAAATTCCCGGCGTTTTTCCGCCAGGCCGCGGCGGCGCCCGTGATCGATTTGTAACAACCGTTGTCGCCGGACGGCGTCGCAACGGGGAGCACGGAAGGGGCAGGGCGCGCGGCCGGTACGGCGCGGGAGAGAGTGGGGGCGCGACGATGGTGCAAGGGCGGCGACCTGAGCGGTCGATGCTGGAGATGCTGCGTGGCGCGGCCGTTCTCGGTGACGGGTTCTCGCTGCGCGAGCTGGCGGCCGTGCTGAGCCGGCCCGCCGAAGAACTCAGGGTGTTGCTGGACGACGCGATCGACTCGGGTCTTCTGCGGGCGGATGGCGGTGCCCTGTGCTTCCGGGACGAGGGGCTTCGACGTGAACTGTACGAAGCGATTCCGGCCGGTCTTCGCATGGCATTGCATCGGTATACGGCGAAGATCTTCAATGGCTTGAGTGTCGCGCCGGAGCGCATCGCGCGGCACCTGCTCGCCGCCGGGGACGAGGCCGAGCGGTGGGAGGCGGACTGGCTGATCGAGCACACCGCCACGCTCTACGCGCGTGAGCCGGAGCTCGCGGTCGAGCTCATCGGCCACGTGCTGCGCGGCATCGACCCGGCCGATCCGCGGCACGCGCGGCTCGAGGACCGCTGGGCCCGCTACACGTTCGAGCTCGACCGCTTCGAGCAGGCCGCGGGCATCGCGCGCGGCATCCTCACGCAGAGCCGCGACCCGGCCCGCGTCGGGCCCGCCGTCTGGATCCTCGCGCTCAGCCTGATGACCAGGCGCCGTTTCGAGGAGGCGCTCGGCCTGCTCGAGGATCTCGACCGCGGCCCCGGGATCGCGGAGTTCTGGCGCGCCCGCAACGATGCGGTACGCGCCGTCGTCCTGGAGATCCTGGGCCGGCTTGAGCAGGGCCGGGCCGCCGCCGAACGCGCACTGGCCGCCGAGGTCAGCCCGCCGGACCCGTTCACGGTCGGCGCGGCGCTCTACCTCCGCTCGGTCGCCCGCGCGGCACGTCGTGACGTGGCCGGCGCGCTGGAGGACGTGGAGCAAGGGCTCTCAGCGATGATGCGAGCTACCGGGTTTCCCGATCTGCGCATGCTGCTTCTCGGCAACCGCTACGTCTACCGCTTCGCGCTCGGGCACCACGAAGGAGTGTCGGACGCGATGCGCGAAGTGCTCTCGATCGGCGAGCGCACCGGCTCGCTGTGGCTGACCAGAGTGCGGCAGCAGGCCACGAAGGTGCTCTACGACCTGGGCCGTTGGGACGAGGTCAGCGCCGACCCCGCCATCGCCGCGCTGATCGCCGCGCACCGCGACGACTCGGCCGAGGTCGCCCGGCATCTCAAGGATCTGGCGACGCGGGAGGGGGCGATAAGCATCTACGACCTCGCCGCCCGCGCGCTGGAGAGCGAGCGAAACGGGTCGCCGGCCGAGGCCGTGGCGCTGCTGTCGGTCCTTCTGGAACCCGGCGCCGAGGACCGCTTCCCCTTGCGTCACGCCGTGCTGCCCACGCTCGTGCGCCTGGCGACGGTGAATCAGGACACGGCGACGGCTCGTGCCGCGACCGAGGCCGCGAAGTGGGAGGCCGACCAGGAGGCGATGCCGCGCAAGCGTGCGTGCGCCGATTGGTGCCGCGGCCTGCTCGGCGCGGACCCGAAGCTGGTTCTCGGCGCCGTCGCGTACTTCCGCGCCGCCGGGCTGCGCCTGGACGCGGGCAACGCGCTGGAAGACGCGGCCGAGTTGTCTGCCCGGGTCGGAGAGTCGCAGCAGGCGCGTACGGCGCTCGTCGAGGCCCTGGACGTCTACGAGGAACTGGGCGCCGCCTGGGACGCCCGCCGGGCCGCGGCCCGGCTGCGCGCGTACGACGTGCGCCTCGGCGTACGCGGCAGCCGCGCACGCACCGCGGGCCGCAGCGGAAACGGCCTGCTCACCGCGACCGAGCAGCGCGTCGCCGAGCTTGCCGCCGAGGGCTACTCGAATCCTGATATCGCGGCCAGGATGTTCCTGTCCAAGCGGACGGTGGACACGCACATCTCGAACATCCTCGCCAAGCTGCGGATCGGCTCGCGCCGGGAGATCCGGGATCGGCTTACGCGAGGTGGTTCTTGATCTCGACGCGTGAGGCGGCGCCGAATCTCCCGGCGCGAGGCGGCGCCGAGCTTGGCAAGGATGCGCGAGACGCGAGACGTGGCTCTCGTCGGTGCGCCGGGAGATTCGGGATCGGCTTACGCGAGGTGGTTCTTGACCTCGACGCGTGAGGCGGCGCCGAATCTCCCGGCGCGAGGCGGCGCCGAGCTTGGCAAGGATGCGCGAGACGCGAGACGTGGCTCTCGACGGTGCGCCGGGAGATCCGGGATCGGCTTACGCGAGATGGTTCTTGACCTCGACGCGTGAGGCGGCGCCGAGCTTGGCCAGGATGCGCGAGACGTGGCTCTCGACGGTGCGCCGGGAGAGGTTCAGGCGGTCGGCGATGTCCGGGTTCGACAGGCCTTCGGCCACCAGATCGGCCACCTTCCGTTCGGTCTCGGTCAGCGACTCCGGGCCCGATACGGCGCGCCTGCCGCCTGCGACGGTGCGCAGGCGCACGCCGTTCGCGCGGAGGCGGGAGGTGGCGCGGCGGGCGTCCCAGGCGGCGCCCAGCTCCTCGTAGACGTCCAGGGCCTCGACCAGCGTCGTCCTCGCGCGCGAGGTGTCGCGGGCGCGTGCGAACAGCTCGGCGGCGTCCTCCAAGGCGTTGCCGTGCGCGGGCAGCAGTCCGGCCTCGCGCAGGAGGTCTGCGGCCTCGAGGATCGGGGCCGGATCCGCGTCCAGCAGGCCGCGGCACCAGAGATCGGTGGCTCGCCTTCGGGTGATCGAGCCCGCTCCTGCGTCCGTTTCGGCCGCTCGTGCCGCGTCCAGCGCCAGGGCCTTGTCGCCGCCGGCCAGGGCCAGCCGGGACAGCGCGGGGAGCAGTCGGTAGCGGAGCGGGTGGTTCGGGCGCCCGAGGCGCAGGCAGACCGCCAGCATTTCGAGGGCTGCTTCCGGTGCGCATTCGCGTTCGTGCTCGAAGGCCTCGGCCGCCAGAGTGAACACTCGGCCGTACTCGGTCTGCGCGCCGGTGGCCCAGGCTTCGCGCATCGTTGTCAACGCCTGCCGCGCCTGCTCTGGGTCGTCGCGCCGGGCCGCCAGTTGGGCGAGGATCGCGTGCCGCGTGGCCGCCGTGGCTATCTCGTGATCTGATATCAGGTCCAGGATATCAGTGGCCTCGTCCCAGAGGCCCAGTTCGAAGGCGACCTCGGCGACGAGCAGGCGCAGCGTGTTCAGCCGCGGCAGACCCGAGGTCTCGGCCGTGACCAGCATCTGCCGCGCCCAGTCCATCAGCTCCTCGGCCGGATCGCCGACCTCGAATCCGACGGCGAGGCGGTTGCACCACAGCAACAGCCGCAGGTCGAAGAGGTTCGGATCGTCGAGTACGACCGCCATCGCGCGGTCGATCAGGGTGGCCGCGGCGGCGTCGTCGTGGTCGGCGGCGATGGTGACGTACGACTGCGCGTGCAGCGCGTAGCCGATCGCCATCGGGTCCTGCGCGCGCCGTCCGGCGGCCAGCGCGTCGCGCGCGGCGTCGCGGGCCCGTTCCAGCTGCTCGCAGCCGCCGAACGCGACCGCCCGCAGCGCCGCGTACCGGGCGAGCCAGCGTTCTGTCACGCCGGGCCGCGCCGAGGCCTCGTCCAGCTCGCGCAGCACGTCGTCGAGCCGCCGGAGCCTCAGCAGGCTGTATCCGAGCAGCCAGGTGTTGCGTCCGATCCGCTCCGGGTCCGTGCTGCGCGCGATGTTCTGCCGGGCGATCCGCGCGGCCGCCTCGAAGCGGAACAGCCGGAAGTCGGCGTCGGCGAGTGAGTCCTCGAACTCGGCGCGGCGCGGATCGGCGGGATCCAGGCCGTGCAGGACCCGCTCGAGGATCGCGGCGGCCGTCCCCGGCTCGCGCCGCATCAGCGTCTCGGCGTGCGCCGCCAGCCAGTCGGCTTCCCACGCCTCGCTCGGCGAGTCGCCGCTGTCCAGCAGGTGGCGCGCGACACGTTCGGGCTGCGCGCCCGTCGCCATCAGCACCCACGCCGTCACCAGATGCAGGGCGGTGCGACGCTCCGGAGGTGTCGCGTCGTAGAGCGCCCGCCGTATCGCCGCGTGCCGGAACCGCAGTTGATGCTCGGCCGGTTCGATCAGGCCGGCGGCCAGTGCTTCGTCGATCACCGGGACGAGCTCGATGGGCGAGAACGCGGTGATCAGCGAAAGATCAGCCACCGAGAACGGGTCGCCGAGCAACGCCGCGCCGTGCAGTACTTCGAGCGTGCGCGGCGTGAGGTAGCCGAGCTTTTCCGCGACCGGACCGGCCAGCGTCGGTCCTTCCATCAGTTCCCGGATATAGCGCGGGTTTCCGCCGGCCGCCTGGAGGCGATCCCGGTCGTCCGGACCGGCCAGCGCGGCGACGTGCTCGGGATCGAGGCCGGACAGCGGGATCACGACGGCGCCTTCGCGCAGCCGGTCCACGGAGGGGCGCCGCGGCACCAGCCGTCGCGCGCCGACGACCAGCGTCGGAGAGTCCTCTGTCGCTGCCGCGAGCCGGCGCCAGAGATCGAGGGTCGCGTCGTCGGCGGCGTGCAGATCGTCGAAGACGACCAGGACCGGACGCGTGCGATCCCGCAGGTCCGGCTCGGTGCCGGGCACGCCGGAGATCCACAGCGCGGGGACTCCGGCCGCCGAGGCCCGGCGCGCGACCTCGGCGAGCAGCGCGGTCTTGCCGATCCCCGGCTCGCCCTCGATCAGCGCGATGCCGCCGCGTCCCGAGCGCACCGCCGCGACCAGGCCGCGCAGCAGCGACACCTCGCCGTCCCGGCCGACCAGGAGCCCATCGCGCAAGACTGACACCGGCCCAGGCTAACGGCACCGTGCGTTTCGGGGCTGCGGGCCGAGGTGTGGGAGGCTTGGCGGGTCAGGCAGCACAAGGGGCTCGAGGATAAGGCGGTACCAGGTGAGCAGCCGAGCCGACGGGGCGCGCCCCGTCCGGGTGATCGTGACCGGCGGAGGCACCGGGGGACATGTGTATCCCGCGCTGACCACGGTGAACGCCCTGCGCGCGGTGCTCGCCGAGCAGGGCCGGGCGCTGTCCGTGAGCTGGGTCGGCGCGCGCGGCAAGCTGGAGGAGCGGATCGCCGGGGAGCACGGCATCGAGTTCCTGCCGGTGGCCACCGGCAAGCTGCGCCGGGCCCGCAACCCGCTCGGCATGCTGACCTGGACCAATATCAAGGACCTGGCCCGGGTGCCGTGGGGCGCGGTGCAGGCCTGCGGGATCGTGCGGCGGCTGCGGCCGGACGTCGTCGTCGGCTTCGGCGGCTACGTCGCGGTGCCGGTCAGCGTCGCGGCCTGGCTGTGCCGGCGTCCGCTGGTGATCCACGAGCAGACCGTGCGCCTCGGCCTGGCGAACCGGATCCTGGCCCGGCTGGCCAAGGTCACCGCCGTCTCCTCGGAATCCACCCTCGGCCTGCTGCCCGGCGGCGCCCGCGCTGAGCTGGTCGGCAACCCGATCCGGGCCGAGCTGTTCGGCGGCGAGCCGGACCGGGCCGTGGCCGCGCTCGGCCTCGACGGCTTCGACCGCGCGCTGCCGACGGTGTACGTCACCGGCGGCGCGCTGGGCGCCCGGCAGATCAATAACCTGATCGTGGAGTCGCTGCCCTGGCTGCTCAAGCAGGCCAACGTCGTGCACCAGTGCGGCGCCGCGGAGATCGACCGGATGCGCGAGGCCGCCACCGCGCTCTCTCCCGAGCTCGCGCCGCGCTACCACGTCGCCGAGTTCATCGGCGCGGAGCTGCCGGACCTGTTCGCCCTCGCCGACCTCGTCGTCGCGCGCAGCGGCGCGGGCACGATCGCCGAGCTCTCCGCGCTCGGCAAGCCCGCCGTGCTGATCCCGCTCGCCTCCTCGGCCGGCGGCGAGCAGTCGTTCAACGCGCGGTACCTCGACGAGCGCGGCGCCGCGCGGGCGCTGCTCGGCGAGGTGACCGGCGAGGACCTGCGCGCCGCGATCGGCGCGCTGCTGGACGACCCGGCCGCGCGCGGCAAGATGGCCGAGCACGCGCGCGAGCTCGGCAAGCCGGACGCCGCGCGGACGCTCTCCGCGCTGATCCTGCGCGTCGCCGGGGCCTGACGGGACTCTCGGGCCTGACGGGACTGTCGGACCTGATGGACCGGTCGAGCCTGACGGGCCACGTCGGGCCACCCGTCAGCCGCTCAGCAGCCGGACCACGTCCGCGTCGCTGAGCTGGCGGAAGTCGTCGTACCACTCGCCGACGGCCTCGAAGCCGTCGGGCGCGAGCAGGTAGACGACGTCGTCGGCCACGCCGCCGGCGATCAGGTCGGCGACCGAGTCCGGCGCGCAGGCGGGCGCGGCGAAAACGAGCCTGCTCGGTGCCCGCCGCCGCACCGCGCGCAGCGCCGCGCGCGCGGTCACGCCCGTGGCCAGGCCGTCGTCCGCGATCACGACCTCGCGGCCGCGCATGTCGGGCAGCGCGCGATCGCCCCGGTACACGGCGACGCGGCGTTCCAGCTCCTGCCGCTCGGCCACGGCCAGCGGCGCCAGCTGCCCGGCGTCGAAGCCGAGCGCCCCGGCCTGCGGGCTGAGCACCACCTCGTCCAGTCCCTCGGCGATCGCCGCGATGCCGAACTCGGGGAAGCCCGGGACGCCGATCTTGCGCGCGACGAACGCCTCGGCCGGCACCGCGAGCCGGTCGGCGATCGCGCGCGCGATCGGGATCCCGCCGCGCGGCAGCCCGAGCACCACCGGCGCGCGCAGGTCGAGGCGCGCCACCCGCTCGGCGAGCAGCCGCCCCGCCTCCCACCGGTCCGCGAAGCGCGCGGGCAGTTCGGGTTCTCGGCCCATCACACCCCACCTCCTTCCCGTTTTCGCGCATTTTCCGCCGAAAACGGGGCAGAGGGTCGTGTCGTGACCTCCAGCACCGTGCACGTCCCGGTCGTCCAAGCCGCCGATCTCTCGGGGGACCTCGTGCTGCCCGAGGGCGCGCAGTCCGTGGTGGCCTTCGCGCACGGCAGCGGCAGCTCCCGGTACAGTCCGCGCAACCGCGCCGTCGCCGAGGTGCTGCAGCGCGCCGGCCTCGGCACCCTGCTGCTCGACCTGCTCACCGAGCACGAGGAGGAGCTCGACGAGTTCACCGGCGAACTGCGCTTCGACATCCCGCTGCTCGGCCGGCGGATGGTCGCGGCGGTGGACTGGCTCGCCGCGAACCCGGAGACCGACGGGATGCCGCTCGGCCTGTTCGGCGCGAGCACCGGGGCCGCCGCGGCGCTGATCGCCGCCGCCGAGCGGCCGGACCGGGTGACCGCGGTCGTCTCGCGCGGCGGCCGGGTGGATCTGGCCGGCGACGCGCTCGGCCGGGTCCGCGCGCCGGTGCTGCTGCTCGTCGGCGGCCACGATCCGGACGTGCTCGCGCTCAACCGGGAGGCGGCGGCCCGGCTCGCCGCCCCGCACCGGCTCGAGGTGATCCCCGGCGCCACCCACCTGTTCGCCGAGGAGAACGCGCTGGAGACCGTCGCCCGTTCGGCCCGCGACTGGTTCCTGCGGCCCGATCCGGAGCTGTTCCACGCGGGCGGCTGAGAGACCCGCTCCGTCCGGCGGGGGGTTTCCCCGGGGAGCGACCGGGTACCCGGGCCGCTCCCGAAGCCAATCGGAAAGGAACGACGGCCTATGCTGACGCTCACCGACGCAGCCGCGACCGCCATCAACCAGCTCACCTCGCAGCCGAACATGCCGGAGACCACCGGCCTGCGCATCGCACCGAGCCCCGACGAGAGCCAGGGCGCCGCCCTCGCCGCGGCGCTGACCAGCGGCCCGGGCCCCGAGGACGAGGTCCTCGAGGTCCACGAGGCCCGCGTCTACCTGGAGCCGGAGGCGGCCCAGCAGCTCTCCGACAAGGTGCTCGACGCCGAGACCGCCGCCGGGGGCCAGATCGCCTTCCACCTCAGGCCGCAGGACGCCGCCTGAGCCACGCTCGGCGTTGACCCAATCGGGGCTTTGTCCAAGATCGGGTGCGGCGTGCCGCCGATCACCGGGAGTTAGCTTTTCCAGACCGCGGGTAGTTGCCTGCGCCGAGGGTGGGGCCACCATCGATCGGCACGGGCAGGCACCATGGGAGTTCCCTGGGAACGCGAGTCGGGAAGTGTTCGATTATCCGCGGGCCGGCGAAGAGCGCCGCGGGCCGCCTGCGCGGTCCTGCTGGCGGCGACGCTGCTGAGCGTCGCCGCCACACCCGCCTGGGCCGACGTGGGCGCGGGCGCGCAGTGGCGACATAGCCACCCGCGACTGTCCGGCGAGACCCGGGGCCAGATGGCCCTCGCCTTCGCCCTCGCCCAGTTGGGCAAACCGTACGAGTACGGCGGCAACGGCCCCGACGCGTACGACTGTTCCGGACTCACGCAGCAGGCCTGGCGCGCGGCGGGCATCGACATTCCGCGCACCTCGCAGGAGCAGGCGGCGTTCGGGAAGCCCGTGTCGCTGAAGAACATCAGGCTCGGCGACCTCGTGGTCTTCTACGCCGGCGCATCGCACGTCGGCATCTACGCGGGCAACGGCGAGGTCGTCGTCGCACCGCACCACGGCACCACCATCAGGCGCGAGAAGATCGCCTGGATGCCGGTCTACGACGTGCGAAGGCCGGGATAGCCGCTGGGAAATCCGGATCCGCGCCGTATCCGTATGACGGTGCATGAGAGAGATAACGCTGCGGGAGCTCGCCGACGTGGTCGGGGGCACCGTGCACGACGGCGCCGAGGACATCGTGGTGAAGGCTCCCGCGTTCGTCGACTCGCGCAAGGCGCAGGCGGGCGGGCTCTTCGTCGCGCTGCCCGGCGAGCGGGTGGACGGGCACGACTACGTCGAGGCCGCGATGTCCGGCGGCGCAGCCGCGGTGCTCGCGCAGCGCCCGGTGGGTGTCCCGGCGGTCGTGGTCGCGGACGGGGTCGACGCGCTCGGCCGGCTGTCCGCGCACCTGGTCGCCCGCGGCGGTTCCGGGATGACGGTGCTCGGCATCACCGGCTCGGCGGGCAAGACCACGACGAAGGACCTGATCGCGCACCTGCTGAGCACCCGGGGCGAGACCGTCGCGACGCCCGGCAACTTCAACAACGAGATCGGGCTGCCGCTCACGGTCAGCCTGGCCTCGGCGGGCACCCGTTTCCTGGTGCTGGAGATGGGCGCCCGCGCGATCGGGCACATCAGGTACCTGACGGAGATCGCGCCGCCGTCGATCGGCGTCGTGACGAACATCGGCACCGCGCACCTCGGCGAGTTCGGCGGCTACGCGGCGACGACGCAGGGCAAGGGAGAGCTCGTCGAAGCGCTGCCGGCCACGGGTCTCGCCGTGCTCAACGCCGACGACGAGCGCGTGCTCTCGATGCGCTCGCGGACGAAGGCCGACGTGGTCCTGTTCGGCTTTGCCCAGGATGCCGACATCCGCGCATCCGATCTGCGGGTGGACGAGTACGGACGCGCGCACTTCACGCTGCACACCCCGGAGGGCTCGGCACCCGTGTCGCTGCAGCTGATCGGCGAGCACCAGGTCGGCAACGCGCTCGCCGCCGCGGCCGTCGCCCGCCGCATCGGGCTCAGCACCGAGGAGATCGCCGCCGGCCTCGGTACCGCGACCGCGGCCTCCGGCGGCCGGCTCGAGATCACCGAGCGGCCGGACGGCATCGTCATCGTCAACGACGCGTACAACGCCAACCCGCACAGCACCCGCGCCGCTCTCAGGGCCCTGACGGCGATGGCGAACGGCCGGCGGAAGATCGCCGTGCTCGGCGCGATGCTGGGCCTGGGTGAGGAGGCGGAGCCGGAGCACCGCGCGATAGGCGCGCTGACCGCGGAACTCGGCGTTGACCTGCTGATCACCGTCGGCGGACTCAAGGGCAGCGAGGAGGCCGGATGGATCGCCGACGGCGCCGAGGCCGCCGGCGCGACCGTGCACCGCACCGTCGACAACGTCGAGGCGCGAATCCTGCTCGACGGGCTGCTCGCCTCCGGGGACACCGTGCTCTTCAAGGCCTCGCAACCCGCCGGGCTGCAGCCGCTCGCCGAGCAGTTGGCCGGACAGCCGGAAACGGTTCACTGACGCTGTCGCAATGAGCTGACCAGCGCCGACCGACGGCGTGGGGCGAGCCGGCCGGCCCGCCCCACGCCCGCGCCGGGCAGTTACGCGGGCACTCCGGCGAGCACCGTGTCGATCATCGTGTCGAGCAGGCGCGGCAGCGGGATCCCGGCCTCGGCCCACATCCGCGGATAGAGCGACGTGGCGCTGAACCCGGGGAACGTGTTGATCTCGTTGAACACCGGTTCGACCCCGTCGCGCAGCAGGAAGTCCACCCGCGCGAGCCCGCGGCAGCCGAGGATCTCGAACGCCTGCACCGCCATCCGCTGCAGCTCGGCCGTGATCTCGGGCGCGATCGGCGCGGGCAGCAGGATGTCCGTGGCCGTCGCGTCCTGGTACTTCGCCGCGTAGTCGAGGAAGTCGCGGCCGCCCTGGTGCAGCACGATCTCGACCGGCGGGCTCGCCTCGATCCGGCCGTCCGGATGCTCGAGCACGGCGATGTCCACTTCGCGGCCGATCACGCTGCGCTCGACGAGCACCTTCTCGTCCCACTTGCGGGCCGTGGCCAGTGCCGTGCCGAGCTCCTCCCAGTTCTTGACGCGGCTCACGCCCACGCTGGATCCGGACCGCGCGGGCTTGACGAACGCCGGCAGCCCGAGCCGTTCGCGGTCCGCGTCGGACAGGTCGTCGACCTCGCGGCGCAGCACGGCCCAGTCCGCCACGCGCAGGCCGCTGGTGACGAGCACGCGCTTGGCCGCGTCCTTGTCCATGCCGAGAACGCTCGCCGCCATGCCGGATCCGACGTAGCGCACGCCCAGCGCGTCCATCAGCGCTTGGACGGTGCCGTCCTCGCCGAACGGACCGTGCAGCGCCGGCACGACCACGTCGGCCGCGGCCAGCACCTCGAGCGCCTGCCCGTGGCCGGCGCCGCTGCGCACGGCCGGATCCGGCGTCGCCGCGACCAGGTCGTGCGGGCCGAAGACTCCGGCGGGCCAGTCCGTCGGGCCGGGGATCCAGCGCCCTTCCGGGCTGATCCGCACCGGCTGCACGCGGTAGCGCTCGCGATCGAGGTAGCTGACGATGGTGGCGCCCGAAGCACAGGAGACGTCGTACTCGCCGCCGGGGCCGCCGAACAGCACGACCACCCGCAGCTTGCCGTCGTGCCCTGATTCCCTCGCGGCCGGCACCTCGCCTTCGGCGGCCGTGATGTACCGGCGCGGCACACGCGGGCTGACCCGGGTCAGGATCTCCAGCGGAGTGGTGCCGGACCACGCCGCCCAATCCGCGACCGTCGGCTCGCCCCGCGATCCGGTGCCGAAGACCACGGCCTCGTCCCCGGGCATGACATCGAGCTGGCCGGCGTCGACAATGCACGAGTTCATCGCGATGCGCCCGGCCACCGATCGCTGCTCGCCGAGCACTGATATCCGTGCACTGCCGGACGCCGCGCGCGGCAGTCCGTCGGCGTAGCCCAGCGGCACGAGCGCGAGATTGCTCGCCTCAGCGGTCTGGTACAGGTGGTCGTACGAGACGCCCTCACCCGCGTCGACCCGGCGCGTCATCGCGATCCGCGCGCGCAGGGTCATCGTCGGGACCAGGCCGTTTCCGCCCGCGTGGTCGATGCCGTACAGGCCGCTGCCGAGCCGGATCACATCGTAGTGCGACCGCGGAATCGTCAGCGCGGCGGTGGAGTTCGCGATGTGCCGCAGACGGCCGGTGAGACCGGCCCGCTCGGCCTCGCGGACCGCCTCGTCGAACAGGTCGAGCTGACGCGTGGTCGTCGGATGGCCGGGCTGGTCCGGATGCACGAGGTGCGACCAGATGCCGCGGACGTGCACCGAGCCCTCGCGCTCCAGCCGGGCCGCCGCCTCGACGAGCGCGGGCCACTGCGCCGGCGAGGCGCCGTTGCGGTGCAGGCCGGTGTCCACCTTGAGCTGGACCTCGGCGGTCCGGCCGAGCCGCTTCGCGCACGCGGCGATCTCGGCGAGCTGCGCCTGCGACGACACGGTCAGATCGAGATCGGCGCGCAGCGCCTCGGTCACGTCCTCGTCCGGCAGGTGCAGGAAGGTCAGGATCGGCGCCTGGATTCCGGCCGCGCGCAGCGCGAGCGCCTCACCGATGAAGGACGCCGCCAGCCACGTCGCGCCGTGGGCCAGCGCGGCGCGCGCGATCTGCACGGCGCCGTGGCCGTAGCCGTCGGCCTTGACCACGGCCATCAGCGCGGCGTCGGTGCGGGCGCGGAAGATCCGCAGGTTCTCGGCGAGGGCCGCGAGGTCGACGACCGCCTCCGTCATCCGTTCCCCCGGGATGGCCGGGGTCTCGGCGACTGACGATGGTGATCCGGCCGGGACGGCGGGTTCTGGGGCGAGCGGCGGGTACATGGAGCTGGTCCACCACCAATGTTCTTCGTGAGCGGGTGCGGGTTCTGTTCGGCGAGGTCGCCGCGGAGGGTGCGCAGCGCGTGGCGGGTGCGGGTCTTGACGGTGCCCTCGGGGATGCCGAGGGTCTCGGCGGTCTGCCGCATCGTGCTGCGCAGGTAGTAGACGTGGAAGAGCACGTCGCGCTGCGGATGGGGCAGGCCGGCCAGGGCGGGCGCGAGCAGTGCGCGGTCGAGCACCTGCTGCACGTGGTCGGGCCCGGCCGCGATCGCGGCCAGGGGCTCGTCGCCGCACTCGGCGGGCCGGGCGGCCCGGCTGCGCGACGCGTCGATCGCCAGCCGCCGGGCCACGGTCAGCAGCCAGGCGCGGGCGGAGGCGTCCTCGAGCGTGGGCAGATTGCGCCACGCGCGCAGCATCGTCTCCTGCAGCAGATCCTCCGCGGCCTGCCGGTCCCCGCTCGTCCATCGGATGATCGAGGACAGCAGCGGCCGGCTGTGGGTCGCGTAGAGGGCCCGCATTCGTTTGTCCTCCACGGCGCAGCACGCTAGGGGCGGCCGATCAACGCCCTGTCTACGCCCCGTCAACGCGCCTGAAGAGCCGGTCGCGCCACCCCGGCTCAAGGAAAAGCCGTCGCTCCTTCAGCCCCCTCTTAGCGTATGTTCAGTGAGATTGA
Source organism: Actinospica acidithermotolerans (assembly GCF_018139625.1). Lineage (GTDB taxonomy): Bacteria > Actinomycetota > Actinomycetes > Streptomycetales > Catenulisporaceae > Actinospica > Actinospica acidithermotolerans. The sequence goes on along the minus strand of NZ_JAGSOH010000084.1, from coordinate 5,143 downwards.
CGGATGTTTCGCGGAACCGGGCCCGCGAAGATCATCCGAGGACCGCAGGCACGACTCGGCCGTCCGCACGGCAACGGGGCGCTCGGGGAGCGGGGAGGGCTACGGATGGACGATTTCACTTTCCGGCTGTTGGGGCCGGTGCGCGCGTGGCGCGCGGGGACGGAGCTGGAGATCGGGCCGCCGCAGCAGCAGGCGGTGCTCGCCGTGCTGCTGCTCGCGCGCGGCGCACACGTCTCGATGGCGTCGATGCTGGACGCGCTGTGGGGGGAGCACCCGCCGAAGTCGGGTGCGGGAGCCGTGCGCACGTACGTCTCCAGGCTGCGGCAGATCCTTAACTCGGGCGAGGCGGGTGCGGGCATCGTCATCGAGCCGATCGGCGACGGCTACGCGCTGCGCGGCGAGAGGGTGTCGGTGGACGCCGACGTCTTCGAGGAGCGGGTCACCGCCGCGATGGCCGCGCGGCGCGCGGGCGCCGACGCGGCAGACCTCTGCCGCCGGGCGCTGGCCGAGTGGCGCGGCGAACCGCTCGTCGGCGTACCGGGGCCGTATTTCGACTGGGTGCGCGCCCGGCTCACGGAGCTGCGCGCGGATGCCGCCGAGATCGAGGCGGCGGCACAGGTCGAGGCCGGCGACCACCTCGCCGCGATCGCCGGCCTCAGGACGCTGATCACGACGTACCCGCTGCGGGAGAGCCTGCACGAACTGCTGATGCTCGCGCTCTACCGCGCCGGACGGCAGGCCGACGCGCTGGAGGTCTACGAGCGGGCCCGCCGCGTGCTGCGCGACGAACTCGGCATCGAGCCCGGCCCGGCTCTCAAGCGCATGCAGCTGCGCGTGCTCAGCGCCGACGACGCGCTGGCCCCGCTTTCCGGGCCGCGCACCGGAGTCAGCGCGGTGGCCGTCCGCAGGAGGCAGGTCGGCGGTGCTCTGGCCGTACGCATGATCGACATCCCGCCGCAACGCCACGAGCCGCGCGCCGAGGTCATCGCGCCGGCCCCGTCGATCAGTCCGGCCCCGTCGGACGATCCGGCCCCGCCGCTTCCCGGAACGTCGCGCTCCTGCCTCGCGCGGCAGCTCCAGGAGGCGCGCCGCCGCGCCTTCGTCGGCCGGGAAGCCGAGATCGCGGCGTTCCGATCCGCCCTCGGCGACGCCGGGCGCGCCTTCACCCTGCTGTTCGTGACCGGCCCCGGCGGCGTCGGCAAGACCACGCTGCTCCGGCGTTTCGCGGAGGAGTCGGCGGAGGTCGGCCGGACGGTCGTCGAGCTGGACGCGGTCCGCGACGTCGAGTGCACGCAGTCCGCCTTCGAAGCCGCCGCGTCGCGGATGCTCGCGCCGGAGGCGGGTCGCGCGACCCTCCTCGTGGACGGGTTCGAGATGTATCAACCTCTTGAGCCGTGGCTGCGCGAGGATTTCCTGCCGCGCCTGCCGCTCGGCACGATCGTCGTGCTCGCCGGAAGGACGCGGCCCGCGCGCGAATGGCGCAGTGACCCTGCGTGGCACGACATCCTCGACGTCGTCGAACTGGGGGACTTGAGCGAAGGTGACGCGCGGCAGCTCCTGGCCGCGCGCGAGGTGCCGGCAGCGCAGACGAAGTCGGTCCTCGCATTCGCCGGTGGCAACCCCCTCGCCCTGTCGCTCGCCGCGGACTCGGTTCGGCGCGACGAGAGTGCGGACGACGAGGCGGATTGGGCACCGTCGTACGACGTCATCGGCGCGCTCGTGGACCAGTTGGTGGGCGACGCCCCGTCTGCCGAGCACAGGCAGGCGCTTGACGTATGCGCATTGCTGCCGACCACGAACGAGGAACTGCTGCGCGCCGCGCTACCGGACGCCGACACGCCGGCCCTGTTCGCCTGGCTGCGCGAGCTGCCGTTCATCGAGTCCGGTCCGCTCGGCGTGTACCCGCATGACGTCGTCCGCGAGATCCTCGACGCGGACCTCAAATGGCGTGACCCGGAACGGCACCAGGTGCTGCGTGCCAGGGTTCTGTCGCACCTGGGCGACATGCCGCCGGAGCCCGACGCCGCCGCGCTCTCCCGCGAGGAGTTCAACGCCGCGGTGCGTTCGGCCCTGCGCGCCTGGCATCGGCCCGACACGCTGGCCGACAGCCTGCTGCACCAGACGAACCTCGTCGCATCGGACGATGACAACGTAGTCCCCGCTGAACGCGTCCGCGCCGCGATATCGCTCGCACTGCGCCAGCTTCGCGAGGATCGGCACGGTGAGAAGCAGTACCTCGCCATCACCTGCACGTACCTCGACGCCGACGCGAAACAGCAGCACGTCGTGGCCCAAGAGCTGGGGCTGCCCTTCGGCACGTACCGCCGCCACCTCGCGCAGGGCCTCGACCGGGTCTGCGAACTCCTCTGGCACCGCCATCCGGTAAGCCCCGCCGGCTGACCCGACAGCCGACCCGACAGCCGACCCGACAGCCGACCCGACGGTCGAACAGCCTTCCCGCCGCCTGATCCGGATCGTGGCCCGATCACATCCCGATCAGACTCTGGCGTGCGTCCGCCCCGTCGCGCTAGGGTGGCAGGCAAACGTTTGCTCTCGAAAGGGTGGGCCATGACGGCTGATAGGAGTGCTGCGCCAGGTCCGGTCGGCGAGCTGGGCGCGGCAGCGGTGTTGCGCGCGTTGCCCGCCGGGGCGGTACGGCTCGGCCCCGGCTTCTGGTCCGCGCGCGTGACCGCGAACGCCGAACGCTCCCTCAACGCGGGACTCGAGCGGATGACCGAGGCCGGGACGCTGGAGAACCTCGAGCTGGCCGCGGGAACCAGGCACGGCGCGTACCACGGCAAGCTGCCGTTCCTCGACACCGACGTCTACAAGTGGCTCGAAGCCGTGGCCTGGCACGTGCAGAGTACGGGTTCGGCCGAGTGGCTGGAGAAGGCCGACGAGGTGATCGCGCTGGTAGCCGCCGCGCAGCAGGAGGACGGCTACATCAACAGCTATACGACCGTCGTGCGCGGCGGCGAACGCTGGGCCGATCTCCCGTCGGGCCACGAGATGTACTGCGCGGGCCACCTGATCCAGGCCGGCATCGCACACCGCCGCGCGACCGGCCGCACGTCGCTGTTCGACATCGCCGAGCGCTTCGCCGCCCTGCTCGTCACCCAGTTCGGCGAGGACGGCGAGCAGGTCGGCTACTGCGGGCACCCGGAGGTCGAGACCGCACTCGTCGAGCTCTACCGGGAGACCGGGAATGCGGCGTACCTGCGGCTGGCGGACCGCTTCATCACCCTGCGCGGCAGCGGCCAGATGGGCGACCGTCCCTTCGGCCGCCGCTACTGGCAGGACCTCGTCCCCGTCCGCGAGCTGCGCGCACTTCACGGCCACGCCGTCCGCGCCCTCTACCTCGCGACCGGCGTGACGGACGTCTACCTGGAGACCGGCGAGGCCGCGCTGCTCGACGTGCTGCGGGCCCAGTGGGAGGACCTGCTGCGTGGAAAGACGTACATCACCGGCGGCACCGGCGCCCGCCATCGCGACGAGGCCCTCGGCGACGCCTTCGAGCTCCCCGCGGACGAGGCGTACACCGAGACCTGCGCCGCCATCGCGCTGATGCAGTGGGCCTGGCGCATGCAGCTGGCGACCGGCGAGTCACAATACGCTGACATCTTCGAACGCGTGATGTACAACGGCTTCCTCGCCGGGGTCTCGCTCGTCGGCGACCGGTACTTCTACGTCAACCCGCTGCAGGTGCGCAGCGACACGACCCTCGGCCCCGACGGGCGCCAGGCCTGGTTCAGCTGCGCCTGCTGCCCGCCCAACGTCATGCGCACGCTGGCGAGCCTCACCCACTACTTCGCCACCAGCGACGACGACGGCCTGCAGATCCACCAGTACGCGTCCGGCGAGATCCGCACCGAGTGGGGAGCGGGCGTCAACGTCGAGACCGGCTACCCCTTCGACGGCACCGTCCGCCTCGCGATCCCGCCCGCGAGCGCGGGCACCTGGACCCTCGCGCTGCGCATCCCCGCGTGGGCCAGAGGCGCCACGACCGTGCTGCTGAACGGCGCGCCCGTAGCCGGGACGGGCAACGACGGCACGCTCGGCGCGGACGTCGACTACGTCCGCCTGACCAGGACGTGGCACGCCGGCGACGTGGTCGAGCTCGATTTCCCCCTCCGCCCGCGCCTGACGGTGGCCGACCCCCGCGTCGACGACGCCCGCGGCTGCGTGGCCATCGAGCGCGGCCCCCTCGTCTACTGCGCCGAGCACCTAGACCAGGACTCCGACCTGCGCGACCTGATGCTGGCCGGCCACCCCTGGGACGGCGCCCCCATCGAGATCGACGGCACCACCCTCCCCACTGTCCTGATCGACGCCACGGCTCGCTCCCTTGACACCAAGGACCCCTGGCCGTACCGGGAGCTCGGCGGCCCTGATAAGTCAGCCGCGGCCGGCCACGCGGCCCACACCCGCGTGACCGCGATCCCCTACCTCGCCTGGGCCAACCGGACCTACGGAGCCATGCGGGTCTGGCTCCCGCACGAGGAGGCGAACTAGCGGGCAGCGGGTGAGGTCGGGCAGGCCGGCGGCTCGCGGTTCGTCGCCGGCCCGCCCACCGGGCCCGACCGCAGATTTCGAATACAGAGATCTTTGACTTATGTCCGGCTGCGGCCGACTCTGGAGCATGAGCTCCGAGAATCTGCACCAGGCCTGGCGGACGATCGTGCCCGAGCGGGGGGCCCGGTTCGGGCCGCTGCCGCCGCTGATGTTGCTGCTCACGCTCGTCACCGGCTTCGTGGACGCGTACAGCTACCTTGCGCTCGGGCACGTGTTCGTCGCGAACATGACGGGCAACGTGGTGTTTTCGGGGTTTGCGATCGCGGGGGCCGCGGGCTTCTCGCTGCTGGCTTCGCTGGCGGCGCTGGCCGCGTTCGCGGTGGGGGCGTTGCTGGGGGGACGGGTCAGCACCGCGGGTCGGTCGCATCGGGGGCGGCTGCTGTCCACGGCGATGGCGATCGAGGCGGCGCTGATGCTCGCGGCCTACCTGGTGGGGCAGTTGGGGCCCTCGCCGGAGGTGAACGCTGCTGAGCGGTACACGCTGATCGCGCTGCTGGGGCTCGGAATGGGGACGCAGAACGCGGCGGCGCGGGCGTTGGCGGTGCCGGATCTGACGACGACGGTGCTGACG
>NZ_JAGSOH010000083.1 GCF_018139625.1 Actinospica acidithermotolerans | reverse complement strand
GGTTGCATCCACGGCGGCGTGCTGGGCCATGCGCTGATCCACTCGGCTGTGTTAGCCTCGTGAGGCCGGTACGTACGATGTCCCCGGGCCTCACCTATAGCCGGCGCGGAATACCGTCAGGCTGGAGCCGCGCCGAGCCACTCGCCGAGAGGCGACACGCGTACCGGCGCTCAAACTTCTCGCGCCGTCGCGCCGTGATCAGGTCATCGTGATCACCGGAGCGGCGGCGCGTGGCGTTGGTGGCCCGGTCGCGCACCGGCGCGGTGCGCACGGAATAATGGGCGCCGGCGACGTCACCTGGCGTTTCCGGCGCGGGTGCGGGCCGCGCGTCCGTTCGGCATCGAGCCCGGCGAGCGGATTGCCGGGAGAGGAGAAACAGGGTGAAGGACCGCGAGCCGGTGGCGAGCTGGCTGACCGACATGGACGGCGTGCTCATCCACGAGGGCGTGATGATCCCGGGAGCCGACGAGTTCATCCGCAAGCTCCGCGACAACGGCGCTCCGTTCCTGGTGCTGACCAACAACTCGATCTACACGCCGCGCGACCTGCGGGCGCGGCTGCTGGCGACGGGCATCGACCTGCCGGAGGAGAACATCTGGACCTCCGCGCTGGCCACCGCCAAGTTCCTGGACTCGCAGCGGCCCGGCGGCTCTGCCTACGTGATCGGCGAGGCCGGCCTGACCACCGCGCTGCACGAGGCCGGCTACACGCTCTCCGAGGCCGACCCTGACTACGTCGTGCTCGGCGAGACCCGGACCTACAGCTTCGAGGCGATCACCCGCGCAATCCGGCTGATCGACAACGGCGCCCGCTTCATCGCGACGAACCCGGACGCGACGGGGCCCTCGCTGGAGGGCGCGCTGCCCGCCTGCGGCTCGGTCGCGGCGCTGATCACCCGCGCGACGGGGATCGAGCCGTACTTCGTCGGCAAGCCGAATCCGGTGATGATGCGCGAGGGCCTGAACAAGATCAAGGCGCACTCCGAGTCCTCGGCGATGATCGGCGACCGGATGGACACGGACGTGAAGTGCGGCATCGAGGCGGGCCTGGAGACGATCCTGGTCACCACCGGAATCACCCAGCCGGCGGACGTCGAGCGCTTCCCGTACCGTCCGTCGCGGATCGTGAAGTCGATCGCGGAGCTCATCCCGGAACTCGGCTGAACGAGGGAAGCTCGCGGGGCACGGGCTGGCGCGGCATCACCCGAACGGCCGAGTATCGGGCGGCTTGACGGTTCGTTAGGGACGATGTGACAGCATCGCTCCTTTCCGTAGCCCAAGTCCGCCCAGTGCCCCCGGGCTCGGACCGGGTGTTGGTGCGCAACACGCCGCTGTACGACGCCCTGGTCGACGAGTACCGCCTGGCGCTGCGCACCCTCCCCGGGGACCGGACCGGGGAGGACGGCTATCAGCCCCGGTCGATCTCGATTCCGGCGCCGTACAACCCGAACTCGCGTCATCGGGGGGCCAACGGCGACGGGGCAGCAACCACGCAGCTGCAGCGCATCCGATATTGAGGCGATATTGAGGGACCTGTTGTATTGAGTGCCCGAGCCGCTTTGAGTGCCCGAGCCGCTTTGAGTGCCTGAGCCGCATGGAGTGCCCAGCCGCTTTGAGTGCTTCAGCCGCATTGAGTGCCCGATCGGCCTGCCGTCGGGCAGTCAGTGCGCGCTGCGGCGATGGCCGCCACTACAGCGCGCGTAGCGGGCCGCGCGCGACGCCCCAGCCGAGCGTCAGCACGCGCCGCGACAGTTGCTAGCGGTACGGCATGCGTTGCGGACCGCGCGCGACACCCGAGTTGAGCGACAGTACGCGCCACGACAGCAGCCACAAGCACGGCATACGTACGTAGCGGACGGCGCGCTACGCCCCAGCCGAGCGTCAGTAGGCGCTGCGGCGGATGCGGCCGGCGTAGCGGGCCTCCCAGGCGTCGTTGTGGACGTCGCCGCCCGCGACGTTGGCCGAGCGGTAGACGGGCGGTTCGACGCCGCGCTCGATGAGGCGGGATGTGACCTCGGCGACGAGGGCCTGGGCCAGGGCGGCGTTGGCGATCGAGGAGATGGCGCAGACGGTGCCGCCGTCGGGGAGCGGCAGGAAGGCGTCGCCGTGCGGGGCGCCGTTGTCGATGACGACGTCGGCGAGTTCGAACAGGCGCTTGCCCGAGGGGTGGCGCGAGGTGATCGCCTTGGAGTGCTCCAGCGAGGTCAGCGCGACGACGATGTGGCCGGCGTCCTTGGCGATCCTGGCCATTTCGACGGTCGAGCCGTTGCCGCCGGACTGCGAGGCGATCAGGACGACGTCGCCGGGCTCGATCGGGGCGAGGTCCCAGACCTTGCGGGCGAGCTCGGGGTCGCGCTCGGCCTTGGGGTCGGCCAGTGCCTCGGCGGGCAGGTCGCCGAGCAGCACGGCGTCCCGCAGCGCCAGCTTGTTGGTGGGGATCAGCCCCCCGGCGCGGCCGCTGAGCTCCATGGCGAGCGCCTCGGAGTGGCCGGTGCCGAAGACGTGCAGCACTCCCCCGGCCGCCAGGCTGTCCGCGATCAGGTCGGCGGCGCGGGCGACGGCGGCACCCTGCCCCTTCTCGATACGGTCGAGCGTCGCACGGATCTCCGCGTACACCGCGGCGCCGGTCACGGGCATCAAGGCTCCCAGGAAGCGAGAAGGTCGGCGTGCCGTCGGAACGCTACTGCACCTTCGCGCGTTGCGGGAGTAGGGGCGGTGATCGACGGCCGGTCGATACGATGAGGGAAATCGGCCGGACGGCCGCCGGGACGATGAGGTGGACATGAACTTCAGGCAGCGGGTCGGCGGGCGCGGAGCCTTCGACACGCGCAGGTCAGGGCACGGAACCGGGCGGATCAGCACCGTCTTCCTCGGGGTGGTCGCGGCGACCGCGACCGGCGGGGTGGTGTCCTGGCTCAGTTCGCCCTCCAGCGGCGGCACCGAGCCGAAGTTCGCGGTGTTCGTGTTCGTGTTCGGCCTGTACTTCACGGTGCTGTGCCTGCACGAGTTCGGCCACGCGTACACCGCGCACCGCGAGGGCGACACGTCCATCGCACAGCGTGGCTACCTCGATCTCAACCCCATGCGATACGTCAACCCGGTGCTCTCGCTGCTGTTGCCGGCGTTCTACCTGATCATCGGCGCGCTGCCGCTGCCGGGCGGCGCGGTACTGGTCAACCGGGGGGCGATCCGCACCAAGCGGGGCGCGGCGCTGGTCTCGGCGGCCGGGCCGCTGACCAACATCGCGGCGGCCGGGATCTCGATGGCGCTGGTCTCGATCTTCGCGAAGACGCAGAGCTTCGGCACGGTGAGCTGGATCGACCAGGCCCAGCCGCACGCTTACTTCTGGATGGGCCTGGCCTTCTTCGCCTACCTGCAGGTCGCGGTCGCCATCCTGAACCTGATCCCGGTGCCCGGGCTGGACGGCTACGGGATCATCGAACCGTACCTGCGCTACGAGACTCGGCGCGCGCTGGAGCCGGTCCGGCAGTACGGAATCCTGATCGTGCTGGTGCTGCTGCTGCTCTTCCCGCCGGTCCGCGACGGCTTCTCCACGCTGGTCAACGACATCCTCAGGGCCGGGCAGCAGCCCACCGAGGGCGCCGGGCAGGGGCAACTGCTGTTCCAGTTCTGGCGCTCCTCCTGACGGCCGCCGTCCGGCCGCCGGTCACCGTGCGTGTCCCGGCGGATGCGGGCTTCCGTCTGGCGCGGACGGGGCGGAGGTGAGACGATCCGAGACAGTCCGGGGACGCCGTGCGCGGCGCCACGAGATCTCTCAAGGAGTGCTTCACCTATGTCCATATCCGGGACTTCTCCCACCGTCGGCGCGTCCGGCGAACCGAAGCTCACGCTCTACAACGGCTCGACCGGCACCGGCCGCCGGGTGACCGTGCGGGACCTGGCGCTGGCCAAGGCGCGCGGCGAGCGCTGGCCCATGCTGACCGCGTACGACGCGATGACCGCCGGGGTCTTCGACGAGGCCGGGATCCCGGTGCTGCTCGTCGGCGACTCGGCGGGCGACAACCACCTGGGGTACAGCAACACGGTGCCGGTCACGGTCGAGGAGCTGATCACGCTCTCCGCGGCCGTGGTGCGCGGCACGCACCGCTCGCTGATCGTCGCGGACCTGCCGTTCGGCTCGTACCAGTCCTCGCCGCGGCAGGCGCTGGAGACCGGCACCCGCTTCCTGAAGGAGGCCGGGGTAGGCGCGGTCAAGCTGGAGGGCGGGCGCCGGGTCGTGCACCAGGTCGAGGCGCTGGTCCAGGCCGGGATACCGGTGATGGCGCACATCGGCCTCACCCCGCAGTCGGTCAACGTGCTCGGCGGCTACCGGGTGCAGGGGCGCGGCGACGAGGAGGCCGAGCGGCTGCTGGCCGACGCCAAGGCGCTGGAGGCCGCCGGCGCGTTCGCGGTCGTGCTCGAGCTGGTTCCGGCCGAGCTGGCGCAGCGGGTGACCGAGCTGCTGCACGTGCCGACCGTGGGCATCGGCGCCGGGGCGGGCTGCGACGCCCAGGTGCAGGTGTGGACGGACATGGCGGGCATGACCCCGGGCAACGCGCCGAAGCACGCGAAGAAGTATGCGGACGTGCGCGGTGTGCTGACCGAGGCGGCGCGCGCGTACGCGGCGGACGTCGTCTCCGGGGCCTTCCCGGCGGCGGAGAACAGCTTCCACTAGGACAGCGTCCACGGGAACAGCTTCCAGCTTCAAGCTTCCATGGGAGCAGTCAGGCAGGCAGCTGACGCGAGGACGCGCCTGACGCGGGGACGCGACCGACGCCTGACGCGGGGACGCGACCGACGCCTGACGCGGGGACGCGACCGACGCCTGACGCGGGGACGCGACCGACGCGCCAATGACGCGATCGACGCGAGGAAGCGCCTGGCGCGAGAGCACGACGAAGGGCCGCGACCGGATATACGGTCGCGGCCCTGGCCGTCTGCCCCCCTGACCGTGTGCCCCCCGGGCCGTCCGGCCCGGGCCGTTTGCTCCCTGGCCATCTGGCCCCGGCCCTCTGCCCCCTGCGCCCGGCCCTGTGCCCCTGGCCCTCTGCCCCGGGGCCCTGGCACGATGGGCGGATGGATCGGTCCGAGGCGCGGGTGCTGCGCGAGCTGCTGGAGCTCGGCCGAGGCCGGGCGTGGCTCGAGGAGGCCGACGACTTCGCCGCGGCGCTGCGCGCGGCACCGCGGCGCCCGGGCGGGCTGCTGCTGGTCGGCGCCGAGCGGGCGGAGCCCTGGCACATGGCCGCGCACCTGTCGGACGAGGCGCGGATCGCCGGGCTCGGGCAGCTCAGCCCGACCCTGATCCAGCGGACGCCGCGGCCGGACGCGCCGCCGCATCTGGCCGCGGGCCTGGATCGGATCAGCGCGGCCGGACGCAGCGAGGCGGTGCTCATCGTCGCCGAGGACGACCCGGATTCCCTGGTGCTGGAACGGGTCGACGATGCCAGGCGGCAGGGCGCGCGGATCCTGACGCTCGGTCAGGACGTGCCGCTCTCCGCCGGCCTGGCGCACGAGAGCCTCGGCGTGCCGGACAACCCGGAGGCGCCGTCGTTCGACGGCGCCCAGCACCTGGTGTCCACCGCGGCCGTCGAGCTCAGGCCTGGCGGGCTGCTCGTCCGGCTGCGCCGCTGGATCGAGGCGGCCAACGGGCCGCGGGTGGAGCGCTGGTGACGCCCGGCGGCGTCAGTCGCCGCCGCCGTTCTGGGCGTGCCAGGCCTCGTTGCGCTCCTTGACCTTCTCCAGCGCGTGCTCCGCCTCCTCCCTGGTCGCGTACGGGCCGAGCCGGTCCTTGGCCTTGCAGCCGACCGGCCCCTCCACCGTGTGGTGCTTGAGGCAGTAGAAGAACTGCGGTCCTTCGTCGATCATCGATCGCTCCCTTCTCCAGGTACGTCGTGCCCGCTGAGGGGCGTCTAGACTCGTCGGCATGGCTCCTTTGGTCGCAGGCACCCTCTCCCCCACCCGGCGCGTTCCGGCGAGCATCCCCCGTCCGGAGTACGTCGGGAAGAAGATGCCGAGCCGGTACACCGGGCCGGACGCGCAGACGCCCGAGACCATCGAGAAGATGCGCATCGCCGGGCGCATCGCCGCGCAGGCGCTGGCCGAGGTCGGGCGCGCGGTCGAGCCGGGCGTGACGACGGACGAGCTCGACCGGATCGGGCACGAGTTCCTGTGCGACCACGGCGCCTACCCCTCGACGCTCGGCTACCGCGGCTACCCGAAGTCGCTGTGCACCTCGATCAACGAGGTGATCTGCCACGGGATCCCGGACTCGACCGTCCTGAAGGACGGCGACATCGTGAACATCGACATCACCGGGTTCATCAACGGCGTGCACGGCGACACGAACGCGACCTTCGAGGTCGGCGAGGTGGACGAGACGGCGCATCTGCTGGTCGAGCGGACCCGCGAATCGCTGAACCGGGCGATCAAGGCGGTGCGTCCGGGTCGGCAGATCAACGTCATCGGCCGGGTGATCGAGGCGTACGCGGCCCGGTTCGGGTACGGCGTGGTGCGTCTGTTCACCGGGCACGGGATCTCGACCGCGTTTCACAGCGGCCTGATCATCCCGCACTACGACGACCCGCGCTCGACGCAGGAGATGACGCCGGGGATGACGTTCACGATCGAGCCGATGCTGACCCTCGGCACGATCGAGCACCGGATGTGGCCGGACGGCTGGACCGCGGTCACGATGGACGGCAAGCTCACCGCGCAGTTCGAGCACACCCTCGTGGTCACGGAGACCGGCGCGGAGATCCTCACGCTGCCGTAGGTAGGCGGGAACGGGCAGAAGGCCGAAGCACGGCGGGGACGGACGCGGAGGCAGAAGTAAGGCGGGGACGGACGCGGAGGCAGAAGTAAGGCGGGGACAAGCGGGAAGGCCGAAGCAAGGCGGGTGGCGGGGACGGACGGGAAGGCCGAAGTAAGGCGGGGACGGGCGCGGAGGCCGTAGTAAGGCGGCGACAGGCGGGAAGGCCGCCGGAGCGGGCCGCTACGCCTCGCAGGCGTCGGCGAGGGCCTCGAGGATGCGCAGCGGGTCCGGGAGGTCCGCCTCGGGGTCGTGCACCCAGCGGGCGACGCCGCCGCCGACGGCGCGGGCCGGCGGGATCAGCACGTACGAGCCGCGGGTGTGCCAGCGCAGTCCCGTGGTCTCGGTCTCCTCGGGGCGGGCGTCCAGGTCGGAGGACCACCATTCGTCGAGGTCTGCTTCGCCGGGCCTGGCGGTGGTGAAGAACAGATAGCGGTCGCCGGCCGCGTTGCGGGCCACCGGGCCGAACGGGATGCCGGCGGCGGTCAGGCTCGCCAGCGCTCGGGCCCCGGCGGCCGCGGGTACCTCGAGGACGTCGTGCGTCTCGCCGGTGGGGCTGGCGTAGTTGGCGTCCGGGATGCGGGTGCGCCAGCGCTCGAGCTGGGCCGGGTCGGCGCTGGCCTCCTTGCGCCAGCCGCGGGAGAGCGGGTGCCCGGCCGGCATCGGACAGCCGATCCTGGTACAGGAGCAGCCGGGGCCGGCGCTGCTCGGGGCGGCGGCCGGGACCACGGCCAGGCCGCGGGCGACGAAGGCGGCGACCGGGTCCGGATGCTCGCGGCGCCTGCGCATGCCGGAGAGTCGACCGCGCGCGTTAGCCCGGTCTGTGCTGATGTACGTCATGGCCGGCCCGCCTTCCTGACCTCGGCCGCGTCCGCCCGGCCGGCCGGGCGGACGCCTTCGCGACGACGCCCGCGGCTCTGCTGCGCCGGGCCGGGACGCGGCGGTCCCAGGCGGCCAGGATACCGACCGGACCTGAGCGTCCGCAGACGATCTACCGCGAATGGATCGTGCCGGTTACCGCGCCGAAACCGATCCGTGTCCCGTCGCGGCCCGGCGCGCTGCCGCCGAGCACGACGGTGTCGCCGTCCGCGAGGAAGCCGCGCGTCGATCCGTCGGCCAGCCGCACCGGCTCGGCGCCGTTCCAGGTGAGCTCGATCAACGAGCCGCGCTGGCCGGGCTGCGGCCCTGAGACGGTGCCGGAGGCGAACAGGTCGCCGGTGCGCAGGCTCGCGCCGTTGCTGGTCATGTGCGCGAGCTGCTGCGCCGGGGTCCAGTAGAGGCCTGCGAACGGCGGCCGGGAGACGGTGGTGCCGTTCAGGTCCACCCGCAGGCTCAGGTCGTAGCCCCAGTGGTCGCCGAGCAGGTGCGGCAGCGGGACCGGGTCCTGGCGCGGCGGGGCCACGCGCGCCTCGGCGAGCGCCTCCAGCGGCACGATCCAGGGCGAGATCGAGGTGGCGAAGGACTTGCCCAGGAAGGGGCCGAGCGGCTGGTACTCCCAGGCCTGGATGTCCCGGGCCGACCAGTCGTTGACCAGCACGGCGCCGAAGACGTGGTCGGCGAACTCGTCCACTGACACGGTCTGGCCCATCCGGGTGGGCACGCCGACCACGAAGCCGACCTCGGCCTCGATGTCCAGCCGGGTCGTCGGGCCGAAGACGGGCTCGGCGCCGGGCGCGGGCAGCCGCTGGCCGTGCGGGCGCATGATCGGGGTGCCGGAGACCACGACGGTGCCGGAGCGGCCGTGGTAGCCGATCGGCAGGTGGGTCCAGTTGGGCAGCAGCGGCGCGCTGTCCGGGCGGAAGATCCGGCCGAGGTTCTCCGCGTGCTCGCGCGAGGAGTAGAAGTCCACGTAGTCGGCGACGGTGAACGGCAGCGGGTTGGAGACCGCGTCGAGCCGCACGAGCAGCGGGCGGACGGCCTCGGCGTGCGACCGCGAGCCGAGCAGTTCGGTGGCCCGCGCGCGCACGGCGCGCCACGCGGCCGGCCCGGCGGCCAGCAGCCGGTCCAGGTTCGGCGCGGTCAGCACGCCGGTGTCGGGCAGCACGCCGTCGAAGAGCCCTGCTTCGGCGGCGGCGCCGAGCGGGAAGGCGTGCCCGCCGATCGCGATGGCGATCTGCGGCGGGCGGTCGCCGTGCACGACGGTGCCGTAGGGCAGGTTGTCCAGGCCGAAGCCGGTGGGCTCGGGGGTGGTGAGCCAGCTGTCTGTCATCGGTGGCGCCTCCGGGTCAGGATGATCGGCCCACACCCTACCCGGCCCGCGCCATCCATACGCTGACCTGCACGGTTAACGGTGTCACGCGGGAGCCGTCTATCATGGTCCAGGTAACCATGTGATGCCCGCGCGCTCCCTGGTGTGTCCGGCCGCCTTTCGAATGCGGCCGGTTCGTGTGTTCTCAAGAGGGAACCTTTCGGCGGACCGCCGAACACAGGCGCGGCATTGCCCCGATGATGGGCCCGTACTTGTGGTCGGCGCGGTCGCGAATCTCGCGTTCGCCGTGCCTCCATGTCACTTGTCACGTGCCGAATGACCTGGAGGTCGCAGAGTAATGACTGCCGTGCTGGACAACGGCGTGCTGGACACCGAGAACGAGGCCCAGGAGCCCGCCGGCGTCCCCTTCACCGCGCTCGAGCTGCCGAAGCCGCTGCTCGAGGTGCTCACCGAGGCGGGCGTGACCACCGCCTTCCCGATTCAGGCCGCGACGATCCCGGACGCCCTCGCGGGCAGGGACGTGCTCGGCCGCGGCCGGACCGGCTCCGGCAAGACGCTGGCCTTCGGCCTGCCCACCCTGGCCCGCCTGGAGGGCCTGCGGGCCCGTCCGCACAAGCCGCTCGCGCTGGTGCTGGTGCCGACCCGCGAGCTGGCCATGCAGGTCGAGGACTCGCTGCGGCCCTACGCCCGGGCGATGCGGCTGCGCATCCGCTCGGTCTTCGGCGGCGCCCCGATGCGCAAGCAGATCGACGCCCTGCGCTACGGCGTGGAGCTGCTGGTGGCCACCCCGGGCCGGCTCTCCGACCTGATCGAGCGCGGCGAGTGCGAGCTCGGCGACGTGGACATCGCGATCCTGGACGAGGCCGACCAGATGTGCGACATGGGCTTCCTGCCGCACGTGTGCGAGCTGATGGAGCAGGTCGCCGAGGGCGGCCAGCGGCTGCTGTTCTCCGCCACGCTGGACGGCGCGGTGGACGAGATCGTCACCAAGTTCATGAGCGAGCCGGTGCTGCACGAGGTGGACCCGCACGCGGGCGTCGTCTCGACCATGAGCCACCACCTGCTGCTGGTCACCCCGCAGCACAAGGCCCGGGTCGCGGCGCAGATCGCGGGCCGGCACACCGGTGAGCAACTGGCCGACGCGCGCTCGATCTTCTTCGTGCGCACGCAGATGGCGGCGGACCGGGTCACCGAGCAGCTGCGCGAGCGCGGCCTGCCGGCGGCGGCGCTGCACGGCGGCATGACGCAGGTGGCGCGCACCAAGACGCTCGAGGACTTCAAGGAGGGGCGCACGCCCGTCCTGATCGCGACGGACGTCGCCGCGCGCGGCATCCACGTGGACGGCGTCGACCTGGTCGTGCACATCGACCCGCCGCGCGATTCGAAGGACTACCTGCACCGCGCCGGGCGCACCGCGCGGGCCGGGCAGGCCGGCATCGTGGCCTCGCTCATCCTGCCGAAGCAGACCCGGCAGGCCGAGCGGCTGATGCGGGACGCCGGCGTGGAGGCGGAGAGCCTCGACGTGGCGCCGATCGGCGCTGGCGGCCGCTGGGAGAAGGGCGGCGACGCGCTGGCCGGCCTGACGGGCGCTCAGGAGGTCCCGGAGGCCGGCGACGTGCCGGTCTTCACCCTCCCGGTGCGCGAGCGCGAGTCGCGCGGCCGCCAGGGCCGCGGCGGCTACGGCGACCGGCGCGAGCGCAGCGGCGGGTACGGCGAGCGGCGCGGCGGCTACGGCGACCGCAACCGCGAGTCGGGCGGCGGCTACGGCGACCGCCCGCGCCGCGACGACCGCGGCAACTACGCCAAGCGCGACCGGGACGAGCGCGGCGGCGCCGCGCGCCAGGGCGGCCGCGGCGGCTACGAGGGCCGTGGCGGCAGCGGTGCCAGCGGCGGCCACGGCGGCGGCTACGGTGACCGTCCGCGCCGCGACGAGCGCGGCGGCGGTTACAACAGGGACCGGTTCGCCCAGCGTTCCAACTGAGTCTCAAGGGGCCCTTCGGGGCCCCTCGCTTTCTCGGATTTCCGCAGGCCCGGAGCTGTTTTCCGGGCCTGCGGAACGTTTGTTCGAGCCCTGCCGCGGGTATCTCACAGCAGGAGGAGACGGCGACTTTCCGGGGAGGATCCTTCGTGTCGAGGACTGTTCAGGATGACCGGCCGAGGACCGCGGGATGGGTGCGGGTGCGGCTGACCGCGCCGCAGGACCCGAGCGGCCCGCGGGGTGTTTCGCTGACCGAGGGCGAGTTGGTGTTGCGCGCGGACCGGGTCGCGGTCGACGAGGGCGCGCTGGTGTTCCTGTGCTCGGACGAGGTGGTCTTCCAGCTCGACCGCCGCTATTTCAGGTCCATGGCCTGGTTCGTGGACCGGCCCACGTTCGCCGAGTGGCTCCGCTCGCGGCGCAAGCAGTACCCGAACTCGCACACCCGCTGGTCGACCGAGGAGCGGGACCAGCTCGCCACCGAGCTCAGCGGCGGGCACAGCTGGCAAAGGATCGCGGACGTGCACGGGCGCACGATCCACGCGGTGCAGCGCGAGGCGGTGAAGGACGGCCTGGTGACGGCGGACGCGTTCCCCCGGCCCGGTGTGATCTGACATCCGCTCAGGCAGCAAACGAGAACGGCGCCTCCCGAAAGGGGGGCGCCGTTCTCTGTGCGACCGGTGCTCAGCTCAGCACGTCGATCGGCAGGTGCATCGAGACGACGTAGTTGGGCAGGTCCACGATCTCACTGACGATCAGGTCGGCGGTGAGCGAGGCCAGGATGTAGGCGTGCACGGCGCTCAGGCCTGTCCGCCGCACCGTCTCGTCGACCAGGGAGCGCGCCGCGTCCTTGGCCGCCCTGTGCAGGTCCGGGCCGATGCCCGTGGTCACCAGCGCGGCACCGGTGCGGCGCGCGGCGGCCGGGGTCTCCAGGACCGGGGCGGTGATCGGGCGCTCCTTGACGAGCTCGATCTCGAGCACGGCGCGCGCCGAGGTCTCCACGCCGGTGCCGCAGATCTCGCCGTCGCCCATGGCCGCGTGGCCGTCGCCGAGGGAGAGCAGCGCGCCCGGCACGCCGACCGGGAGCAGCACGCTGCTGCCCGCGCCGAGCTGCCGGATGTCCATGTTGCCGCCGTGCCGGGACGGCGGGAGCAGCGGGTGCTCGCCGGGCTCCGGCAGGGCGAGGCCGAGCGTGCCGATCATCGGCAGCGCGGGCAGCACCGGGCCGAAGTCGAGCTCGACCTCCTTCTCGCCGATCCGGCTGTGGACCAGCACCGGGTCCGGGAAGTCCTCGGCGAGCAGGCCGAATCCGGGGATGTTGGCGGACCAGCCCCAGCCGGCGGTGCCCAGCTCGCGCACCCTGACCAGCAGCGCGTCGCCCGGTTCGGCGCCGCGCACCAGGATCGGGCCGGTGACGGGGTTGACCCGCGTGAAGTCGAGGGCGGCCAGGCTCTCGTGCGTGGAGGAGGCGTCGAACTGGCCGGCGCCGGAGTCGAGCAGGTCGAGTTCGACGGTGCCCGAGCCTTCGATCTCGAGGGCGGGGGCCAGGTCCCGGTCCCACGCGTAGTGGACGGTGTCGGTTCCGAGGTGCATCGTGCGCTCCTTCGTTTCGTGCGAACGCGGCGGCCGGAAGGTGTCCCGGCCGCCGCGTGGGCGTTGCTCTGGTGTCCTGGTACCGGGGGTCAGCCGGCGACGGGCTCCGCGACCGTCTCGCCGGAGCCGATCTCGCGCTCCATCTCGGCGAGTTCCTCCGGCGTGCCGAGCGAGCGCGGGCCGACGAACCACTTGTGCGCGGACAGCTTCCACCACAGGGCGGCGCCGCCGATCACGATCACGAACACCGGGAGGGTGTACGGGAAGGTGGCGGTGGCGAAGACCGGCTGGGTGGACGGGAGCACGAACAGGATGTCCGCCGCGACGACCCAGCCGACCGCGATCCAGCCGACCACCGAGGACCAGCGGCCGAGGTGCCACGGTCCGCGCTGGAAGTTCTCGCCCTGGCGCAGCCGCAGGAAGACCGGGATCGCGTAGGCGGTGTAGAGGCCGATCACGTTGATGGTGATGGCCGCGTTGAACGCCACCGTGCTCCACAGGTTCAGCACGCCGAGGATGCTGGCGCCGAGGACGGCGACCCACACGGCGTAGCGCGGCACCCGGCTGCCGGTGTGCACCTCGCTGAGCTTGCGGGAGACCGGGTGCGGACGGCCGTCGTCGACCCGGGCGAAGTCGCGGGAGAACGCGTAGATCATCCGCGAGTTCGAGGTCAGGTTGCCGTTGACGCAGATCAGCAGCGCGATGGCGATCGCGGCGATGAGCACCTTGCCGAAGTTCAGGCCGACGGCGTCGACCAGGATGTCGCCGACCGCGTTGCTGGTCTTGGTGCCCGCGGACTCGCTCGCGTAGTCCTGGATGGCGAAGTTGAGCGAGCCGATCATCAGGGTGCCGAGGACGGCGGCGATCGCGATCGCGCGGACCATGGCGCGCGGGGCGGCGATGCCCGGCTGCTTGGTCTCCTCGGTCAGGTGCGCGCTGGCGTCGTAGCCGGTGTAGGTCTCGGCGCCGACGAGCAGGCCGAGCAGCGCGGCGTAGATCGGCCAGTGGAACGCCGTGCCGTTCACGAAGTGGAACAGCGCCTGCGAGGTGGTCTGGTGGTGGGCCGGCGCGAAGATCAGCGCGCCGATCATCACGAGGGCGAAGACCGTGTGCCACCACACGCTCAGGCCGCCGATGAAGCCGACCAGCGCGCGGCCGAAGGTGACGACGAGGCCGAGCACGACCGTGGCGATGATGTAGACCGTCACGACGGTGCCGGTCGTGTACACCCACCATCCCTCGAGCACGCCGAACGCCACGATGAAGTACGCGGCGCCGAACGCGGCGCCCGCGGTGCCGGCGATCTGGCCGAGTACGTTGAACCAGCCGGTGAACCAGGCCCAGACGGCTGCGTTGCGCTTGGCGAGCTTGGCCGACCAGTAGTAGAGGCCGCCGGAGGTCGGGTAGGAGGAGCAGACCTCGGCCATCGCCGCGCCGAGCGCGAGGATCAGGCCGGAGACCAGCAGCCAGCCCCAGAACAGGTCGACCGGACCGCCGTCCGCCATGCCCGTCGAGTACATCAGCGAGACGCCGCCGATGATGCAGATGATGGAGAAGGAGACACCCATGTTCCGGAAGCCGGTCAGGCCTCGATGCAGCAGCTGCGGGTAGCCGAGCTGGTGCAGCTGGTCAGTGTCCGCGTCGCTGACCGCGGCCGCCTTCATGCTGTCTATTCGGATGACGTCGTCTTCGGACATGTGGGGGTCACTCCGGGGAGGTGAGTGTGTTGACGGGGAAGGTGCGTTGTGCGTCTGGGTCGTCCACGGCGGCGGGGACGGGCGGTGCCGGGCTCTCCGGGAACGGATCGGGCTCGGTGACGTTCCGGGGGGCCTTCGCGGCGGCGGTCTCGGCGGCGGTGCGCGCCGCGGTGAAGGCGTCGTTGCCGTTCCGGGCGCCGGACAGCTGCGCGGCCTGCGACCACGGGGCCGCGGTCGCGTAGGGTCCGATGGCGGTGAACACGGGGTGGGCCAGGCTCGGCCGGCCCGTCGCGACGAGCTGGTAGGCCAGCATGTTCAGGTCGTACGGCATGGCCGGGTGCTCGCGCTCGGGACCGCGGAACCAGTCGCGGTAGGCGTCGTGCAGATCCTGCTCGTTGCGCTGGGAGAGCCAGTCGCGTTCGGCGGCGCCGAGCAGGTCGACGGTGTTGGCGACGCGCAGTTCGGTGTGCGCGTAGAGCGGCAGCACCCGCAGCGGCGAGTGGTCCCCCGCGTGCGCCGCGGCGGCCGTGGCGAAGTCCAGCAGGCCGGTCAGGTCGCGCGGGGATCCGGTGCGCAGCCGGGCGGTCTGCGCCTCGCGCATCCGGTGGTGGGCGTGCCAGCTGTCCGGGTGCCGGGTCACGGCCTCCTTGAACCAGCCCCAGCTGCGCTGGCCGGCCTCGAAGGAGAGCTCGTGCCACTGCACCATCGAGACGCCGTTGTCGCCGAGCACGCCGGCCAGTGTCAGCAGGCTGATCCACGGGGTGGGGTCGTCCGGCGCGGCCTCGGCGGCGGCCCGGCAGCGGGCCACGGCGCGGGCGGCGGCCTGGTCGTCGACGGACGGGTCGCGGCGCGCGATCATGCCGCGCATCTGCACCGCCGCCGCGAAGGCCGTCATGACCTGCGCGTCGGGGTTGTCGGGCTCGGCCGTGCTCCAGGCGCGCGGCCATTCGAGGCCCACGGCGGCGTTGGCCAGGACCGTCATCCGGTGCGTGCGCAGCGGCCAGTCGGAGCCGGTGTGCGCGAGCAGGTCGCGGATCGCCTCCCAGCCGCCCATCGCCGCGTCGTCGCGGGCGCGGCGCAGCTCGGAGTCCTCGAAGGCGGGATCGGGATCCAACTTGGCACGACGGGATCGCGGGTTGAACACAGGCACAACCGGCTCCGCCTTCCGCGGCGGACCACAGACCGCCGATCCCTGATCCACATACACCCTTGACAATGATCGGTGAAGTGATATCACGGTTGCGGACGGCGACGCAATAGCCTGTATTGAACGCACCGATAGCCGGTGACGGGCTTTCAGCTGGGGTTCAGACCTTTCGCCAGAATCCCGATCAGATAACTGAAACTCGCGTCCGGATCCCGTTCCAGCCGGTAGCCGCCGCCGTGCTCGAGCGCGATGAATCCGGTGACCGCGGCCCGCAGCGCGCGCACCGCGTCGACCTGGGTTTCCGCGCCGAGCCCGAAGCCCCGGACGACGGCGTATCCGACCTCGACGAGCCGGGCGGCCGAGGCCTGGACGGCGGGGTCGGAGGTCGGATGTTCCATGAGGGTCCAGCGGTGCGGGTAGCGCAGCGCGTAGTCGCGGTACGCGCGCAGGAAGACCTCGAGCGCGTCCCGGCCGGCGCGGCCCATCACGGCCCCGCCGATCTCCGCGGCGGCCTCGTCCAGCACCGTCACCGTCATCAGGTCGCGCAGGTGGTCGATGCTCTGCACGTGCTTGTAGAGGGACGGGGTCGCCACCCCGGCCCGGACCGCGACGGCCTTGAGGGTCAGGGCGTCGGGTCCGGACTCGTCGAGCTCGGCCAGCGCGAGGCGGGTGACGGCGGCGGGGGTCAGTCCGGCGCGAGGCATAGATGACTCCTGTATTACGTATCGCGGACTCGGCGGCGAGCGGGCTTACTGACTTAACAGTGCGGATTCGGTCAGCAAGGCTCAGCGCGCGGGGTCGAAGCCGGTGATGAGGTCGGCGATCTGCTCGGGCGTCTCCTCGTGCGGCTGGTGGCCGTATCCGTCGAGCAGTTCGAGGCGGCCGTTCACGCTCTCGGCGACGAACCGGCCCTCGTCCACCGCGTTCGGGAAATCCTCGTCCGCGGTGCCCATGATGACGAGCATCGGCACGCCGGACGCCTTCGCCCGCGGCAGTTTCGCCTCGGCGGCGTCGTGGGTGCCGGCGCACATCTGGGCGAACACCTTGGCCCGGCCCGGCTCGCGCAGGTTCGCGTCGACGGCGGCCCGCATCTCGGCGTAGTCGGCGGGCCGCTTCGGGAACATGTGCGGGAACCAGACCATCCAGAGCGTGCGGGTGAACAGCGGCTTCGCCATCAGCGCGTAGGTGATCTTCCCGACGAGGTTCGGCGCGGGCAGGCTCCGCACGAACGGCCCGGACAGGACCGCGCCGCGCAGCAGCTCCGGGTGGTCGGCGGCGAGGTGGACCGCGGAGGCGGCCGTGTAGGAGTTGCCGTAGAGCAGCACCGGCCCGGCGTCGATGTGCCGGATGAGCGCGGCGAGGTCGTCGGCGGTCGCGGCGGAGCTGTACTCGTCCCAGCCGGTGTCCGATTCGCCGAGACCGCGGTAGTCCGTGGTGATGACGCGGTATCCGGCGCGCAGCAGGACGGGGACCAGGTGCCGGAAGGTGGCCCGGGTGGTGCCCATCCCGGGGGCGAGCAGCACGGCGGGGCCGGTGCCCTGGTCGTCGTACGCGATCCGGCCGACGGAGCCGTCGGGGCGCTCGACCTGGACGAACTGCGTGGTTCCCGGGTTGGTGACGGTGCTCATGACGCGCTCCTCAGCGGTCGCGGTTACTTCCGATAGCCATAAAGCTAACTGCATTAGCTTTGGCTGTCAAGCCGTCCGCCCCTAGGGGTCCGTATCCCTCCCAAGGAGGAGATGTCCTCCCTAAGTTCCTTCTGAGGAACCTAGGCATTTCGGTTTTCGAGCCGCTACCTTGGGCCTCTGTTGCCGTCGGCAGGTCCCCTCGCCGGCGAGGCCCTAGCGGACGACGACACGGAGGAACCCGGTGGCCGGAGGACGAATACGCCGACCCGCCCGAACGGCGCAGGCGCCGCACCAGGGCAGGGCGGTGGTCTTCTCGGCCCGGGTCGGCGCCGGCCACGACGCCGCGGCGAACGAGATCTCGCGCCGCCTCGCGGGCGCCGGTCTGCAGGTGGACCGGTACGACTTCCTGGACCAACTGCCGGGCGCGGTCGGCCGGATGATGTGCGACTCGTACCACAACATGCTGGTCGCGGCGCCGTGGAGCTACCAGATGCTCTACGGGGCGCTGGACCGCTCGCGCGGCCTGTCGCTGCAGGTCTCCTTCTTCTCCGCACTCTCCACGCGCCGCATGCTCGACGCGATCGGCACGGACGCGCGGGTCGTGGTCTCCACGTACCCGCTGGCGAGCCAGGTCCTCGGACGTCTGCGCGCGCATGGACGGCTGCACGTCCCGGTCGTGACATACCTGACCGACTACTCCGTGCACCGGCTGTGGGTGGCCGAGGGCGTGGACGGACATACAGCGGTGCACGACGTCGCCGCGGCCCAGGCACGGGCTCTCGGCGCCGCGCAGGTGGTGACTGTGGACCCTGCCGTGGATCCGCGTTTCTATCCGAGCACGGAGGCCTCACGCGCCCGGGCGCGCGCCAAGTTCGGCCTGCCGGCCGAGGGCAAACTCGCTCTGCTGGTCGGCGGCTCCTGGGGCATCGGCGAGTTCGATCAGACCGTCCGCGACATCAAGGCGACCGGCCTCGCCCAGTGCGTGGTCGTGTGCGGCCAGAACGACGACCTCCGCAAGCGGCTGCTCGAACAGGGCGTCGAGCACGTGTACGGCTGGGTGGACGACATGCCCGGCCTGATGCACGCGTGCGACGTGCTGGTCCAGAACGCGGGCGGGATGACCGTGTACGAGGCGCGCGCGTGCCGCCTGCCGGTCGTGACCTACCGCACGCTGCCCGGGCACGGCGAGACGAACGCGCAGGCCCTGGACGAGGCCGGAACGGCTCCCTGGGTGCGCGACGCGGCCGATCTGCGTGTCACCCTGGAGAAGGCGCTGCGGGAGCTGCCCTGGCAGGTGGTGCCGGACTTCGCGGCCGACCCGGTCGCGGTGATCCTGGGCATGGCGCCGCAGCAGGGCGCCGCCTCGATCGGCCGGATCCCGAAGCAGCGGGACCGGCGCAACCGCCGCTGGGAGCGCAGGCTGCGCGGCGTGCGCTTCGGCACGGCCGGGCGGGACGCCGGCGAGCAGGACGAGTTCGACTACGAGACGCGGGAAGTGGCATGAGCGACGTCGCCGGCTTGACCAAGCGGATGGCCGGGTTGGCCGCGCTCGGCGCGTTCGCGCAGGCGGCGCCGATGGTGACCAGTCTCGGGCCGGTGCGCGCCGCCGTCTTCCCGCGGCTGACCGGCCTCGGCCGGCCCGGGCACGTGGCGCTGACCTTCGACGACGGGCCCGACCCGGCCTCCACGCCGCGGTTCCTGGACGCCCTCGACGAGGCCGGCGTGCGCGCGACGTTCTTCCTGCTCGGCCGGATGGTGCAGCGCGCGCCCGCGCTGGCCCGGCGGATCTCCGACGCGGGCCACGAGGTGGCGCTGCACGGCTGGGGGCACCGCGCGCACATCGCGCTCACCCCCGCGCAGACCCTGCGCGACCTGCGCCAGGGCCGGGACGAGGTGGCCAGCGCGACCGGCCGGGCGCCGTACTGGTACCGGCCGCCCTACGGCGTGGCCACCGCCGCGACCTTCTCGGCCTGCCGGAAGCTGGGCCTGCGGCCGGTGCTGTGGAGCGCCTGGGGCCGCGACTGGACCGCGACCGCGACGCCGGAATCGGTGTTCCACACCGTCGCGCGCGACCTGCGCGGCGGCGGCACGATCCTGCTGCACGACTCCGACTGCACCTCGAAGCCGGAGTCCTGGCGCTCGACGCTCGGCGCGCTCCCGCTGCTGCTTGAGCACTGTGCCGAGCAGGGCTGGAAGGCCGGCCCGCTGCGCGAGCACGGGATCGCGGACGCCGACGCCGAGATCGGCTCCTGACGGCGTTTCAGGCCTGGCTCTGCTCCTGGTCCTGGCCCTCCTCGATGCCGGCCTCGCGCCGCACCTTGTCCATGTCGAGCGTGCGGGCCTGCTGCAGCAGGTCCTCGAGCGCGGCCTCGGGCAGCGCGCCCGGCTGCGCGTAGAGCACGACCCGGTCGCGGATGACCATCAGCGTCGGGATGGCCGAGACGTTGAAGGTGGCGGCGAGGTCCGGGTTGGCCTCGGTGTCCACCTTGCCGAACACGACGTCCGGGTTCTTCTCCGCGACCCGCTCGAAGATCGGGGCGAACTGGCGGCACGGCCCGCACCAGGAGGCCCAGAAATCGACGAGGGTGATCCCCTCGCGGTCGGTGTGCTCCTCGAAGTTCTGTACGGTCAGTTCGAGCGTGGCCATCTTGGTCCTCCGACTCCGATCGGTTCATTCCACCCTAGACGCCGAGAGCGGTTGCCCACCAGCGCGCAGGGCGGGCGCGGCCCGGGCGCGACCCGGGTCGGCGTGGCGTGCGCAAAGACGCTACAGTCGGTGGCACGGAGCCGACCCGTGGTGATCATCGAGGAGTTTCAGTGTCCGTGCTCACTCCCGGGTCCTCGAGACGGCCGACCTCGAGGATCCCAGGGCAGCGGGGGGTGCGCATGACGACCGAGCCGCCGAGCGAGCCGGCGCACGTCGGGGGAATGCGCGGCTTCCTGCACCGCGCCTGGCGGGAGAGCCAGGAGCTGGAGCTGATGCACCGCGCGCTGGGCTTCGCGGCGCTCGGCCTGGTGACGCTGATCCCGCTGCTGCTGGTGGTCTCCGCGGCCGATCCGGTGGGCGGCCGGCAGTTCCCGTCCTGGCTGGCGGCGGCGATCGGCCTGTCCGCGACGGCGGCGAAGGAACTCGGGCCGGTCTTCGGCTCGCCGGCCCGCGCGCTGTCCGCGACGACCGCGCTCGGCCTGGCCGGGCTTGCGGCGTTCGGGTTGTCCTTCGTCTCGGCCGTGCAGGTGGGCTTCGAGCGGATCTGGATGCTGCCGCCGGCCCGGCTGATGAGCGTGTGGCGGCGGGTGGTCTGGCTGGCCGCGCTGATCGGCTTCCTGTTCGTCGCGGCGGACACCAGCCTGCTGCCG
This sequence comes from Actinospica acidithermotolerans, assembly GCF_018139625.1. Lineage (GTDB taxonomy): Bacteria > Actinomycetota > Actinomycetes > Streptomycetales > Catenulisporaceae > Actinospica > Actinospica acidithermotolerans. Next base: position 12,376 of record NZ_JAGSOH010000083.1, on the reverse strand, counting down.
CGCGACTCGCTGCTGCGCACCCTGGTGCAGACGGTGGTGGCGACGGCGGGCTCGACCGGCTTCTTCTGGTGGACCGCCAGGTTCCTGCTGGCCGGCCGGATGGGCTGGATGCAGCTGCTGCCCGGCGCGATGCTGACGGCCGCCGGGCTGGTCGGCCTGCGGCTGTTCTCCGCGGTGGTCTTCTCCCCGCTGGTCGTCTCCAGCGCCGCGGCCTACGGCGCGATCGGCACGGTCGTGGTGCTCACCTCGTGGCTGATCGGCATCGGCTTCGTGCTCTTCGGCGGCGGCCTGCTCGGCCGGCTGCTGATGGAGCACTCGGCCGGCTGAGTCTCCCGGTTCAGAACTGACACACCCTCACAGTGATCCGCTACTCTTTGCATCGATCTGATCGCAGCGAGTAGTGAGGGGTGATCGGAGTGGACCACGCGCGCACCGTGCCGCGCACGAGACGAGAACGGCTGCTGTTGGCCGGCGTCGTGCTGCTCGCCGCGACCATGTATGGCTGGGAGGCGGCGCACGCGGGCTACCACGGCTTCTACGCCGTGGCCGTGCGCTCGATGACGACGGGCTGGCGGGCCTTTCTGTTCGGCGCGCTGGACCCGGACGCGTCGATCACCATCGACAAGATCCCGGGCTTCCTGTGGCCGCAGGCGGTCAGCGCGCAGATCTTCGGCTTCCATCCCTGGTCGCTGGTGCTGCCCCAGGTGATCGAGGGCATCGTGACCGTGCTGGCGCTGAACTCGGCCGTGCGCCGCTGGATTGGGCCGGCCGGCGGCCTGCTCGCGGCCGGGATCTTCGCGCTGACGCCGGTGGCGGCGTCGCTGTTCGGCAAGGCGCTGGAGGACGCGGCGCTCACCTGCGCACTGGTGCTGGCCGCGGCCGCGTGGCAACGCGCGGTGCTGAGCGGACGGCTGCGCTGGCTCATGCTGTGCGGCGTCTTCGTCGGCCTCGGGTTCCAGGCCAAGATGATGCAGGCCTGGGCCGTCCTTCCGGCCTTGGCCATCGCCTACCTCGTCGCCGCTCCCCCGCGCCGGGCCACCCGGCTGTGGCACACGCTCGCGGCGGGCGCGGTCTGCGTCGCCGTGTCGCTGTCCTGGGTGATCGTCGCGACCCTGACCCCGGCCGCGGACCGCCCGTACATCGACGGCTCGACGAACAACAGCGCGATCGCGATGGTCTTCGGCTACAACGGCCTGGCCCGCTTCGGCTCGGTGGGCATCTCGGCTGCCGGCACCGGCAGTGTGGCTTCGATGCAGGGCGGGCGCTTCGGCGGCGGCGCCGAAAGCGGCTGGTTCAAGCTCTTCGAGCACGATTTCGCCTCGCAGGTCGGCTGGCTCTACCCGGTGGCGGCGGCAGGAATCGTCCTCGCGCTGCTGCTGCGCCGCGACCGCCCGCGCACCGACCCGGTGCGCGGCAGCGCGCTCATGTGGACCATCTGGCTTCTGATGACCGGCCTCGCGCTCTCGGCGGGCAGCGTCCCGCATTCGACATACGTCGTAGCGCTCGCCCCTCCCCTGGCCGCGCTCTCCGCGTACGCGCTCACCCGCACCGTCGCCATGTACCGCAACGCGCAGACCAGGCTGGACCGCCTCGCGCTCCCCGTCCTGACCGCCGTCACCCTCGCCTGGGCGGTGCGGCTGAGCGCCGATTTCCCCGCGTTCGTCCCCGGCATCGCGCTGCCGCTCGCGATCGCGGCGATTGTCGTGGTCGCGATCGCCGTACGACGGACCGCGTGGGCTGCCGCCGCCTGCTGCGCGACGATGCTCGCGGTCCCGGCGCTCTGGTCGCTCTCGGTCTTCGACTCGAACTACGCTGGAAGCTCCGGCAACGCGAACGCGGGCGGCTACACCGGCGGCATGTTCACGCACTTCGCCAGGGCCTTGCCCGACACCACGGTTCCCCGCACCCGCCAGGCCGCCTCCGCCAAGGCCGTCGCCTTCAACCCGTTCGATCCGCCGAGCAGACTCAGCGCCGCGCAGAGCCGGCTGCTCACGTACCTCACCGATCACCGCGACGGATCGCGCTATCTGGTGGCGACGGAGTCGTGGTCGGTTGCGTCGCCCTACATCCTGAGCGAAGAGGCATCGGTGCTGCCGATAGGGGGCTTCTCCGGCGACGCGGACTTCCCGCAGCCGCAGCAGTTCGACAGCCTGCTCAGGTCCGGCAAGCTGCACTACGTGCTGCTGACCGGATCCGGCATGCACATGCCGCAGGTGCGCAGCGCGTCGGCGAAAGCGGTCAAGGTGCAGCAGACGGACGTCACGAAGATCGCGGCCGACGTCGCCGCGCACTGCGCGCTGGTGCCTGGAACGGCGTACGGGGCCGTCCCCGAAGAGACGGCCCCGCTGTACCGCTGCCCTTGATCGAACGCTGCGCCCAATCGACCGCTGCCCTTGATCGACCGCTGTCCTTAGTCGGATCAAGCGCCGATGTGCGGGATCGGGTCGGCCGGGATGACGCCCAGCTTGCCCTTCTTGTAGTCCTCGAACGCCTGGACGACCTCGGCCTGCGTGTTCATCACGAAGGGACCGTAGGCGAAGACCGGCTCGCGGATCGGCTGGCCGCCGAGCAGCAGGACGTCGAAGTTCGGCGTCCGGCTGTCCGGACGGTCGGTGGCGGCGATGGTGATCGTGTCGCCGGCGCCGAAGACCGTCAGATGGTGCGCGTCGAACGGCCGGGAGTCGGCGCCGACCGTGCCGCGGCCGGAGAGCGAGTAGGCCAGCGCGTTGTACGCCGGGTTCCACGGCAGCGTCATCGAGGCGCCGGGGCTGAGCGTGGCGTGCAGCATCGTGATCGGCGTGAACGTGGAGCCCGGGCCGCGGTGCTCGCCGACGTCGCCAGCCACCACGCGGATCAGCGCGCCGCCATCCGGCGTGGTCAACAGCGTGGCTTGCGGGCCCTCGATGCTCTGGTAGTGCGGCGGGTTCCACTTGTTGGCCGCGGGCAGGTTCACCCACAGCTGGATGCCGTGGAACAGGCCGCCCGACATCACGAGGGACTCCGGCGGGGTCTCGATGTGCAGCAGCCCGCTGCCCGCGGTCATCCACTGCGTGTCGCCGTCGGTGATCACACCGCCGCCGCCGTGCGAGTCCTGGTGCACGAAGGTGCCGTCGATGATGTAGGTCACGGTCTCGAACCCGCGGTGCGGGTGCCACGGGGTGCCCTTCGGCTCACCCGCGGCGTACTCGACCTCGCCCATCTGGTCCATGTGGATGAAGGGGTCGAGGGTCTGCTTGGACACGCCCGCGAAGGCCCGGTAGACGGGGAATCCCTCGCCCTCGAAACCCTGCGGCGCGCTCGTGATCGAGCGCACCTTGCGCGGCGTGGCGACCTGCGGGTCGGGCACGGGGACGCGCGGCAGTTCCAGCAGCCTGTCGGTGGTCACGGCGGGCATCTCGTCCTCCTTCGGATTCCGTCCGAGCGGGGCGTCTCGCGTCCGCTCGGATAGTTGAACATTAAACGATCGGCTCGCATTCCGCCACCCGCGCCCGCCGTTCGGGTGCCGTTCGGGCGGCTACGGTGCGAGGGCGAGCACGTCCGCCTTGGGCAGGCGGCGGCCGCGCGCGAACGCGGCGTCGAAGGCGTCCTGGCCGAGGGCGGCGAGGGCGGCTGCGCGGGTGTGCGGATCGGCGTAGGAGGCCTGGTTCTCCATGCCGGTCACCGCGAAGGCCGCGCCCAGCAGCTCCGCCGCGCGGACGTGGTCGCACTCCGCGGCGGCGAGGGCGGCCAGACCGCGCAGCACCTCGTCGAGCCCGGACATGAAGCTCAGGAACGGACCATCCCACACTACGTCCACGGCCCGCCGGAAGCAGTCCCTGGCGATGTCGAAGTCGCCGTCCAGGATGGCCAGGTAGCCGCGGCGGGCCAGGGTGTTCGAGCGGGCCATGCTCACGTCGCGGCGCTCGGAGTGCGCCTCGATCAGCTCGGTCGCGCTGCTCAGTCGGCGGCGCGCCTCGGCCCGGTCGCCGGCCCGGAACGCGAGGGCGGCGAGCTCGGCGTGCCCGGTCGCCGCGTCGGAGAACTCGCCGCAGCGCTCGGCGGTGGCGACCGCCCGCTCCATCGTCCGGCGGCCCTGCTCCATCTCCCCGGCGTGGCTGCGCGCGAGGCCGACCCTGATCAGCAGCATCGAGCCCGACTCCCGGGTCATCCCGTCGGTCGCGTGGGCGTGCGCCTCCTCCGCGTAGTCCACGGCGTCCCGGAACCGGCCCTTGGCCAGCGCGAACTCGGTGAGGACGACGAGCGTGAACATCAGCCCCTGCCGCTCGCCGATTTCGCGGAAGCGCGCGTAGCCGGTGAGCAGCAGTTGCTCGGCGGCCTCGGGGTTCGCGTCGTTGAGTTCGAGCAGCGCGGCGAACGAGTACCGGGCTGCGCGCACCCAGGGATCGGGATGGCCGGCGAGGGCTTCGAGGCGGCCGCGCGTGCGGGCCGCGTCCGCGCCGCGGGTGATGAGCACGCTGGCGACGGGCCGGGCGAGGGCGAGCAGGGGGTGGCGGAAGCCGGAGGTGTCCTCGGGCAGGCCCTCGAGCAGGACCTTGCCGACGGCTTCGGCGTCGTCGGCGTTCTTCTGCGTCGCGCGCACGATCTTCCGCATCAGCGTGCAGAGCAGCTGCGCCTCGGTGAGCTCGGCGGGGATCTCGGGGGTCGAGCGCTCGACCAGCGCGCCGATCTCCTCAGCCCACTCGGTGGCTTCCTTCTCGAAGTTGCGCATCATCCAGAACCAGAGCAGTCCATGGAAGATGCGCAGCGCGGTCACGACGTCTTCGCCGGCCACGCAATGCCGCAGCGCGGCGCTGAAGTTGTCGTGTTCGAGCGTGATCCGGGTGATCCAGCGCAGCTGGTCCGCAGTCCGCAACTCCGGCTCGGCACGCTCGGCGAGCGCGGCGAAGTGCGCGGCGTGCGCATCTTGGACGCGGGCGCGTTCGCCGGACTCCTCCAGACGGTCGGCAGCGTAGGCACGGACCGTTTCGAGCAGGCGGTAGCGCACCTCGCCCGCGTCGTCCTCCTGGGCCACGACCAGCGACTTGTCGACGAGGGAGGCGATCACGTCGATCACCTCGTCGGGCTCGGTGCCGCATACGTGCGTCGCGGCCTCGGGCATCGCGCCGCCCGCGAAGGCGGACAGCCGCGCGAGGACCGTGCGCTCCCCGGGCGTGAGCAGGTCCCAGCTCCAGTCGACGATCGCGCGCAGCGTCTGGTGCCGCGGCAGCGCGGTTCGGCTGCCGCTGGACAGCAGCCGGAAGCGGTCGTCGAGCCGGTCCGCGACCTGCTGTGCCGTAAGCGAGCGCAGCCGCGCGGCGGCGAGTTCGATGGCGAGCGGGATGCCGTCGAGGGCGCGGCAGATGCGGACGACGGGCTCGGCGTTCGCGGCCGTGAGCTGGAAGCCGGGGCGCACCGAGCCCGCGCGCTCGACGAACAGCCGGACCGCCGCGTACTCGGCGGCGGATTCGGCCGGCGGCGCCTCGACCGTTAAGTCAGTCGCGGCCTCCGGCGGGAGTGCGAGCGAGGCGACCGGGCAGAGCGTCTCGCCGGTCAGCGCGAGCGGTTCGCGGCTCGTCGCCAGTACCCTGACTCCCGGCGCGGCCGCGAGCAGCTTGTCGACGAGGTCTGCCACCGCGTCGAGCACGTGCTCGCAGTTGTCCAGGATCAGGATCATCCTGCGCTCGGCGACCAGCGAATGCAGGCGCTCGCGCGGGTCCACCGTATCGACGCCCTCGATCGCGATCTCGGCGAGGGTGAGCGTGTTCTCGCCGCCGAGCGCCGTGAGCACCGCCTGCGCCACGTGCGCTCCGTCTGCCACCGCTGCGAGCGGCGCGAACCACACTCCGTCCGGAGCTAGCTCGCTGAGGCGTGCACCGCATTCCTGCGCGAGCCGCGTCTTTCCGGCACCGCCCGGGCCGTTGAGCGTGACGAGGCGGGCGTTGCACAGCAGCTCGCTGACGAGTTCGAGCTCGGATTCGCGGCCGATGAAGCTGGTGAGCTGCGCGGGCAGGTTTCCGCGACGCGGGGCGACCTGGCGCAGCGGAATTGGCACGATGGGCGCGACGGGGGCGGCCGCAGGCTCCTGACGGAGCATCGCGAGATGCAGCTTCGTCAGCTCCGGCGACGGGTCGACGCCGAGCCGGCCGGCCAACGTGGCGCGCAGCTCCTCGTACGCGGCCAGGGCTTCGGCTTGGCGGCCGAGCGCGTAGAGCACCTTCATATAGCGCGCGTGCAGGCCCTCGCGGAACGGGAAGGCGATGCGCAGTTGCTCGAGCTCGGGCAGCAGGTCGGCCGCGGGGGCCGGTTGCGCGAGCAGCGCGTCCACGAGGTATTCGACGGCTGCGACACGCTGCTCGTCGAGCGCGGCGGTCTCCGGCTCGGCGAACGGCATTCCCTCGACGTCGGAGAGCGGCGTACCGCGCCAGAGCGCGAGCGCATCGCGCAGGCTCTGCGCGGCGGAGGCGGCGTCGCCGGACTCCAGGCACGCGCGACCGTGGCGGACGTAATTCTCGAAGCGGACGAGGTCGACGTCCTCGGGGCGCACGTTGAGCCGGTAACCGCCGCCGCCCTGCTCGATCGTCGCGCGGCCGACGAGCGCGCGCAGTCGGGAGACCAGTGCCTGCAGCGCGTTGTGCGCGGCGTTCGGCGGTTCGTCCTGCCAGAGGTCGTCGATCAGCCGCTCGGCCGAGACGACGCGGCCGGGGTCGAGCGCGAGGCGGATCAGCAGAGCGCGAAGCCGGCGGCCGGGGATCTCGACGAGCCCGTCCGCCGCGCGGACTTCGAGCGTCCCGAGGATGGCGACGCGCATCGCCGGGCTACGCCTCGGATCCGGTGGCGACCGGCCGGTCCGGCTGGTTCGACCACTGCGACCACGAGCCCGGATAGAGCGCGGCGTGGATCCCGGCCACCGCCAGCGCCGCGACCTCGTGCGCCGCGGTCACCCCGGAGCCGCAGTACGCCGCGACCGCGTCCGGCTTGCCCGCCACCGCGCCCAGCGCCTCGAAGCGCGCGCGCAGCTCGTGCGGGTCCTTGAACCGGCCGTTGCCCTGGAGGTTCTCCGACGTCGGCGCGCTCAGCGCGCCCGGGATGTGGCCCGCCTTCGGATCGACCGGCTCCTGCTCGCCGCGGTAGCGCTCCCCCGCGCGCGCATCCAGCAGCACGCCGTTCGACGGGAAAGCCGCCGCCTCGTCGATGTCCAGCGTCGGCATGTGCCCCGAGCCAAGGTCCACGTCGCCCGGCTGCGGCGCCGGGATCGGGTCATCCGGACCGTCGAGTACGTAATTCGCCTCAACCCACGCCCTGAGCCCGCCGTCCAGCAGGCGCACATCCTCGTGGCCGGCCCAGCGCAGCAGCCACCAGGCGCGCGCCGCGGCCTGGCCGCCGTTGTCGTCCAGCACGACGACGCTCTGGCCGTTGCGCAGCCCCCAGCGTCGCGCCGTCGCCTGGAAGTTCTCGGGGCTCGGCAGCGGATGGCGCCCCTCGGCCGGGGTGGCGTGCGCGGCGAGATCCTCGTTGAGGTCCACGTAGACCGAGCCGGGGATGCGGCGCTCGACGTAGTGCGCGTGGCCGTGCGGGTCGCCGAGCACCCAGCGCACGTCGAGCACCAGCGGCCGGCCGGCCTCCCGCGCGAGCCGGTCGTGCAGCTCTTTCGCGCTGATCAGCACGTCTACCATGGTCGCTCCAGGGTCACGTCTCGGGTCGGGGGCAGCACCGCACGTCGAGCTTAGCCGAGGCACGACTCGCGGGTGATCAGCCGAGCAGGCCGCGCTTGTAGGCCTCCGCGACGGCCGCGGCCCGGTCGCGCACACCCAGCTTGGCGTAGGCGTGCAGCAGATGCGTCTTGACCGTCGCCTCGCTGATGAACAGCTGCTTCGCGGCCTCGCGGTTGGTCGTGCCCGAGGCCACCAACGCGAGCACCTTGAGCTCGCGGTCCGTCAGTTGCTCCACGGGCACAGCCGGCGTGCGGACGCGGCCGAGCACCTTCTGCGCGACCGACGGCGCGAGCACGGCCTGGCCGAGGTACGCCGCGTGGACCGCGCGCAGCAGTTCGTCGCGTGGCGCGTCCTTGAGCAGGTACCCGGTGGCGCCGGCCTCGACCGCGGGCAGCACGTCCGAGTCGCTGTCGAAGGTCGTGAGGACCAGAACCCTGATGCCGGGCGCCTTCTCGCGCAGCACCCGGATCGCCTCGACGCCGCCCATCCGCGGCATCCGCAGGTCCATCAGCACGACGTCCACGCCAAGGGCCACCGCGCGGTCCACCGCCTCGACGCCGTCCGCCGCGTCGCCCGCGACCTCGAACGCGGGCTCGCTCTCGAAAACCGCGCGCAGGCCGTCGCGCACGATCGGATGGTCGTCCACAATCAGCAGCCTGATCTGCCGCTCCGTCACGACTCCCCTTCCTCCATCGGTTCGGCCCACAGCGGCCTGATCTGCCGCTCCGTCACGGCTCCCCTTCCTCCTTCGGTTCGGCCCGATACAGCCTGACCTGCTGCTCCGTCACGGCTGCCCTTCCTCCATCGGTTCGGCCCGGTACAGCCTGGCCTGCCGCTCCGTCACGACTCCCCTTCCTCCATCCGTTCGGCCCGGTACAGCCTGACCCGCCGCTCCGTCACGACTCCCGTGCCTCCATCGGTTCGGCCCGGTACAGCCTGACCCGCCGCTCCGTCACGACTCCCCTCTCTCCATCGGTTCGGCCCGGTACAGCCTGACCCGCCGCTCCGTCACGACTCCCGTGCCTCCATCGGTTCGGCCCGGTACAGCGCCGGGACGCACGCGCTCACAGTCGTCCCGTCGCCGGGTGTGCTCTCGATCTCCAGGCCGCCGCCGACCTGCCGGAGCCGCTGGCGCATCGCCGCGAGCCCGTAGCCGTCGCCGTTCGTCCGCCCCGCGTCGAAGCCCTTGCCATCATCCAGCACGTCGAGTGAGACCTGATCGTGCATATACGTCAGCGTCATGCCGGCGCGCGTGGCCTGCGCGTGCTTCGCGATGTTGGCGAGCGCCTCCTGCGCGGCGCGGAACAGGACGACCTCCAGCGCGGGCTGCAACGGCGTCGCCTCGCCATCCACCTCGACGCGCACGGGAACGCCGGAGGTCTGCTTCCACTCCTCAGCGAGCGTCCGCACCGCGTCGGGCAGCCGCGCGCCCTCCAGCTTCTGCGGACGCAGCGCCTGCACGGAGCGCCGCGCCTCGGCGAGGCTGTCGCGGGCGAGATCCTTCGCCAGGCCGAGGTGACGACGGCGGCGCGCTTCGTCGCCGTCGGCCAGCTCGGCCGCTTCGAGCTGCGCGAGGATCCCGGTCAGGCCCTGCGCGAGCGTGTCGTGGATCTCGCCGGCCATCCGCTGGCGCTCGTCGAAGACTCCTGCCTCCCGGGCCTGCGCGACGAGCTGCGCGTGCAGCCCCGCGTTCTCCTCCATCATCTGCTCGAGCCGCTGGTTCGCCTCGGAGAGCTCGTCGATGGTGCGCGTGCGCTGCTCGGCGCGCCGATCCTCGTCCATCGCGGCCCTGGTCATCGCGCCGACGATGAAGACGTTCGCCGCGAACAGCCCGATGTACGGGATCCACCCCCTGCCGGTGAGCTGAGCCGCGCCGCCGATCTCGGACAGCGCCATCAGCCCGGCGTTGACCACCATGCCGGCCACCTTCCAGCGGCCGGGCACGTACTGCACGAAGAGGTAGCCGGTGAAGCCGAAGATCGCGAAGAAGGGATTGACGATGATCAGCGCGCCGATCAGCGCCAAGTGCCCGACGTAGAACACGACGGACTTCGCCACGTGCTCGCTCTGCTCACCGTGCCGCGGCCGCATCGTGAGCAACCAGACGGCTGCCAGGCCGGACAGGCCGACCGACCAGGCGACGAACCGCTCCGTCAGCGGCTGCTCGGTGCTGAGCGAGAGGATCAGCGAGACGGCGAGCGCGACGTACGGGACGACCGCGAAGGCCAGGTCGATCCGGCGCTCGCGCACCTCGATCGGCGACGTCGGCGGCACTGCTCTCACTCCCAGCGGAAGAGCTTGGCGGAGGCGAGTCCCCCGAGCACAGTGTAACCGGCCAGTACCGCAAGGTGTTGCCACAACGCCCCGGTACCGGACCAGGCGTCCATCACCGCGCCGAAGGGCACGTACTCGCCGATGGTCTGCATGACGTGCGGCATCTGCGCGATCGGGATGTACAGGCCGGCGAAGAAGAAGTTCAGGATCATGAAGGGGATCCCGATGCCGTTGGCCATCGTGTTCGTGGTGGCGACCGCGGCCGGCACCATGCCGACGGCGATGACCGCCACGAACCCGAGCGCGAACGCGCTGATCACGGCGCCGAGGTTCGGAGGCAGCTTGGCGCCGAACACGAGCGTGCCGAGAAGCACGATCAGCACGACGCTGAGCGCGGCGAACGCGGCCAGCACGCTCACAAGCGCGGCAAGCATTCCGCCCGGCGGCACCGGGCTGACCTGGAAGCGTCGCAGCGTGTTGCGTTCACGGAACGAGGCCATCGCGCCCGGGAGCACCGTGCAGGCGACCATCAGCGGCGTCATCGCGGCAATCGTCGGCACGTATACGTCGAGCACGCTGCGTCCCCCGAGGTCCGCCTGCGGCGTCTTCGCGCTCGCGATGCTGCCGAAGATGGTCAGCAGCACCACCGGCAGCAGGATCGTCACGAACGCCCCCGGCTCCCGCCGCATCAGCTTGAGGTGCATGGCGGCCAGAGCGAAGAAGCCCTTCACCGTCAGCCCGCGACGCAGGCGCGCCGGAGCTGCGGCGGTGTCCACAGTCATAGCGGTCATGATCAGTTCTCCTTTGCGGTTTCCATGTGCGAGGTCAAGGACACGAACGCGTCGTCGAGGCTGGTCTGCTCGACGCGCAGCCCCTCGGCGATGATCTGCGAGCGAGCGAGCAGCGAGGTCACGGCCTGGACCAGCTGCGACGTGCCCGCGAGCTCGATCTGCGCGCCGTGCCGGGTGACGGTCTCGACCTCCGGCAGCGCGAGCAGTTCGGCATCCGAGACCGGCGCGGACGGCCGGAAGCGCATCCGCTGTCCGCCGCCGGTCCGCTCGGCCAGGCCGGCGGGCGTGTCCACGGCCACGACCCGGCCGCGGTCGATGAGGGCGAGCCGGTCGCACAGCCGCTCGGCCTCCTCCATGAAGTGCGTGACCAGCAGCACGGTGACCCCCTGGTCGCGCACCTGCTCGACGAGCCCCCAGGTCTCGCGCCGCGCGTGCGGATCGAGCCCCGTGGTCAGCTCGTCGAGAATGACTACGCGTGGGTTCCCGACCAGCGCGAGCGCGATCGCGAGCCGCTGCTTCTGCCCGCCGGACAGCTTCTTGTAGCGCGCCTGCGCCTTCCCGGCGAGCCCGAGCCGCCGCAGCAGCACGTCGATATCCGCCGGATCCCGGTAGAACGACGCAAACAGCCGCATGACCTCGCGGACCTGCAGCTTGTCCGGCAGCCCGGCCTCCTGCAACTGCACGCCGACCGTCTGGTGCAGCTCGTCGCGGTCGGCGACCGGGTCGAGCCCGAGCACCCGCACGCTGCCGCCGTCCGCAGCACGCAGCCCGGAGATGCACTCCACCGTCGTGGTCTTGCCGGCGCCGTTAGGACCGAGAATCCCGAAGATCTCCCCCGGCTCCACGCTGAACGACACATCGTCGACGGCCGTGACCCGGCCGTACTCCTTATGCAGATTGGTGACTTCGATAACTGGCATACCCCGAGCATCCCGCCGACGACGCCCCACCGGATCGACCACCAGGCCTCATCCCCGCCCCGCCGCGGTGGACCGCGCCATCCACCGATCGGTGGACAACGGCCTCAGCACAAGGGGTAGCGGGTAGGGGTGTTTCGTGGAAACCTGGTGCGACGTGAGCGCAACTACTTCTGGGCTCAAATACTCAGTCGCCGTGATAGACGACAACGCCCCCGCAAACGGCTTCAGCGCGAACTGCGTCCTGATCCGCGTCAGCGGACCCGACGACACCCCATGCGTCGGCCTCCCCATAGCCTTCAGCGCGGACAACGGCGCCGCCGTCCTCGCCAGCGACGCGGTGACCAACCACTACGGCGTCGCCCAGGTAGACGTCGTCAGCGCCCACGTAGGCTGCTGCACGGTCACCGTAGCCGACAGCGAAGGCGTCAGCCGCAGCACGATCGTCACCTTCACCGAGCGCCGCAGCGGGCTGACGGTGGCACTGAGGTAGGCAGAGCGCGCGGTGCTGGCAGCTGAGGTCTCACCCTGAATGTGGATGCCTTTAACATCGACATCGACGTCTTCCAAAGTAGGTGTCTTCAAGTCACGTCGAATTCGCCTCTGGCGTGCCTGGCAACGGTTATCCCCGGGTGTGGCGGCATGCCTGCGGTTCCCTGGGTTCCGAGTCGCAGCTTTGCTGCTCCCCGGTTTGCGCTGGTTC
>NZ_JAGSOH010000082.1 GCF_018139625.1 Actinospica acidithermotolerans | reverse complement strand
CGCCGGCCCCGTGCCCCCCGTCGAGGCCGTGCTGTTCGACTTCGCCAACACGCTCTTCCGGATGCCGCCGACCGAGGAGTACCTGGCCTGGATCTGGGCCAAGGCCGGGCGCGACCCGGAGTCCCTGGACGCCGCCGCCGTCGCCGCGCAGGTTCACACCGCCGCCGAGCTCCCGCATGTCATCGCCGCCCAGCACCACCGCGACACCTCCGCCGAGAAGCACAGGCTGGCGACCGACACCTGGTTCGCCGAGGTGCCCGCGTTCGAGGGCATCGAAGACATCGCCTACGGGGCGATCGGCGACATCGAGAGCTGGCTCCCCTACCACGACACCGAGCCCGTCCTACGCGCGCTGGCCGAGCGCGGCGTCCCGGTCGGCATCGTCAGCGACATCCCCTTCGACCTGCGCCCCTTCTTCGCCGCCCACGGCCTGGCCGACTACGTGGGCGCCTACGCGCTCTCCTACGAGATCGGCGTCGAGAAGCCCGACCCCCGCATGTTCCTCAAGGCCTGCGCCGACCTCGGCGCCGATCCCCGCAGAACCCTCATGGTCGGCGACAACGCGCCCCGCGACGGCGGCGCCGTGGCCTGCAACCTCCGCGTCCTGCTGCTGCCCGCCGAGCCGAAGACCGGCGAGCGCGGCCTCGAGGCCGTGCTGCGGCTGGTCGGATAAGGAGGCTGAACGGGGTGCGCTGCCGAGAGGTGGAAGGCGGATCTGACGCGGCGTCGGCGGCTACTCTCGCAGCGTTCGGGGTCGAATTAAGCGCGCTTGCGAGGAAAGGCCGCCGAGATCGGTCGGGGCGATGCGAAATTTCGCATCCGGTCGTGCACGGACCGCAAGGCTGGAATCACTCTCGAAAGCCAGAAGAGCGTTCACCTTTCTGGTCGCAGATCCTCGGCGAGTACGTCTGGTGATGCGAACTTTAGCCGCGTTGGGCGGCGTATCGGACGTGGCAATATTCTGCAATTTCCGAACGGGGAATGCCTGACGGACAGCTGCCCTGGAAACGCAAGTGCGAAAAGGTGCCGCAGGCGACAATGGGCTCGGACGCGGTCACGAAGCGAAGCGAAGCGCGCGGCGGCGCACCGGAGACGTGGGTCGGGAGGCTGACCGGGCGGCCGCAGGCCGGCAACGGTGCCGAGGAACGTCGGCGTCCCTCGGCACCGCTCGCTTCATCACAGCCCGCTGAGGAAGCCGATGCGCTGGTCCAGGGTGCGGGTCAGCTCGTCGAGGGCCTGGTCGGCCTCCCGGATCGGCAGCTCGGAGAGCACCGGGGCGGAGACGCCGTCCACGACGGAGGCGGCGAATTCCGCTTGCCGGTGCAGCATCCGGTCGAAGTCCAGCAGGCGGGCGGCGCCGGGGCCTTTCAGCTGCTTCCAGGCCTTCTTCGGGTCGGGCGGGAACGGGGCGTTGCGCAGGCGGTCGGCGGCCGCCGTATAGCGCTGCGCGCAGCGCTTGGCGGCGTCCATCGGCGCCTTGAGCTCGGCCGGCGGGAAGGGCTGCTCGCGGGTGGACGGGGGCAGGATGGTGCGCTGGTAGTCCACCGCCGCCCGGCCGATCCGCTGGGCGGCGAGGGCCAGAAGCTCCGCCGCGTAGGTGCGCACGGCGAGGTCGTCCTCGCGCAGGCGTCCCGCCTCCGTGTAGCGGTCGACGCCTACGAGCGGTTCGAAGGCGCCGTGCGTCACCTCTGGAGGCTCCCGTTGCCGAGGCCCAGCTGCGCGACGTCGCCGTAGAGGTTGGAGGGCAGCAGCGCGACCTGCAGGGGCTCGCCGAGCAGCGCGTTGACGGCCACGGCCAGGCCGCGGTCGGCGAGCTTGAGGGCCAGGTAGGCGCGCATGGCCTCCTGCTCGGTCATGCCGAAGGCGCGCAGCGAGAGCAGCTCGCGCATCCGCTCGTCCTGCGGCTTGATCAGCACCTTGACGTCGTTCAGGGTGATGCCGTAGACGCCGAGGAACTCCTGCAGGTGGCCGGAGACCAGCTCGCTGATCTCGTGGATCTTCTCGTTGACCTGCTCGAGCGGGGTCACCTGGACGATCTGGTTGACGGCCTGTTCGACGACCGGCCCGGCGTACTCGTTGACCTCGTTGGCGTTGACCATGTGGCCGGCCACCGGCATGTGCTGGACAAGCTTGAGCGCGTCCTCCTTGGTCTCGATGTGGATGTAGTAGTCCACCTCGTAGGACAGTTCGGCCATCTCCCGGGACAGCGCGGTGCCGCGGGCCTTGATCACCGACTTGGCGCGGTTGATGTAGATGACCTCGTACTGCCACGGCGACTGGCCCCCGTAGAAGGAGCGCTGCATCGAGCCGAACAGCGGGCGGTCGGGGGTCTCGAGCTGGAACTGGCCCGTGTCGTAGACGTTGAGGATGGCGCCGCGCGACTTGAGGACGCAGAAGTGGTTCGACTCGACCGTGATCAGCGAGCCGTTGAGGATGTTGGGATCGGCGTAGTGGTAGAGCAGCACGCCGGGGCCCATCACCTCCCGCCCCTGGTTGTCCAGCGTGGATATGACATTGCGCATGGCTGGCATGTGCCGCCCCCTTGTGACTTCGGTGGCCCGGCGGGCCGTCGGCCGTCACACTACAACCGGCCGCGCGCGGACGGCGGGAATACGCCGAAAAAGAAAAAGAATATGGGGGCGGCCCCGCGCCACGGGGGGAGCGCGGGGCCGCCGGACACGGTCACTGAGGACCGGTGGGAGGTCCGCGTTCCACTACGGGGGGGAGATAGTGGAACGCGCCTCAATGCAACCGACCATACCCCGTCCGAAGCCCGGAGGGAAGGGGAACCGCGAAACCGCGTGCTCGCCCTGTCTCCGCGGACTCGACTAGACTGGGCCGCGCTTTTGAAGGGGAATCACTCCGGGGGGTGGGAGAATGGGCGTGGTGGTACCGCAGACCGCCACAGTGGAACAGCGCCTGCTGGAAGCGCTGAAGCGGGGGGATCTCGAGGGCTATCTGCGGGCCCTGTCAGACACTCACCTGCTGGTCTTC
Organism: Actinospica acidithermotolerans; assembly: GCF_018139625.1. GTDB lineage: Bacteria > Actinomycetota > Actinomycetes > Streptomycetales > Catenulisporaceae > Actinospica > Actinospica acidithermotolerans. The sequence goes on along the minus strand of NZ_JAGSOH010000082.1, from coordinate 29,963 downwards.
GGCTCCCGGCGGCTCGCCGACGAGGGCTTCGACGATCCCCGGGCGCCGCTCGGCCTGGTGCAGGACATCGGGGGCCAGGACAAGGTCTACGCGGTGACGCCCAATCAGACCGTGGACCCGGGGCCGCACTTCGTGTACCACGCGATGACGCTGCGCACGATGCTGCGCAAGTGCGCGCCGCTCACCTGGCAGCTGGTCGTGAACCAGGGTTCTGATCACGAGGGCCGGATACCGGTGAAGAAGCTGGCCTCCTGGGTGGACAACCACCCGGAGGCGATCCGGCCCTTCTCCGACTACGGCGACCGGCTGATCGCCGCGGACAACAGGCCGCGGCAGGGCCCGCTGGCCGCGGCGCTCGCCTGCGGGGCGCATCTGGCGGTGCAGAACGAGGCGCCGTGGAACACGATCGGGCACGTGTACAAGGACTATCCGGCCGACGTGCGGCTGATGCGCGAGGGCTGGCGGATCACCGAGTACGACCACTGGCGCGCCGCGGTGGAGAACCTGCTGACCGACCCGGGCAGCGCGGCGGAGGCGGTCGGCAAGGACCCGGGAGCCGTCGCGCGGCATCTCGCCGCCCTGCGCTCGGACGGCATCTGGGAGGCCGAGGCCGGGGACGCGCCGCCGGACGTGCGCGCGTGGGACTACGGACGTGCGGTGAACCTGGCGCGCTGGGCGGCGGCCACGAAGCTCTGCGACATGGACGAGGCGCGCGAGACCGTGCAGCGGGCCGGGCAGCTCGCCGCCGCGGCCTACCGCGACTGGCGCGAGTTCTCGGCGGGGTACATCCTCGGCCGGCTCCTGCACTTCGAGGACGGCGACCGGAGCCGGTACTACCGCTCGATTCGCCGGGTGCACCGGATCCTCGCCGAGGACCCGGCGAGCCCGTGGCGCACGCTGAACCTGGCGGACGCCGCGGCGTAGAGCCCGGATATCCGTGGACCGGTTCGGGTCGGGGCTGCGATGATCGCGGGCATGAAGCGTGTGCTCGAACCCGCGACGCTGGTCGTCGAAGGCTTCCTCCTGCGTCCGCCGAGCACGGCCGAGCACCGCGCGGCGCTCGAACTCGGCCTCGACCCGGACGTGCGGCTGTGGAATCCGCGCTGCCGGATCACGGACGAGGCGAGCGCGATCGAGGACTGCCGCGCGGGTGCCGACTGGAGCGGCGGCGGCCACGCGACCTTCTCGATCATCGAGCGCGCCACGGACCGGTACGCCGGCAACATCGCGCTGCACGGGATCGACGCGGACGTGGCCACAGCCAAGGTCGGCTACCGAATCGCCGGGTGGGCGCGCGGGCGCGGGGTCGCGTCGACGGTGCTCGACGCCGTCGCCGCGTGGGCGTTCGCGCAAAGCTCGCTCCGGCGGATCGAGCTCACGCACGCCGTTGAGAACGCCGCCTCCTGCCGCGTCGCGCAGAAGGGCGGCTTCGGGCTCGAGCGGCTGCTGCCGGCGAACAAGCGGTTCGGCGACGGACGCGTGCACGACGAGCATCTGCACGCGCGCACGCACGCGTCACCGGCGGACGGACCGCTCCCCCATTGACGGAGATTCAGGACGCTCAGCCCTCGGACTGACCATCCTGCTCGGCCAGGAACGCCTCGAACTCGCGCGCGAGGTCGCCGGCGGACGGACCGCTCCCCCACTGACGAGGTTTCACGACGCTCAGCCCTCGGACTGGCCGTCCTGCTCGGCCGGGAACGCCTCGAACTCGCGCGCGAGGTCGCCGGCGGACGGACCGCTCCCCTACTGACGGAGATTCAGGACACTCAGCCCTCGGACTGGCCGTCCTGCTCGGCCGGGAACGCCTCGAACTCACGCGCGAGGTCACCGGCGAACGGACCGCTCCCCCACTGACGAAGATTCAGGACACTCAGCCCTCGGACTGACCGTCCTGCTCGGCCAGGAACGCCTCGAACTCACGCGCGAGGTCGTCGGCGCTCGGCAGCTGCTGCTGCTCGGCGAGCAGGTTGGGGCGGCCGGCCGCGCCCTCGGCGGCGTCGTACTGCTCCTCGAGGCTCTGGATGACGCCGCGCAGCTCCTGGTCGCCCTGGCCCACCTCGTTGTCGATCTGGGCCGCGACGCGGCGGGCGCGCTCGCGCAGCTCCTGCGCGGGCAGCACCAGGCCGGTGGCCGCGGTGACCGCCTCCAGGATGCGCACGGCCGCGGCGGGGTACGCCGAGCGGGCCACGTAGTGCGGGACCTGCGCGGCGAGGCCGAACACGTCCCGGCCCGCCTGGGCCAGCCGGAACTCGGTCAGCGCCATCGCGCTGCCCGGGACCTGGGCCTGGTCGAACCACTTGGGGTAGCCGAGCAGCAGGTCCTCCCGGTTGCCGTGCGGGATCAGGTGCACCGGGCGGGTGTGCGGCACGCCGAAGGGCACGCCGTGGAAGTTCACCGCGAGGGTCACCCCGAGCTCGTCCACCAGGCTCACCACGGCCCGGCTGAACAGCTCCCACTCAGTGTCCGGCTCGGGCCCGGAGAAGATCAGGAAGGGGGTGCCGATCGCGTCCTTGGCGAGGCGGACGGTCAGCTCGGGCGCGTCGTACGACGACCAGTGGTCGCCGCTGAAGGTCATCAGCGGGCGCTGGGCGCGGTAGTCGACCAGCCGGTCGACGTCGAAGCGGGCCACCACCGGGGCCTCGTCCCCGCCGAGGAGATAGTCCAGGGCAAGCTCGGCGGCTTGGCCGGCGTCCATGAAGCCGGCGAAGTGGTAGAGGAGCACCAGATCGCCGCGCACCTGGCCGGACAGCGCTGAGCGCGCGGGCCGGCGGGCCTCGTTGAGCAGTGCCAGCCCGTCCGAATCGTACGTGTACAGCGCCCGGGCAGCAGCGTCCACCACGGCCTTACCTTTCTTCTAGGTCGTCAGGATCGTCCGCGGCGGCCCGAGACACACGGCGCGGCGGAATTTCCCTACTGGACCACTAACGATCGCGGGGCCTTCGCCATTCCCGCACCTGGTGGAAAGTATCGATCGGATCGCGGTCCGCGCAGGGCCCTGCCTTGGTGCGCGGGCTTCCGCTAGCGTCGGTACTCTGCGGCGATACCGCGCAGACGTGCCGCCCGGCGGGCGGACGGCCGGTCGGGGGCGGATCTTTCCGGCCCCACCTGGAACTCATCGAAGGAGTGCGGAATCGATGGAGCCCACGCACGAGTTCGGCGGCAGCCCGGCGGCGGCCGCGGTGGCGCCGATCGGCTCTCCCGCGGTGATCAGCGTGCGCGGGGAGGCGCTGCTGGTGGTCGAGCCCGAGGTGGTGGACCTGACGGTGGTGGTCTCCACCCAGGCCAAGGACCGCCGGGAGGCCTTCGAGCGGCTGGTCAAGCGGAACGACGAGGTGCTGGCGCTGCTGCGGTCCTACGGGGACTCGGTGGAGCGGATCGAGTCCTCGGGCGTGGCGGTGCATCCGGAGGTGCGCCGCGGCGGCCGGGACGAGAAGATCCGCTCGTACAGCGGCGCGGTGCGCGTCGAGGTGCGGATAGCCGACTTCGCGGTGCTCGGCGAGATCGTCTCGCGGGTCGCCGACCTGGAGGCGGCGCGGCTGGAGGGCCCGCGCTGGCGGCTGCGGCGCAGCTCCCCGGTCTACCGGAAGGCGCGCACCCGGGCCGTCGGCGAGGCGCTGACCAGGGCGCAGGACTACGCGGAGGCCCTCGGCTCGCGGATCACCGGCCTGATCGAGCTGGCCGACACCGGCCTGATGCAGAGCGAGCACGTGCGGGCGACGGGCTACGTCCCGGCACCCGGCGGAGTGGCTTTCGGCGCTGCGATGCCGGTCGAACCGCCGGTGCTCGACCTGGAGCCGGCCTCGCAGGAGGTGCGGGCCTCGGTCGAGGCGCGGTTCTACGCGACGCAGCCGATGTTCGAGATCAAGGCCGAGGACTGACGCGGGCCGTGCGGACCACGCTCCGGCTGCACCGGCTTTTCAGGCCCGCTGTCGCGCACCTTGCCACCCTCGCGGTCCTCGCCGCCCTGGGACTGCCGCTGCTCGGCGGCTGCTCGTTGGCGGGCGGGGCGAAGAACGCGGCGGCGACCGCCTCCGCGTCGCCCAGCAAGTCCGCGACGCCGACCGGCAGTTACGTGCCGATGGCCGGGCCGATCGAGGCGGCGAGCGCGCTGCCCAAGGAGTGCTCGGAGATCTTGACCACCGCGCAGCTGCAGGCGGTGTTCGGCGCGGGCTTCCCGATCGGCGAGGACTACGGCTCGTACGCGGCGCTCGCCGGCATCGGCCGGACCGGGCGCGTGGCCTGCGTCTTCGGCGTCGGGCTCGACTCGTTCGGCAAGCAGAGCGCGGGCACGGTCGAGGTCGCGATCGCGACGTACACGAGCGCGGCGGTCGCGGTCGGGCGCGCGGCGGACACCGTGCAGACGGATTCGCAGGCGGGCGCGACGGAGGCGCCGGTGTCTGTCGGCGGGCATCCGGCGACGATCGTGGTCGAGCAGACGGCGGTCGGCGCGACGACGAGCCCGGCGGGGACGGCTGGCACGGCGGGGGCGACGAGCTCGGCAGGCGCGGCTGCCACGGCGTCGTCCGCCGCAGCCTCGTCCGCCGCGCCCTCGTCCGCGAGCGGCGCCCCCACCGCGTCCGCGAGCGGCGTCGCGAGCAGCTCCGCGAACGGCGAGACCGAGCTCGTGATGGCGGACGGGAACCGGACCTTCGTGCTGCAGATCCCGCTCGGCAAGCTGTCCGCGGAGCGGGCCGTCACCGTGCTCACGCAGCTCACGCTCGAGGTGTATCAGAACACGATCCCGCAGGCTTCGCCGGCCTCTTCCAAGGCCTGAGGCCGACGGTTATCGTCATGCCATGCGAGTTGTCGGTTCGGACGGTTGGAGCATCCGCACGTCCTTCGAGCAGCAGTGCTCGAATATGCTCTACGTGCGCGACGCGGCCGGGCTGACCGGCCCCGCCGACTACCTGGTGCCGCCGCTGTCCCCGCCGGTCGAGCTGCGGGCCGCCCTCGCGCCATTCGCCACCTCGACCGCGGCCGAGCAGTGGGGGCGCTGGTGGACCGCGTACCTGGCCCACCTCGGGCAGGGCGCGCGGGTGGACCTGACGCCGGCCGGGGAGCCGCCGGAGCCCGGCACCGATCTCAGGGCCCTGTTCAATGCCGTGGTCGACGAGGCGACCGCGTGGTGGCGCGAGAGGAAGCGCGACTACGTGCAGCGCACGACCGGCTCGGCGGCGCGGCGGCTGACCGGGCAGGCCGGCGAGACCGTCAAGCGGATCGAGCGTGAGCTGGGCCGCCGGAGCGCGCCGTTCGAGCTGACCGTGAAGCTGCTGCCGATGGATCGGAAGTGGGCGCGCCGGCTGCGGCCCACCCTGGTGCTGGTCAGCGATCGGCTGTGGCTGGATCCCGCCGCGTGCGACGACTTCCTGGATCCGATCGTCCGGGCTCTGGTCTAGCGGTCCGGCCGCGGACGCGGCGTATGCTCGCCACGGCGCTCATCGCACGGGGAACGGAGGAGGGGTAGATGCTTGAGGCCGTCGGGCTCTCTGCCCGGGAGATCAGCGTGTATCAGGCTTTGCTGGTCCGGCCGGGCGCGGACGCGGCGCGGATCGCGGCCGACTGCGGGCTGCTGGAGGCCGAGGTCGGCACGCTGCTGCTGCGGCTGGCCCAGGACGGGTTGGTCGTGCAGTCCGGCTCGCGCTACGAGGCGGCCGCGCCGGACGTGGCGCTCGGCGAGCTGATCGGCCGCCAGGAGCAGCGGCTGAGCGCGGCCAGGCTGGAGATGCAGCGGCTGACGCAGATGTTCCGGGACGCCGGGGTGCCGGGCGACACCGGCGCGGTCGAGGTGGTCAGCGGCGCGTCGGCGGTCTCAGCGCGGGTGAACCGGGTCTACGAGGCCGCGCGCGGCGAGGTGCGGGCCTTCGACCGGCCGCCGTACGTGCAGCGGCTCGGCGAGAACCTCGCGCTCCAGCAGCGGCGGCACCGGGAGGGCGTGAGCATCCGGACGATCTACAGCCGGGACGCGCTCGCCGTGCCGGGCCGCTTCAAGGACGACATCGAGCTCAGCTGCGCGTCCGGGGAGCAGGCGCGGGTGCGGCCGAGCCTGCCGACGAAGCTGATCATGGCGGACGAGGCGATGGCGGTGGTGCCGACCGCGATGGGTGAGGCGTTCGCCGAGGCCGCGTACGTGATCCGGTCCTCGGCGCTGCTGGCCGTGCTCTCCGCGCTGTTCGAGCACGAATGGTCCAAGGCGGTGCCGCTGGTCACCGCGCCGCGGCAATCGGCGGAGCGGCTGGACCGGCCGGACGAGAAGACCCGGGCGCTGCTGGGCCTGCTCGCGAGCGGTCTGACGGACGAGGCGATCGCCCGGGCGCTGGGCTGGTCCGCGCGCACCACGCAGCGGCGGATCGCCGCGCTGCACAAGGAACTGGGCGTCTCCACCCGCTTCCAGGCCGGGGCCGCTGCCCGGGACCGCGGCTGGCTCTGACGGCGGCCGGCTCTGACGGCGGACGGCCCGGGACCGCGGCTGGCTCTGACGGCGGACGGCCCGGGACGGCGGCCGGCTCTGACGGCGGCTGGCCCGGGATGGCGGCCGGCTCAGACGGCGGCTCCGGCATCGGCCGCAGGGGATCATCTGCGTCTGGGGCGCCCGATCGGCCGCACGGCCAGTCCGGCGCCGGCCAGCTCCAGCACGGTCAGGCCGCCGAGGAGCGCGACGTCCTGGGCCCAGGCGGCCTTGGTGGGCGCGTGGGCGGGATCGCACTGCGAGAGCATGACGGCGCCCTGGGGCGACGCCTGGTGGTTGCAGCCGTCGCCGAGCAGCTTGTCCAGGTTCACGGTGGACGCGGCGGCCGAGTAGCCCCAGCGGGCGCTGGAGAGGTACGAGATCTGGTCGAGGCCGGCCGTGCCGCGGACCGGGAACGCCGATCCGCTCAGCACGAACTGCGCGAAAAGGATCACCGGCAGGATCGTCATGACCTTGTCGGCGTTGCTGGAGAGCGCGGAGACGAGCAGGCCGAGGGCCATCGCGCTGAGCCCGGCGAGCGAGACGGCGATCGCGATCTCCAGCCGGTAGTCGAGGAAGACGGCGCCGTGCTTCGGGCCGCCCTGGCGCAGCAGCGCGAGGTAGGTGAGCACGAAGGACTCGACGATCGTGATCACGCCGAGGATCAGCGCCTTGCTCAGGACGTACGCGAAGGCGGATTGGCCGACCGAGCGTTCCCGGGTGAGGATCGGGCGTTCCTTGACGATCTCGCGGATCGAGTTCGCCGCGCCGAGATAGCTGGCGGCGAGGGTGAGGGCCAGCAGGACGGTGGTCGAGTTCCCCGCGGCCCCGGCCGTGCCCGCGACGAGGTTGTCCTTGCCGAAAGCGGCGAGCATCAGCAGTCCGAGCACCGGTGCCTGCGCGAACAGCATCAGCGTGTTCCGCTTGTCCGCGCTGATCAGGGCGAGGTAGCGGCGCATCAGCGTGCTGAGCTGGCGCCAGACGTGCGGGTTGCGGCGCGGGGCGTCCGGATGGGCGGCGGCCAGGTTCGCGCGGTCGCGTTGCGCGGCGAGAGGCTCGGCGACGTACTCGCGGCGCACGTCGGAGGCCACGAAGGCGTTCTTCGCCTCGCCCGGCACGGAGCGGTCGAGGTGCTGGAAGACCTCGGGGTAGCCGGGCTGCCGGAAGTAGTCGAGGGTGCGCGAGGGAGGGCCGAAGTACGCGGTCTGGCCGCCGGGCGCGAGGAAGAGTATCCGGTCGCACAGGTCGAGGCTCTGGATCGAGTGCGTGACGGTGAGGACGGTGCGTCCGCTGCCCGCGAGGTCGCGCAGCAGCTCCATCACGCTCTTCTCGTAGCCGGGATCGAGGCCGGAGGTCGGCTCGTCGAGGATCAGCAGGGAGGGGCGGGTCAGCAGCTCGATGGCCACGGAGGTCCGCTTGCGCTGACCGCCGGACAGCTTGCCGACCCGCACGTCGGCGCGGTGCTCGAGACCGAGCTCGGTCATCACCTCGACGACGCGCGCGGAGCGTTCGGCGGACGGCACGTCGGGCGGGAAGCGCAGGCGGGCCGCGTAGTCCAGCGCGGCCTTGACGGTGAGTTCGGGATGCAGGATGTCGTCCTGCGGCACGTAGCCGATGCGGTTGCGCAGCTCGGCGTACGACGCGTACACGTCGCGGCCGTTGTAGAGCACTGATCCGCGATCCGCCGGACGCGCGCCGGTCAGCGCCTTGAGCAGCGTCGACTTCCCCGCGCCGGTCGGCCCGAGCACGGCGAGGAACTGGCCGCCCTCGAGCGCGAAGCTGACCTCGTCGAGCAGCACGCGGCGGTTCGCGGTGACGGTCAGGCCGAGGGCGCAGAAGCTGGCCTCGCCGACGTCCACGAACTCTTCGAGGGTGCCGTGCTGGAGCCGCAGCATCGTGTGCCCGACCGAGACGAGCGCCCCGTCGCGCAGCTTCACCCGGCCGGTGACCCGGCGGCCGTCCGCGTACGTGCCGTTGTGGCTGCCCAGGTCGACGAGTTCGAAGGCGCCGTCGTGCGCGCTGCGCAGCTCGGCGTGGTGGCGGGAGACGAGCAGGTCGTCGACGACGATGTCGTTGTCCAGCGCGCGCCCGATGCGGACCCGGCTGGAGGTGCGGTAGGTGCCGGTGAACTGCCCCGGCGCGGACCCGCCGGCCGCGAACACGGGCACGGTCGGGGTGTGCGGGTCGGTCTCGCCGTGCGGGGCGGGCGGCACGAGCCGTATCCGGCAGCCGCCGTTGTCCGCGCCGAGCGCGAGGATCATGGGCCGGTCCACCGGCAGCCGGGTCACCCGCTGCCCGTCCAGGAACGTGCCGTTGGACGAGCCGCGGTCCTCGAAGACCCAGCCGCCCTCCGCCCCCTCCCGGCGCAGCACCGCGTGCTGCCGGGAGGTGGCCGTGTCCAGCACCACCACGTCGGCGGCGCTGTCCCGCCCGATGGTCACCGGCCTGCTGCCGTCGAAGTAGCGCTCGGATCCGGCGGGGAGGATCTGAAGCGTCAGCATATTGACTGAAGACGTGGCCGTGCCGAGTGCCTCCATGCGTCCATCGTGGCACCCGATCAGGGGTCTGGGTAGCGCGCACGGAGCCGCACAGGGGTGCGCCTGGGCACTCAGCGAGTGCGTGCGAAGACCCGCGTGCGCAGCTTGAACGCGTGCAGCGTGCCGCCGATCCACGTCGCCGCGAGCGACAGCGTCAGCAGCGCCCCCGACGCGTCCGTCGGCGTCACCGAGTGCGGACGCGCCGCCGAGAGCACGAACAACGCCACGACGGCCGCCGTGTACCCGACCGCGCTCAGCACAAGCGCCCGCGAGCGCAGCCGGTACGCGGCGTACCCGAAGGTGAAGGGCGTGAGCAGGCCGAAGGTCACGAATGGGATCAGGGCCCAGACGATCGAGCCCAGGACGTGCCGCGCGGAGCGGTTGGCGGAGCGATTGGCGGAGCGATTGGCGGAGCGATTGGCGGCGTGGTGCGCGAAGTGGCCGGCGGCATGCTGGGGGACGTGGTGAGTGGGGACGGTCGAGGCCGCGGGGGCGACGGGGGCTTTCTGGACGGAGTCGGTGGCGGTGGTTTCGGGGACGGAGTTGGCGACGTGGGTTTCGGGGACGGTGGTCTCGGCGACGGAGCCCCTGACGGAGGTCTCGGCGACGGAGTCCGCGACGGGACCGCCGGCATTCGGCGCCCGGTGCATATCGACGAAGGGGATGTCGGCCTCGATGTGGTCAACCTCAGCCTCGACCTCGGCCTCGACCTTGTCGTCGATCTCGGTGCCGGTCTCAGTGTCGATCTCGGTGTCTAGTTCGTCCTCGGCCTCGGTTTCGGACTCGACGGCCAGTTCGACGCCCGTCCACGGATCGACGCCGATGACCGCGGCCGCGAAAGGCAGGTCGAGCGAGGCGTCGCCGAATCCGGGAACGAGACCGTTCGCCGAGAACTCCGCGAAGGGCACCGGCTCGGCTTCGATTTCGGCCGCGTCCTCGGCCTCGGCCGTGACGCCGGCGAGGTCCGTGTCCAGGGAGACCGGGTGGAGCGGCGGGAACTCCAGCGGCGCGAAGTCCGCCACATCGGCCACATCCGCCGGGCCCTCCTGATCGACCGCGATCCAGGGCTCGCGATCGTCTGTCTCCGGGATCCCGCCGTCCTCGGCGGCGTCGTCCCCCGCGGCTTCCTCGACTACGCCCTGCGCAGTTACGTCCTGCGCAGGCCCCTCGGCGATCTCGACCGCAGGCTTGTCGGCAGTCTCGACCGCGATCTCGACAGGGGGCTCATTGGCGACGTCGACCGCGACGTCGGGCTCCGGTCCCGTGGTCCGGACGTCGACCGAGTCCGGCTCCTCGATCACCTCCACCGCGCCAGCCTCGCCAGCCGCGTCGGCCGCGTCCATCGTCTCTGCCGCGTCCATCGTCTCTGCCGCGTCCATCGTCTCTGCCGCGTCCACGGCGGCCGCGGTGGCGACGGCGTCGGCCTCGCCGTCCCCAGTCTCGGCCGCATCCGCCGCATCCGTCGTATCCGCCGTATGCGTCGCATCCGCCGTATCCGTCTCGTCCGCGGCCAGTCCGAGCTCCTCCGCGCATTTCTGCAGCGGAAGCAGCACGAGGCCCGCGTCGCGGATCTTGGTGTACCGGGTGTCGCGCGGATCGATCCCGTGGCCGTAGGCCACGTGCGAGACGCGCGCCGAGTAGCGCTGGGCGAGCTCGTACCCGGCGGCCACCGCCTGGTCGCGCAGTTCCTGGGCGTCCGGGTCGGCGCCGAGCACCAGCAGTCGCACGCCCTGGCCGCGCCGCGGGTGCGGAATCTCGTCCGAGCCGCGCCGGTCGGTCTGCTGAGGAGAAGTCACGCTGGTCATGTCCATGCAGCGTAGGCGCACTGTTGGGCCGTTCGGCCGAGCCGCACCCGGGCACCCGTCGTCCATTCACTCATCCGGCCCAGCCGACTCGCAGAAAGCAGCGGTGAACTCCCGATGTGCAATCGACCCCCCGAATCCGGTATGGTTCTACTCGTCGCCAGGGAGCGGAGCGCAAGCGAAGATCCCGAGCAACACGCGGACGTGGCTCAGTGGTAGAGCATCACCTTGCCAAGGTGAGGGTCGCGGGTTCAAATCCCGTCGTCCGCTCGAGAGGTACCGAACGAATGCAGCGCCCACACCGGAAGTCTCGGTAGGGGCGCTGTGTACGGTAAGGCCTCGTCCCGGACGATTAGCTCAGCGGGAGAGCGCTTCCCTGACACGGAAGAGGTCACTGGTTCAATCCCAGTATCGTCCACTCGATTCAATGCAGGTCAGGCCGCCGATTCCTCGGTGGCCTCTTCTGTTTCCGGGCCATCGGCCACCAAACCGCGCTGGATGAACGCCGCTGCGGCGGTCAGTGCGTGGTCGGCGTCGTCGAGGAGGGCGGCGAAGGACTGGAAGACGTGCGGGACGCCGGGCCAGACCTGCAGCTCGACGGCGACGTCGTGCCACGCGGCGTGGGCGGCGAGGCGGACGGCGTCGTCGAGCAGGATCTCGTGGGAGCCGACCTGGATCAGCAGCGGCGGCAGTCCGGTGAGGTCGGCGAGGATCGGGCTGGCCAGCGGGGTGGCGGGGTCGCGGTCGCCGAGGTAGTCGCGTGCCCGGGTGCGCAGGGCTTCGGGGGTGAGCGCCGGGTCGAGGGCGGCCTTGCCGGTGGCGCTGGCTCCCGAGACGGTCAGGTCGGCCCACGGGGAGAAGACCGCGGCCGAGGCGGGTTGCGGCAGCCCGGCGTCCTTGAGGGCGACGAGGGCTGCCACGGCGAGGCCGCCGCCCGCGGACTCGCCGACGAAGGCGATGCGTGAGGCGGGCACGCCTCGGCCGAGCAGCGCGCGGTAGGCGGCGACGGCGTCGTCCACGGCCGCGGGGAACGGGTGCTCGGGGGCGAGACGGTAGTCGACGGATATGGCACGTGCTCCGACGCGGCGGGCGACGTCCGCGGCCAGGCCGACGGAATCGGGCGCGGATCCGAGGGCGTACGCGCCGCCGTGGAAGTAGAGGATCGCGGCCGACGGATCGAGGTTCGGGGTCTCGACGATCACGACGGGCACGCCGCCCAATTCGTCCTGCTTGGCTGAGACGTCGTCAGGCAGCGGGATGGAAGCGATCATCTCGTGGAAGATCGCGCGCTGCTCGGCTATGTCGCCGCCGACGTCGAGCGGGCCGTGCCGGAGGAGTTCGTCAAGGGCCTGGCGCTGCTGCCGCGTCATGGCGTCTGCCTTTCCGTGGATGGGGATGGCTCGGGCGTTCTCGCTGGTCACGGATGACTTAGCGCGGTGGCGGTCACGAACGACTTAGCGCGGCGGCGGTCACGGACGGCTTAGCGCGGTGGCCCGACGATGACGTTGCCGTATTTCTCCGCGATGGCGGGGTTGGGGACGATCTCGAAGCCGTCCGGCCGCGGGGCGGCCTTGTCGCGGCCGGTCTCGCGGAACATGCCCTCGATCCCGGCCGGGGTGTTGATCATCAGCAGGTCGGCCCTCTTCGACGTGATCCGGTAGCCGTGCGGGATCTCGCGCGGCAGGTAGACGATGCCGCCCTCGGACAGCTCGTACTCCCGATCGTCGCACCAGACCAGCGCGGTGCCCTTGATCAGCAGGAACACCTCGTCCTCGCGGGTGTGCACGTGATACGGCGGCGCCTCCCCCTCGGCGACGTCGAAGCGCCCGATCATCAGCTGCCCCTGAGTGGCTTTGCCGTCGAGCAGCATCGCGAGGGTGCCGCCGTCCAGCCATTCGAGTTGTTGCTGCTGCTCGGGTTGTGCGAGATAGGCCATGCTCATGGTCTGCTCCATTCATGTCAGTCGATAGCGGCGGCCAGTTCGGCGGCCACCTCGGTCGCAGACTTCATGGCCCTGATTTCGGCGGCCACACATTGCGCGGCCTCCTTGTAGTCGGGCGTCTCGAGGACGGACACGATCGCCTCGGCGACGTCGTCGGGCTTGAATTCGCCGACCGGGAAGGCGATCCCGGCGCCCGCCGCCGCGGCACGGCCGGCGTGCACGGGCTGGTCGGCGGCAAGAGGAGTCAGGACCAGGGGAAGCCCGTGGGCGAGCGCGCCGAGGATCGTACCCGCGCCGCCCACCGTCACCACGGCGTCGACGTCGCCGAGCAGCCGGGCCAGCGGCGTGAAGCCCACGAATTCGACCCGGTCGGAGTCGATGTCGAACTCCTCGGCGGTACGCATCGGGCCGAGGGTGACGCGGATATCGAAGTCGCGGGTCAGCAGCGCCTGGACTATCGGGGTGATGAGCTCGGGGATGACGAAGAGCGTGCCGAAGTTCACCAGCACCCGCGGCCTGATCCGGCTCCGATCGGGTGCGGGGACGGCGCCGCCGCCGGTGTAGGCCTCCGGGCGCAGGGCCCGCCGCGTGGCCGGGGCGTGGAAGTCGTCGAACTGCAGGGCGGCCGGGCAGGTGTCCAGATACCAGCGGGCCTCGTGCGGCGTCAGACCGCGCTCGGCGTGGCTCGCCGCGGATCGGGCCTCGGTGGCCGCCAGGCTCTCCGGACGCACGGCGGGGCCGAGCGCGATCACCGCGTACGGAACCTCCAATGCGCTGGCCACAAGCCGGCCGACGTACTCCATCGCGTCCACGACGATCAGATCCGGCTCGAACTCGCGCGCGGCTGCCAGGCAGTCCTCGTAGCCGAGGTCGATGCGCGCTCCGGCGAAGATCTCCGCCTCGATCTCGATGCTCGGCGGGGCGGCGAGGATGTCGACGCCGGTGGTGCGCTTGAGCTCGACCGCGAGCTCTGGGACCTCGGGCCCCACGGCCAGCAGCGCGATCCCCTCCGCCTCGAGCAGCGGTCCGAGCGACGCGGCGGCGACGAACGCCACCTGCTCGCCCCGCTCGCGCATCGCCCGGGTCAGCGGCAACTGGGGAATGACGTGGCCGAAGCCGGGGCAGGCGAAGAACAGAACACGCATCGCTAGTCCAGGTCTTTCTCGATCGGGATCATGTGGGTGGTCGACGTCACGACGACGATAGTGATCACCTCGCCCCGGGGTATTGGACGCGGGCGCCGCCGGAATGGGACTTGCGCGACCGAGTCGGCACGCTGGCGGTAGCGTGGGCTCGTGGTTCGAAGCGGCGGCACGGACTCCGGGGACACCGCTCAGCGGCCCTTGGTCGAGATCACCGTGCCCTATGCGCACGAGCGGCGGAACGAACTGCTCATCAGCCAGTGGCGACGCCAGGCGGGCAGCCTCCTGCCGACGCCCCCGCTGAGACTGCCGCCGCACGGCACGGGTGACTACAGGCTGCGCCTTCAGAGACTGAGCTTCCACGACGTCTTCATCGAGAACCAGTACAGCGACGCCCTCCTCGGCAGCACCGGGACCGCGCACGGCCACCTCGCGGACCACGTCATCGCCCACTTCAACTTCGCCGGCCGGATGACCTACGCCTCCGAGCGCGCGACCGTCACCACCCGCCCCGGCGAACTGTGCACCCGCAGGAACGGCGCGGCCTGGAAATTCGAGGTCGGCCGGGGAACGCACGCGGTCACCCTCGCCCTGCCCGCCGGCACCATCCGCTTCCCCTCCAACGGCCCGATCCTGGCCGGCGAACAGGACACCGCGGCCGCGCGCCTTCTGCTGGCCCATCTGCGCGCCTGTACGGAGGTCGGCGAAGGGGCTCCACTCGGCAACGCGGCCCGCAACGCGGCCCGCAACGCCGCCGTCGAACTGCTCCAGGGCATGCTCGACGACCAGGTCATCGACGATCCACACCTGTTCCCCACGCTCGCGAAGGCGGCGCGCGACCTCGTCGAGAGCCGCCTGACGGACCCCGACCTCGACCCCCGCGCCATCGCCGACGCCCTGCACGTGTCCGTCCGCACCCTGCACCGCGCCTTCGCCGACCAGCAGACCTCGATCATGGAGCACGTCCGGCAGCGGCGCCTCGAACGCGCCCGAGCCGACCTGCTCTCCACCACGTGGACCGTCGCAGAGGTCGCCGCCCGCTGGCACTTCCACGACAGCAGCCACTTCATCAGAGCCCACAAGAGGCGATACGGCGAAACCCCGACCGCCCTGCGGCGACGGGCACGGGCATCGGCCTAGGCGGCCCGGAGTCGCCTCAGGCGGAGAACGGCGAAGCCGCCGATTCGGGCATCCGGCCGGTTGTGATCTCGATGCCGGACAGGGCGTCGGCGAACGCGGCGAACTCGGGGATGTTCGCGGCGTCGGCGTTGGCCGCGTCGGCGGCGGTGCGGGTGCGGTAGATCCAGACGTCCGTCCAGGTCCCGAACTCGTTCTGGCTCAGGACGGGGGCGTCGATCAGGTCGGGGTGGGCGGCCCTGACCGCGCTGAGAGCCGCCGCGCGGAGCTCGACGAGATCGGCGGCGGTCAGATCCGAGCGGTAGCGCACGAATTCCACGAAGTACGACACGGGAGCAGCGTAGTTGCCGGCGAAGAAGGATTAGGTCTCGGTGCACTGACGGGTCGGAGCCCCACCGAGGACGTCGCCGGCGCGGCTCGGACATACGCGTGGCTCGGACATACGCGTCGCTCGGACATACGCGCGGCTCGGACATACGCGCGGCTCGGACATACGCGGGGGAACGAGGGCTGATTCGGCGACGTCGATTCCGTCCCAGCCGCGATCGCTGCACTACGATCGAGGATCGTGGCGAATCCTGGCGGGGGCGGCGCACATCCTGGAGACGACGAGGGCTCCGGTATATCTGCCGAGAGGCGGCGTGGCGACCATTACATCGTCTGCGGGGCCAACACACTCGCGCACCGCTTGGTCGTGGAGCTGGCCGAGCAGTACGAGGTGCCGGTGGTCGCCATCGTGCCGAGCCGCGATGCCGACCACGCGCCGCAGATCGTAAAGCTCCTCGGGGACGGCGGCGTCGTCGTCTCGCCGACGATCACCGAGGAGGCGCTGAGCGCCGCCGACGCGGCGAGGGCGCGCGGGATCGCGCTCGTGGACGGCGACGACCAGGGCAACATCCACACCGCGCTGCGCGTCCAGGCCCTGAACGAGGACATCCGCGTCGTGCTGCGGATCTACAACCAGCGGCTCGGCGGGCACATCGAGCGGCTGCTGAAGAACTGCTCGGTGCTCTCCCGGTCCGCCACCGCCGCGCCCGCGTTCGTCAACGCGGCGCTGCGCCGGCCCAACTCGGTCCGGGTCGGCGACCAGGCGGTGAGCCTCGAGATCGAGGAGCGCCCCGAGCGCGAGGACTTCCTGTGCACGATCGCCGACCGCATCGACCGGCAGGACCTGACGCGCATGCGGATGCTGCCGGACTCCCCCGGACCCGCCGCCGTCTGGATCGGCCGGACCGAGCGGCAGGAGGTCGTCGAGCCGGGCAGCCGGGCCGTGCTGCGGTTCGTGGACGAGGAGCCGAGCCCGACCTTCACGCGGCGGTCCAGGGTGCTGTGGCGGCTGATCGACATGATCCGGTACTTCACCGGCGTGCAGCTGCGGCTGGTGCTGCTCGGCTCGGTCATCACGGTCATCGTCTCGTTCGCGCTGATCTGGGCCCTGGCACGGCCGTTCGCGTGGGCGGTGTACGAGACGCTGCTCGACCTCGCCGGCTCCGCGGTGCCGGACGTCTACGGCCAGCCGAGCTCGGCCGGGGTCGGCGGAGCGTGGCAGCGCGTCGCGCAGGTCGCCGTCACGCTCAGCGGCGTCCCGCTGATGGCCGTCGTGACGGCGATCCTCGTGGAGAACACCGCCTCCCGGCGCCGCGCGGCGCCGCGCCAGCCGAGCGGCGGCATCCGCAGCCACATCGTCGTCATCGGCCTGGGCAACGTCGGCACCCGTGTCGCGACCCTGATCCACGACCTCGGCATCCCGGTCGTCTGCATCGAACGGGACGACAACGCGCGCGGCATCCTCGCGATCCAGTCCCTCGACATCCCGGTCCTGACCGGAGAGGCGCCGCTCGAACACCATCTGCGGCAGGCGCGCGTGCACCGCAGCCGCGCGGTGCTCGCCCTGACCGGCGACGACGCGGCCAACCTCGAGGCGTGCCTGGAGGCGCGGGCCATCGCGCCCGACGTGCGCATTGTCCTGCGCCTGTTCGACGACGACTTCGCGGCGCACCTCTACCGCTCCTTCGCGAACGCCGCCTCGCGCTCGGTGTCGTACCTCGCCGCCCCCGCGTTCGCCGCCGCGCTGATGGGCCGCGAGGTGCTGGGCACGCTCTCGGTCCACCGGCACGTGGTACTCGTCGCGGAGTTCGTCGTCGAGGAGGGCTCGGACCTGGTCGGGCGGACATTGCGCGACATCGACGTCCCGGGTGAGATCCGGGTGATCGCGGTGCGCTCACCCGCCGCGCGCGACTACCTCTGGCGCCCCGACCACGGCCGCCACATCGGCGCCGGGGACAGGTACGTGCTGCTCGCGACGCGCTCGGGCCTGGGCAGCCACACCAGCCGGGTCAGCTCGCTGCGAACCACACAGTGCTGATGCCGCCGGCGATCAGGCAGTAGTAGGCGAACGGCGTGAGCGTGCGCGTGGTGAAGTACCTGGTCAGGAACCGGACCGAGAGGTAGGCGGCGAGGCCGGCGACGAGGAATCCGGTGACGACCTGGCCGTGGATGTGCGCGCCAGCGGGACCGGCCAGGCTCGGCAGCTTGAGCACGCCGGCGGCGAAGATCACCGGCGTGGCCAGCAGGAACGAGAACTTCGCGGCGTCCTCATGGCTCAGGCCGCGCAGCAGCCCCGCGGCCATCGAGACGCCGGAGCGGCTGATGCCGGCGAACAGGGCGAAGGTCTGGAAGAAGCCGATGACAGCCGCCTCGCCGTAGCCGAGGGCGTCCAGGCGGCGGGATCCCGCGCGCGGGGAAGCCGCGGCGGCCCCGGGCAGCGCGGGGGACGGGGCTTCGGCGTGCAGCCCGGACGCGCCGGACACGGCTCCGACCAGTTCACGCTCCTGCGTGTGCTCGACCGGAACCGACTCGGCCGCGACGGGGACGGCTTCCGCGCGCTTGCGCAGCCGCTCGGCCCCGAACAGAATCAGACCATTGACGGTGAGGAAGATCGAGGCGGCGAGGGGCTTGGCGAACAGCGTGCGGAACGTGTGCTCGAGCGCGATGCCGGTCAGGCCCACGGGGATCGTCGCGATCACCAGCAGCCACGCCAGGCGCTCCGTCGACGTGGCGATCCTGCGCGTGCGCAGAGTATCGAACAGGGCGCCGATGATGCGCACCCAGTCCCGCCAGAAGAACGCGAGCAGCGCGAGCGCGGTGGCCACGTGCAGCGCCACGATGAAGGCGAGGTACGGCGAGTCGCCGGAGTCCTTCGCGGAGTTCTCCGTCACCAGGTGCTCCCAGGACCCGCCGATCCAGGCCGGCACCAGCACCGAGTGGCCGAGGCTGGAGATCGGGAAGAGTTCGGTGACGCCTTGGAGAAGGCCGATGACGACAGCCTGCAGGTAGCTGATATCCACGAGCCGGGACACTACTACAGCCTTGTAGATCTCAAACGGCGGCGCGGCCGGTGTTCACCCATTGCTCCAGAAGCATTCATCCGTCCGCGCGGTCGGTCAGTCGCGCTCGGGGTGCCAGGCGGAGCCGGTGCGGGGCACGCCGTGGTACGGCAGCGGCACGTCGACGGCGGCGCGGGCGATGTCCCGGAGGCTGACGACGCCGAGGATGTGCCGGGTGACGTCGTCGAGCACGGGGAGGGCGTCGAGGTCGCGGTCGACAAGCCGCTGGGCGCAGATCTGGATGCTGTCGGAGGGCGAGAGCGCGACGCCGGTGATGACGGCGTGGCGGGGTGAGTCGGGCCGGTGCATCAGGTCACGGGCCGTCAGCTCGGCGAACTCGGGCGGCTCGGCGAACGAGGGCGCTGAGGCGAGCTCGGCGGTCGGGTCCGGCTCCGGCGCGGCGAGGGAGTAGGCGCCCGTGTCCGTGTCGGCGAAAGTGTCGACATGGACGTGGGCTTCGGCTTCGGCTTCGAGGAGCTGGGTCGTCGTCATGAGCTTCATCCTGCGTGGAAGGCGCTCGGCGCGGCAGGGACCATGGTCCTGGCTCGGTACCGCCGACCGTCCTACGGCACCGGGGACGGACGTGTCGCAGTGAGGGCGGCCGCCACGAACGCCGCGACGAGCGGTCGGCGGTCGTGCTCGTTCCAGGCGATCACGAGGTGGCTGGGCGGCGCGTCGCTGACGGTGAGGCAGACGACTCCCGGCGCGACCGGCGGGACGAGCGAGCGCGGGAGCACGCCGATCATCCGGTTCGCCGTGATCATGTGCAGCATCTGGACGACGTCGGCGACCTCGGGGCCGGTGCCCGCGCCTTCGTCCTTGGACGTGCCCTTCCAGACCGGCATCGTCTCGCCCTCCAGGTCGGCCATGTGCACGGAGGCGAGCCCGGTCAGCCGGTGACCGCTCGGAACGATGACGACACGGTCCTCGGTGTACAGCCGCTCGTGCGCGAGACCGTCGAGGGGATCGAAGGGCGCGTAGAGCAGGCCGACGTCGGCCCGGCCGTCGAGCAGGAAGTCTGCTCGGTCGGCGGGGCCGCTGAAGAGGATGTCGACGTGCCGGGCGTCGCGTTGCTCGGCGTACGCGGCGAGGATGCCGGACAGCAGGCCGCCGTCGCCGCCCGGCTTGAGCACGAGCCTCAGGTGCCGGGCCTGCCCCGCCCCGCCGGCCTCCTGTGCGTGGCGGACGGCGGCGCCGACGGCGTTGAGCGCGTGCCTGCCGTGCTCCCGCAACGCCGCGCCGGCCGGAGTGAGCTCGACGTGCCGGCTGGAGCGGACGAACAGCGCGACGCCGAGCCGGGACTCGATCCGCCGGATCGCCTTCGACAGCGCGGGCTGGGCGATCGAGAGGCGCACGGCGGCGCGGCCGAAGTGCAGCTCGTCCGCGACCGTGAGGAAGTACTCCAGCTCGCGCGTTTCCAGCGTATTCATGCCTCCAGGTTATCGCCGATGATCGAAAGGGTCTTGGACAGCGGCGACCTGCCGCGCCGAGAATTGCAGCATGATCAACCACACGATGATTGTCTCCTTCGAGCAGCCCGTCCCGGATGCGGAGCTCGATCAATACCTCGCGGATCTCGAACGCGTCATCGTCGAGAGCGGCGTCGTCCGGTCCTTCGCCGCGGGCCGGCACATCGCCGTCCCCGGCGAGGAGCAGATCCCGGCGCTGATCGCGACCGTGATCGTGCAGATCGCCGTCGCCGACACGGAGGCGCTGGGGAAGGCCTTCGCCGCGCCCGGGATCGGCGAGGTCATCGAGCACTGGCAGGCGCGGCACCCGTACAAGGTCGGCTGGGCGAACCACGAACCGCTGGGGTGAGCGGACGGAGCATGACCGGGGGCCCGGCCGCACGCGGCGGCCAGGCCCCTTCCGTCAGCGCTTCCTACTCGTAAAGTGTCTGACTCGTAACGCGCCCTACTCGTAGTACGTCTCCTCGGTCAGTTCGACGGAGCGCTCCGGTTCCGCGAGCAGCGCGGCGATGAGGTGCCGGCGGTCCCAGCGGCCGGAGACCCAGGCCAGGGCGCGGGCCATGCCGTCGAACGTCGAGGCGTGCGGCACTCCGTCGATGACGCGCCAGGCGACCTCGAAGGCGTCGTCCAGGATCAGCTCGTCGTGCTCGATGTACGTGTCCGGGCATGCTGGCAGCAACGCTCTGATCTCGTCGGGCACGGACTGCTCCTGGCCCTCCGAGGTGACGGCGCCGGGAATCGCCTCGGAGACGAGGTCGAGGTCGAGCAGGTCGGCCAGCGGGGCGGCCGCGTGCGCCGGAACGACGATGTATGCGCGGCCGTCGAGCAGCGGCATCAGGTCGGGCGCGTCGATCACGACCACCTCGCCCGCGTCGATGACCACGGGCTCGCCGTCCTGCCAGGCACGCAGCTCTCCCGGCGGGTTCACCCGGTCGGCCGGTACCTCGCTCAGCGCGGTGTAGAGCGCGGTGAGCTGGGTCGGACCGACCGGGCGCGCGGGGTCGGCGAGCCGGTCGAGCAGTTCGTCCGGGCCGCCCGGCGCGGCGAGCAGCGCGGCGAGCGTGGTGCGCACGCCGAGCCGGAGCAGGAACCCGGGATCCTTGCCGTGCTCGGGCGCCGGATCGTAGAGGCCTGCGAGCAGCCCGCCGGGCGCGGCACTCGTCGCGAGGTCGGCGGGCCGCCGGCCGTCGAGCACCGGATGCCGGCTGAGCCACCACGACGTGTACGAGGGCAGATCCAGCGACGAACCGTCCTGCGACAGCACCCTGGCAGGCCGCGAGACGGCGGCGCGCAGGGCCGGGGTCTCGGCGATCAGGTCGAGTCCGCGATCCCAGCGGGTGACGAGCTCCAGATCGCGCACGGCGGCGAACTCGTCGGCGACGGGGGCGAACGCGTCGTGGCCGGAGCCGTCGATCGCGGTCCTGGCGTGCGCGATCCACTCCGCGATGCCGTCGAGGTCGACGAGGTCGTCGTCCAGGGTGTCGATGTCGAGCAGCACGCTCTGCGCGCGTACGACGGTGAGCGTATCGAGGACGCCGACCGCGCGCAGCGTGGCCTCCCCCCAGCGCTGTACGAAGTCCTCGTCGACGGTGCCGTACGCCTCGGGGTCGACGACTTCGGCGAGCGGCGAGCCGGGCAGCAGCAGTTCGCGGGCCGGCAGGTGGCCACCGCGGTCGTCGGGCAGCTGCAGGTCGCCGAGGTCGAAGCGTTCGTGCGGGCCGGGATCGGCGGCGCGGACCAGACCGAGCACGGCGCCGGCGAGCCGGTCCGGGGTGAGGCTCTCGGCGGCGTCGAGATCGTGCGTGTGCGACAGCGGATCGTGGGCGCCGGCGATCGCGGCACGCAGCGAGGGCTCTTCGAGCAGCACGCGCGGATACGCGGGCCGGGCGCCGAGCCGTTCGAGGAGCGAGGACGCGCCGCTGCCGCCGTGGGCAAGCGTGCCCGGGTGCACGATCCGGAGCCCGAGCGGCCTGAGAGCGGCGCTCACGGACGCGTCGAGTTCGGCCACCGGAAGCAGGCTGCCGCGGGCGCCGCGCACGGTCCGGCCGTCGGCGAGCGGGACCGGCAGGGCGGCCAGCGTCTCGCCGGTGTCGGGGTCCTGACCGAAGACGCCGTACAGGGCGGCGTAGAGCGCACCCCACCACGCCGGATCCCGATCCAGGTTGGAGAGGGTCTCGGCCAGCTCGACCGGGCCGAGACGGCGGATGCCGAGCGCGGTACCCGCTGCCTGGTCCCGCTCCCACCCGGCAGGCAGCAGGCCGGGCAGCGCCTCGCGCACGGCCTCCACGAGCGCGGCATCGCAGGGGTCGAGCACGACCGCGTCGCGCGGCCGCAGCGGCGCCGGATCCGCGTTCGCGGCGGGCAGGAACGCGGCCTCGGGCAGCAGGGCGGCGATCCGGCCGCGCAGGCCGCCGTCGATCGCCCCCTCCCCCATCGGTCCCGGCACCAGCCGCAGCAGCGCCGGGGTACGGGTCGGCCAAGCCGTGACCAGCTGCGCGTACGCTTGGGCGGCGCGATCGAGCAGGTACTCGGCAAGCGGGCCGGGGGCGACCCGGCGGCGGGTGACCTCCAGCGGCAGCGAGGCGATCAGCAGCGCGGGCAGGCCCAGCGGCTCGTCGGTCGGCGTCGGGGCGTGCAGCACGGGTGCGGTGCGCAGCCGCTGCGGGCCGCCGTCCGCGTCCACCGGCACGGCCCACGTCAGCGACCACCAGGGCCGGTCGCGCTCCTCGACCGGCCGGTCTGCGAGCAGGGCCGGGGCGAGTTCGCCGCGCGCCTCGGCCAGCCGCCAGCGCGTCGTGCGCGACCCGTCGGCCACCACGCACTCGCCGCGCACGCCGCGATCGGCGGTCAGCGTCCGGATATCGCCGTCGAACTCGACGACCACCTCGGAAAGCTGCG
Organism: Actinospica acidithermotolerans; assembly: GCF_018139625.1. Lineage (GTDB taxonomy): Bacteria > Actinomycetota > Actinomycetes > Streptomycetales > Catenulisporaceae > Actinospica > Actinospica acidithermotolerans. Next base: position 7,202 of record NZ_JAGSOH010000082.1, on the reverse strand, counting down.
GCAGGGCGAGCAGTATCGTGTCATCGAGCCCTGTCAGGAGTCCGCGCACGAGCACCGCCGCGGCCTCGTCACGCAGCGGCAGCTCGACCACCGTGTCGTATCCCCACGGCGGCGTTCCCTCGGCGGGGTACGGGAGCCGCAGCACCGGAACGCGCCCGCCGCGCCGCGTCACCTCGGCGGCCAGCTCGGGGTTCTGTTCGGCCGCCCGGTTCACGTCGGCCCGCGCGTCGGTGAGCGAGAAACGGACGCCGCCGCCGCCCGAAAACACCGCGGGCGCGTCGCTCACGGCCAGCACCGCCGCGAACCCGACGCCGAACCGCCCGACCGGCACCGCCGCGCCGGGCTCCCCTCCATGGCCCTCATCGCGTTTGGCTGAGGCACGCAGGGTGGAGAGCCCGAGAACGCCGCCCGCGTCCAGCGGGACCCCGGTGTTCGCGGCGCGCAGCACCGGCTCCCCGGCAGCGCCCGCCGCCAGCGTGAACCGCAGCCGCCCCGGAACCCCGGCCCGCGCGGCCGCGTCCGCCGCGTTCTGCGCCAACTCGACGAGCACCCGGTCCCGGTAGCCGCCGAGGACCAGGTCCTCCTCGAGGTTCGCGTCCTCCCGGAAGCGCACCGGCGCCGCCGTCCACGAACCCAGCACACGCTCGCGGATCGCCGCGGTCTCGAACTGGTCAGTCACCGAGAATTCCCTCTGCCCGACAGCAACGACGACAGGCAGGCTACCGTCCGCGAGGACGGCGGCGAGGCCAGGCAACGGGACGCGACCCCGGTTCACGCCTCCCGGTCGGCGAAACCGCTGGTGGCGCCCTCGTCGATCATCGTGATGAGCTTCAGCGTCGCGGCGTGCGCGCCCTGCTCCGCGGCCAGTTCGTGTGCCTCGACGGCGAGATCGCGGGCGACGTCCATGGCGCCGCGCTGGGCGTGAAGCGTGGCGAGGGTGTCGAGGGCTGCCGCTAGGGTGAAACGCATGTCGGGCATGCTGCTGCTCGATGCCACGGCAGCGTCCTGGACGGCGCCGCGGGCGTATTCGACGGCTTCCTGCGCGACCGGGAGGCCGGCCTCGGAGTCACCGCGCTTCGCCAGCTGCCAAGCGTAGCCGTTGAGGCTTGTCGCGAAGACCGCACGCAGCTTGGCGTCGCGGCCGCTGACGTCGCCCAACGCGCGGAACCGGTCGACCGCGAAGGCGTAGAGCGTCGTGCTGGGATCGGCGAGGCCGAGGCGGTCGAACTTCAAGCCGCCCGCCACGGCGATCCTGGCGACGTCCAGACCCTGCTGCTCGCTCAAGTCGTCGGCCCCGACATTCTCGAACAGCGCGACGCATCGGTCGACGAGCTCGGTCGCGAGCCGCGGGTCCCCGGCCTGCGCCGCCCTCGGCGCCAGTTCGTGCACGAATGCCAGGGCCTCCTGCACGGCCTTGAATCCCGCTCTCGGCAGGCCGCCGATCCCCGGCAGGCGATCGACGAGCTGCCGGACGAGCCGAAAGGCCTCGTCGGTCTCGCCGCGGTCGAATCGCAGCGTGATGAGTTTCCTGGTCCAGATCAGCCACACCGCCGTCCGCCGGGCAGCGCCCGGCAGGGCGGCCAGGATGTCGACCGACTCCTCGAAGACCTCGGCACGCCGTTCGTCGTCGGCGTCCACGGCTTCGAGCGCCTGGATCCGCAGTCCGAGGAGCAGGGAGATCTGCGACCGCGCGTCGAGGGCCTTGGCCTCCCAGGCTCCGAAAAGCCGCAGTGCTCGATCACAGGCGGAGGGCACCTCGTCGTAGCGTTCCGCGCGGTCCAGCGCGATCGCGCGCAGCGTCTCCACCTCGGCGAGTTCGGCGCTGGCCAGGCTCCGCGCCGTCAAAGCGTCCTTCTGCCAGTACTCGACGAGCCCGTCGAGCAGCGCCAGCGCCCCGCCGGTGTCGGCCTGGCGCAGCGCTTGAGCGGCCCGGCCGCGCGTCCGGACGGCGGATGCGGCCGACTCGGAGCGGCGCGGCTCGCTGTGCCGCAGCCCGCCTGAACGCTTGAAAATCACGCCGATGGTAATAGCAGCCGCCGCACACTGCGCGCAATGCCCTGATGGCCCCGGCGCCGACCGCGCCCACTCCGCCTGGAGCGGCCGGGGACGGTTGACGACGCGCCGCTGCGGACGGGAGCCTGAGCAAGGACATGGCGGGCGGGTCCTTGCGGGCCCGCACCGCCCACGTGAGCCCGCGCAGACGAAGGAGTCTCCCCGTGACCGCCACCACCATGCGAGCAGTCGTCGTCCCCGAACTGGGCGCGAAGCTGGAGGTCCGCGAGATGCCGGTGCCGACGCCGGGTCCCGGGCAGGTGCTGGTGCGGATGGAGACCTCGGGGGTGTGCCACACGGACATCCACGCCGCGCACGGCGACTGGGCCGCGAAGCCGAGCACGCCGTACATCCCCGGCCACGAGGGCATCGGCATCGTCGAGGCGCTCGGCCCGGGAGCCGACGCGCACCGGATCGGCGAGCGGGTGGCCATCGCGTGGCTCGGCTCGGCATGCGGGACCTGCTCGTACTGCCTCTCCGGCTGGGAGACGCTGTGCACGAAGCAGAAGAACAGCGGCTTCTCGGTCGACGGCACGTACGCCGAGTACGCGGTGGCCGACGACCGGTACGTCGTCTCGGTTCCGGACGGGGTCACTCCGTTCGAGGCCGCACCGCTGACCTGCGCCGGGCTGACGACGTTCAAGGCGGTGAAGGTCTCCCGGCTGCGCCCGGCCGAGACCGCCGTGATCTTCGGCATCGGCGGCCTCGGCCACCTCGCCCTGCAGTACGCCAAGATCGCCGGCGGCCGGGTGATCGCGGTGGACATCGAGGACTCGAAGCTCGAGCTCGCCGCCCGCCTCGGCGCGGACGAGGTCGTCGACGGCCGCGCGGGCGACGCCGCCAAGGCGATCCGCCGGCTCGGCGGCGCCGACGTGGCCATCGCGCTCGCCACCTCGCCGCGCGCCTTCGAGCAGGCCTACGGCTCGCTGCGCCGCGGCGGGCGGCTGGTCTGCGTCGCGCTGCCCGCCGACGGCACGATGAGCGTCCCGATCTTCGACACCGTGATCAGCGGCAAGTCGATCATCGGATCGATCGTCGGCACCCGCCAGGACCTCGCCGAGGTCTTCGCCCTGCACGCCGCGGGACGCACCGAGGTGATCGCCGAGTCCCGCAGCCTCGACCAGGTCAACGAGTGCTTCGACGAGGTCGTCGGCGGCCGCGTCCCGGCGAGGCTCGTCTTCGAGTTCTAAGCTCGTCCGACCTCGAGCCGCTCCGCCGCCGCGGCGCCGGCCGCCGGTCCCGTCCGCGACGACACGCCGCTCTACCGCGTCGTCATCCGCGTCGTCGGAGGAACCCCCGGTCCGTGCTGCCGCCGCGGCGCCGGCCGGGCTACTTCGCCCGGGCCGGATCCGTGATCAGCAGCGGGTTGCCCTCGGCGAGGTCCTCGAGGACGGCGGCCGTGCTGGTGTCCTTCATCCGCGCGAGCTCGTCGGCCGTGATGCCGACGACCTGAAGCAGCGCGAACGCGCCGTTCGGGCTGTCGATCAGCTCGGGCAGCTCGGTGTCGCGGGTGATCGCGAGGGCGGTCAGGGCGGTGCCGTCCTCGCCGGTGATCGGCCGGCGCACGTCGATGCGGTGCCCGACCTCGTAGACGGACCCGCCCTGATTCGTCGTCTTCGCGAGCTGCTCCAGCAGGTTGAAGGGCCACTGCGGCGGCTTGTCCTCGCCGGCCTCGGCCGGCGCGCGCAGGGTGAACTCGTAGCCCCAGCCGCTGATCTCCGGGTCCGCCTCCTCGCTCTTGTCCCACAGCTCGGTCAGCCCGTAGGTGACGTAATGCCAGTGGTCGGCGGCCCGGTACGCCGAGCAGCCCTGCAGCCCGCTGCCGGCGGCGAGGCCAGGGATGTAGCCGACGTGCACGGGTTCGATCCCGCCGTAGAGCTCGTCGAAGACGGCGTCGATCGCGTCCCAGCCGGACGCTTCAGGCTCCAGATCGTTGGACATGCCGGTGATCCTCCCAGGCCCGCGATCTCCGGACAAATCGCACGCGCGGGGAGCGTCCGAACGGGTCAGCCGGGAGGGCACGGCGCCGGGCGGCGAGGGTCCGGGACCGGCGGTGCCGGCGGAGGTGTGCGGGGCGCGCAACATCCGCCGGGCCGCCGACGTGCGCATCCTCTCCGCGGCCGCCACCGAGTTGTGCGTGAGGCGAAACATCCGGTGCGGCCCCGCGTGACCTCGGTGTCACGGCTGTTTCTTACGGTCGACGTTGATCTCTTCACACAGAGGGAGCGACGTGACTCAGGTTCGGACCGTGTGCTCGTACTGCGGGGTCGGCTGCGGGCTCGTGCTCGACATCGAGACGGGACCCGACGGGAAGCGGAGCGTGCGCAAGGCCTCCGGCGACAAGGCGCACCCGGCGAACTTCGGCAAACTCTGCACGAAGGGCGCGACCACGGCGGAGATGCTGGCCGCGCCGGGCCGGCTGACGACGGCGCTGGTGCGCGCGGGCCGCGGCGCCGAGCCCTCGGCCGTCGCCCTGGACGCGGCGATCGCGCAGACGGCCGCCAGGCTGCGCGCGATCATCGACGAGCACGGCCCCGACTCCTTCGCGCTCTACGTCTCCGGCCAGATGAGCCTGGAGGCGCAGTACCTGGCGAACAAGCTGGCCAAGGGCTACATCCGGACCAATCAGATCGAGTCGAACTCGCGGCTGTGCATGGCCAGCGCCGGGACCGGCTACAAGCTCTCGCTCGGCGCGGACGGGCCGCCCGGCTCCTACGAGGACTTCGAGAAGGCGGACGTCTTCCTGGTCACCGGCTCGAACATGGCCGAGTGCCACCCGATCCTGTTCCTGCGGATGATGGAGCGGGTCAGGGCGGGCGCGAAGCTGATCGTCGTCGACCCCCGGCGCAGCGCCACGGCGGAGAAGGCCGACCTGTTCCTGCAGATCAAGCCTGGTGCGGACCTCGCGCTGCTGAACGGCCTGCTGCACCTGCTCGTCGAGAACGGCCACACCGACCCGGACTTCATCGCCGCGCACACGGAGGGCTGGGAGGCGATGCCGGAGTTCCTGGCCGACTACCCGCCCGCCGCCGTCGCCGAGCTCACCGGCATCCCCGAGCAGGACATCCGCACGGCGGCGAGGTGGATCGGCGAGGCCGGCGCCTGGATGTCCTGCTGGACGATGGGGCTCAACCAGTCCACGCACGGCACCTGGAACACGAACGCCCTGGTCAACCTGCACCTGGCCACGGGCGCGATCTGCCGTCCGGGCAGCGGCCCGTTCTCGCTGACCGGCCAGCCGAACGCGATGGGCGGCCGCGAGATGGGCTACATGGGCCCCGGGCTGCCCGGCCAGCGCAGCGTCCTGGCGGCGGACGACCGCGCGTTCATCGAAGAGCTCTGGGACCTGCCGGCCGGCACGGTGCGCGAGGACGGCGTCGGCAAGGGCACGATCGAGATGTTCGAGCAGATGGCGGCGGGGGCGATCAAGGCCTGCTGGATCATCTGCACCAACCCCGTCGCTTCGGTCGCGAACCGCAAGACGGTGATCGCCGGCCTCGAGGCGGCGGAGTTCGTCGTCACGCAGGACGTCTTCGCCGACACCGAGACCAACGGATACGCCGACGTGGTCCTGCCCGGCGCGCTGTGGACCGAGGCCGAGGGCGTGTTGATCAACAGTGAACGGAACCTCACACTCGCCCGGCCCGCGGTGGACGCTCCCGGCGACGCGACGCCCGACTGGCTGATCATCGCCAAGGTCGCACGGGCGATGGGCTACGCGGAGGCCTTCGACTACGCGAGCGCCGAAGAAGTCTTCGAGGAGATCAAGCGCGCACGTAACGAGAAGACCGGCTACGACCTGACCGGCGCCTCGTACGACCGGCTGCGCGAGACCCCCGTCCAGTGGCCCGCGGCGCCCGGCGGCCCCGACCGCAACCCGATCCGCTACCTCGACGCCGACGGAAGGCCGAGGTTCCCGACTCCGTCCGGCCGCGGAGTCTTCTTCCCCCGCCCGCACCTGCCCGCGCGGGAGATGCCGGACGACGACTACCCGTTCGTCCTCAACACCGGCCGCCTCCAGCACCAGTGGCACACGCTCACCAAGACCGGCAAGGTCGGGAAGCTCAACAAGCTCAACCCGGGCCCGTTCATCGAGATCCACCCCCAGGACGCCGCCGGCCTCGGCCTCGCCGACGGCGACCCGGTCGAGGTCGCCTCGCGCCGCGGCCGCGCCGTGCTCCCGGCGGTTCTGACGGATCGGGTGCGGCGGGGTTGCGCCTTCGCACCCTTCCACTGGAACGATCTGTTCGGCGAATACCTCAGCGTCAACGCCGTGACCAGCGACGCCGTGGACCCGCTCTCCTTCCAGCCGGAGTTCAAGGTCTGCGCGGTCTCGCTGACCAGGTCCGCCATCCCGGTGGTCGTCTCCGCACCGAAGAGCGAGGGGGTCGTGGACGTGGCGAACGCCGCCTCACCCGACGACTCGCTCGCCGCCGCCCTCGGCATCGCCGACCCCCGGCCGCCCGCGTTCGAAGAACACGAACGGCGCTACCTCGCAGGCTTCCTGGCCGGCATCGGCGAGAACCCGGCGGGAGTTCCCGTCCTCCCGGCCTCCGCGCCGCTGCACCCCGAGCGCAAGGCGTGGGTCGACGGGCTCCTGGCCGGCCGCTTCTCCCGCGCCGCCGCCGTCGTCGCGTACGCGCAGGCGGCGCCTTTGGGCTCAGCCTCGGTCGCGGGGCGCCGCCGCATCACAGTGCTCTGGGCCTCCCAGACCGGCAACGCCGAGGAGTTCGCCTCCATCGCCGCGCAGCGGCTGAAGGCCGCCGGCCACGACGTGACCGTGCTCGGCATGGACGAGATCGACCCCGCCGCCCTCCCCGCCGACGCCGACACCCTGCTGATCACCAGCACCTTCGGTGACGGCGACGCGCCCGACAACGGCAGCGGCTTCTGGGAGGCCCTGGCCGGCACCGACGCCCGGCTGGAGAAGCTGCGCTACTCGGTCCTGGCGTTCGGCGACTCCTCCTACAACGACTTCTGCGGCCACGGCCGCAGGCTGGACCGGCGCCTGGAAGAGCTGGGCGCCACCCGGATCTCCCCCCGCACCGACTGCGAGCCCGACTTCGAGACCGCGGCCACAGCGTGGCTCGACCAGGTGGTCGCGTCGCTGACCGACGAGTCCCCCGCCGCCCTCCTGCCGCCGTCCGCCC
>NZ_JAGSOH010000081.1 GCF_018139625.1 Actinospica acidithermotolerans | reverse complement strand
GCATTGCACCGCAAGAGAAAGTCCGGGTCCACTTCGAAACGACACACATGGCGTACCCCCGCGCACGCCCCCTCGATGGGCTCAGATCAGGACGTCAAAGCGGGCTCCGCAGAAGACGTCACAGCCACGCGGTAACCGCGCAATCGCCACCTCCAGCGCGCCGCGCCGTTCGCCTGGCTTGGCCTTCGCGGCTGAGTGGTTCGGTGTTCGGGTTCTGGTCCGTCCATGTCCTCGACGACGATGCCGACAGACGTTGTCCATCCGCTCGATCGCCATACTGCTTCCTCCTTTTCCCCGTTGCGGCAGATGGTTGTCGGCGACGCTTGAATCGTGGACCACTTCCGACGGTTGAAATCTGACCCCCGGTCGTCGTTGATGTTGGTCATTCCCCGGTGCCGGCTGCTGGAACCCGGCCGAGGTCGCGGCCGCGCATGCGGTAGCTGTCGCCCTTGAGGGAGATGACCTCGGCGTGGTGGACCAGGCGGTCGATCATGGCTGCGGCGACGGTGTCGTCGCCGAAGACCTCGCCCCAGCGGCCGAAGGGCTTGTTGCTGGTCACGATTACCGAGGCGCGTTCGTAGCGGCCGGAGATGAACTGGAAGAACAGGTTCGCCGCCTCCGGCTCGAAGGGGATGTATCCGACCTCGTCGACCACGATCAGCGGGATCCGGCCGAGCCGGGTCAGCTCCTCGCCGAGGGTGCCCGTGGTGTGGGCCTCGGCGAGGCGGGCGACCCATTGGGCGGCGGTGGCGAACGCGACCCGGTGACCGGCCTGGCAGGCGCGGATCCCGAGCCCGGTGGCCAGGTGGGTCTTGCCGGTACCGGGCGGCCCGAGGAAGATCACGTTCTCTTTGCCGGCGACGAAGTCGAGGGTGCCCAGGTGCGCGATGGTCTCGCGTTTGATCGAGCGCTGATGGTCGAAGTCGAAGTCCTCCAGAGACTTGCGGGAGGGGAAGCGGGCGGCGCGGATGCGCCCGTCGGCTCCGTGCGCATCCCTCGCGGCGACCTCCCGCTGCAGGCAGGCGGCCAGGTACTCCTCATGGGACCAGCCCTCGGCTCGGGCCCGTTCCCCGAGGCGCTCGACCGCCTCGCGCAACGCCGGCGCCTTCAAAGCCCTGGTGAGATACGCGATCTCCGAGGAGACGTCCCGGCCCGCCGTGCCGGCCTTGGTGTGCTGGTTGCTCATCACGCCGCCCCTTCACCCGTGCTCAGCCCGCCGTCGATGACCCCGAAGATCCGGTCGTAGGAGGCGAGAGAGCGCTCCTCGACCTCGGTCAACTCCGGGCTCCGGCGCCTGCCGACCGCCGCGATGCTTCGAGCGGCTGCCGCGGCCGCGGCGTGATCGGGGTCGGTGATCGTCTGATGCCTCGCCCAGCACCGCACATGCCGGGCGACCTCGATCTCACCGCACGTCACCAGCACCTGGTCCAGGTCGGCTGCAACCTCGATGCGCCGACCGACTGCGAGGGGGTGCACCGAGTAGTCGCAGGTGTCCAGGCGCACGTAGTGGTCCCGAGGCAGCCTGAGCGACGCCTTCCACCAGCCCGGCGGCGCAATCGGCGGGAGGGCGAGCATCCGGGAGCGATCCGCCTCGATCCGGTCGGCGGGCCGGGCCTGCAGAGCCCGGTGGATGCGCCGATTGGCCTTGGCCAGCCAGTCGGCGAGCTGGATGTTGAAGTCCGCCGGGCTGGCGAAGACCCGGCCCGGTAGAAACGAGGTCTCCAGATAGCCGTTGGCCCGCTCGACCAGGCCCTTGGCTTCCGGATCACGCGGCTTGCACAGCACGAACTTCACACCCAACAGCCCGGCGAACGCCGCGAACTGCTCGGTCAGCCGCGGGCCACCCGGCCGCCAGGAACCGACCGCACCCTCGTTGTCCCACACCAAAGCCCGCGGCACCGACCCGAGATCAGCCAGCAGCCGCCAGTGCCCCGCGATCAGATCGGCCGCCGAGCGAGACGGCAGCATCCTCGCCGCGATCCACCGCGAATACCCGCTGACGATCACCAACACCGGCGGCCGCCCGACCTGCCCGAACCCGAGCGGGACATCCACCGGCGGGAACCACAGATCGCACTGGGCCAACTCCCCGGGCTCGTACACCGTGCGCGAGGCCGGATCCACCGGCCGGTAGACCGGCCGCAGCTCCCGCACCCGCTCCTTCAGAACCGTCAGACCACGCTCCCACCCGATCCGCTCGGCGATCACCGTCGCCGGCATCTCCGGCCACGACTCGAGCAGCTCACGGATCTGCGGCTCGACCGCGTCCACGATCGAACCCTTCGACGCCCGCCGGTACTTCGGCGGCGCGTCGTCCGCGATCGCCCTGCGCACCGTGTTCCGCGCGATCCCCAACTGCCTCGCGATCGCCCGCACCGGCATCGCCTCGGCCCGATGAAGCCGACGGATCTCCGCCCAATCCTCCACGCTGATCACCACTCCTCCCGGTCTGACTCAACGAGCCAGACCCTCGGAAGGGGTCAACTTTCACCCGCCGCCACCGGTCCACTTTTCAGCCGCCGCCGACAGATGGTGGCCGCTGACGTCCCTGGGACAGAACCAATGGCGCGTTCTCGACAGCCCGAGGCCCGGTGTCACGCACCAACCGTGAGGCGTTTTCGCTCGTGGCGGTAGCACATGGTTTCACGGCAGTGGGTGTCTTTGGACCGGTGGACCGGTGGACCGCATTCGAACTTCGCAGACCAGGTCAGGCTGCTTATCATCGTGCCAGGCTGTCCGATCGTCCATCGGGCTGCCTCGTAAGGTTGGCCGATGACTCTGGCCCGCACGCCGGGTACGGGGTGAAGCAGCGTGACCTTCGCGAGCGTGAGGGTGTAGGAGGGCGGGGTGCAGGACACGTTCAGAAGCGCTGCCCGGGGCAGCGGCCTGGATTTGGTGCGATTCTTGGGGCCGCTGGCTCCCCCGGGGGCTCGGCGTGCCAGGCGCGCAGAGCGGTTGGCCGAAAAGCTTTACGAGATAGCGGTGCTAGGTGACTCGATCCCCACGATCGTGTTCGACCCGGGCTCCGGTGCATCGGGGCGGCCCTCGGCCGCGTTCACCTTTCCAGGTGGACACCCAAAGCCGAGTGCCGTGACCGCTTCGCTTGGCGTAGCGGTACTCCACTGGACCGGGCGAGCCCTGATCCTGAAGTCGACGGGAATCGACGGTCGCGCGTTCCCCCTGCCGCTCGCCTCCCGTGAGACTGACGGGAAAGCAGGCGAGGAGCGTGAATCGGACCGGATCGCAGAGGTCGCGGTGCTCGCCGCGACAGGACCGCAGGGCCACACGCGCAGACAGTCCGGTCATCGGGTGGGCGCCGCACAATGGCGTGGTTCCATGCACTTTCTGAATTCGCAGGGATTCACGGTTCTCGTCGTAGTCGGGGTTTCGTGCACGCCGGCCGCAGTGGTCGATGTCCTGAAGTCCGCAGGAGTGCCGTTTCGCGTCTATGAAGTGGCCTGCGAGTACGACGCCGAGGCAAGGCAGGTAGCCAGGCTTCTGTTTCCACGGGCACGGCATTCTCGCACGATCCGGCTCTGATCTGTGCGGCGGTCGGAGATCGCCGACCACGTCCGACGCCATGGTGACGATGGGCGGTCCGCACCTGCGGGGATCTGCTTGCCGGAGGTAGATCTGGCATGTGGAGGGGACACCTTTCGGGTGCGGAAGCAGCCGCCTGGATGATAGAAGTCGTTGTGACTACTTCTGTGTCCTCGCTTTCCAGCAGCCCAGGCTCATCGAACGCCGCAGACTCGGGTGCGTGGCGGATCGGCGAGCGTGACGTTCGTCGCCTTGGCTTCGGCGCGATGCGTTTGACCGGCACCGCGGCCTTCCATGGTGGGTCACCGCGCGAACGCGGCACCTCGATCGCGGTCGTGCGCCGTGCCGTCGAGCTCGGCGTGAACCACATCGACACCGCCGCGTTCTATTTCTCGTCGCTGCGCTCGGCCAACGAGATCATCAACGCCGCGCTCGCGCCGTTCGGCGACGAGGTACTGGTCGCCACGAAGGTCGGCCCGCGCCGGGACAGCAGCGGAGGCTGGGCCGAGGCCGCACGACCAGAGCAGCTGCGTGGCGACGTCGAGGAGAACCTCAGGCAGCTCGGCCGGGACCACCTGGACCTGGTGTACCTGCGCAACATGCGGTTCGAGTCGATCGCCGAGCACTTCGGCGCCCTGGCCGAACTGCAGGAAGCCGGGCTGATCCGGCAGCTCGGGCTCTCGGGTGTGACGCCGGAGCAGCTTGCGCAGGCCCAGGCCATCGCACCGGTGGCAGCGGTGCAGAACCGGTTCGGCCTCGCACACCGCGAAGCGGCCGAGGTACTGCGGGCGTGCGGGCAGGCGGGGATCGCGTTCGTGCCGTTCTTCGCGATCGCCGGGTCTCGGGCCTCGGGAGCCGCGCCGAAGCCCACCGTTGCGCAAGAAGACAGCGAGATGCTGGCGATCGCTCGAGCCCACGGTGCGACGCCTGCGCAGATCCGGCTTGCCTGGACCCTCGCCCAGGGGCCACATGTCCTGGCCATTCCGGGGACCGGCGATCTGGCGCACCTGGAAGCGAACGTCGCTGCGGGAGGGATCCGGCTCACGCAAGAGGATCTGGCAGTGCTGGAGGCGGCGATCTAACTATTCGATAAGCGCGATGGAAGTGGATCAGTCCGTGGTGGAGCAGTCCGTGGGTGGAGCAGTTCGCCGGCGAGGATCCGGTGGGGTTCGATGGGCTCGATGAGCGGTGGCTCGACCAGCTCGTCGGGCAGGCGAAGGAGCGCGGGGTAAAGCTCGCCGGCGAGGGCGGACTGTTGCAGGCGCTGACCAAGCGGCTGCTGGAGTCCGCGCTCGAGGGCGAGATCACTGATCCTCGGCTACGACAAGCACGACGGCTCCGCTGACGGATCGGGCAATTCTCGCAACGGGCGGCGTGCCAAGACGGTGCTGACCGACGTCGGCCCGGTCGAGGTCAAGGTGCCGTCCGACCGAGCGGGCACGTTCGAGCCGCAGATCGTCAAGAAGCGGCAGCGGCGGCTGTCGGGCGTGGACGAAATGGTGCTCTCGCTCTCCGCCCGCGGCCTGACGCACGGGGAGATCTCCGCGCACCCGGCCGAGGTCTACGGTGCCGAGGTATCCAAGACCACTATCTCCACCATCAGCGACATCGAAGATCGAAGGATCGCACTGTCGACGAGTATCTCAGACCTCGATCGCACGCTCCCTCACCGCTCCACAAGATCAGGGACAGAACCTGAAAACTGACCCCTTGGCGCCGGTCGAATCTTGACCCCCGCGGCGAGCGGGCCGCAGGTCGGCGCGACACCCATGACCTCATGCCGCGGCACGAGGATATTCGCTGTCTTCGACGCCGAGGACCGGGGCGGGAAGACCGGCGGTACGTGCGTCCTCGTCGGCGGAGGCCTGCGGGCTCGCCGACCCATCCGACTCGACCCCCGGATTCGGGCGAGGACGACCCAGCCGAAGCGCGAAGAGTGCGGCGAGCACCGCGAATCCGGCGAGGACGAGGAAGGCCGCCTGGTAGGCGGCTACTGGCGGCGAGGTCCCCGCGGTCTGCCGTTCAGAACGTGCACCGAGTACGAGGGCGGAGCTCACGACCGTCGGCGCCAGTGCCATGCCGGTCTGCCGGACGACCGATCCCAGGGTTGCGGCCTGGGCCGAGTCGGCACGGTCGAGCGTGGTGAGCGAGGCGATGGTCACCGGCACGAAGAAGGCGCCCATCATGATGCCGAGCAGGAACATGAACAGGCGCAGCGTCCACAGCCCGGTGTGCGCGTCGCTGGTCGCGAAAAGCAACTCAACGCCGGCCACGCCGAGCAGCCCGCACCCGACGATCGGGCCGGGGCCGACTCGGTGATAGAGGATGCTGGCCAACTGCGTCGTCAGCAGCACGCCGAAGGCCTCGGTGAAGGTCGTGCTGCCGGACGCAAAGGCGTTGTGCCCCTGAGCCTGCTGGACGAACAGCGGCACCAGGAACATCGCGCCGATCGTGGGAGTGAGTCCGAGGAGGCTGACCAGGCAGGCCCTGCGGAACATCCGGTCGGCAAACAGCCGCAGCCGGAGTGCGGGCTGGTCTGTGCGCAACTGGTGGTGGACGGCGATGCCGAGCAGGACGGCGCCGGACGCCAGCGACCCGAGGACCGCGGGCGTGGCCCACCCCCGGTCCGGGCCGGCGCACACCCCGTACATCAGGGAGCCCATCGCGGCGGCGCTCAGGAGCAGACCGGCCAGGTCCAGTCGCGATGCGCGGCCATCGCGGTGCTCTCCGAGGAAGAACAGCCCGAACACGACGGCCGCGAGCCCGACGGGCACATTCACATAGAAGACCCAGCGCCAGTCGAGCGCCACGACGAGCGAGCCGCCGAGCAGCGGCGCGATCGCCGGGGCGATCTGCTGGGGGATGATCATGATCCGGGACATCCGTATCTGCTCGTGCTGCGTGAAGGTCCTGAATATCAGCCCCTGCGAGACGGGTGTGAGCGCCCCGGCCGCCAGGCCCTGCAGAGCGCGGAAGAGGACCAGTTGCGGCAGATTCTGCGCGGCGCCGCACAGTCCGGAGGCGAGGGTGAACAATGTCAGGCCGAGGAGCAGCACGCGGCGGCCGTCGTGGCGTTCGAGCAGCCAGGCGGAGGCGGGGATCACCATCCCCAGGCAGACCGGATAGATGACGACGACACTGTCGAGGCGGCCGGGGGTCAGGTGGAACTGGCGCGCGAGCGACGGAAGCGCCACGGTGGTGATCGCGCCATCGACGATCACCATGAAGACGGTGAACACTGCCATGATCGGCACGATGACACGCTGGTCGCGGAATGGACCCGGCGGGTGGATGCTCATGATTACTGAGCATACTCACTATGAGCTAGCTCAGAAATGGATTCGAGGGAGCGGGCTGAATGGCACGGCAACGTCATGGGAGCAGCGATGCCCTGGTCGACGAATTGTTCGAAACCACGGTGGCGTTGCGCACCTTCGCCGAGCGCAGGCTGCGCCCGGCGGGCTCGTCGGTGGCTCGTCTGCGCGCGCTGCGCATGCTCGCCCGCGAAGCCGTGCCGCTGCGCATGCGCGACTTGAGCGAGATGCTGGGCATCGCTGCGCGGACCACCACGACGATCGTCGACAGCCTTGAACAGGACGGGCTGGTGGAGCGCGTACGCCAGCTCGACGACCGCCGGGCGTTCCTGATCACCCTCACCGAATCCGGTCGCGCGCACTACGAACAGGCGGAGGCGATGGACGCCCGAACCCTCGCCGAAGCCACAGGCACGCTTACCGGAGCCGAGCGAGAGCAGTTGCGCGCGCTGCTGGCGAAGGTCCGCACGGCGGTCGCACAGGCGTCGTAGACGGCCTCCCGAAGTCGCCGGGGTCGAGGCCCGGCTTCCTCATAGGGACAGGGCGCTTACAGCCGGCGGGTAGCGATGACGCTCGAGCAGCCGCATATGGTTTGCCGTACTACGATCGGATTAGGTTTCAGACTACGCCTCCCGCCCGACGCGCGTACGTCGGCGACCACCGCGACAACGACATCATCCCGACGAAACCAAATGGATTGCGCACCGTCCACGTCCGCCGCGGAACGCTCGGATACCCCCAGGCCAACGACCCTGTACTGACCGCCAGCCCGGCTCCCAAGCGGGTGGGCCACTGATGGTCGCCAAGATCGATATTCCGCTCGGCGTCACCCTCTCGACAGACATCGAGTATCGCGGCCCGTACCCCAGCCCGTATCGCGCTCGTGCTCGCTGGCGGGATCCGGCGGAGAAGCGCCGCCGATCTGCCTCCGAGTCGTTCGGCGCCGAAGACGAGGCCAAAGCCTGGCTCGACGGGCTTGTCCGGCAGGCGTCGGTTGGCGTCGACCCCGACAAGGCGGCCATGGCGCTCAAGGAATACGGGGAGTCCGTCTGGAACCTGGCGTGCCGTGGGCTCGAGCCGAAGACGCTGGATCCGTACGGACTTGGATAGCGAAAGCTCGTCGCGCCGTCGATCGGCCACATTGACGTCCGCGATCAGTCCATCGGCATCACCGATCGGGCCGTCCACGCGTGGATTGCGGACGGCGTCGGGAAGTCCAACGCTGCCCGGCTAGGGCCGTCGGCAACGCGCCACATCTCGATGCCCATGCCGAGTACCTGGGCCGCCGCTGTGCCGAGGGAGCACGCGGCGGCGTGGCCGCCCCGCCCGCCGGCGGAAGCGGCGTCCGGGCTGCGACTTCATCGTCGCACTGACAGGCTTTGAACCTGCGACCCGGGGCTGCGGAACCTGCGGCAGGCCCTTGCGTTGCCCAAAGCATCTCTTTACTCTGATCTAGTGGCTATGGGGGGCACGTCCCGACGTTTTGCGTTTTTGCGGCCGGCATGGCGCTTGTCGGCGGTCGGCTTGGCCGTCGCTGTGGCGGCGGCCGGAGGCGTGATGTCGCAGTATTCTGCGACCAGCCCACAGCAGGACTCGGCGCACCGCGGCGTGGTTCTCGTTTCGACGCGGTCTGAGGAAGCCTTGAGTGGTGGCGGCACGATGAACAGCGGCGGTGACGCCACCGGAATCGTGCTAAGCACCGACGGCGAGATCCTCACGAACAATCACGCGATCAGCGGCGCGACCAGCGTGACCGTAACCGATCCAGCCACTGGAAAGCGATACCGCGGTACTGTCGCCGGCTACTCGGTAGCCGACGATCTCGCCGTCATCCAGCTCGCCGACGCCTCGGGCCTCTCCCCCGCACCGCTGGGAGATTCCCAATCCGTTCGTCCCGGACAGCGCGTGACGGCCGTCGGCAACGCGAACGGGAACGGCCGCTTGATCGACACCGCCGGCTCCGTGCTCGCCACCGGACAGACCGCGACGCTGGATGGGGGCCTGCAATCAGAGTCACTCAAAGGGCTGATCATCCACGGTGCAGACGTCGTCGACGGCGATTCCGGTGGTCCGCTGCTGGACGCGAACGGCCGGGTCGTCGGGATCACGGTCGGCAGCAACAGCGAATGGAGGTCTTCCGGTGAGCCGATCACGGGCCTGGCGATCCCCATCGACGGGGCACGCGCCATCGCCGCGCAGATCCGGGCCGGCATCCCCACGGACACGGTTCACATCGGCCCCACGGCGTTCCTCGGTGATCAAGCCGATCAGCTGTACCTGGACCCAGATGCCCGACCGAGTTGCACCAATCTTGCAACCGCCGCCCCGGACGGTTCGCTTGCTCCGTCACGGGCCGGCCTGGCCATCCCGGGGGTCTGCGTCGATGACGTGGCGCCGGGCAGCCCGGCGGATTCGCTGGGCGTGGGCGTCGACGACGTGATCGTCGCGCTCGACGGACGAAAGATCACCTCGTACAGCGGCGAGATCGCCGCCATGACCGAGTTCTCGCCCGGGCAGTCGATCCGCGTCGACTGGATTTCGTCAGCGGACGGTCGGCCCCATCACGGCACGGTGACCCTTGCTTATGGGCCGCCGCTCTGAGAGGGCGTTATCGAGACCCGCGATCAAGGGCAGGGCCGAGGCCGGGGAGGCGCTGGGGACACTTGGCTCCGGCGCCGCGAAGGCGCTGAGCGGTGAAACGCAAGCCTACGCAGTGTGTAACGACTGCCACAACCAGTCTGCACGTATTCATTACGAAATGCGGGAGCTTTTCGGCGGGCCCGGTCGTCGTCCGTGTAGTGAGTGTGCGGTCACGGACGCGATCGGGAGCGGGAGATGACGCAGATACTGGACGCGCCGTGGACGGACGCGCGGGCCGAGGGGCTGTCCCGGACGTTGGTGGACCTCCCTGGCCCGGATCGGCGGCAGCGGCGGCGGTTCGCCATCCTCGGCGGGGTGACGGTGTTCTGGGCGGTCATCTTCGCCCGGCACGGCGGGTATTCGTGGCATTACTTCGTGCAGGGCAGCACTCTGCTGTTCCACGGCGCGTCGGGGTCGGCTGCCGCCGGGGGTCTGGATCTGTACGCGAACTATCCGCAGCTGCAGATCGGGCCGTTCACGTTCGCGGTCGCGGAGGTCCTGCGTCACCTCGGAGGCACCAACGGGCTTTTCGCGGCTTGCGTGTTCATGGCGGCGCTGGGCCTGGTCGTGCTCTACGTCCTGGAGCGGATCGTCGAGGCGGTGCGCCCGGAACTGGCGGGTGATGACCGGCTGCACTTGACGATGCTCATCGGCGGCAGCGCCTTCATGATCGGGTGGACCGATCTGAGTGTCGCCATCAGCCACCTTGACGACGCGCTCGCCCTGACCCTGGCGGTGCTCGCGCTCTGGGCGGCGAGCGCGGACCTGCCTGCCATTGCAGGGATCTGCATCGGGCTGTCCGTGGACTCCAAGCCGTGGGCGCTGGTATTCCTGCCGCTGATCCTCACCGTGCCCGCTCATACCCGACGGCACGCGGCGGTGTGGACTGTGGTCACGATCCTGGTCGCCTACCTGCCCTTTGTGATCGCCGACCCGCACACGCTCTCGGCGGCCTCGGCGTTCACCATCACCAACGAGCCGTCATCCGCGCTGCGAGCACTCGGCGTGAGCGATTCCGGCACGCCGAGTTGGGACCGGGCGGCGCAGATAGTCCTGGGCTGCGGACTCGGCGCCGTGGCGGTGCGGCGCCGGCGATGGCCCGCACTGATGCTGCTCGGCGTCGGCGCACGCATCGCCCTGGACCCTGGCGTATACGGGTACTACACCGCCGGGGTACTGCTCGGGGCGCTGATCTGGGACCTGCTCGGGCATCGCCGCCCCATGCCGCTCTGGACCCTGATATCCGGCGCGGCACTGGCCGTGTCACCGATGCTGATATCGGACGAATCGTTGCTCGGTGAGCTGCGGCTCGCTCTGGTCGCCGTGTTCACCGTGGCGCTGTTGCTCGGTCCCGCACAGGCCCCGGCGGGATTCACGGCACGCGAGCGCACCTTGCCGCCGGGGCCTGCTGCGGTTCGTGTCAGCCCAGATCCGCGAGCAGGGCGCTCAGTTCGCTCTCCTGCTGCGCCGCAGGCAGCGGCGCGTTGGGGTGGTCGATACCGAAGGTCTTGAGCACCTTGTCCATCTGGGCGTCGATGGACGTCCAGCCGGTCTCGTCCAGTGGCTCGAGCGTGTCCTGGTCGGCGTCCCACAGGTCACGCAGCGACTGGGCGGCCGTGTGGGCACCGGCCGCGTCCCCCGAGCGTGCGTCGGTGAGCGCGGTCGACGCGAGGGTGCGCAGCGCGTTGACCTTCGCCGCCGGGAACTTCTTCACCGCCTGGCCGGGAGCGAGTTGGACGGTGGAGGTGGTGTCGGTTTCCGGCGCCGGGCCGGTGTGCGGCTGACCGTGGGCCCAAACCAGCAAGCCCGCCGTGGCGAAGGCCAGGAGCCCGAAGCCGGCCAGCGCGACGCGCTCCTTGCCACGGGTGGTGGCGTTTGCGGAGTCGTGGGTCGCCTCGTAGGTCTCGGTCACATCCGAGCGCGTCACGGTCAGGTAGACGACCGTCGCAAGGATCAGGCCGAGGAAGATCAGGCTGGTGGTGAACGTACCCAGCGCCAGACCGGTCGGGTCACCCGGGTTCTGCGCAACCTTCGGGGAGGCGAGCCAGTCGCCGATGTTGGCGCCCAGCGGGCGGGTCAGGATGTAGGCGAGCCAGAAGGAGAGCACCGGGTTCGCACCGAAGCGCCACAGCGCCGCGATCGCCGCGATCAGGCCGAGCGGCAGCAGCACCGAGACGCCCGGGCTCCAGCCGGTCAGCTCCAGCGTCCAGTCGCCGGTCGCGGTGCCGAGCGCGAAGGTGACCAGGACGGTCAGCCAGTAGAACGACTCGCGCGCCCGGGTGGTGACCGAGTGGATCGACAGCGTGCGCTCGCGCCACCACCACGTGCCGAAGACCACCGCGAGCAGGACCGAGAAGACCGCGGAACTGACCCACAGCGGCACGTTCAGCTGGTCGGTCAGGATGTCGGTGTAGAGGGTGCCCGTCACGCTGACGACGACAACGGTCAGCCAGTAGGGAAAAGGGACGTACCGCTTGAGCCGCAGCTGGACGGCGAGGACCACCACGAGGACCGCGGTGAAGATCCAGGCCGTGTTCACCAGGCCCACGCCGAGCTGCATGTTGATCCAGTCGGCGAAGCTCTCGCCGACCGTCGTGCACAGGACCTTGATCAGCCAGAACCAGACGGTGACCTCGGGGACCTTGTTGAGCATGAGCCGCCCGCTATGCGTGCGTGCTTCCGTTGTCGTAGTCGTCATGCGGGAAGGCTTTCGCAGGGAACCTGCAACCAACCTGACTACGTGGCCGTGCGCGGCGCGGGCAGCGTCACCTCGACGTGGCCGCGTCCGTCGGCGATCGCGCGCACCCGCACCCCGGCCGGCCCGGCGACGCGCTGGACCACGGGCAGGCCCAGACCGCACCCGTCGACGCCGGTCACCCCCGCGTCGAAGACCCGGTCGAGTTCCGCGGGATCGAACCCGGGGCCGTCATCGAGGACGTCGACCACGACCGTCTCGCCCTGGGTTCGTGCGTTGATCCACACGCGCGAGCGGGCGTGGCGCAGGCCGTTCTCCAACAGGGGCGAGAGCAGCGCCACGACGACCTCGGTCGTAACGGCGACCTCGAGCCTCGCCGGAAAGGCGACCTCGACCGGGCGACCGGCGATCGCCTGCCGCGCGGCCGAGCTCAGATCACACTGGGTGCCTGCGTCGATGCGTGCGCGCGCGGCACGCAGGATCGTCGTGATGGCCGCGTTGAGGCGGTCGACCTCGCCCAGCACTGCCTCCGGCGCCACAGGCTCTCCGGACAGCTGCGCCAACTGCGCCTCGCCCCGCAGCGCCGTGAGCGGGGTCCGCAGCTCGTGGGCGATCTCATCGGTGAGCCGGCGCTCGTCCGCCAGCGCGTTCTCGACGCGCTCCAGCAGGTGATCCAGCGTCCGTCCCAACTGCCCGAACTCATCGCGGGGGACGCCGAGCTCGAAGCGGCGTCCGGGTTCGTGATGGCTCCAGTCCTCGGCGAGGGCGGCCATCTCCCGCACGACCCGCAGCGCACGACGTACCACGAGATGCGCGAGACCGCCGGCAAGCAGGACCGCGATGCCGCCGAGAATCAGCGACAACGTCAGGCTGAGCTGCTCGGCCGTCTCATACGGTGTCAGGTCCACTCGGACGATGACTATGACGTGGTGGCCATCGATCGGGACCTCCTGGGCGTACAGGAGGTAGTTGTCGACGACGACGGTCTGCGACGTGCCCGAGGCGGCCAACTGCTCGACGCGATCGACCACACTCGTCGGCACGTTCCCGTCGATCAGGCGGCCGTCGGCGTACACCCAGGCGACCGCGTCGAACGCCTCGCTGCCGTTCTCCGTGAGCACGACACGGCCGCCCGCGACGGTGACGTTCGCGACGACCGCCTCGGCGCGGGTGCGCGCCAGATCGTGCGCGTCGGCATCCTGCACCCGACTCAGCAGCACGTGCAGCAGCACGACCAGTATCGCCACCACGGCCGTGGCGATCAGCACCGTGAGCGCAACGATCCTTCCACGCAGTCCCGTCACTGCCATCGGTACCCCACCCCGCGCACGGTCGCCAGCCGCTCGGCCACACCCAGCGGACCGAGCTTGGTCCGCAACCGACGCACGAACGAGTCGAGCGTGTTCTCGCTCACCTGCGCCCCGTGCGGCCAACCGGCGGCGATCAGGGCATGGCGGCGCACCGCGTCGCCCTCGGCCGCGATCAGGCGGCCCAGTAACCGGAACTCCGTCGGGGTCAGGCTCTCGCTCACCGAGCCGTAGGTGACCACGTGCTTCGCCGGATCGAGCACGACCTCGCGCGGCGCGGGCGCCAACCTGGCCCGGCGCAGCAGCGCCCGAACGCGGACCAGCAACTCCGGGATATCGAAGGGCTTTGTCACATAGTCGTCGGCGCCCGCTTCGAAACCGCCCACCTTGTGATGCAGGCCGTCCAACGCGGTAAGCATCACCACCGGCGCATCGAGGCCGCGCGCGCGAAGGGCCAGGCACACGTCGCGGCCGTCGGCGTCCGGAAGCCCGAGATCCAAGACGAACAACTCAGGCACCGGTTCGAGCTGCCGCAACAGGCTGCCGGCGGTGGCGGCGACGGAGACCGTGTGGCCATCGTGCTCCAGGGCACGCTTGAGGACGCCGCGGACCGACGCATCATCTTCGCACACCATGATAAAAGCCACGCGCCGACCCTAGATGCTTCCGCTACGGATCTCCATCCGCCCTGATCAGCCAAGCTGCACGCAGGCCCGTCGTGGCGGACAATGGAGGAGTGGAAGAGCGGGTCCGTGCTTACATCGATGCCGTCGACGCCGAAAACCGGCCGCTGTTCGACCGGCTGCACACCCTGATCCTCGACGCGTGTCCAGGAGTCCATGTGACCCTCAGCTACCAGATGCCGACGTTCGTCCGCGGGAACCGCAAGCTGTTCCTCGCCGCGTGGCGCCACGGGGTGTCCATCTACGGGTGGCCGCTGGGTCGCGACGCCGGCTTCGTCGAACGCCATCCGGATCTCGCCGCGGGCGTGCGCACCATCCGCCTACGCCCCGAGGACGCGGCCGCCATCCCCGACGAGGAGTTCAGCGCCTTCGCCCGCGCCGCCCTGATCGATGACCCCACCTGACCACACGGTACCCACGGCACACCCAGCCTCAAGATTCCGCGGGCGCTTACGATGCGGAACGCGGAGCCGCCAGCAGCAGGGTTCTCAAGGAAGCCCAACCTGAAACAGCTCCGCTGACGCATCTACTCGAACGCTCTGTCGATCGAGAAACCGGCCGGTACGTCCCGCGTCAGAGGATCAGGGCAGGTAGATCAGGCTGTGCGGGGTCAGCTTCACGCCCTGGGTCTTGACAGCCGTCACATCGCCGGTGGCCAGGTCGATGGTGCCGAAGTAGTTCGGCGCGGCGTTCGCCGGTGCGTTGTTGGCGTTGCCCGGCGTCACGGCGGTGTAGGCCGCGTTCGCGGTGAAGGTGCCGGTGATGGCGTCGACCGAGTCGGTCTTCGCGTCCGCGCTCAGCAGCGTGCCGCCGGTCGCGGTCGGGAACGCGACGTCGTCGACCGACTGCTTGATGCTCAGCACCTGCGGCGCACCGGACTGGCCGAGCTTGTCGAAGATGAGCTGGTCATCGCCCTGCGAGTTGAGCATGAACTCGCCGCCAACCACCGGCACGCTGCCGGGCACCATCGTGCTCGAATCGGGGTCGGTGAGCGCGAGCGTGGTCTGCTTACCCGAGCCGATCGCCGTGGCCGCGCTGTTGATGTTGAACGGGGCGGGGCTGGCGATCTGCGCGGTGCTGCCCGAGAGCGTCACCTTGAACACGGCGGGGCCGGTAGAGCCCGAGGGGGCCGAGGCGGAGATGTACAGCGCCCCGCCTTCAGCGACGACCGAGTCGGTGCCGCCGCCGTGCGGCAGCGGGTTCTGGCTGTAGGTGTAGTGCTTGACGGTGCCGTCGAGGCCGATCGTGTACAGGCTCGAGTTGCCGTCCTCGTTGACCGTGGCGACCACTCGCGAGTTCGCCGAGTCCGCGCCCAGGCCGTCGATCTTGCCGGTGATCGGCCAGCTGTGGTCGATGGTGCCGTTGAGCTCGAACTCGACCAGCGTGCTGTTCAGGGGCTTTCCGGCGGTGCCGCCCTTGGAGTCGACGCCGTTCTGGAATGCGACGAACAGGTGGCTTCCGACTGCGGCGAGGTCGTCCGGCTGGGTCCAGCCCTGCGTCTTGCCGCTGAAGACCGTGCGCACGGTCAGCGCCGTCGTCGCGGTCGGAGTCGACGTTGCGGTTGAACTAGACGAACCCGCCGTGGTGGAGGACGAGCAACCGGCCAGTGTGATCGCGGCGGTGCCGGCGACCGCGGCCAGCGCAGCGAGCGTGGGTGTGCGCTTCATCAAAGCTCCCGAAAGTTGAGCGGCCCCGGCCCGGAACCCGGATGGCCGCGCGCGTAGATACCGCGGAAGCCTCGCGGTCCCGGACATCGCGGCCGCAGAGCCGGACTGAACCCACGGTGAACATCTACAATCCTGTAAAATCACCGGCGGTTCGGGGAATGACCGGCGCTCCCCTCCGCGCCGCTTCCCCGAACCGTCTCGACCCACCTCATCGCGCGGCTGCGAGAAAGGCCACCGACGTGCAGAGTTTCATCGCGGACTACGGGTATCTGGCGATATTCGTGCTCATGCTGGCCGAGTCCGCCTGCATCCCCGTCCCCTCCGAGCCGATCATGCTCTTCGGCGGGGCACTTGCCGCCGGCGCGGTCGCCGGCACGCACCTGAACCTCGAGGCGGTAGTCGCCGCAGGGGTCGCCGGGAACCTCGTCGGCAGCTGCGCGGACTCCAGCGCTGACTGGATGTAGAAGCCGATCTCCGCGCTGTGCAGCCGGATCGGCTCGTCCTTCGCGCACCACGAGCGCAGCCGCTCGCCGATGATCGAATTATCGACCACGTGCGTGAACCGGGAGGCGGCCAGGCGCAGCTCGCCGGTCGCGGCGGTCCTCGCGAGGATCCACTCGCCGATCCGCTTGGAGGCGGCGTAGACGTCCGGCGAGTAGGGCCGCAGGGCCTTGCCGGTCGAGGCGGTCACCACGGTGCCGGCGCCGCAGCGCGCCGCGGCCTGCAGGACGTTGCGCGTGCCGAAGACGTTGGTGGCCACGGTGCGCAGCACCTCGACCTCGGCCAGGCCTGCTCACCGACCAGCGTGTTTGACGACCAGACTGTCTTGCTCGAGTCAGGTGTCACTACGCCGGACTTAGTCACTCAGTAGTCACTCAGCAGCAGTCATGTGCTCTACGTCTACTGATAAGCGTAGGGCTCTGACCTGCAACTTCATCTGTCGGGCTGACAGGATTTGAACCTGCGACCCCCTGACCCCCAGTCAAGTCCGAAAGCCATCCCTGCACGTCAGGCACGATGTAAATGCTCGGACAGTCGCGGATGTCGAGCCTCCAATCGCAGGTCGTTCATGATCGCGTAGGACGTGTGGTCCCAAGCTGGTCCCAGAGCGTCGCAGCCGCCAGCCCGGAAGCCACCGTCCGCCGCACCGCCTTCAACGGCGTCAATCGGAGCAGAGCCTGGAGTCGCGAACCTCATGAATCAAGCATGACCCGAACGTCCGCCGATCGCATCCCCTGCGGTTCGCAGTCGGGTTCACCGTTCTGGAAGGGGCACCCCACCGGCCGGGCCGGGTAGATCAGCATGACATAATGAACGCGACTTCGGGCTTTGAGGGTGGCGTCATCGCTGCAGCGGTCCGACTGCACCGGACGCTGAACGATCCGGATTCATTGCGTACACTGCGTCAGCGATCCGCGCTACCTCGTGCGGGTACAGTTTCGCTAACGCTGGAAGCGGCGTCAGCCATGAACCCAGCGCAAATGCCGTTCCCAGCAAGTGGCCGGCCATCGGCGGGCCAATCACCATAGCTATCTCGACCAATGCTGCCGCCTGGCGATTCGGGTTGCTGATGGCCCGGGCGATTCGCTTGGCGCGTTCGTGCTCTCCGGCGTTTGCGACTGCCCCAACCACCGCAGCCAGCGCCCTTGCCTGCCCATACGGATCGGTGATGGCGAGGGCGATCTGCTTGGCACGTTCGTACTGACCCGCAACCGCAGCGGCCTCGGCTGCGACAGTCAGCGCTGTTGCCTGCTCGTTTGGGTGCGAGAGGTCGCGGGCGACCTGCTCGGCGTGGGCCGCAAACCGGCGCGCGTATTCGTACTCACCCGCAGTGGCCGTGGCCTTGGATACCGCGGCCAGCGCTTCCACGAGCTGGTCCGACTTGGTGATGGCCTGGGCGATCTGCCCAGCGCGTTCGTAAGCACCGGCCATCGCGGCCGCCTCAGCCACCGCGGCCAGAGCCCGCGCCTGGAGAACCCGATCATCGATCACCGAGGCGATCTCGCTGGCGTGTTCGTAGTTCCCAGCGGCAGCCATCTCCTTGGCCAGCTTGGCCAGCGCTCCTGCACGCTGGTAATAGTCGCCAGCCAGAGCGCTGGTAAGCCGTCCGGCGTACGCGTGCTCGCCTGCGGCATCCAGCGCCTCTGCCAAGGCGGCGAGGGGTTCCATTCGCTTTTCTGCATAGGCGTTCAGTTCGACGCGGTCGAAGTGGTCTGACTCCTCGGAGTCCTCGGAGTCATCAGGAGCGGTGGCGATGGACCGGGCGATTTGCCCCGCGCGCTCATGCTCGCCTACGGCAGCCAGCGCCTCTGCAAGGGCAGCGAGAGATTCCGCCCGTCGGATCGGGTCGGTGATGGACCGGGCGAGCCCCTCGGCGCGCTCGTACTCGCCCGCAGCGGCCGCCAACCTGACCACCGCAGCTACTGCCGCCATCCGCGTACCCGGATCCGTGATGGACAGGGCGATTTGCCCCGCGCGCTCATGCTCGCCTACGGCAGCCAGCGCCTCTGCAAGGGCAGCGAGAGATTCCGCCCGTCGGATCGGGTCGGTGATGGACCGGGCGAGCCCCTCGGCGCGCTCGTACTCGCCCGCAGCGGCCGCCAACCTGACCACCGCAGCTACTGCCGCCATCCGCGTACCCGGATCCGTGATGGACAGGGCGATTTGCCCCGCGCGCTCATGCTCGCCTACGGCAGCCAGCGCCTCTGCAAGGGCAGCGAGAGATTCCGCCCGTCGGATCGGGTCGGTGATGGACCGGGCGAGCCCCTCGGCGCGCTCGTACTCGCCCGCTACAACCAGCGACCCGGCTACTTCAGCCATCGCCCCCGCCTGCAGAACCGGATTGGTGATGTCTCGAGCGATCAGCTCGGCGCACGCCGCGATCTGCTTGGCTCGCTCGTGCTCGCCCGCGGCAGCCACCGATCCAGCCACCGCAGTCAGTGCGGCTGCCTGCCGGCTCGGGTCGGTGATGGACCGGCCGAGCTGCTTGGCGCGCTCGTGCTCGCCCGCGGCGGCCAGCGAAGCGACCACCGCAGTCAGTGCAGCCGACTGCCGACTCAGGTCGGTGATATCTCGAGCGATCTGCTCGGCGCGACCGGCCATCTGTTTGGCGCGTTCGTGCTGACCCCCAGCCGCCGCAGCCTCGATCACCATGGCCAGCGCTTTCACTTGCCGATCCGGGTCAATGATGTCCCGGGCAATCAGCTCAGCGCAGACTACGATCTGACCAGCGTGTTCGTACTCGCCTGCGGCAGCCGCCGTCCCGGCTATCGCAGCCAGCGTCTCCACCTGTCGATACTGGTTGGCGATGGTCCGGGCTATCTGCTTAGCGCGTTCGTACCCGCCCGCAGATGCCACCGCCGCGGCCACCACCGCCAGCGCCTCTGCCTGCCGGTACAGGTCAGTGATTTCGCGGGAGACCCGCTCTGCGCGTTCGTGGTCGCCGACGGCGGCGTGTGCCCCGACTGCAGCGGCCAGCGCTCTCGCCTGTAGGTATGGGTCGGTGATGGCCCAGGCGATCTGCTCAGCGTCGGCGGCGACCTGCCCGGCGCGTTCGTGGTCGCCGACGGCGGCGAGTGCCCCGACTACAGCGGCCAGCGCTCTCGCCTGCTGGTATGGGTCGGTGATAGCCCAGGCGATCTGCTCAGCGTCGGCGGCGACCTGCCCGGCGCGATCATGCTCGCCCGCAACCGCTGCCGCCCCGGCCACCGTGGCCAGCGCCTCCACTTGCCCGTCTGGGTCGGGGGAGGCTCGGGCGAGCTGCTCGGCACGCTCGTGATCGCCCCCGGCAGCCACCGCCCTGATCACGGCGGCCAACGCGCGCGCCCGCCAGTACGGGTCGGCGACGGTTAGGGCGATCTGCTCGCTGTGGGCATACGCTCCCGCACCACCTGTCGCAGCCACCGCCCCAGCCAGGGCGGCCAGCGCCTGCACCTGCCGGTTTGGGTCAGTGATGGCTCGGGCGAGCTGTTCGGCACGGGTCGGCTGGCCGAGGGCGGCCCACACGGCTGGGAGTTGGGCCGGGATGTTGTCATTGCGGGTCTCGAGCTGTCCGCGGTGGTAAGAGAGCCTAGCCAGAGCGTAGAGGTCCGGCTGTACACGCTCGAGTAGGAGGTTCTGGCAGGCCGCGACCTCGTTGAGCGCGACCGTGTCTCCGCCAGTCAGATCCAGTAAACGGTCGTGGCGTGCCGGGTCGATGGCCAAGGCCGTAAGCCGATCGGAGTCTTTAGCGGTCTCGAGCATTCGGGGGTAGCCGGTGAGAAGGTACTCGGGAGTGTTCTCCGGCCATGCCGGAGAGCCGTCGTCGGGAGCGCGGTATTGCTCCGCCCAGGCGTGCAGCCTGTGCCGGTAGGCGGCCAGGCGTGCGTGCCCGATGTAGTGGCGCGCGGCGTTATGCAGCTCTTCGTGACCAAGCAGGTACACCTGCGAACCGATGTCCGGGGCCCACCTGGAGGGACGGCGGTTGAAGGTGCGTCCGGCCACAGTGTGCAGGATCTCCTCCACTACAACCAGGTCCGTGCCGGTCAACTCCCGAAGGTCGGGGCCGGACAGCCCGCCACGGGCGGCCGTAAGCAGTCCGAGTAGATCCTGCTCGGTTTGCGTGCCCTTCAGTAGGCGTTTGAGTTCGGACTGTCCGAGGCGCTGAAGGTCTCGAGCATGGGGGGAGTCGGCGAGTAGACGGATGATGCCCGCGTCGCGCAGGGGATGCCAGTCCGGCACGTCATCCGGAATCGGAGGGTTGGCCCGGCCAGCGACGATCACTCGCATGCCATCCGGCGGGCAGGCCGGCAGCAGCCCGGCGATGCTGTGCGCCCCGGGCCCGGTGGTCACCCCGCGGTCTTCGTCGAGCCCGTCGACTACCAGCACAAGCAGGCCACCCGCTTGCCGGCAGTCGGCCGCAGCGTCGGCCAGCAGATCCAAGAGGGCTGCTTCCCTGCCCGCCTCATCTCCGACGACCGGCAGGTCCCTGTGAAGCAACGCGCACAGTTGCTCGGTCAGCGCGCTCGTGAACGCCTCGCGGGTGTCCTGGGCGGCCAGCCGGGCGGTGATGAAGAACGAGACAAGCACCACTCCACGGGCAGCGACCGGCTCGGGCGGGTTCAGGACGAAGGTCGAAAGTAGCGCGGACTTGCCAGCCCACGGCCCGGCGCGCCACCACACGTACGGGCCACGGCCCTTCTGCACACAGAACCCGGCCAGCTCGGCTAACTCTTCGCCACGGTCCCGGAGTACGGGCGGCGCGATCCGCTCCACCTGCCGCCGATACGCAGAACGTACCGGCCGAGGCGCGCCAGCCGACCCGTAGTGATTGTTGATCGTCACCTCGGCGTTTCCAACGACCTGCCCGATACCGGCCGCACCGTCTTGTGCGATCACGCTCGCAGACGACTGCCCAACCGTCTCGCCGTGTGCGCGCTGCACTGCGACGGATGCACCGGACGCGGTCAGGGGCGCGACCGGCCCGGCTCCGTAGGGTCCGGCCCTCGCCCCCCGGCAGCATCGCGATCCACGTGCACATCTCCCCCGACCTGCCCGAACGCAATCCCGCCCTCTCGGGCATCGACAGCGGCATCACCGGCGAACACCCGCGATCCGGCACCGGCCACCACCGACACGCCGCCGGTCTGCTCGGCGGCCCGTAGCGCGGCCACCAAATCGCTCACCGTCTGGCCGAACTCCTGATCCCTTTTCGCCGCCGCCGTCACTGCCAACTCGATCTGTTGCCGGGTCAGCTCGCTGACATGACCTTCGCCATCGGCTGCCTCCTCGGTCAGATCCTCCAGCGCCGGATGCGTACTGAGCTTTGCGGCTACCGCCGTGTGCAGCTTCTCAAGCCCCGCATCGATAGCCTCATCGATCTCTTCGTCCACACCCCCGGCCACCCGGCGGCCTTTGCGCACCGCCCACGCGATCACATACCCGGCCACCACCCCGGCCTCGATCACCATCCGCGCCGCCCTCTCCAACCGCAGCCAGCCATCCACCTACAGCATGCCGCACCGAACCGACTCGGCGGGCCGATTCTCTCACCATCGGACGCCATAGTCCGGTCCACCAGTTCGACATCGTTTATCTTCGACCGGCCGAACTACGGCGAGCCGCTTTTACGAGATTGACCGTCACAACCGGATCCCACCCGAAGAGCGGACGCACATGACCGACCATACGATTGCCGTCCTGCCGGCAGCTACATTCACCCTCCTGACTGCCCTCGCCGTCGTCGCAACAGCTGGCTCAACCGCGGCTTTCAGGCATCCGCGATGAGGGCGAGCTCCTCCCATGCGGCAGCGACATCGACGTCTCGCGCGGCGCAACTTAGCGTAAGCAGTTTCTCGTCAAGGACACCGTCCCACTTCTCCACGGCCTTGTTCTTGACAATCCCTGCCAGGTGCCGCGCATCCGGCGGCGGTTGGCCCGCGAGGCTCTTGATCGCATGCCGTAGCGTGTCTTCATCCGCCATCACGCTCAGTACCATCGCTTGCCGACTCGTTTCGAGCCCGCAGGTGGCGAGGGCCATCGCGATGGTCGAGACGACGCGATCGCCGCGCCATACGAGCAGATGTGTCTCGCCTCCCGACGCGAGGATCGACCTACCGTTCAGCGCGTACCGGGCGAAGTTGCGTCGGCCCTCACCCAGAAGTTCCCGCGCGTGCTCGTCCAGGTAAGCGGGAAGCTCATGTCCGAGATAAAGTTCGTACATCTCGCGGCGAACCATGTCGGCTACCGGTGCGATGCCGCCCTCGAACATCGGCGGCCGCCCGCCGGCAGACCGCACCAGTTCGATCGTTTTGCCACGGTCGTCGATCGCAGTGATCTTCCAGCGTTGACCCGCAAAGATGATCAAGGTCCCCTCGCTGATCGGGAAGCCGATCGGCAGGGATCCCAACTGCCGGCCCTCTGCGAGCAGGCGGTACTCATCCGCGGCCTGGAACGCCGAGTAGAAGGTGTAGTGATTGACGTGCCGCTCGCCTGCCTGCCCGAGGAGTAGTAGGCCGTCCGAGGCCTGCTGGACGATGAGGTCATGCCTTCCGAGGCAACGCAGGAATTTCGCGAAGACGTCAGCGGAAACGTTCGAGAAGGGCCCTCGGCCACAGAGTGTCGTATAAGCCTCCTGCGGTGTTACTCCGCCGTGCTGTGCGATCAGAGATAAAACCTGCTGTACGAGGGTCGACAGGTGCAGGCTTCCGTTGTCGGGCGATTCGCACCACCCGCGTACAAGCAGTTCGACCATAGCCACAGTCTGAAAAATGCCGACTCGGAGCTGATCGACCAGCGCTGTCCGCTCCGTCACTGCCCGCTCGATGACATAGGCGCGGAGCACTGCGGGAGCACCGCGCCGCCCAGATCGGCCGATGCGCTGGCGCAGCGACGATACCGACGGCGGTGGGCCGACCTGGGACACGGCCGCCACCGAGCCGATGTCGATACCCATCTCCAGCGTGGACGTGCATACCGCGGTGATCGGACTGCTGCGGTCCTTCAACCGCGCTTCGACGTGCTCCCGCAGTGCGCGGGAGAGGCTGCCATGATGGGGAACGAACTCGTTGGGTACACGATCGCGTTCGCTGCGGCGGCTCAGGAGATCTGTCAGCTGTTCGACAGAGGCCCGCGAGTTGGCGAATACGAGTCCGTCGTTGCCACGGTGGGTCGTAAACAGGGCGTCCGCAGCCATACGGACGGCACTGCCGCCCTCATCCGACTTCTTCCCCACCTCAGGCGGCGTCTCAAGGATGCCGCGCACCTGGAGTCTGATCTCGGTTTCACCGTCCCGGGCAACGATGACTTCCACACGCTCGCCGTTGCCGGGACGCAACCAGTCGCACGCGGCGGACATGTCGCCGAGGGTGGCCGACAGACCAACACGCGGAATATGCCGCCGCGCGGAGAGTTCGACGCGGTGAAGCAGAGACTGGAGCTGCGCGCCGCGCTCGGATCCGATGAATGTGTGGACCTCGTCGATCACGACGTAGTGGAGCTCGCCGAAGATCCGCGCGACGGCAGTGCCATGCACGACGAAGAGCGCTTCGAGGCTCTCCGGCGTGATCAGCAGGATCCCCGACGGCTTCGCAAGCAGCTTGCGCTTCTGTGTGCCCGGCACGTCACCGTGCCAACGATGAACCGGTATCTCGGCGTCGCGACACAAGTTGTCGAGGCGCCCGTACTGATCGTTGATCAGGGCCTTGAGGGGGCTGACGTAGAGCGCTTGGACGCCGCTACGCGGCTCATCCTCGCTGAAAAGCAGCGCCGAGCAGATCGGCAGGAACGCCGCCTCCGTCTTTCCCGATGCGGTCGTCGCGGCAATGATGACATCGCGGTCGCCCGTGAGAATCGGCGCCGCGGCGCGTTCTTGGGCGTCACGCAACTGCGTCCACTGATGAGACCAGATCCATTTCCGGACGACGGGGTGGAGCAGTTCGAACGCTGCGGAACCTGGCATCGTCAGAGGCGGAACGTCGCCAGACTGCCATCTTGGTGCGGGCGGTCCGGCTCGGCGGTATGACCCTGGAACCCAGGCGACGAGTCGGTCGACGCTTCCTGCTTCTGCTCGAGCGGCTCGCCCTCCAGCGGGAGCAGGTCGGGATTGACGTCCTGCGGGATCGATACCTCTCCGACCAGCCGCCGCCAGTCGGCCCCAGGATTCTGGTCGAGGATGGCGAGCAGGTTGATGAACTCGGTGATGGTGTTGCGCGGCGTTCTGAAATAGGCGTCTCCGATGCGGGAGGAGCAGTGCTGCATGAAGGCCTCGATGCCTTGCTCCGGAAGGAGGTAGGCGGCGGGGTCGCCTGCGGCATAGACGTGGCGGAGCTTCGTCAGGAGCACGTAGAAGTCTTCGGGGCTCAGGTTGGCGAGCCGCAACACTGGCCCGCTGTGATCCACTAGGCCGTTGGAAGCGAAGGAGTTCTCGGCTAGACGCGACTGTAGCGCGGCATAGCTGTACAGGCCGCGCCGCGTGTCGAGGAGAAACTCGGGTGTTCCGCCGAAGATGAAACCGAGGTGTGCGGCGGATCCCTGGAGGCAGTCGTTGAGGACGCGCAGGATCTGCTCGTAGTTAGAGTTGCGGGCTTGTGTGTTGGCGAGTTTATAGAGGTTGACCATCTCGTCCAAGCCGACGAGTACGCCCTCGTAGCCCGCGTGGCGCACAAAGCGGGCCAGCAGTTTGAGCTGGTCGTAGACGTTCGCGTCGTCGACGATCGTGCGCACGCCGAGGGCGCGGCGTGCGTCAGTGCGTGTCGCGAACTCTCCCCGCAGCCAGCGGACAGCATCGCTTTTGAGCTGCTCGTTACCGGTGTCGTGGCCCGTCCAGTACGCGGCGACAACCTCAGCGAAGTCGTACTTGCCGGTCATCTCGGACAGCTGAGAAAGCCGGTCGTGGATCACGGTGGTCGGCGTGCCGCCGGACGTGCGGGCCTCTGCGAGCGCTTGACTCACGAAGCGCTCGACGATGCTGGCCAGCGCCCCTCCCTCGGGCTTGGAACGGGTGGCCAGATTGCGGGTCAGTTCGGCGTAGAGGCTTCGCGCCTGGCCTCCGGTCGCGTGCAGCCGACGATCCGGCCCGAGGTCGGCGTGCATCGTCACCAGCCGCTTCTCGAGCGCGATGGCGCGAACCAGTTGCAGGAAGAACGTCTTGCCTGAGCCGTACTCCCCGATCACGAAGCGCACGGCCGAACCGCCGTCGGCGATACGCTGGATGTCACTGACGAGCGCGAGCACCTCATCCGCGCGCCCGACCTGAATGTGCTGGTGGCCGCTGCGCGGCACGACGCCCGCGCGCAGCGACTGCACGATCGCGTCTCGCTCGCGGGGCCTGATACGGCTGTCCGTCATCGCTGCATCTCCTCCATGACGTCGAGATCTATTTCCAGGGGGTCCGCGCCGTTCACAACGGGATCGCCGACGCAGTCGAATGCGGCGTCGTTGAGGACTTCGAGAGCGCCGTCCGTGAGCAGGCCGAGCTTCGCGCACATGTCTTCTACGGCTGCGCGCGACCACGAGTCGGCACGCGCGAGGTCACGGAGCAGGGCTGAGTGCGGCCCATCGAGGCTCGCGATGGGCGCGGACTCCGTGATCTGCGTCGGTTGGACCTGCTGCGGTTGAGCCTCGTCTTCGACGAAGATCGATCCGAGTAGAGCGCTCACCCGTTCGGTATCGGCGATCTTGGCTGAGATCGCCGCACGATCGAGGCCGAGCTCTTTGCTCGCGGTCGGATTGGCCGGAGGCTGGGCCGGTAACAGGTATCCAGTCTCTTCCCGCGGCCTTCCGGGGCTGACGGTGACCGGCTCCCGGGCCGGCTCGCTCTCGGCTGCCGTGGTGGCGTGGATGTCTTGGAAGACTCGAGAGTCGGGAAGGCCGAGCAGCTTGTAGATCTTCGTGAGCGTCGAGATCTCCGCGGGAGCGATGACTCCATCGGCTGCTGCGACGGCCAGGCACAAGGCGGCGGTCTGCTCACGCTCGCCCTGGGCGAGGTCGGCCATCCTGGCGGTCAGCCCAGTCAATTTCACTGTTGACGACAAGAGCAGGTGCAGGTGGGCGCGAAGGCGCTTTCGTTCTTCCGGCGAGAGCCCCAGCGCCGATTCGGCGTGGGCGGTGAGATAGTCCTGTTCGGCGACAGACGACCTGTCTGCAGACGCAACGGCAGCCGCGAGCCGGATCACGGTCGTCGCCGAGGTGTAGGCGCTGGAGGCGACTTGCGGTGCGTTGTCCCGATCGACGCGGAAGACCACGGCTGGACTGGCTCCGAGCGGGGACCCGCCGAACCGCGGGTCAGGTTCGAGCCCGAATCCTTGGCCTGCGAGCAGCTGAGCCAGAGCGCTCGACTCCTGCTTCGTAAGCTTGGAGCTCCCGCTAGCACCCCAGGCGCGAACCAGATCCAGACCGTCGATCAGCGCCTGGTCAGCCCCGGACAACCGGCGCTCGATCAATCCGAGCAGCCCTCTGACGGGTTCCCTTCTCGGGTCGATCAATGCGGCCGGCAGCCACGCCAGCGCGGCCAGTGTGTCCTTCCCATCGGGATGGCGACCCAGCCATCGGCTATAGGAGTCGAGCTCGTCCGTCACCTCGTCGACGATCGCACCGAGGACCTTCAACGGTGCTTCGAGCTCGAACACGTCCGGCAGCTTCGTGTCCCACGCGGTCTGCGCAAGTCCTGAACTCGCAGGCATGTACTCAACCGTCACGGTCTTGCGCGCGACGGGAATCACCATCCCGGGTCCGAACCTGGCCGTGTATCGAGCGTGGAAGAGCCGGGCGAACTCATCGGGGCACCGCACGACGGGCGTTCGCGGATAGATCTCGGGACCGAACAGCGCCCAGGCCATAGCCCACGACGCCGGGATCGGCGCGCGTGCGCGGCCGTACTCACCGAGCACGACACGCAATTGGACCGGCACAGGCCACTTCTCACCGGTGTACTCCGGGGGCGTTCGGTTCTGTCCGCCGAGCATGAGGCCGACCAGACCGAGAAGGCTCGTCGCGTATCTCCGGAAAGGGTGGTAGCCGCCATAGATCGACAGCAGGCGCTCTACTTCGGCGCGGAGTGCGGGGACCTCGGCACGCAGCGCCGCCGATGCGGCGCAGTCGATGAGGATGCGGCGCTCAAGGCCGTAGAAGTAGAGGAACACATATCCGATCGGGACCTCGGGGTTGCTTCGCCCGGTGGAGAGCCACGCGAGATAGGCCGTCCTCTGGTCCGGGGAGATCGACCCGTAGCCCGGCCAGTAACTCAACTCCTGCCCCGATATGTCCGGCCGTCGACCGATCGGGAGGTCGGGGTTGATGAGCGCCGGATCCGAGCCGACGCCCGGACGCGCCACCGGAAGGCTGCTGCCCACGTAAAGTAGCCCGCCGACGATGGTGTATCCCCCGATGACCACGGACGCTCCGGCCGGCAACCACTGGGCTGCATGCAACGGAGGCCTCTCGCGCTTACCCGGTGCGATCGGCCGCACAGGAGCGATCGGCGGTGAAACGCGCATGGCCGACTGAGCGGGTCCACCGCGCGGTTGAGCCTTGAAACGGTCGAGCAGTCCCACCCAGACCCTCCTCGTGCGCCGACGCCACCAACGTCGGTCCAGCGAGCATACCGCGTCCGAGTCACTGAGATGAACGAAGTCGGCCAGCAGTTGCACGCTGTCTTGATGACGAACGAGTATGAGTTCGAACAAAGCCCGGACAGCCTATGGCCGAAGGGCTTAGGGTGCCTGCCATGAAGCTGCTGCACGCCGCCGATCTGCATATCGACAGTCCTCTGCAGGGATTGGAGAGGTATCCCGACGCGCCCGCCGCATCTATCCGAGCGGCGACCAGACAGGCCACGGAGAACCTGGTCGCGCTGGCTCTCTCCGAAGGAGTCGACAGTGTGCTGCTTGCCGGGGACATCTACGACGGCGAGTGGCGGGGGTTCGATACAGGCATCTTCTTTCAGCGTCAGATGCACAGGCTCCACGATGCCGACATTCCCGTGTACCTCGTCTCAGGGAATCATGATGCGGCAAGCCAGATCAGCAGAACGCTGAGCTTGCCGCCGAACGTACGAGTGTTCGACATTCACGGGCCCGAAACCATCCTTGACGATGAACTCGGTCTCGCCGTCCACGGCCAGGGTTACGTGCGCCGGGATGTCACCGAGAACCTCGCAGTGCACTACCCACCCGCGCGTGCCGGATACTTCAACGTCGGACTGCTGCACACGGCACTTAACGGCAGGGAGGGGCATGACCGCTATGCCCCCTGCACGGTCGATCAGCTCGCCGCGCACGACTACGGGTACTGGGCGCTTGGACACGTCCACGCGCGAGAAGAGGTCTCACGCGAGCCGTTCATCGTGTTTCCGGGCAACATCCAAGGCCGGCACGCCAAGGAGAGGGGTCCAAAGGGGTGCGCCCTGATCACAGTCGAATCCGAAAGCGTGAGCGTCGAGCACCGAGCCCTCGACGTGGTCCGCTGGGAGCAGGTGCTCGTGGATGTGTCGAAGGCCACGGGCGTGGATGACGCGTGCGAGTCAGTGCGCAACGCATTGGCGGGAGCCAGGTCGTCGGCAGACGGTCGCCTCCTGGCTGCCCGAGTACGCCTGACCGGCCGCTCGAGCGCGCACCTGCGGCTATGGGGCGACCGCGAGAGGCTCACCCACGAGATCCGCACGCTCGGCTATGACGTGGGCGATGTGTGGGTGGAGAAGGTACGGGTCGAGACGCAGCCCGAATCCTCCGGCGGGCCGGGGCGGAACATCGGTACCGAGCTGGCGGAGAGCGTCGTACGTACTGCGAAGCAGCTGGGCGAGAACGGCGATCTTCTGCGCGACTTAATCAAGAAGGACCCCCTTTGGGGGCGCCTCCCATCGCAGGTTCGCGACGACAGAGGGCAGTTTCCCGATGACGACCAATGGTGCGCCGACCTCCTCGGGGAGGCGTCCGAACTGCTGGCCGCGATGATGGAGGAGCGCGACTGATGCGCATCGACCGATTCGACCTGGATCGCTATGGCCGGTTCAGCGGGACGAGCTTGGACCTGTCGGGCCCCGGAGTCCACCTCGTCGTGGGTCCGAACGAGGCCGGCAAGTCCACTCTGCGCAACGCCATCGCAGACCTGCTGTACGGAATCAAGCTGCATACCCCCTATGCCTTCGTCCACGACATGCCGAGCCTGCGGCTCGCTGCGCTGCTGCGCGCATCGGACGGCGGAGTTCAAGAGATCGTGCGCCTCAAGCGCAACAAGGCGGCGCTGCGCGGACCAGGCGACGAGATTCTCGAGCAGGTCGTTCTGGACCGGATCCTCGTTGGCGTCTCGCGGGACGACTTCACGCGAACATTCGCGATCGATCACAACGAACTGCGCGCTGGCGGGAAGCGCCTGCTCGACGTCAACGGAGAAGTCGGCCAAGCGCTATTCGAGAGTCAGTCGAGCGCACATCTGAGTTCGCTTCACAAGGAACTGGCCGAGCAGATCAGGAAGCTCTGGGTCTCCGGTGGGAAGCTTCCGGTCCTCAACGCGGCCCTCCACGATGCGGGGCCGTACCGGACCGCACTGCGCCGACGTGATGAGGCGCTGCTCAGTCCACGGCACTACCAGCAGGCGCAATCCGCTGTGGCCGAAGCTGAGAAGCGGCGTGCTCAAATCGCGGAGCAACTGACTCATACGCGTCAGGAGCGGGAACGCCTCATGCGGATCCAGCAATGTCTCCCCGGCATGATCAACCGTAGCCAACTGCTGGAGGAGAAGAAGGAGCTGGAAGCCGAGACCTCTGTCAATGCCGAGATAACTCGCGAGTATGAGCGCGTCCGCCGCTCCATCGATGAAGTTGAGCGCGAGCTGGAGGCCCACACCTCGGCGATCTCGCGTCTTGAGGGCGAAACCTCGGAGCTCGACCCTGATCAGCGCCTGATCGACCACAGCGATCTGATCAACGAGCTCTTCGCAGACGCCAACTCGGCGGTCAAAGCACGACAGGCCGAAACCGGCGATCGCGAGAAAGCCAGACAGCTCCGCCTCGAGGCAGCCGAAATGCTGGCCGGGCTCCCCCAGTACCAGGAGTCGGAGTCGGCCGCACCTGTATCCGCTCTGGTGCGCACGCGAGTCGACGATCTGCGCGGCGAACTAGTCCAAGCAGCCACCGCCTTGGCCGGTGCGAAAAAGGGCCTTGCCAAGCAGCGCCGCAGTCTTGAGAAAGAGGAGGAGAAACTCGCCGACATCCCCTCGCCACCGGACACGACCGCGCTGCGCGCCGTAATCGACTCTGTCCCGACCACGCTCGACGAGCGGAATCGAACTTCCTCTAAGCAGCTCGACGACGCAGTCCGTGAGCTCAACAAAGCACGTAGGCGCTACCAGCGATTCGCGCTGCCCGATGATGTCGATGAGCGGACGTTCCCGAGTGAGGAAGAAGTCAACGCGCATCGGAAGTCGTGGGATGCCGCAGACAGGTCGGTCACGAAGCTGCAGGAGAAGGCTGCGGAGCTCACTGCGGATCGCGATCGCGACCGCGAGGCTCTGGACCACTTCCTCGCAGCGGATCCGCCGCCTAGCGAGATGGAGCTGGAACGGGCTCGTGATGAGCGCGAGCACCTGTGGACCGCTCTACGTCCGCGGCTTGCATCCACCGCACAGCCCGAGTTGGCAGTACCGCTTCCAGTCGGCGAGTTCGAGGACGCGGTCAATGCAGCCGACCTGACGGTCGACCGCATCCGGCGCGAGGCGCAGCGTCTCGCGGATCGCCGAGCCCTCGAAACCGACCTTCAGCAGACGATCGACCGCCTTGCCGCTGCTCAGACGCGGCTCAACCAGGCGATGCAGGAGCGAACCGCAATCGAAGACGCTTGGATCACGCTGTGGGCAGCTAGCGGAATTCAGCCGCCCGCGTACGAGGCCGCACGCGAACTGCTCATTGCGATCGCTAAACTCCGTGAGCTCTCTGATCTACGCGACACGCTAAGCACGACTCTTTCAGCAGACCAGGCTCTGGCCGAGGATTGCGCTGACCGGCTGCGCGCAATCCTTAACGAGACCGGGGTGGCGCCACCGACTGCCAAGGCGACGCTCAGCGAACTGATTGCACTCGCGACAACCCAGCGCGAAGCATTCACCAAGCAGATCGGCGAGCGCGACAAAGCCGCCGCCCTCACAAAGCGGCTACGTAGCGAAGTGGCCGACGGCGCGGAAGAGGTTGCGCAGCTTGAAGACGCGCTCACCACATGCGAGCAGCGGTGGCAACGCCTCCTTGCCGAGCACGGACTGTCCGGGCAACCTGATGAGGTGTCGGAAACGCTGGCTGCGCTCGACGAGGCGGCACGATGCAGTCGCGAGGCCGACGCCGCTGAGAAGCGTGCAGATTCAGCCGCGGCTCAGGTCGCCGCTTTCTCTCAACTCCTCGCGGAGGTACTCGCGGGCTGCGGACGGTCGCCGGTGTCCGACCCCCAGAAACACCAGAGCACCGCGAAGTCGCTCAAGGCCGCGCTCGACGCCGAGATCAAGGACAAGCGGGAGCTTGACCGGCTGACGAAGGAGCTGGCAGCCGAGCGGGCCAAGCAAGCTAAGGGTGCAGCGCAGCGCCAAGCCCACCTTGATGTGCTCAACGCTCTACTTCGGCGGGCGTGCGTCGCTGACGAGCAGGAGCTGATTCAGGCGTCCCGCCGCGCCGTCGCGCTGACAGACCTGGGCAAGCAGCTCAAGGTGGCCGAGAACGGCCTGATGCGCGAGGGCGTCAGCCTTGCGCAACTCGAGCGCGAGATCGCCGATCTGGATGACCCGGACGCACTCGCCGCCTCAATCAAGGATCTCGATGAGGTCATCTCCCGGACGGAGGCAAATCGCGAGTCAGCTGTCGAACGACTGACCAACGCGAAGAGCGAGCTTGACCGGATGGACGGCTCCGCAGCCGCAGCCGAGGCAGCCGACGCGGTAGAACAGGAACGTGCGGCGATCACCAGACACGCCCTGGACTATCTGCGGCTCCGACTCGCAGAGCAAATCCTGCTGCGCTGCATCGAGACGTACCGTCAAGAGCACCAAGCGCCGGTTCTGCGAGCGGCCCAACAGCTGTTTGCCGGACTAACCCTGAGCGAGTACAGCGAGTTGGTGGCCACCGACGAGAAGAACGAGGTCGTACTTCAGGCGCGCCAGGCCGACGGCGCGCGGGTCGGCGTCGGCCAAATGAGCGAGGGCACGCTCGACCAGCTCTATCTCGCGCTCCGCCTCGCCTCTCTGCAGCACTATGCGGACCAGGGTCGCTCGATGCCGTTGGTCTTGGACGACGTGCTGATGACGTTCGACGATCAGCGCACGCGGGCCACCCTTCAGCTCCTCGACGGTATGGCGGACCGGTTCCAGATCATCGTTCTGACCCACCATGACCACATCGGCGACATTGCCCGCCACGCCTTGCCAGCCGACAGGATCCACGTCCATGATCTCGCAGCCAGGGCATAACCGACCAAGTCTGCAGACCTCGGACGCAGACCGGCTAGCAGAGTTGCCTGTGTGCGTCACACCGGGATGCCCGGCGTTGGCCCGCGATCACGGTCGGCATCAGATCCCGTCCGCCGCTGCGGACCGTGCTTGCTCCTAGTCGATCTGTACGCCCTGTCGAGCTTGCTCGGCCGGTCGGCTTGGTCTCGGACCCTGGTCCGTGAGACTTAGCTGCTGGCTGAGCGTGTCAGGCTACGTGAGATCGATGATGACGAGGGCAAGCGCCTGGTGCGGATCGTGCGCCGGTCACCGGGGTGAGCAGGAGTCGCTGCGGCAGGTCCCGCCGAAGAACACGGAGACCGGGCAGACGTCGAACACTGCGGTGGCCAGCGGCAGCAGGCCGAAGACCGCCAGCGCGACCCAGTTGCCGCCGAGGACGACGCCGACGGCGATCAGAGCGAGGCCGAAAACGGCGCGGATCGCGCGGCCGATACGGGTGGACATGTACTCGAGGAAGCGCACGGGAGCATCCTTACGGGGTCGATATCGGTGAGGGAGCTACGAGACCAGCCGGTGCGGACAGCGCCGGGCCCGGGTGTGGCTGTGGTGTAAGCGGCCGATGCCGGCTGCCCACACCACAGCCACAACCTGGTGTCAGTGGGAGAAGTGGATGTCGGGAAGGATGCGCGCGAGCCATCTCGGGCAGGACCAGGCCGCGCGCCCCATCAGGCGCAGCAGGACGGGCAGCAGCACGAGGCGGATCAGGGCGGCGTCGAGGAAGACCGCGACCCCGAGGATCACTCCCATCTCCTTGGGCGGCAGCGGTCCCGAGAGGGCGAAGGTGAAGAAGACCGCGACCATCACGGCCGCCG
>NZ_JAGSOH010000080.1 GCF_018139625.1 Actinospica acidithermotolerans | reverse complement strand
GTCCCCTTCCGGGGCGCGGGCGGTCGGCCCATCCCGTCCCGCGTCGCACCCGCCCCCCGGGTGATCGAAAGTAGAGGAGTGCCGCCCGTGTCCGGCGGAAGCGAGACCCTGGAGTTCCAGGCCGAGACCCGGCAACTGCTGCACCTGGTGGTGCACTCGCTGTACTCGGACAAGGACATCTTCCTGCGGGAGCTGATCTCCAACGCCTCCGACGCGCTGGACAAGCTCCGCCTCGAATCGCTCAAGGACGCCGACCTGGCGGCGGACACCTCGGACCTGCACATCGAGATCCGCCCCGACGCCGGCGCGCGCACGCTCACCGTGCGGGACGACGGCATCGGCATGTCCCG
Organism: Actinospica acidithermotolerans; assembly: GCF_018139625.1. Classification (GTDB taxonomy): domain Bacteria; phylum Actinomycetota; class Actinomycetes; order Streptomycetales; family Catenulisporaceae; genus Actinospica; species Actinospica acidithermotolerans. The sequence goes on along the minus strand of NZ_JAGSOH010000080.1, from coordinate 33,525 downwards.
TGCCGAGGTGGTCGACCTGATCGGCACGATCGCCAAATCCGGCACCGCCGGCCTGCTCGAGAAGCTCAAGTCCGCCAAGGACGCCGAGGCCTCGAACACGCTCATCGGCCAGTTCGGCGTCGGCTTCTACTCGGCGTTCATGGTCGCCGACAAGGTCACCCTGGTGACCCGGCGGGCCGGCGAGGACGTCGGCACCCGCTGGGAGTCGACGGGCGAGAGCACCTACCGGATCGAGCAGGCGCCCTACGCTCCGCAGGGCACCTCCGTCACCCTGCACCTGAAGCCGGTCGACACCGACGACCACGTGTTCGACTACACCGCCGAGTCCAAGATCCGCGAGATCGTCAAGAAGTACTCCGACTTCATCCGCTGGCCGATCCGGCTGATCTCCACGAGCTCCGGCGACGAGGGCACGGTCGTCGAGGAGCCGAAGACGATCAACTCGATGAAGGCGCTGTGGTCCCGGCCGCGCAGCGAGATCACCGAGGACGAGTACCGGGAGTTCTACAAGCAGATCGCACACGACTGGACCGACCCGCTGGAGACCGTCCACCTCCGCTCCGAAGGCACCTTCGCGTACGACGCGCTGCTCTTCCTGCCCTCCCACGCCCCGTTCGACCTCTACACCAGGGACGCCAAGCGCGGCGTGCACCTGTACGTCAACCGCGTGTTCATCATGGACGAGTGCGACGCGCTGATGCCGCACTACCTGCGGTTCGTCGCCGGCGTCGTCGACGCGCACGACCTGTCCCTGAACGTCTCGCGGGAACTGCTCCAGCACGACCGGCACATCCGCGGGGTGCGCCGCCGCCTGGTCAAGAAGATCCTCGGCACGGCGAAGGACCTGCAGGCGGCCGACGCGGAGAAGTACCGCGTCTTCTTCGACGCCTTCGGCCGCGCCCTGAAGGAGGGCCTGCTCGAGGACGCCGACAACCGCGAGACCCTGCTCGACCTGCTGCTCCTCGAATCCACCCACGACGAAACCGAGCCGACGACCCTGCGCGGCTACGTCGAGCGGATGAAGGAGGATCAGAAGGAGATCTACTACCTGACCGGCGCCTCCCGCGCCGCGATCGAGAACTCGCCGCACATGGAGGCCTTCCAGGCCAAGGGCTACGAGGTGCTGATCCTCGCCGACCCGATCGACGAGGTCTGGGCCGACCAGGTCCTCGAATACGACGGCAGGCCGCTTCGCTCGATCGCCAAGGGCCGGGTCGACCTCGACGATGCGGACGAGGCCGCCGGGGACGCCGACGCCAAGCCGGAGCGCGAGGACTTCACCGCGCTGCTCTCCTTCCTCACCGCGACGCTGGGGGAGCAGATCAAGCAGGCACGGCTCTCCACCCGGCTGACCACCTCGGCGGCCTGCGTCGTCGGCGACGTCAACGACCCGACCCCCGCGCTGGAGAAGCTCTACCGCGCCACCGGCCAGCCCGTGCCGCACATCAAGCGCATTCTCGAACTCAACCCGGACCACCCGCTGGTCATCAAGCTGCGGGACGCCCACGCCCGCACGGCCGATGAGCCGTCGGCGGACGACGACGCCCTCGCCCGGAGCGCCGAACTGCTCTACGACCTCGCGGTCCTCGCCGAGGGAGGCGAGATCGAGAACCCGGCCCGGTTCACCAGGCTCGTCGCCGACCGGCTCGCCGCCGGGCTCTGACGGCGAACTTTTCGCGGCGCGTCCGTCTGGGCGGTGCGCGAACGGGTAGCCGCCGCGGCATGTTGCGAACACTCAGCCGCGGCGCGCTCGCCGGAGCCGCCGGAACGACCGCGCTGAACGCGGTGACCTATCTGGACATGGCGGTGCGCGCCCGGCCGTCGAGCAGCACGCCGGAGCGCACCGTCGACGCCCTCGCCGGACGGGCGCACGTCGAGATCCCCGGGGACGGCCCGCAGCGCCAGGCCCGGCTGACCGGGCTGGGCGCGCTCAACGGCATCGCGCTCGGCGCGGGGATCGGCGTGATCGCGGCCGGACTGCGCCGCATCGGCGTCCGTCCGCCGTGGTGGGCCGGGAGCGTCGGCGTGGCCGGCCTGGCGATGGCGGCGAGCGCCGTGCCGATGGCCAGGCTCGGCGTGAGCGACCCGCGCACCTGGTCGGCGGCCGACTGGCTCTCCGACGCCCTTCCGCACCTGGCGTACGGGTTCGTCGCGCACGAGGCGATCAGCGCCTGAGCGAGCGAAGAGACCCGGTCCTGGTCGTGCGTCCCGGTCCGAGTCTCTTCGCGTCTCTCCGCGGCCTTCTCGCGGAGGTCATTTCTTCGGGTCGTGACCCCAGTTCATCAGCGAGTGGCGCCACGTGGTGTCGGTGATGTCGCCCTTCGGCTGTTGCGCCAGGTGACGGTGTACGTAGCCGGTGACCTTCCGCATGTGGGCCAAATCGCCGGCGCTCAATTCGGAGTCGGGCCTGCGCAGAAGGGTGACGATGCGCCGTCCCGAAGCATGCCCGATGCTCTCGCGCCCGCCGGTGTGCTGCCCGGCGCTACGTGACTCCTCGGTGGCGAGCCACGCCTCGAGCTCCGCGGGCGCCATGTTCACCGCCTCGCGAAAGCCGTCCAGTGCCACTTTCCGATCGCTATCGCGGTTCGTCACGGCCCGCACCCTCCTCGTGGAGCGCCTCCGGCCTGTGGACAGCCTTGCCGCCGGACTTCTCACTCTGGACCTCGTACTGCGGCTCCTGCCGCGATGCCTGCACCGTGCGTCCCGCCGCACGCGTGCGGCCGGTGATCTTCCTGGTGATCCGCCCGACGGCCCGGCCGCCGTGGCTTCTCCACGACACCCGGTCGCCCACCCGAACCTTGCCGTGCTTGCCCATGGCCGCCGCCTTTCGCCGGTTCGATCGAAGCCTTGCGGTGCCCGCGCGGAGCCCGCCGAAACGCTAGGGCAGCGGTGTGCCGCCGGTGGCGTTGACGATCTCGCCGGTGATGTAGGCCGCCTCCTTCGAGGCGAGGAACACGTAGGCGGGAGCCATCTCCGCGGGCTGGGCGGGGCGGCCGAACGGGGACTGCTTGCCGAACTCGGCGACCTTGTCCGGCGGCATCGTGGCCGGGATCAGCGGCGTCCACACCGGTCCCGGGGCCACGGCGTTGACCCGGATCCCCTCGGGCGCGAGCTGCTGGGCTAGCCCGTGGGTGAAGTTGACGATGGCGGCCTTCGAGACGGCGTAGTCGAGCAGGTGCGGACTGGGCTGGTAAGCCTGGACCGACGCGGTGTTGATGATCGCGGAACCGGGGCCGAGATGCGCGAGCGCGGCGGCGGTGAGCCAGAACATCGCGTACACGTTGGTCTTCAGGACCCGGTCGAGCTGCTCGCTGCTGATCGCCGCGAGCCCCTCGGGCTGGGACATCTGGTAGGCGGCGTTGTTGACGAGGACGTCGAGGCCGCCGAACTCCTCGACGGTGCGCGCGACCAGCTCGCGGCAGTGCTCTTCCCGGCGTACGTCTCCGGGCAGGGCGAGCGCGCGGCGCCCGGCCTTTTCAACCAGGTCGACCACGGTCTGCGCGTCTTCCTCCTCCTCTTCGAGGTAGGCCAGCGCGATGTCCGCACCCTCGCGCGCGAACGCCAGCGCGACGGCGCGGCCGATGCCCGAGTCAGCGCCGGTGATCAGCACGCGCCGGCCGGCGAGCCTGCCGCTGCCGCGATAGGTCTCCTCGCCGTAATCGGGCTCCGGGTCCATCGCGCCGCTGGAGCCGGGGTGCGGCTGGTTCTGCTCGCGAAACTCGGGTTCGGGCTGCCGGCGGGCGGGGCCTTCGCCGGCGGACTGGTCTGCGGACATGTGGATCTCCTCTCAGGTCCGCGCGCTGGTGCCCGCCGCCCGCACCCCCAAACCCGTCCGGCGGTGCGGGCGGATGAGACACCGCTTTTCGGGTACTGCGACGGGATGAATACGCATCATGTGGACACGGACCACGAGGCGCGCAAGAAGGGCGTACCGCGCTCGACCGTCGAGGGCGAGGCCCGGCGTACCGCTGCCGAGGACCCGTCGGACCAGGTCAAGGACGTTCTCAAGGACGCGAAGGAGAACGAAGAAGCCGCGTCGGCCCCCCGGGACCGCGATCGGCGAGAGGGTGACGGCGCGGCCGAACCCGAGGGCGACGCCGCAGCGCCGTCGGCGCCGACGGAGGGCTGACGGCGCTTCGCGTTCCCTGGGTAAGGCGGCGACCAGGCCGTTGTGAACGAATCGCTGCCATCGCGGGCAGTCGTCGGCGCCGACGGAGGGCTGACGGCTTCGCGTTCCCTGGTAAGGCGGCGACCAGGCCGTTGTGAACGAATCGCTGCCGTCGCGAACAGCCATCGGCGCCGACGGAGGGCTGACGGCGCTTCGCGTTCCCTGGGTAAGGCGGCGACCAGGCCGTTGTGAACGAATCGCTGCCGTCGCGAACAGCCATCGGCGCCGACGGAGGGCTGACGGTGTTTTGCGTGTTCTCGCAGGGCTGACGTTGCTTCGCGGTCCCGGCACGGGCGGATCAGCCTCGGCCGCTCCGCCTCCGACGGGCCCACCACACGTGCTTCATCGGCTCGTTCTCGCCCGGCAGTTCGCCCGACTCCACCGGGTCGTCGGACTTCTTCCGCTCGATCTTCTCGGGGGTGGCCCCGCTCTCGGCGGCCACGAACTCGCCGTCGACCACCGAGCCGGCGAGCATCTGGCCCTCGGGGGTGAAGCCGATCACCGGATCGGCGGCGGCGGTACCCTTGCGGGCCTCCTCCCGCGCCGCGACGCTCACCGCGGCGGTCGAGTCCGGCACCACGCGTCCCACGGCTCCGGACCTGTCGTCGCCGTGCTCGCGCTTCGGACGCCTCGGACTGAATCGCATGGCGCGCTCCTCCTGGGTCGGCGGCCGTCCGGCGTTCGGATCCGCCGCCGACCGGATCCGATCGTGATCCTGAGGCGTGCGGGTAACCATCCGCCGCGGATCCATGCGCGGCCGACCGCGGGTGCGCGCAGGTGCGTGAATCGCCGCGCCGGGGGTACCGGGCGCGGCGCCTGCGCGGGCGACGACGGCGCGTGTGGCATCATCGGACGGTCGTGACGAGGGTCGGAGGTGGGATTCGCTGGACGGGGCGGAATCTCGGGACCCGGTCCTGGCGGCCCGGGAGATCGCGGCCTGCGTGCACGGGGCGACGCCGGCCGAGACGGTGGAACGGCTCTGCCTGCTGAGCACGCGGCTGCTCCCGGTGGACGGCGCCTCGGTCTCGCTGATGGCGAGGGGCGCGGCCCGGCAGATCCTCTACGCCACGGACGAGGTGGCGACGGCTATCAGCGAGGCGCAGTACGCGCTCGGCAACGGCCCGTCGCTGCGCGCCTTCGCGGATCACGCCCCGGTGCAGGCCATCGATCTGAGCGACCATCACGACGCGCATGCGTGGCCGGTGTTCGCGCACCGCGCGCAGGAGTTGGATGTCGGGGCGGTGTTCGCGCTGCCGCTGGCGATCGGGGCGATCGCCGTGGGCACGCTCGAGCTCTACCGGCGCGCACCAGGCGCGCTCTCCGAATCCGACACGGGCGTCGCGCTGCTGCTGGCCGACACCGCCACGCTCGGCGTCCTGCGGGTGTACGCGGGCGGCGGCGAGACCGAGTACCGGCGCGGCGACGGCGAGATGTCCTGGCTCGGCGGTCAGGCCGACTTCGACGAGATCCACCAGGCCACCGGAATGGTGATGGTCCAGTGCGGCGTGGAGGCCGAGGAGGCGCTGCTGCGGCTGCGCGCCCGCGCGTTCACCGACGGGGTCGCGCTCGGCGAACTGGCCCGCGAAGTGGTCGCCCGGCGGGTCCGTTTGGACGAGGATGAGTGAGAGACGGTACGCGATGCGGAACAAGGAGGTGGACATGGGCAGGGATCGACAGCTGAGCGCCGCCTTCGTCGGCCTGGCGGACACCCTCGGCGAGGACTTCGACGTCGTCGACCTGCTCGAGCGCCTCGCCGCCCGCTGCGTCGCGTTCAGCTCCGCGGGTGCCGTCGGCATCGTGCTGTCCGACGGACGCGGACCGCTGCGCAACATCGCCGCCTCCCAGGAGCGCGCCGCGTTCATGGAGCTGCTGCAGCTGCAGACGGGCGACGGGCCGTGCGTGGAGTGCTTCCGGACGGGCTCGATGGTGCGGGTGCCGCGGGTCGCCGCCGAGATCGAGCGCTGGCCGCAGCTGGTGCCGGCGCTGATCGAGGCCGGCTTCCCGGCCGTCGTGGCGCTGCCGCTGCGTCTGCGCGAGAGCGTGATCGGCGCGGTCAACCTCTTCTACCCGCAGGAGGATCCCGACGTCGCCGACGACCTGCCGGTGGCGCAGGCGTTCTCCGACGTCGCCGCGCTCGCGATGCTCAATTCGCCGTCCCGGCGCACGGGGCCGGAGGACATCCTCGCCCGGCTCCAGGTGACCATCACCAACAAGGTGGCCGTCGAGCAGGCGAAAGGCTTCCTGGCCGAGTCCGGCGGAATCTCGGTGGAGGCGGCCGGAACGACGCTGCGCGACTACGCGCACGCGCACGGGGTCCGGGCCACCGATCTGGCCCGCGCGGTCATCCGCCGGGAGATCGAGGCGTCCGAGGTGCTCGGCGTTCCCGAGGCCGCGGCGGAGCGGGCCCGGCCGGCCTAGGCCGTCTCCTCGACCTGTCGCCGGGTCCGCGGCGCCTGACCGGAACGGCTCAGCGCCCGGTCAGGTCGTCGGGGCCGATATCGTCGGGGTCGGCGCCGGTGCGCACCACGTACTCGGCGAGCAGCCGGAGCTTGACGTTGAGCCGCTGGGACGCCCGGGAGAGCCGGGCGAACGCCTCGGCCGAGTCGATCCGGTGCCGCTCCATCAGAATGCCGCCGGCCTCGCCGATCGCCTGACGGTTCGCCAGGGCGGAGTTCAGGTTCTCGGCGAGGCGCGCCTGGCCGAGCACGGCGGCGCCGTACGCCGCCAGGAACGTGGCGTTGCGCGTCGCGACGGGGTCGAAGGCCTCCGGGGTCAGGGCGTGCAGGTTCAGCGAGAGCATGCCGCTGCCAGGCACGGTCACGGCGCAGGCGATCACGCTGCGCACGCCGAGCCGGGCCGCTTCGGCGGCGAAGCGAGGCCAGCGCTTCTCGGCCGCGGTGTCCGGCACGGTGATCACGGATCGGTCACTCGCGCTCCCGGCCGCGAAGCAGGGCCCCTCGCGGAACCGCGACTGAAGGCGGTCGAGCCTGAGCACCACGTCGTCCGTGCAGGCGCGGGTCTGCATGCTGCCATCCCGGCAGACGGCTGCAGTTGAGTATGAGTGCTCGCATGTCGCGCCGGTGCCCGGGAAGCCCGGGGCTATGCGCCCCGCGGACCGCCGGCCCGTGCGACGGGGTCAGCCCGTGCCGCGGTGCCACCGCTGGTACGCCGCCACCGCCTCGGCGCGCCACCGCAGGCCGGCGCGCTCCACGCGCAGCGACCGCTCCGGCTTGGGCGGCGCGAGCTGCCGGTAGAACTCGCGGTCCTCGAACCCGAAGTCGGCCGCGTCCGCGACCTCGGCCGCGTGCACGACGCGTTCGATCCGCGCCCACAGGCACGCCGCGAGGCACATGGGAGACGGCTCACCGCTGCTGTAGAGCACCGCGCCGGACAGATCGGCCCGTCCCAGCCGTCGGCCGGCCGCCCGGAGCGCCAGGATCTCCGCGTGCGCGGTCGGATCCGCGTCGGAACCGACACGGTTGGCGGATTCCGCCAGCACCTTCCCATTCGACACGACGACCGCGCCGAACGGCAGGTCGCCGCCGCCCGGCGTGACACCGGCGGCCAGCGCGACCGCGCGCCGAAGGTGCGGTTCGTCGTCGGCCGCGCGACCCTCGTCGGCCGTCATCGCCCGTGTCACGTCATCGCCCGTGTCACTGGCCCGCCTCGGTGCCTCTCAGGCAGCGCGCCATCTCCTCGGCATACGGCAGCGCGCCCAGCAGCGCGATGGCCGCGAGCGTCGTGGCCTTGGCGCGAGCGGTGAGGGGCTGCTGCTTGGGCCGCAGCCTCCAGCCCGGCGGCGCGCCGCCGCGCCGGAACAGTCCGGCGGCCTGGTCCCAGTGCATGATCGCCAAGATCGACCCCGTAGAGCAGCATCCGCCGCGCGGCCTGGTCCATTCCGGGCCGCCGCCGGCTCTCGCCCCGAGCGGGCGGGCCGGACAGGCGCGCCGTGAGCGCGGCGGTCAAGACCTGCTCCTCCCCGAGAACAGGTCGCGGACGCGGTCGACGAGCCCGGCGCCCGCGGTGGCGACCTTGTTGTCCGGCGCGTTCGGATGAGGCCGGGTGGGGGCGGCGGCCTTCGCCGTGCGGATCTTGTCGCCGAGTTCGAAGAGGTAGTCCATGGGGCAAGCTTCGAGCAGTGCCGGGAAGAGGCGCTCCTCCTCGTCCTTGACGTGCGAGGTGACCTCTTCGATGACCTCGGCGGCCAGGGTGTCGAACCGCGGGTCGGTGGTATCGGCGCGCTCGAGGTCCTTGAGCAGCTGCTCGACCTTCTCGTGGTCGGCGAGCTCCTTGTCCGCCATGGCTCCGCCGCCCGGTACGTGCTCGCGTACCGCGGGGTAGAGGTACTGCTCCTCGGCGACCGAGTGGCGCACGAGTTCCGTGGTGAAGTCGTCGGCCACCTCGCGCCGGCCGGCGTGATCGTCGGGTGCGAGCGCCTTGAACTTCTCGAACAGCCCCTCGACCTCCCTGTGGTCGGTGGTCAGTTCCGCGATGACGTTTCCCTCGTGTCCGGTCATGGCTCTCGCCCCTATCGGTAGGTCGTTCCGCCGCTCGGCGGAGGTGCCGCGCTGGTGCCCGCATTCCCAGCGGCCACACGTCATCCGTTTGACGGCTTCCCCCGGTGAACACGAGGCGGGCGGCGGCTCTGTTTCAGCGGTGCCAGATCGGTTACCCGCCGCACTCTGCCCGCTCGTGAAGGACGGTGAACGACTCATGCCGTTGATGCCCGCGCTGGCCCCGCTCAGCCGTCTTGCCGCGTACAGCCGGGACACCGGCGCCGCGTCGCTCCGGTTGGCGGGCGCGGCCGCCCAGGGGTCCGCGACCGTGACGCGGGCGGTCGGCGGTGCGGTGGCCGGGCAGGGCGCCGCGGGTCTGCGCGGCGCGGCGTCGAGGCTGCCCGGGCATCCCGCGAACCTGCTCGGCGACATCCGGGAGGTCGCGGTGGGTCACGGCGTGCGCCGGGCCTGGACACGCGCCGGCCGTGCGCACATCGAGGTCAAGGGCTTGACTGGGCGCGGCGAGACGCATCGCCGGGTGGCGGCGGACGTGACCGCCGCGCTCAGCCGGCTGCGCGGGGTGAAGTGGGCGAAGGTCAACGCGGTCACCCGCGAGGTGCTGCTCGCCTTCGACGAGGAGCAGATCGGCATCGAGGAGATCCTCGCGGTCATCGAGGCCGTCGAGGGGGACAACGGCACCGGAGACGCGGATCTCGCCGCCGGGCGGGAGGCGGCCGGAACCCCGGAGCATCCCGCCGACGACGAGCCGATCGAGGTGGCCGCGCTGGCCCTGGCCACCGATCTGACCGGTCTGGGCGCGGCGATCGCGTTCCGGATCGCCGACGTGGCCCCGCTGCCGCGCGCCGCGCGGCTGCCGCTGCTGCTCGCCGACACCTACCCGCCGCTGCGCCGCGGCCTCGAGGACCGGCTCGGCCACCAGCGGGCCGAGCTGCTCGTCGCGCTCGCCACCTCCACGGTGAACGCTGCGAGCCTCGGGCCAGGGCCGCTGGCCGTCGACTGCGCGCACCACTCGCTGCGCCTGGCCGAACGGCTCGGCCGCCGCGCCGTCTGGCGCCGGCGGGAGGGCGAGCTCACCGGGGACGGACGCGGCCTCGCCGCGCAGGCCCCGGTCCGCGAGCCGCGCCCGGCGCCGCTGCCGGACGGCCCGATCGAGAAGCTCGGCGACCGAGAGGCGATCGCCTCGCTGATCGGCGCCGGGGGAGTCCTCGCGTTCACCCGGGATCCGGGGCGTGCCGCCGAACTGATGCTCGCGACCATGCCCAAGGCGGGCCGGCAGGGCCGCGAGGCCTTCGCCGCGGTGCTCGGGCTCTGCCTCGCCGGGCACGGGGTGCTGCCGCTCGACGGCACCGCGCTGCGCCGGCTCGACCGGGTGGACACGGTGGTGATCGACGCGACGGTGCTGTGCGGCGGCCCGCCGACGGTGCTCGACGCCCGCGGCGAAGCAGGGTTCGAGGACGAGGAGGTGCGGCTGATCGCCGAGCGCCTGCTCGCCGACGGACCGCCCGAATCCGCCTCGGAATGGCGCGACGAGCACTGGCGGCTGCAGCCGAGGACACGCGAGCCCGATCGCGGCATCGCCGAAGCCCTCGAACTCGACCTGATCGACGTCGAGGACGTACGCCGCGGCGTCGTGCAGGTCGGCCGCGGCCTCGACCCGCACGCCGAAGCGGTCCTCGCCGCCGCGCACGAGGCCGCGGACCGGGTCCTGGTCACTCAGAACACGAATATCGAACCCCTGCTGCCCTGGGTGGACGACGTGCTGCCCGGCGACGGAGGGCTCTGCTGGCACATTCGCGACCTGCAGCGCGAGGGCCACGGTGTGCTGCTGGTCGCGTGCGCCGACGACGCCGCGCTGGCCGGGGCCGACGTCTCGGTCGCGGTGCCGTGCCCGCGCCCCGGCTCCTGCGCCGCCGCCGTCGGCTGGGCGGCGGACTTCATCGCCGGTCCCGGACTCGTGGAGGTGTGGCGGCTGCTGCACGCCGTGCCGGCGGCCCGCGCCGTCACCCGCACCTCGACCCGGTTCGCCTGGGCCGGCGGCTCCCTCGGTGCGCTGATCGCCGTCTCGGGCGACCGCCGCAGTCGCCGCACCCCGCGCCTCTCGCCCGTACACGGCGCGGCGACGCTCGCTGTCCTCGGCGGCGCGTACCACGGACTGCGCGTCGGGCGGGAGCGTGCCCCGCGGCCGACCGACCACACCGCGTGGCACGCGCTTTCCGCTGACGAGGCCTTCAAGCGGCTGCGCGAACGACGTGCAGAACAGCGGCGACGCGAAGCGCTGTCCCGACCGCCCGTCGCGCTGCGCCTGGCGCGCGGAGCCGGTCGACGGCTGGCGGCCACGCCGCCCGTGCGGCACGTCGTGATCGACCCGGTCCGGGGTCTCGCCTCGTTCGGGGGCGCGGTGGTCGAGGAACTGCGCGACCCGCTCACCCCCGTCCTGGCCCTCGGCGCCGCCGCCTCCGCCGTGGTCGGCTCCAGCGTCGACGCGGCCCTGGTCACCGGCGTCATGGGCGGCAACGCGGTCATCAGCGCCGGGCAGCGGCTCCGCGCCCGGCGCGCGATGCGCGGCCTGCTCCTCGGCGAGCGTCGGCGCGCGCGGCTCACCCGCTGGCCCGTGCCGGAAGGCAAGGCCTCGACGCGCACGGTGACGGCCGATCAGCTACGGCCCGGCGACGTGATCGCCCTGCGGGCCGGCGACATCGTGCCCGCCGACGGCAGGCTTCTGTCGGCCGACGGGCTCGAGATGGACGAGTCCGCGCTCACCGGCGAATCGCTGCCCGTCGCGAAGTCCCTCGATGCGACGCCGGGCGCCGACCTGCCCGAGCGAGCCTGCATGGTGTACGAGGGCTGCACCGTGCTCGCCGGCACCGCGTACGCGGTCGTCACCGCCGTCGGCCCGGACACCGAGGCCGGACGCGCGGCGGCGGTCGCCGGAGCCTCGTCTCCCTCGCGCGCCGGAATCCAGGCGCGGCTGACGGAACTGACCCGGATCGCCTTGCCCGCCACCGGAATCGGCGGCGTGGCGGTGACCGCGCTGGCCGCGGCGCGCGGGGTGCCTTTCCGGCGCGCGCTGGCGTCCGGCGTCGCCATCGCGGTGGCCGCGGTGCCCGAGGGGCTGCCGCTGGTCGCGACCGTGGCCCAGCTCGGCGCGGCCCGCCGGCTCTCCCGGCACGGCGTCCTGGTGCGATCCGCCAGCACCCTGGAGGCGCTGGGCCGGGTAGACACCCTGTGCTTCGACAAGACGGGAACACTCACCGAGGGGCGCCTGTCGGTCAACCGCTCCGCGGCGTTCGACCGGGACTTCGCCCCCGACGACGAGCGGGGCCGCAGATTCCTGCGGGACGCCGCGCGGGCCTGCCCCGACGCGGACGTGCACGCCACGGACAGCGCGATCGTCAAGGCCGCGCGCGAGATCGAAGACCCGGAGTCAGAGTCCTGGGTACCGGTGGCCGACCTGCCGTTCGAGAGCAACCGGGGCTACTCGGCCGCGCTCGGCGACCGCGACGGCAGCCGGACCCTGATCGTCAAGGGCGCTCCCGAGGGTTTGCTCGAACGCTGTGTCTCCGTGGCCACGGACGACGGGACGAGCCCGCTGAACGCCGCGCGCCGCCGTACCGCCGCGGACACCCTCAAGCGGCTCGCCGACGACGGATTGCGGGTGCTCGCCGTGGCCGAGCGCGCGGTCCCGGAGGCCGCCGCGACCCGCGAGGGGCTGCCCGGCCTGGTCGGAGAACTCACCCTGCTCGGCTTCGTCGCGCTCGCCGACACTCCGCGCGCCGGAGCGGGCGAGACCGTCGAACGTCTCACGGCCGCCGGCGTCCGCCCGGTCATGATCACCGGCGACCATCCCCGCACGGCGGTCGCGGTCGCGCGCGGGCTCGGCATCCCGGACGCCGACCGCGTGCTCACCGGCGCCGAACTCGACCGGCTCTCGAAGGCCGGACGGGACAGGCGCATCGCCGAGACCACCGTGTTCGCCCGGGTCTCCCCGCAGCACAAGGTGCGCATCGTCCAGGCGCTGCAGAGCACCGGCCGCGTGGTCGCGATGGCGGGCGACGGCAGCAACGACGCGGCCGCGATCCGCGCGGCCGACGTGGGCATCGCGCTGGCCGGCACCGGCAGCGTGCCGGCGCGCAACGCCGCGGACCTCGTCCTGACCGAGCCCGAGCCGCTGCGGCTGCTCGACGCGATCGAGGAGGGCCGGGCGCTGTGGCGACGGGTGCGCGCGGCCGTGGGCATCCTGGTGGGCGGGAACGCCGGCGAGATCGCCTTCACCGTGCTGGGCACCGCGATCGGCGGCCAGGCGCCGCTCGGCACCCGGCAGTTCCTGCTCGTGAACATGATGACGGACATGCTGCCCGCCCTCGCCGTCGCGCTGGCCCCCGAGCGCCCGCAGGACGGAGAGCGGGCCGACGCGCCGGTCGGCCGCGTCTGGGGCCCGGAACTCGGCCGCGACCTCGCCGTGCGCGGCGGCGCCACCGCGCTCGGCGCGCTGCTCGCCTGGCAGGCCGGGCGGACCGTCGGCCGCGAGCGCCGCGCCTCGACGATGGCGCTGGCCGCGCTCGTCGGCACCCAGCTCGGCCAGACCCTGCTCGCCGGACGCCGCAGCCCGCTCGTCGCGGCCACCTGTCTCGGTTCGGCCGTGGCGCTGGTGGCCGTCGTGGAGACGCCGGGCGTCAGCCGCTTCTTCGGCTGCACGCCGCTCGGGCCGGTCGCCTGGGGCATCGTCGGCGCCTCCTGCGCGACGGCGACCCTCGCCGGAGCGGCCGCGCCGGGGCTCGTCGAGAAGATCGCCGCGAGCCGCGCGCCGACCCACGCGGAAGACTGAGGCCGGCGAACACGGGCCGGGGCCGGACATCCGCCCGGCCCCGGCCCGGCTCGGAGTACTTCCGACGTGCCGTGGCCAGCGCGCCAGCCCTCGGAGTCCGTTCGCAGCGGACCCCACCGGCGCAGACGGCCATGAGGAGCCGCGGCGTGAAACCTCGCCCGGCGCAAGCGCGGCGCCTCCTACTCCGGATCGAGAACCGCGTCGCGCTCCGGCCCTTCCGGGGGAACGAGCAGACACAGTTCGTTGCCCTCCGGATCGGCGAGGACGGTCGTGAGCCAGCCGTCGTCGTCGAACGGCCCGCGCAGCACGAGGGCGCCCGCCTCCAGGCACCGTTCCAGCGGCTCCTCCAGGCTGGCCACCCGCAGGTCCAGGTGCATCCGGTTCTTGCCCGACTTCTTCTCGGGCACGCGCTGCAGCAGCAGGTCCGGGCGACGCCCGGCCGGGTCCGTCAGGGTGAGGTACGGGGGCTTGAACGGGCCGGCGCGGTAGCCGAGCACGGTGGCCCAGAACGGGGCCAGCCGCCTCGGGTCGCGGCAGTCGAGCACCCAGGCCAGTTGCATCGCAGCTCCACCCCTTCCTCCGGGAACGAGCGGCCGTCGCCGCCCTCCGCGTGTGATCCGGAAGCGGCCGGGTACCCGCCGGTCCGCTGGATACGCCGCACGCCGCGGATCCGGGTCGGCGCCCGGAGTCAGGAGAAAGCATGGCCGCCCACACCGTGGGGCGGGTCGCCCGCCCCCGTTCCTACCTGATGTGCCCGCCGGACCACTTCACCGTGGACTACTCGATCAACCCGTGGATGGAGCCGGGGCGTCCGGTGGACACGCCGCTCGCCCAGGCGCAGTGCACCGCCCTGCGGGACGTGCTGCGCGGACTCGGGCATCGGGTCGAGCTGGCGCCGCCCCGGCCGGGACTGCCGGACATGGTCTTCACCGCGAACGCCGCGACCGTGATCGACGGCCGGGTGCTCGTGGCGAGCTTCCGCCACCGCGAACGGGCCGGCGAGTCCGCCGCGTTCGAGCGCTGGTTCCGGCTGCGGGGCTACCGGCCGGTGCGCCGAGCCGGGGAGGCGAACGAGGGCGAGGGCGACCATCTGCTCGCCGGCGGGGTCATCCTGGCCGGTCATGGGCCGCGCAGCGATCCGGGCTCGCACCCGGAGACGGGCGGCTACTTCGGCCGGCCCGTGGTCGCCCTGAGGCTGGTGGATCCCCGCTACTACCACCTGGACACGGCGCTCGCGGTGCTCGACGGCCGCGAGATCATGTACCTGCCCGGGGCGTTCTGCGCCGAGAGCCTGAACCGGCTGCGCGACCTGTTCCCCGACGCCATCGAGGCCGACGACGAGGATGCCGCCGTCTTCGGATTGAACGCGATCAGCGACGGGTACCACGTCGTCCTGCCGGCCGCGGCCTCCCGCCTGGCCGGCCGCCTCGCCGAGCGCGGATACCAGCCGGTCCCGGTCGAGCTCGGCGAACTGCTGAAGGCGGGCGGCGGTCCCAAGTGCTGTGTCCTGGAACTGCGCGCCGGACCCGGACCGAGCCGACCCGGACCGAGTCCCGCCCTGAACTGAGGAGGCGAACGATGGGCATCACCGACACCCGAACCCCGCTGCTGCCTCCGCCGCGCGGCCCCGTCAGCGCCGTGGTCGTCGATCGGCTCACCTCCCCGCCGGACGGAACACCGATCTCGCCGCGATTGGCCGACGCCGGTGATCCGCGCGGCGAAGACCACCAGCTGGCGCTCTACATCTGCTACGAACTGCACTACCGCGGCTTCGAGGGCGTCGCACCGCGCTGGGAGTGGGACCCTTCTCTCCTGGCCTTGCGCGCCCGACTCGAGCACTGCTTCCTCGCCGCCGTGCGCGAAGAACTGGGCCAGGTACCCGCGCTCGAAGACCAGCTCGAGGAACTGCTCGTCGAACCGCCAACCGGAAGCGGACCCTCCCACTACCTGCTGGAGAAAGGCGAACGCTGGCAGGCCCGCGAGTACCTTGCGCAACGCTCGCTCTACCACCTGAAGGAGGCCGATCCGCAGGCGTGGGTCATTCCACGGCTGCACGGCCGGGCCCAGGCGGCATATCTGGCGATCGAGTACGACGAGTACGGAGGCGGAAATCCGCAGCGCACGCACTCGCTGCTGTTCGCCACCATGATGCGCGACATGGGCCTGGATGCTACGTACGGCGCATATGTGGCGGCGGCGCCCGCCGAGGCGCTAGCCGCAGTCAATCTGATGTCGCTCTTCGGTCTGCACCGCGAGCACCGAGGTGCCCTCATCGGCCAGTTCGCCGCCGTCGAGATCACCTCCTCGCCGGGCGCCCGCCGGCTCGCCGAAGCACTGACCCGACTCGGCGCGTCCGCCGACGGCACGGACTTCTACCGAGAGCACGTCGAAGCCGACGCCGTCCACGAACAGCTCGTGCGCCGGGAGGTCATCGGCGCGCTGCTCGAGGACGAGCCGCACCTCGAAGAGGACATCGCGTTCGGTCTCGCAGCGAGTGTGCGGGCGGACGACAAACTCGGCGAACACGCCGTCGAGTGCTGGCGGCAACATCACAGCTCACTGCGTATCCCGCTCACCGACAGCCCCGGGGCCCTGGTCGCCGCTCGCTGATCCGCGGCGTGGACGTGAGTCGCCGTCGTCTGAACCACGCCGTGGGCGCGAGCGACGACGATGGCTCGTGTCACAGAACGGATAGCTCCCGCTTCGGCCGCACGCGCACAACGCCACCACCGGCCGATCGCTCGACCGGATCGTACCGTCGTCGAGCACCACCTCCACCGGACCCTGCACGAGGACGGGACCGATCGCGCCAGGCATCACAACCCGGCACCGCTCGCGGCGCGCCGACCCGGCACCCGGGTCGCTCACCGCGCCGGCACCCGGGTCGCTCACCGAAGTCTGGCGCCGCCCGTCGTGCTCCGGCCCGTCACCTGGGTCGCTCACCGCGCACCACCACCAGTTCCTCCTCCCGCTCCCCGACGTCGATCAGCCCCTGCCGCTCGAACCACCGCGCCCGCGCCCGCATGACCGGTCCGAATGGCTGGGTCATGCGCGCCACGACCTGGGTCTTCAGGCCGGAGCGCTCCAGCGCGGCGCACGTCGCCTCCGTCCCGCACAACGCCGAGTGCACGAGCAGCACGGCCCCGCCCGGGTTGAGGACACGCGGCGCGTCCCGGCACAGCCGGTCGAGCAGCGCACGTCCCCGCGGTCCGGCGTCCCACGCGCGCGCCGCGCCGTGCGCCGGCAGCCCTCGGCCTGGGCACGGGACGTAAGGCGGATTGGAAAGCACCAGGTCGAAACGACGGTCCCGCACAGGTTCGAGCAGCGACCCGACCCGCACGGCGATGCGCTTGCCGCGCAACGCCCCGTTCGCCCACGCCGCAAACAGCGCGCGCCGCGAGACGTCCACCGCCGTCACCGAGGCTCCGAGCTGAGCGGCCGCGACCGCCAGCGCCCCGCTACCGGTCCCCACATCGAGCACCTGCGCGCCCGGCACGAGCCCCTCCCGGCGCAACGCGGAGATCAGCAGAAACGTATCGCCCTGCGCTGCATAAACGCCCGGAGGTCGGAGCATGAACATGCCGCCGGGTGCCCCGCGCACCGCCGGACATGCGCCGAACCAAACCTCGGTAGCTAGAACTAGACGGCGTCCGCGTGGCTTTGCGGTCGTTGCGTTGCCGCCCAGCTCGTGAGGAGTTTGAGCCGGTCTTCGGATGGGGTACCGGGCTCGGCAGTGTAGACGATCAGTTCGTGCACGGCTCGGCCCGGCAGCGGCAGGTCGAGGGATTGGAAGGTCAGTTCCAGGTGGCCGACCTCGGGGTGCTGGAGCCGCTTGACGCCGTCGTGGCGCATCAGGACGTCGTGCGCGGCCCATCGGCCGCGGAACTCGGGGCTGAGGGTGGACAACTCGCCGACGAGTTCGCGCAGTGCCCGGTCACGGGGCTCGCGCCCGACCTCGGCGCGCAGCAGGGCGGCGGTGGCGATGCCGGCGGCTTCCCAGTCGACGAAGAAATCGCGGGCACCCGGGTCGAGGAAGATGTAGCGGGCGAGGTTGGGACGGCCGTGCCCGTCGACGGTGGAGCTGCCGAACATCGGCGCGAACACGGCTCTGGCCAGGGCGTTGCCGGCCACGATGTCCGTCCGGCCGTTGCGGACGAATGCCGAGGACGTCGTCATGGACTCGAGCAGCCAGCGGACGCGGGGCGGGACCTCGACGTCCCGGCGACGCGAACGCGACGGCGCGCGGCTCTCCTGCCGCGACGACCTGGCCAGGTCGAACAGGTAGGTGCGCTCGTCGTCGTCCAGTCGCAGGGCGCGGGCGACCGCGTCGAGCACGTCCTCGGACACGCCGCCGATGTGGCCCTTCTCCAGCCGCGTGTACCACTCCGTGCTCACGCCGGCGAGGACGGCGACCTCCTCGCGCCGCAGCCCGGGGACCCGGCGGCGGGCGCTGGTCGGCAGTCCGGCCTGCGCCGGAGTGATCTTGGCGCGCCGGCTGGCCAGGAAATCCCGGATATCGCCGCGGTTTCCGGGCAATCGGTCCATGCCTTTCATGGTAGTCGCTGGTCAGGGCGCGAAGGGGGTTGAAGTTGTACCCCCATAGGCGCGACCTTCTCCGGCGGCGGCGACCGCGGTCTGCTGGGTATCGATCGTTCCGACACGATCGCGAGAACAATCAACGGAGGCAGGACATGACGAGCAAGGCGCTGAACGTGCCGGCGGTGGCGTTGGGCACGTGGGCCTGGGGAGACAGCGGAGAGGCGGGCGACGGCTACTTCGGCAGCCGGCTGAGCGCGTCCGGTCTACGCGAGGTCGTCGAGAAGGCGCAGTCGAACGGGTTCACCCTGTGGGACACCGCCTTGGCGTACGGGATGGGCCGCTCGGAGTCGGTCCTCGCTCAGTCCCTGAGCGGCTATGACCGCAGCGAGTACCAGCTGTCGACGAAGTTCACCCCGCAGTTGGCGGGCGACGGCGACGATCCGGTCGCGGACATGCTGGAGCAGAGCCTGAACCGCATGGGTACGGACTATGTGGATCTGTACTGGATCCACAATCCTTCCGACGTGGCACGTTGGACGCCGTCCCTGATCCCGCTACTGGAGAGCGGCAAGATAAAGCATGTCGGCGTCTCGAACCACAACATGGAGGAGATCGCTCTCGCCGACCGGATCCTCGGCGAGGCCGGCTTCCGGGTGGAGGCGGTCCAGAACCACTACAGCCTTCTGTACCGCGGCTCCGAGCGCGCGGGCATCCTCGAGTACTGCCGCGAGCACGAGGTGCGGTTCTTCTCCTACATGGTCCTCGAACAGGGAGCGCTGACCGGCAGGTACAGCCCGGCCAATCCGCTGCCCGAGGGCAGCACCCGGGCGACCGCGTACAACGCCATCCTTCCCCGGCTGCAGGCGCTCACGGACAGGATGGCGGCGATCGGCGAGGACCGCGGCGCCTCCGCCGCCGATGTCGCCACCGCCTGGGCCATGGCCAAGGGAACCACCCCGATCGTCGGTGTCACGAAGGCGAATCACGTCGACGGGCTGCTCCGAGCCCGCGGCCTCGAGCTCGCCGACAAGGAGATCGCGGAACTGGAGGCGCTGGCGGACACCGCGGACGTCGACACCCGCGGCTGGTGGGAGAAGGAGATGTAGCGGTCGTCAAGCAGACGTTGCGGTCGTCAGATGCAGCGGCCGTCAAGCGCATGTTTCGGCCGCAGAGTACTGAGGATGCGCGCGTCCTCGGCGAATCCGCCGTCGATGCCCGCCAGCGCCGTCAAGCTCGGCGGCTGAATTCCCCGCGGCCGAAGCGGAAGGCCGGCAGTGGCGAAATGCGGCGGCTCCGGACTGAGTAGCGATTACTCAGGCGTCCGCGCGCGATCGCTGATGGAATGCTTCGGCCCCGTGGCACGCGGGTTGGTTCCCGGCGCGCGGGGAGTGCGCCGGGAACCTCGTCATGATCTGCCGAGGAGTCGTGAAACGACGTGGGGGAGAGTCCGCCTGGGGCGGCCGGGGACTGGGTGGTGCCCGGTTACGAGCACGAGCGTCCGCTGGGAGCCGGGGCGACCGGGCGGGTGGTGCTGGCCAGGCACATCGAGTCCGGTGCCGCGGTGGCGATCAAGTACCTCGACACGAGATCGGCGGCGCTGGCGGGCATCGACGGCGGATTCGCCGAGGAGGCACGCATCCTCAGTACTCTGCGGTCGCCGAACATCACCGCCTTGTACGAGTACGTCGAGGGGCCGGCCGGGTCGGCGATCGTGATGGAGCTGGTCGAGGGCGTGACGCTGCGCGTCCTCTTGCGTGAGGAGGGGGCGACCGGCCCCGAGGCGGCGCTGGCGGTCCTGAAGGGCTCGCTGCTCGGGCTGGCCGCCGCGCACGAGGCCGGGGTCGTGCACCGCGACTACAAGCCGGACAACGTGCTGGTCACGCCGGAAGGCGCCTCGAAGCTGGTCGATTTCGGTCTGGCGAGCCGCTTCGGAGCCACGCCGGCGGCGGCCGGCACGCCGGTCTACATGGCGCCTGAGCGCTTCAGCAAGGGTCCGGCCTCGGCCGCGTCCGACGTGTACGCGGCCACTGCGACGTTCTTCGAGTGCGTCACCGGAGCCCGGCCGTATTCCGGCACCACCGTGATCGAGCTGATGGCCCAGCACAACGAGGCGCCGATCCCGGACGAGCTGGCGCCGGAGCCGCTACGGCCGCTGGTCCGCGCGGGGCTGGCGAAGGCGCCGGAGGAGCGGCCGTCCAGCGCGGCGGAATTCGTCGCGGAGCTGGAGGAGATCGCGCGCGCCGCGTACGGCGAGGACTGGGAGGAACGCGGCCAGCGCAAGCTGGCCACCGTCGTCGCGGCCCTGCCGCTGCTGCTGCTGCGCGGCGCGCAGGCGCCGCCGGCCGAGGCCGCCACCGACTTCGCGCTCACGAACCTCGGAGCGGGGCCGACCGGCCGCTCCCAGATGCGCAGGGCCCGCGGTCCGGTGGCCGCGACCGTCGGCATCCTCGTCGTGGCGCTGCTGATCTCGCTGCTCACCAAGCCCGCCGCGTCGGTGTCCGCCGGCGCCACGGTCCAGATCGCCACGACCGTGACCGCAGGCGGCCCGACACCGACAGGTCCGGCCGCACTCCCGGCCGCAGCCGCGTCGGCCACGCCGACCGCCACCGCGGCATCGAGCCAGACGAGCACGGCCAGCGCCGGGAGCACGGCACCGAAGCAGAGCGGCGGGCAGTCGACCACGCAACCGTCGACCGGCACGGGCACGGCGACGACATCCGCCGCGACCTCGGCGTCCTCCACCCCGCCGACGCAGCACTCGACGACCGCCGCGCCGCCGCCGTCGCTGACCGTCGACTCGGTCCAGATCACCGTCCTCGGTTGCCAGGGACTCACCGGTGCGTACGCGACCGTCCAGGTCACGAGCGATGGAAAGGCCTCGGGGACGCTGACGTTCACCTGGTTCTCCAGCCCGTCGTCCTCCGGCGCGCACACCGCCGACGGCACGCCGACGGTGGTCTCCCTGGCTCAGGGCCAGACGAGCGTGAAAGCGACCGAGATGCACGACTTCAGCAACGCGCCGCCTGCCTACTGGGGCGTCGAGGTCACGACCGATCCGGCGGCCGCCTCGGGCAACGGGTCCTCCGAAACGCTGTACGGACCGAATTGCGAGATCCAATGACCGGGAACGAGAAGCAGCACCCCGCCGACGGTGCTGAGGTGCTGACCGCCGCGATCGTGCCGACGGTGCGCGATGTGTCGGCCGATGTGGTGGCCACGGTGGCGGTCAATGCTGCTGCTACCGATGTGGTTGCCACGGTGGCGGTCGATGCTGCTGCCGATGTGGTGGCCACGGTGGCGGTTGAGGCTGGTGCCGATGTGGTGGCCGCCACGGTGGTTGTTGACGTCTCCGCGGAGCCCGCGGCCACCCAGGCGTTGGCCGCGGAGCCAGCGCACGGCACGCTGCTCATGCCCACGCAGGCCGACCTGTCGCAGGCCGACCCGTCGCGGGCTGACCTGCCGCGGGCTGACCTGCCGCAGGCCGATTACCCGCAGGCCACTGAGGCGCCGCGAGCCGGTGCGGCCAACCCCCTTGCGGCACAGGGGTATCGGCGGATCGGCCCGGGTCCCGCCGCGGCCCTGGCCGGATCGGGCGCGTCGCGGATCGATCCGGCGACGGCGGCGGCCTGGCACGGTGCCGCGCCGAAGAAGCGGCGTCGGGCGCTGTTGCGCGGCTGGCTCATGCCGCTGCTCGTGCTCGTCGGTGTCATTGCTCTGCTGCTGTGGCAGCGCGTCGGCGGCCGGCTCGAGGTCTCGGGCGTGACCGCGTCGGCCGGAACCGCGTCGATCGGCTGCGACTCGACCGAGGTGGTGACCGCCAGCCTGCACACGAACGGCACTGCGGGAACGATCGTCTACCGCTGGGTGCGCAGCGACGGGACCGTCTCCGGTGATCTCCGGCAGTCCGTCGGGGACGGTACGAAGCAGACCGATGTCGTGCTGCGCTGGGCGTTTTCCGGCCACGGCAGCACCCGCGCCGTCGCGACGATCGATGTGGAGTCCCCCGGAGCGGCTTCGGCGGTCGCATCGTTCGTCTACAGCTGTCCTTGAGGACCGACCTGTGCCCACCTGGTGATAAACGCGGGAAGCGGTGAAGAGCTTCCCGGAGTTCACATTGCGCAGGCATCACAGAGGGCTGGCATGATGTGCCCTCGGAAGTCTTGTCTGCCGCAGGACGGCGTTGGTATGGTCCGGCGGTGTTGCGAAAAATTGCAGTCGGGGGCGCTGTGATGGCAATGCTCGGATTCGCGGGGATTCCCACCGCGTCCGCGGCATCATCCAGCGCGGTATATCAGACCATCAACTATCACGGTTACGAGATCCAGGTTCCGGCGTCCTGGCCGGTCTACGATCTCGCGGCCGATCCGACCCGGTGCGTGCTGTTCAACCGGCACGCGGTCTACCTCGGCACGCCGGGGGCCGATCAGCATTGCCCGACCCGCGCGTACGGGCGCACCGAGGCCGTGCTCGTGCAGCCCGAGCCGTCGTCGGTTTCCGCCGGCGCGGTGGAACTCGGGCCGGACACCGCCTCCTTCTCGGGCGCGCTGAGCGCGGATGAGGCGACGGTCCACACGGTGCAGTTCACGGCTCCGGGACCGGGCGTGCAGGTGACCGCGTCCTACGGCACCGACGAGGCGGGCATCCGGGCGATCCTGTCGGGGGCGCGGATGACCGCGAAGACCGCCGCCAAGGCTCCGGTCGTCAGCTCCCCGCAGGCCACGGCGGGCACGTCCTCGGCGTCCGCATCGGGACAGGTGGCGGGACAGGTGGCGGGCTCCGGCTCCGCGACGCCGGTGAAGAAGGCGGCCACCTCCTCGGGCCTCTCGGCAGTGCAGGGGCAGGGGCTCGGCATCGACACGTGCACCGTGCCGTCGGCCGCGACGATGAAGGACTGGCTCGCCTCGCCCTACCGCGTGATCAGCACGTACCTCGGCGGCGCGAACTGGGCGTGCACCTACGGCGACTTCACGCCGGGGTGGGTCGGTCAGGTGGCGGCCGAGGGCTGGAAGTTCATTCCGATCTGGGTCGGTCCGCAGGCGTCGTGCACGCAGTTGACGAACACGACGGTGATCGACCCGGCCAACGCGGCGGCGCAGGGCGAGGCCGAGGCGGCGAGCGCGGTCGCGGCGGCTCAGCAGTTCGGCTACGGCCAGGGCACGCCGATCTACTACGACATGGAGAGCTACAGCACGGCCGCCGCCGGATGCAGCCAGGCGACGCTGACCTTCCTCGGCGGCTGGACGGCCGGACTGCACGCCGCGGGCTACCTCTCCGGCGTGTACTCGAGTGCCGCGACCGGAATCGCAGACCTCGCATCGCAGTACACGAATAGCGCCTATCAGAGCCCGGACGACGTCTGGTTCGCCGACTGGAACGGCAACCCCGTGCTGGTCAACCCCTACGCGCCGCAAGCCGACTGGCAGGGTGCGATCATGCACCAGTACTACGGAGACCACTACGAGACCTGGGGAGGGGACACCCTCCAGCTCGACAGCGACGTCGTCGACGCCGCGGTGGCCGGGGACGCGGACGCGTCGGCCGGCGGTCAGGCCACGATCACCGACGAGCCCGCCGCGGTCTCCGTCTCACCGGGCGGCGACGGCGGCACGACGCAGCTGACCATCCAGGCCGGCCCGCGGCTTTCGGCCGTGCACTGGCGGGCCGAGCCGCCCGCCGGGGTCACCGTCTCGCCGTCGTCGGGTATCGCCGTGCTGTCCGGGAACAGCCAGGCGACCGTCTCGCTGCACGTCACGGGCGCCGCATCGCTCGCATCCGGGCGGTACGCCGTGCCCATCACCGCGAGCGCGAACGGACAGCAGGTCACGGAGACGTTCCTCCTGGTCAGCAACGGCTCCTCCATCGCGACGCCAGTCGTGCTCTACGCGGCGGACGCCGACAGCATGGCGATCGCTCAGGCTGAGGCGCAGGAACTCGCCCTGCCCGCGAGCAACCTGACCGGCGACTTCGAGACCGCGTGGACGGATGCCGCGAGCGGATCCGACTTGGTGATCGCGGTCGGCACGGCGGCGAGCAACGCGCTGTTCCACAACGCCTGCGGCTGGACGAACCCGGCCGGCGAGGCTATGGGCCACACACCGTTCGGATACGCCGCGGTGCCGCTCCAGAACGGCGCCGGCGGCGTGTTCGAAGGGGCCGATGGCAGCAACGATGCGGCGACGCGGGCGATGTCGGAGCAGTTCGCCCAGTACGCAATGGCCGGCACTGTGCCGAACGACAGCGCCGACCAGCCGCTCGGATCCATCACCCCGGCGAACACCTGCCTCGGCTCCCCGGACGTGCCGACCCAGTAGGCGCGCTGCGGAAGATAACCGACAGGCCGAGCCTGGGAGCGTTTCAGGGGCCGTCCAGCCGCAAGGCGGGACGGCCCCGCGCATTCGCGCCGTGCGAGCGAGATCTCGGCCCGGGCTCGTGATCGGCCGGCGGCCACCGCCGGAGTACGGCGGCGCCACCGCAGGGGTCAGGCTTCTGCCGAAGCGGTGGCGACTTCCTGTGCCGGGACCTGGCCCGGGATCCGGGCGGCGCGGGCCGCGGGGATGAGGGCGGCGATGGCCGCGGCGAGGAGGGCGACGCCGCCGCCGACGGCGAGGCCGGTGCGGAAGCCGTTCTCTGAGGTGACGACGGTGCCGCCGAGGTTCACGGTCATCTGGGCGAGGACGACGCCGACGACGGCGGAGCCGATGGAGGTGCCGAGAGAGCGCATGAGGGTGTTGAAGGAGTTGGCCGCGGCGGTCTCGTGCAGCGGGACGGAGCTCATGATCAGCGCGGGCATGGCGCCGTAGGCGAGGCCGGTGCCGGAGTTGATGACCATGATCGCGACCATGATGCTCCAGGCGTGGCTCATCAGGCCGAGCGAGAGCGCGTAGCCCGCGGCCTGCACGAGGACGCCGCAGACGAGGGTGAACTTCGGGCCCCTGGCGTTGGTGAGCTTTCCGCCGAGCGGGGAGACCAGCATCATCATGAGGCCGCCGGGGGCCATCCACAGTCCGGAGGCCAGCAGGGACTGGCCGAGGCCGTAGCCGGTGGCGGTGGGGAACTGCAGCAGCTGAGGCATGATCAGCAGGCTGGAGTACATGCCGACGCCGACGAAGATCGAGGCGATGTTCGTCGTCAGCACGCGCGGCCTGGCCGTGGTGCGCAGGTCCACGAGCGGCGCGGAGTTGCGCAGTTCCCAGACGCCCCAGCCGAGCAGCAGGACCACGGCGGCGGCGAACAGGCCGAGGGTGGTGGCGCTGGTCCAGCCCCATTCGGAGCCCTTGGTGATGGGCAGCAGCAGGCAGACGAGGGCGGCGCCGAGGGCGAGGCCGCCGAGCAGGTCGAACCTCTGGTGGTCGCCCTCGTCGGCGGGGGTGTGCGGGATCAGGGTCGTGACGAGCGCGCCGATGATCAGGGCCAGGACGGCGGAGCCCCAGAACAGCACACGCCAGTTGGCGTACTGGGCCACGGCGGCGGAGATCGGCAGGCCGAGGGCGCCGCCGATGCCCATGGAGGCGCTGACCAGGGCGATGGCGCCGGACAGCTTTTCCGCCGGAACGACGTCGCGCAGCAGCGACACGCCCAGCGGGACCATGCCCATCCCCATGCCCTGCAGGCCGCGGCCGATGATCATCACCAGGACGGAGGACGACAGGGCGCACACGATCGACCCGATGAGCAGCGGGATCAGGCAGATCAGCAGCATCCGGCGCTTGCCGAACATGTCGCCGAGCCGGCCGGAGATCGGCGTGCACACGGCTGCCGCCAGCAGGGTGCCCGTGATCACCCACGTCGCGTTGGCCGAGGTGGTGTGCAGCATCGTCGGCAGGTCGCCGATGAGCGGGGTCACCAGTGTCTGCATGATCGCCGCCACGGTGCCGGCGAAGGCGAGCGTGGCGACGATGGCGCCCGCTCGGGCCGGCGGCGACGCGGTGGTGGATGGCGCGGTGGTGGCCATAGGGAGGGCTCCTCGACGAAGGACGTGATATGCACAGTGCATATAATGTGTAGTCTACATGAGACATGTAGACGCCATAATCGCGGCCGGGGTGCCGTGGATGGTGGAATGGAGGGAGCGGAGAGAGGCGGTTGCAGATGGCCAGGGCCACGGAAGAGGTCGAGTTCGAGCAGATGCTGCTCAGTCGCTTCGGGCTGGCCTCCCACGGCCGGGTGCCGGGCCGGGCCATGGACAAGAGCGCGTACATCCTGCTCAGCCGGATCCGGCTGCAGGGGCCGATGTCGATCGGCGAGATCAGCGAGGCCTTCGACCTCGACGTCTCCACCGTCAACCGGCAGACCAGGGCGGCCATGGAGGCGGGCCTGGTGGAGCGCATCGCCGACCCCGCCGGCGGGCTGGCCCGCAAGTTCCGCATCACGGCGCTGGGCCAGCAGAAGCTCGACGACGACCGCAGCTTCAACGTCCGCTCGCTGGACGCGGTCATGGCCGATTGGCCGGAGGCTGACATCGCGCAGTTCGCCGTGCTGCTGCGCCGCTTCAACGCGGGGATCGAGCGGATGGGCGCGGTGCCCTGGCCCCGCCCGGACGAGGCCGCCGGGGCGGAGCCGGGAGATTCCGGCGCGAGCGCGGACGGACCGGTGCAGCAGGAGCTTGCCGTCTAGCCCGGGGCGCGCCGGGACCGCGCGTCCGCGGGGGTAGATCAGAGCCCTGCGGCCCAGTCGGCCACGGTCGCGACGTCGGCCTGCATCGGGAAGACCTTCTCCACCAGAACGCGGTGGACCTCGGGGTCGGCGTCGGCGCAGGCGTCGGACAGCACCGTAAGCCCGTAGTCGAGGTCGGCCGCCTGGCGGAGGGTGGAGAGGATCACGCCGCTGGTGGCGATGCCGGTGAGTACGAGTTCGTCGACGCCGGCGGCACGCAGGAGCATGTCGAGATCGCTGCCGGAGAACGCGCTCACCCGCCGCTTGGTCACGACGATGTCCTGCGGGTGCGGGGCGACGGCCGGATGGATCTCGTTCGGGGGCTGCTGACGCGCAGGGCCGTCCTCGGCGGCGCGGGCGAGGGCCCCGAACATCTTGTTGCGCGGGTGGACCTCCGGGAAGCCCGCGCGGAAGCCCACCTGGGCGTACCAGACCGGTGTGCCGGCCCGCCGGGCGGCGTCGATCGCCCGGCCCAGCCGAGACAGGTAGTCCGGGTCCGCGTACCGCTCGACGATGAGGCTCTGCACGTCGAGGACCAGCAGGACGGATTGCGGCATGAGCGGGATCCCTTCGGGGTTTCCTTCGGCGCGAGAAGTTGCTTGAGTTAGGCAAGTGTAGCAAAAGGCTTGCTTGAGTTAGGCAAGCATTCCGGGGAGGATGGGGCGTGGTCGCAGGTTCGGTCAGGTCAGGGAGGCCACGTCGTGGATGCCGCAGCAGGCCCGGTCGCGGGAGTCTCAGCCGAGGTCGCCGGCATCGAGGCGGCGCTGAAGGAGATCGCGTACCTGGCGAGCCGCGCCCGCCAGCACGAGCGGATGATGGCCGTGGCCGGGCTCGACCTCGATCGCTCGGCCGCGGCCCTGCTGCGCAGTCTGTCCGAGCACGAACCGGTGCGCTCTGGCGAGCTGGCCAACCGGCTCGCCGTCGAGGCGTCGCACATCACCCGCCAGGTCCAGCAGCTCGAACGCACCGGCTACGTCACCCGCGTTCCCGACCCGGACGACGGCCGGGCCCAGCTGGTCGAGCTCACCCCGCGCGGCCGTGCCGCCGTGGAGCGGATCCGCGTCGTCGGCTGCCTCGGCATGCAGCAGGCACTGGCGGACTGGCCGGCCGAGGACATCGGGACCCTCGCCGTGCTCTTCCGCCGCATGGTCGACGATTTCGTGGCCCACGCGGACGACGAGATCGCCTTCGAGGTGCCCGACGCGTCGTGAGGCGCCGCGGTGAAACCTAAGGTTTCCGATTCTGCAGCCATGGGCTGTTCGCGCCATCCTCGCAGATCGTCGGACAATCTCGGCGCGCCGGTTCGGGCGGGCAGCGCGCGGAGCTGAGGTTTTTGCGGAGCAGCCTTGTCCGGTTGCGGAGGCAGTGTTAGGTTCACTCCACAGCTTGTATGACAATCAGTCAGTTGATGACCAGCTGTCAGGAGACGACGATGTCGACCGCCCAGCAAGCCCCCGAACCGGCCGCCGCCGCAGCGACAGCCGAACCCGCCGCGACCCCCGAACCCGCCGACGCCCTTCGCTTCGAGCGCGTGACCCTGCGGTTCGCGGGGGTCGAGCGGCCCGCCGTGCAGGATGTGTCCTTCAGCGTCGGGCGCGGCAGGTTCGTCGCCGTCATCGGGCCCAGCGGCTGCGGGAAGAGCACGCTGCTGAACCTCGCCGCCGGGCTGCTCAAGCCGAGCGAGGGCGACGTGGCCTTCAACGGGGCGCCGATCGGGGGCGTGAACTCCGAGGCGGCGTACGTGACCCAGCACGCGAACCTGCTGCCGTGGCTGTCGGTGAAGGCGAACATCGGGCTGGCGCTGAAGTTCCGCAAGGTGCCGAAGAGCGAGCGCGAGGAGCGGATCGCCCGGTGGATCGCGCTCGTGGGCCTGACCGGGTTCGAGGACCACTATCCGCGCGAGCTCTCGGGCGGGATGCAGAAGCGCTGCTCCATCGCCAGGGCCCTGATCTATGAACCCTCCATCGTGCTGATGGACGAGCCGTTCGGGCCGCTCGACGCGATCACGCGGCTCAGGCTGCAGCAGGACCTGCTCGACATCTGGGCGGAGCAGCGCGGCACGCTCGTGTTCGTCACGCACGACCTGAACGAGGCGATCTACCTCGCCGACGAGGTCGTGGTGATGTCGGCCGGCCCCGGCACGGTCCGGCGCGTGCTGCCGGTGCCCTTCGAGCGGCCGCGCGACATCGGCTCGCTCGTCGAGTCGAGCGATTTCGCGGAGATCTACAACGACCTGTGGAGCCTGTTCAAGTCCGAACTGGACGTCCCGGCCGCCGAAGCCGCCGCCGCGTAGACCGAAGAAAAAGCCTGATAGGCGAGGAAGTGTGATGACGAAGCTCAACGTCCTGCTCGGCGACTATCCGCACACCGCCGCGCTCAAGCAGCGTGCCGAGTGGCGATTTCCGCAGGTCACGCCGCTGTATTCGGCCTTCGCGCGGATGGTGCGCAACCTTGAGTTCGATGTCTGCGAGATGGCGCTGGCCACCTTTCTCCAGGCGCGGGAGGTCGGCGTGCCGATCACGCTGATCCCGGTCGTGATGATCGGCGGCACGCACCATCGGTCGTTGACGCGATCGCCCGATGCTCCACCGCTCGCGCCGGGCGACCTCGCCGGGCGGCGCGTCGGGGTCCGCTCGTACAGCCAGACGACCGGCATGTGGGTGCGCGGCATCCTTCGCGAGGACTACGGTGTCGACTCGTCGCAGGTCACCTGGGTGACGACGGAGGAGCCGCACGTCGCCTCCTACCGCGAGCCCGGCAACGTCGGGCGGTCCACGGCCGCGAACGTGGCGGAGCTGCTGCGCGGCGGGCAGGTGGACGCGGCGGTTCTCGGCCCGCGCGCGATCGGCGGCCAGGGCCAGGGGCTCGTACCGCTCGTGGAGGACGCCGAGGCCGCGGGACGCGCCTGGGTCGAACGGCACGGGACCACGCCGATCAACCACACGCTCGTCGTCCGCGACGACGTGCTGCGCCAGGATGCGGACTCGGTCATCGAGCTCTACCACGCGCTGAAGGCGGCGCTGCCGGACGCCGGATGGACGGATTCGTTCGCCGCCTGCCTGGAGATCGCCGGCAGGTACTCGCTGGAACAGGAACTCGTCCGCACGCCGCCGGACGTGCGCGAGATCGAGAAGGCCGCAGCGATCTTCGGGGAGGCGGCGTGAGCGTCGAGTGGCAGATGCCCGGCATTCGGCCTCGCGTCGGCGATTACGCGCGCCGGCCCGAGGTGATCACGCCGGAGCTCGCGAGGAAGATCGCGTGGCGGGCCAAGGCGGCCGCCGAGCCCTTCCGCGGCATCGCCGGTGCGGCCGGGGTGCGGCCCGGTCTGTTCCCCTTGCGCGAGACTGGCATCGATTCCAGCGGCACCCGCCAGGCGGCCCGCGACTATCTCGCCGCGCTTTCGCCCGACCGGCGCGAGCAGGGACGATTCCCGATGGACGACGTCACCCGGCGGCAGTGGGCGAACGGCGCGCGCTACTTCCTGCGTCATGGCCTGTGCCTCGAAGACCTCGACGACACCGCACGCCACCGTGCCCTCGCCGTGATCCGCGGCAGCCTCAGCGACGCGGGCTACCGGCAGATCGTCGACCTGATGCGCTTGAACCTCACGATCGGCGAGATCCGCGGCGAGACCGATCAGCTCAACGAGTGGATGTACTGGTTCAGCATCTACGGCACGCCGGAATCCGACGGTCCGTGGGGCTGGCAGCTCGACGGCCACCACGTGTGCGTGAACTGCGCGTTCATCGGCGGCCAGATGGTGCTCACCCCGACCTTCCTCGGCGCCGAGCCGGTGATCGCCGAGTCGGGGAGATATCGGGGGACGGTCTCGTTCCGCAGCGAGGAGTCCGTGGGCCGCGACCTGTTCGCCAGTCTCGGCGACGATCAGCGCAAGCTCGCCGTGATCGCCGACACGATGCCGCGAGACCTGTTCGCCGGGCAGTTCCGCGACAATTTCGAGCTCGAATTCGCCGGCTTGCCCTTCGGCGAACTGACCGAGACCCAGCGCGCGATATCCGACCAGCTGCTCGGCCTCTACATCGACCGCGCGGCGCCCGGTCACGCCAGGGTGCGCAGGGACGAGGTTCTGGCGCACGCCGACGAGACCTACTTCTCGTGGATCGGCGATCCGGAGCATGTCTTCTACTACCGCGTGCACAGCCCGGTGATCCTCATCGAGTTCGAGCATCAGCACGGCGTCATGTTCGACAACGAGGAGCCGCTGCCGCTGCACATCCACACCGTCGTGCGCACCCCGAACGGCAACGACTACGGCGTCGACCTGCTGCGCCGGCACCACGAGCTGTACCACCGGGGAGGCTGAGCCGGATGCGGCTTGCGCGAACGGCCACCCGGGAGGCAGCCTCCCTTTCTAACCGCGGAACGCCGCGGTGATCAACTCCATGAAGGGGAGCGCGCATGGCGGGCTACGGCCACGAGGACCTCCTGGACGCGGCCGCCGTCTCGACCCGGGTCGAGCAGGCGTACGAGGGACTGCGCTCGCTGCTGCTCTCCGGCAGCATCGCGCCCGGCACCCGGCTCACCGAGGCCGACCTGACCAGGATGTTCACCGTCTCGCGGGCGACGATGCGCACGGTGCTCGGCAGGCTGACGCAGGAAGGCTACGTCACCGGCGAGGTCAACCGCGGCGTACGCACCCGCAGCTTCTCCGTCGAGGAGGCGGCGGACATCCTCGAGGCCCGGGCGACGCTGGAGTCCGCGCTCGCCGGCAAGGCCGCGGAGCGTGCGACCGACGAGGAGATCGAAGGACTGCGCCGGACGCTCGCCGAGATGGAGGACTGCAGGGCGCGCGGCGACCAGGACGGCTACTCCGCCGGCAATCGGTCCTTCCACCAGCAGGTGAAGCTCGCCGCGCACCAGAAGGCCCTGACCCGGGTGTTCGACACCCTGCACTACCCGCTCGTGATGCGCCAGTACCGGAATGTGCATGCACTGCATCCGCGCCCCGGATCGTACGAGGAGCATCAGGCGGTCCTGTTCGCGATCATCACCCGCAATCCGGACGCGGCGGTCGCGGCCATGCGGCACCACGTCGCATCGGCCCGCGGCGCACTCGTCCTGCGCACGGACGACGACCCGCACTGACGGCCCCTCGAAACCGGGGCCGTGAGCCGCGAGGACTCTCACGACCCCTGATCGAGGAGTACGTTCACCATGCTCACCACGGTGGAAACCGCGTCGGGACCGGTCGAGGGCATACCCGCCCGGGACCGCTCGATCACCGTCTTCCGCGGCATCCCCTACGCGCAACCGCCGGTCGGCGAACTGCGCTGGCGTCCGCCGCAACCGCCCGAACGCTGGTCCGGGGTGCGCCGCGCGCACCGCTTCGGCCCGATCTGCCCGCAGGCGCCGAATCCCGAGATCGCGGGCGTCGACCTGCCGATGCGCGAGGACTGCCTCAGCCTCAACGTCTGGACCGGGGCGCAGCACGCCGACGAGAGGCGCCCTGTCCTCGTCTGGATCTACGGCGGCGGGTTCCGCGTCGGCACCGGGGCGAATCCCCGGTACGACGGCGTGAACCTGGCGCGCAAGGGCCTGGTCGTGGTCACGTTCAACTATCGGCTCGGCGCACTCGGCTTCCTCGCCACGGAGGAGTTGAGCGCGGAATCCCCGCAGCGTGCCTCCGGCAACTACGGCCTGCTCGACCAGATCGCGGCACTCGAATGGGTGCAGCGCAACATCGCGGGCTTCGGGGGAGACCCCGGACGCGTGACGATCGCCGGCCAGTCCGCGGGCGCGGGCTCGGTGAACTTCCTCGCGATGTCGCCGCTCGCCAAGGGCCTGTTCCAGCGGGCCATCGCCGAGAGCCACGCCCGGTACTCGCGGGACCTCGAACTCCGCTACCTGTCCACCTCGTACCGCACGCGCGCCGACGCCGAGTCGCACGGTGCGCGCTACGCGGAGCAGCGCAAGGCGCGCTCGCTGGCCCAGCTGCGTGCGCTGCCCTGGCAGAGCCTCATTGACGGAGACGCCGTCGACACCGAGGTCGAGACCGGCAGCGACGCGAAACCGCCGCTGTTCCGGCCCGTCGTCGACGGATACGTGATCCCGCAGGGATATGACCAGACATATATCAATGGTCTGCAGAATGACGTCGGCTACCTCGCTGGCAACAACCGCGACGAGAGCGGCGCGGTGCCGGAGAACGCGTTCGCGGCCTACCGGGCGGCCAGCAGCAGGGCGCGGCGACCGGGCATGCCGCCGGTCCACGTCACGCTCGACTCTTTCCGCGCCGCCGCGGAGCGCAAGTTCGGCGCCCTGGCCGACGAGTTCCTGCGGCTCTACCCGGCCGCGACCGACGACGAGGCCGCCCATTCGAGCAACGCCGCCGTACGCGACAACGCCCGGATCTCGACGTTCCTGTGGGCGACGGACTGGTCCCGGCACGCCGAAAGCCCCGTGTTCACGTACTTCTGGACGCACCGCTCGCCGATCCACGGCCCCGATCCGCGCCGCGCGTCGCACAGCTCGGAGATCGACTACGTGTTCGGCAACCTCGACCCGGCCCTCGCCGCGTGGAGCGACGAGGACCGCGCCGTCTCCGAACGCATGACCGGCTACTGGGCCAACTACATCGCCACCGGCGACCCCAACGGCCCCGGCCTTCCCCACTGGCCCGCCTTCCGCCCCGACCGCCCCTCGGTCATGGAGCTCGGCGGCGATTTCCAGCCCGTCCCGCTGGCCGCGCCCGCGCGGCTGGAGTTCTGGAAGCGCTTTTTCGCAGCTCAACAACCCTGGTGAACGGAGAATCAGCATGATGCGCACCACGGGCAACGGCGCCCGCCCCACGCACGGCCTCACCC
>NZ_JAGSOH010000007.1 GCF_018139625.1 Actinospica acidithermotolerans | reverse complement strand
GGGTTGGGGGTGAAGCGGCCGGGACGCCGCCGCGGCAACCGCGGCGCGCCCGGAGTCCGGGGATTCCGGCGCACAGGACTGATCCGTGAACCGGCTGGATTCGTGCAGGACGAGGGCCAGGGCGCCCATCAGCGAGGCCCGCGGGCCCAGCGCCGAGGTCCGCACGGTGACCGGCGCGCCGAACGGCACGGCCGCGAGTTCGGCGCGGACGGGGTCGAGCAGCAGCGGACCGAGGCCGGCGAGCTCGCCGCCGAGGGCTATCACCGACGGGTTCAGCACGAGCGCGAGGGCGCCGAGGGAGCGCGCGAGGCGCCGGGCGCCGTCGCCGACCACGGCGAGGACGTCGGCGTCGCCGGCCTCGGCACGCTCTATCAGTTCGTTGACGTCGTCGATGCGGATCCCGCGCCGCGCCAGCCGTTCCAGCATGCCCTCGGCGCCGGCGTACAGTTCCAGGCAGCCGCGGCGGCCGCACCAGCAGGCCGGGCCGCCCGGATCCGCCGTGACGTGGCCGAGTTCGCCGGCGTACCCGTCGTGGCCGCGGTAGATGCGGGAGCCGAACGCGATGCCGAGACCGACCCGGCTGGCGACCTTGACGTAGAGCAGATCCTTCCCGTGCGGCGCCGCCGCGACCGACTCGCCGAGCGCGCCGAGGTTGGCGTCGTTCTCCACGGTGGTCGGTATGCCCCACCTCCGGCCGACCTGCTCGGCGAGCTCGGGGCCGTTCCAGCCCGGGAGCACGCCGGGGACGAGGAAGCGGCCGCTGTCCGGCGCGATCGGCGCGGCGATGCTGATCGCCGCGCCGACGATCTGATCGCGGTCGGCCTCGGCCTCGACGAGCGCCGTCTCAATGCTCTGCGTGACGATGCGCATGCCGCTCTCGGCCGAGTGGCCGTACGGCACGGGGACCCAGCGCTCGGCGAGCACGCTGCGCGAGAGATCGCCGACCGCCACGGCCACGTGCCGGACGCCGACGTCGACCGCGATGGCCAACCCCGCCGCCCGGTTGAGCGCGAGGCGGGCAGGCGGCCGCCCGGCGCTCTCCGAGGCGGGCTGTGCGTACTCTGAAACGAGGCCGCGGTCGGCGAGCTCGCCGACCAGGCTGGAGACCGTGGCGCGCGACAATCCGGTGCCGGTGACCAGCTCCGCCCGCGTCGCGCTGCCCGAGCGACGCAGGATGTCGACGATCCGGGCGCGGTTGCCCGCCCGGATGGCGTCGCTGGTCGGCTGGACCCTGCGCTGCATGTGATCCCCTCGATCGGAGACGGACGTTACACACCTTGGCATGCGACCGGGTTCTGTCAAGGCTTCGACAGAACCGCCGACTTCTGCCAACCCCCGGCCCCGCCCCCGGCGGGCCTGCGGCGCCTGCTGTGCCGAGAGGTGAAATGTTCGTCATTATTTCGACTCTCGGAGTGTTTCGCCTCCATCTGGGGAATCAGGTCCGACTCGTTACCCGGGATGATTCGAGGGGGCCGTCGGTATCGCTAGGATGCCGCCCATGGTGAAGAGGGTTATGTCATGGGTCAGGATCGATTTCGCACCCGCGCACAGGCAGCCGTCGGCGATCCGGGTGCTGATCGCCTCCGTCGTCGCGATCGCGGGTTCCTTGATCGCCGACGCGGTGCTCGTCGCGCTCGGCGTGGCGCTGTGGCCGGCGACGAAGGACTACGCGCACTTCAAGTTCGCCGACTACGGCAAGCTCACCGTGGTCGGCGTGGTGATCGCGTGCGTCGCCTGGCCCGTCGTCACCCGGGTGTGCGCCGCCCCGCGCTGGCTGTTCCTGCGGCTCGCGGTGCTGGTCACGCTCGTGTTGCTGCTGCCTGACGTATACATCCTGTACCTGGGTCAGCCGGGGAACGCGGTCGCGGTCCTGATGGTGATGCACCTGGCCATCGGCGCGGTGACCTACGCCTCGCTGGTGGGGATCGCGCCGGTGCGCGAGGCGGCCCGCGGCGCCGGGGCGCGGGCCGAGCGGAACGTCGGGGCCTCGGTCCGGTAGCGGCACCTCTCGCGGATATCCCGCGAATAGGCTCTCGAACGAAATGTTAAGAAGTTGCAAGCCAGTGCATTGATTTATTGACGGACTCTATCCTTCTGGGTATTTTTTCGGGTGTTCCCCCGAATTCCCCGGAGGCCTTCGGGCCTTTTCAGGCGATGCCGGGGGAGTGCCGCCGCGGCCTACCCACATCCGCGCGCGGCCGCCGGCCGGGACTGGTCTGTCCGCGGTCGCGCCGCGCTTCGCCCGAGACGCCGGCCCACCCACACCGCCGCGCCCGGGCTCCCAGAAGGAGCTTTGCCGATGACGAGCGAGACCCGCCCGCCCGCGCACGCGTGCGCGCCCTCCGCGGGAGGCGCCCGATGACGTCCCGCGTCACCGCCGCCCCGATCGACCTCGACGGTCCGGGGCACTACCTGAGCTGGTCCTTCATCCAGATCTCCGCCGCGAACCTGCTCATGATCGTGCTGATCCTGCTGGTCTTCGTCGCGGCGCTGCTGCTGCCGTTCCCCGGCCGGGGCGGTGACGAGGATGACTGACCAGCTCGTCGAGAAGCCGACGGCCCCCGTCTCGCCCGAGGGCGGAGGCTGGACCGGCGCGCTGCGCCGCCGGGTCGAGCGCACGCTGCCGCTGGAGAAGCTGATGGCGGACCGGCAGCCCGCCTACGTCGCCTCGTGGATCTACGTGTTCGGCGTTCTGACGCTCACCGCGCTCTGCGTCGTGATCGCGAGCGGGATCGTGCTCGCGGTCAAGGGCCCGTCCTGGTGGCACGTTTCCGGGTTCGGGCACTACCTCAACAGCGTCCACCTCTGGGCCGTCGAGCTGCTGATGACGTTCATGTCGATCCACCTGGTCGGCAAGTTCTTCATGGCCGCGTGGCGGGGACGGCGCGCGCTGACCTGGATCACCGGGGCCGTCGCCTTCGGCGCGTGCGCCTTCACGGCGCTCACCGGCTATCTGATCCAGCAGAACTTCGAGTCGCAGTGGATTGCGACCCAGGCGAAGGACGGCCTCAACGCCATCGGCGTCGGCGCGTACTTCAACGTGATGAACTTCGGTCAGATGGTGCTGTGGCACGTGGCGCTGCTTCCGCTGGCCGTGGGCGTGGTCGTGCTCGGGCACATCGTTCTCGTGCGCCGGCACGGCGTCGTGCCCCCGCTGGCCCCGCGTGACACCGCCCGGCCGCCGCGGACGGAGGCGTCATGAGGCTACGTGTGCGCACCGCCGCCGAGCCCGATCCGTACAGCTACGGCTCGCGGCACTACGACCTGGTCAAAGAGTTCGTCATCGCCCTCGGAGCCGTCACCGCGCTCGTGCTCGTGCTGGCCGCCGCGTTCTCCTCGCCCGACCGGAAGCCGGTGACGATCGCCGCCTGGGCTCAGGCCGACCCGGCCGACTTCGCCGCCACCGCGCTCGCGGAGCTCGACGGCACGAGCGCGACCGCCGGCTACGGGCCGCCGTACAACACGGCCTCGACCGGCCAGCGGCTCGGCCCGATCGCGCTGGCCGAGGCCGCCGGGGTGACCCATCCGATCGCCACCGCCCAGGCGTTCGTGCTCACGCCGCTCGAAGCCGTGCCGCAGAGCCCGGCGGTGCAGCAGGCGGTGAGCAGCTACGTGTCGGCGTCCGCCGCCCGGCAGGCCGCGTGGACGGGGGCGTACTCCGATGCGCTGACCGCGGCGGGCGGCGATCCCGCGAAGGTCAAGCCCGGCGGCTACGGTCCGGTGCCCACCCTGCTCGGTCGGCTGGCCGACCAGGCGCGCTCAGGCTCGCTCGACAGCCAGCTGATGTCCGAGCAGGGGTTCTACAACACCGACTACACCCTGCCGCTGCTGTTCCTCGCCGACGGCTCGTACCTGGCCGCCGACGCGCGGGGGCAGCACCTGGCAGGTGATCAGTGGGGGATGATGAACGAGGTGGGCGACTATCCCGGCCAGACGTGGCTGGCGCCCTACACGTTCTGGTACCAGATCGCGCCGTACGACTCCTCGGGCAACGGCGACGCGCTGGTCTGGGGAACGATGGGCGTGCTCGGTGCGGCGTTCGTGCTGGTGCCGTTCATCCCCGGCCTGCGCTCGGTCCCGCGCCTGATCCCGGTCTACCGCGTCATCTGGCGCCGCCACTACGCACGCCGGGCCGCCGCTCTGCCGGATCCGCCAGGCTAGCCGTCCGTTCGGAACCTGCAAGCGCGGTGTTCAGATGTTGTGAGGAATAGCGGGCGGCTGCGCGGAGTGATTCGCGCGGCCGCCCGGCGGGCTACCGTGGCAGCGTGAGTCTCAATACGCTTCCGGTCGAGCAGCCGCTGCGCGTTCTCGTGGTGGAGGACGACGACGGGATCGCCTGGCCGCTGCGGCGCGGCCTGTCGCGGTCCGGGTACCAGGTGGAGCTGGTGACCACGGCGGCGGCGGCGCTGGCCGCGGCGCCGGCCGACGTCGTGCTGCTCGATCTGGGCCTGCCGGACATGGACGGGCTCGAGGTGTGCCGCCGGCTGCGCGAGTACAGCGACGCCGCGGTGATCGTGGTGACCGCGCGCAGCGAGGAGGGCGACCGGGTCGCGGCGCTGGACGAGGGCGCGGACGACTACCTGGTCAAGCCGTTCGGGCTGGCGGAGCTCGAGGCGCGGATCCGGGCGGTGCTGCGCCGCGTCCGTCCGACCGGTTCTCAGTCCTACAGCGCGGGCCCGGTCACGCTCGATCCGCGCGCCCGCCGGGTGACCGTGCGCGGGCAGGAGGTCGCGCTCACGCCCAAGGAGTTCGACATCCTCGAGTGCCTGATCGCGGACGCGGGCCGCGCCGTGTCCCGGCACGAGCTGCTCACGCGCGTATGGG
Source organism: Actinospica acidithermotolerans (assembly GCF_018139625.1). Lineage (GTDB taxonomy): Bacteria > Actinomycetota > Actinomycetes > Streptomycetales > Catenulisporaceae > Actinospica > Actinospica acidithermotolerans. The sequence goes on along the minus strand of NZ_JAGSOH010000007.1, from coordinate 106,754 downwards.
ATGAGCACTGGTACGGCCCGGGACGCGTGCTGGACGTGCACATCGCCGCGCTGCGCCGCAAGCTCGCCGTCGAGGGGCTGATCGAGACCGTCTACGGGCACGGGTTCCGGGTCAATCCCGACGTCGGGGACTGAGGGATGTCGCGCCGCATCGCGCTGGTGATCTTCGGGCTGCTGACCGCGCTGCTGATCCTCGCCGTCGTGCCGCTCGGGCTGTCGCTGACCGCGAACGAGCAGGCCTCGTTCCGCTTCGGCACCGAGTCCGGCGCCCGGCAGCTCTCCGCCCAGGCCGAGGAGTACCTCGCCGACCACAAACCGCCCACCGAGATGAACCACGCGCTCTCCGAGGCGACCGAGCGCGGCGACTGCGCCGCGGTCTTCCGCCCCTCCGGAGCGGTGGCCGGCTCGACCGCGTGCCCGGCGGACCTGTCCGCGCAGGCCGCCGCGCTCGCCGCGGCGGTCCGGCCCGGCCAGGACGACGCCGTCACCGCGCAGCACGGCGACTGGCTGGTGGCCGCGGTCCCGGTCGGCGACGACGGCAATCTGACCGGCGTCGCGGTGCTCGCCCGCAGCGCGGACCCGGTCGAGGACCGGGCGACGGCCGTCTGGGGATGGCTGGCCGGCACCGCGCTGCTGGTGCTCGTCCTCGGCGCCCTGTTCGCCAGGCGGCTCGGGCAGTGGGTCGCCCGGCCGCTGACCGTGCTCGGGGCCGCCGCCACGGACTTCGGCGAGGGCTACCTCGAAGCGCGCGCACCCGCGAACGGCGGGCCGGAGGAGGTGCGCGAGCTCTCGACGGCGTTCAACCGGATGGCCGAGCGCATCGAGTCTCTGATCGGAAGCCACCGCGACTGGGTGGCCGACGTCTCCCACCAGCTGCGGACGCCGCTGACCGCGCTTCGGCTGCGGGCCGACCTGCTCGCGGAGGAGGCGCCGGAGCCGCTGGCGGCGGAGATGGCCGGGCTGCAGGCCGAGCTGGCGAGGCTGGCCGGACTGGTGGACGGGCTGCTGGCCGTCGCGCGGGCCGAGGGCGACGTCCCGAGCCCGCAGACCGTGCGCGCGGACTCGGTCGCGGCCGATCGCGTGGCCGCCTGGGAGCCGGTCGCCCGCGACCGCGGCCTCGAGCTCGGACTTGAAGCGTCCGGGCCGGTGAAAGCCCGGATCGGGCCCGGCCATCTGGACCAGATGCTGGACAACCTGATCGCCAACGCGCTCGACTCCGTGCCCGACGGCGGTGCCGTCCTGATCTCGCTGTCCGGCGGCCGGGAGACGGTCGTGGTGCGGGTGGCCGACGACGGTCCCGGGATGAGCGAGCAGGCGCGCGCGAACGCGTTCCGGCGGTTCGGCCGCTCGGGCACCGGCGGCAGCGGTCTCGGGCTCGCCATCGTGCACCGGCTGGCCACGGTCAACGGCGGGCGCGTCGCGCTGGAACCGACTCCCGGCGGCGGCCTGACCGTGCTGATCGAACTGCCCGCGGCCCGCTGACGCTCACCCGCTCAGGCGCGGTCCGGGAGCGGGGCCGGAAATCTTTGTACATCCTGAACACGTTCGGAACAGGTCTCCGTCATGCGGCGGCGCACCCTGGAGACAAGGGCCTTCCACCATGGACGGACCGGTTCAGGAGGCACGCATGCGGCTCGGACCACTCTCCACGGAGCGCCACGCTGCCGCGGACGGAGGCCGTCCGGAGTCCGGGCGCCGGCGCCGCGGCGTGCTGCGCCGACTGCCGCCGCGCGTGCGCGGACCCGTGAAGTGGTCGTTCCGCGCCGTCATGGCCGTGGTGCTGGTGATCGCCGTGTACGTCGGCGTGACGATCTACCCGTATCTGAGCGGGCCTGGCACCGACAGCGTCGCGGCCCGCGTCGCGGAATGGGGCCGCGACCACCATCTGAGCTGGGCCGTCTCGTGGCTGGAGAACGAGACCTACACCGCGCCGCCCACCGGCGGGAACCTGAGCGCCGCGCAGCGCAAGGCACTGCTCGGTGTGGGCGCGCCGCACCCGCACCCGACCGCGTCCTCCGCCGCCCCGGCCGACCTGCCGACCGCCATCCCCGCGCAGGCCGCGAACCCGCTTCCGGGCGAAGGGGTCTGGCATCCGGTGACCTACGAGGCCGGCACCCCCGTGATCGAGGAGGCGGCGCTGCGCCCGGACGCCCAGCACACCTCGGAGCTCGCCTACGCCGCGTGGATGAACCAGAAGGCGCTGAGCTTCAACCTCCACCCCGGCTACCAGCAGCCCGGCGGCAGCTGGCCGGTCCCCGACCAGCTGACCGGCTCGGCGCTCAACGGGCTCGTCGCGACCTTCAACGGCGGATTCAAGGTCCACCCGAACGACGCGCTCGGCGGCTACTACGCCGACGGAACCACGGCGAGCCCGCTGGTGACCGGCAAGGCGGCAGAGGTCTTCTACCGGGACGGCTCGCTGAAGATCGGCGTCTGGGGCTCCGGCCTGACGATGACCCCCGACGTCGTCGCCGTCCGCGAGAACCTCAGCCCGCTGGTCGAGGGCGGAGCCGTGCAGGTCGGCTCAGAGGCGGGATCCAGTGCGCAGTGGGGCTACACGATCAACAACGACTACTACATCGCCCGCTCCGGCGTCGGGATCACCGCCTCCGGCGACATCGTCTACGTCAGCGGCGCCGCGCTGTCCGTCCAGACGCTCGCGCAGCTGCTGAAGGCGGCAGGTGCCGTGAACGCGATGGAGCTGGACATCAACCCCGACTGGGTCTCGTTCATGACCTACAGCGGCCACGCGTCCGACCCGAACCCGGCCAAGCTGTGGGACTTCACCCAGCCCGCCGACCGGTACCTCCAGCCGGCCAGCCGCGACTTCGTCTCCGTGCACCTCCGCTGAAGGGCAGATGCCATGGATGCCAGCACGCGCAAGAACATCGCCGCCCGTGACGCGGCCCTGACGAAGACCAGCCGCGTCACGCGCCGTATCGCCGTCGCCGCGACGGCCGGCAGCCTCGTCCTGATGGCCGGGTTCGCCCACCTCATCCCCACCCATCTTCCGCACCTGTCCGACAACGGCACGAGCGGGAACGGCACCAGCGGGACCAGCACGGGAAACGGCGGCGGGTCCGGGACGGGGAGCAGCAACGGCGGGTCCTCGGGGACCGCACCCGGAAGCGGCAGCGGCTCCGGCCCCTCCCAGGTCACGTCCGGCGGATCGTGACCATGCGACCCGCTCTCGACCGCGACGCCGAGCTCGCGCCGAACCCGTTCGGCCGGACGGGCTTCCCGCTGTGGGGCGGCGAGGCGGTGATCCTGACCACCGACCCCGATCCTTCCGCGGTGGAGGCGGCCGGTGGGATCGCGCGCGCGCAGAGTGCCGCCATGGACGAGGCGTGCAGCCGCTTCCGCCCCGACAGCGAGCTCGCGCGCGTGAACGCGCAGGCCGGCCAGCCGGTCGTCGTCGGGCCCTTGTTCGCCGAGGTCGTCGCCGCCGCCCTGCGCGCGGCCGCGGCCACCGAGGGAGACGTCGACCCCACCTGCGGTGCCGGGCTGGAGGCGGTCGGGTACGACCGGGACATCGAACTGCTGCGGGACAACGGCGTGCGGATCACGATGCGCGAGCGCGTCCCGGCGCCCGGATGGCGAAGCGTGGAGTGGGATCCCGGAACCCGCACGCTGCGGACCGTGCCCGGCTGCCACCTGGACTTCGGCGCGGTCGCGAAGGCGCTGTGCGCCGACCGCGCCGCCGCCGCGGCCGCGCGGGCGCTCGGCTGCGGGGTGCTGGTCAGCCTCGGCGGAGACATCGCCATCGCCGGTCCCGCGCCCGACGACGGCTGGCAGGTCAAGATCGCGGACGACCATCGTGCGGCGGCTGACGTGCCCGGGCCGGTGATCAGCGTGCGCGGCGGCGGCCTGGCCACCTCCAGCACCACCACCCGACGCTGGCAGAGTACTGACGGCACGGCTGTGCACCACATCCTCGACCCGCGCACCGGCGCCCCGGCCGAAGCGCCCTGGCGTACCGTCAGCGTCACCGCGGCCACCTGCGTGGACGCCAACACCGCCAGCACCGCCGCACTCGTGCGCGGTCACGGCGCCCTCGCGTGGCTCGGCCGGCAGGGCCTGCCGGCCCGGCTCGTAAGCCACGACGGGCGCGTGCTCACCCTCGGTGGCTGGCCGCCCGACCCGGCCCCGGGCGGCACGGCATGAGCGTCCAGGCCTCGACGATCGTCACCGGCACGACCCCGCTGTGGTACGCCGCCCGCGCCACCGGCGTGATCAGCCTCGTGCTGCTGAGCACGGTCGTCGTGCTCGGCATCGCCCAGCAGACCAGGGCCGCGAGCGAACGGTGGCCGCGCCTGGTCGTCTCAGGCATCCACCGCAACCTCTCGCTGCTGGTGTGCGTGTTCCTCGCCCTGCACATCGTCACGGCCGAGGCCGACACCTTCGCCCCGGTCGGCTGGTGGGCCGTCGTGATCCCGTTCGCGTCGGCGTACCGGCCGCTCTGGCTCGGCTTCGGCACCGTCGCCTTCGACCTCTTCCTCGCCCTGATCGTCACGAGCCTGCTGCGCACCCGGATCAGCCAGCGCCTGTGGCGGGCCGTGCACTGGGCCGCCTACCTGTGCTGGCCCACCGCCGTCGTCCACGGCCTGGGCACCGGCACCGACCCGCGCAGCCCGGCGATCCTGCTGCTCACCCTCGCGTGCATCGCCGCGGTGCTCGCGGCGGCCGCCTGGCGGCTGGCCGCGAACTGGCACGTCCACACCGCGATCCGCGCCACGGCCGGCGCCGCGGGTCTCGCGTCCGTGATCACAGTGGCGTTCTGGGCGCTGTCCGGGCCGCTCGCGCCCGGCTGGTCCGCGAAGGCCGACACCCCGACCCGCCACAGCTCCACGGTGTCCGTGAGCAGCGCGGCCACCGGGATCACGCTGCCGGTCTCCGCCGCGATCACCGGCACCGTCGGGTCCAGCGAGTCCGAGCAGGACCAGCAGACCGTCACCCTCTCCGGCACCGGCGGATCGGACCGCTTCACCATCGCGATCAGCGGACCGCCGCTGGCCGGCGGCGGCGTGCAGATGACCGGCAGCCGCGTCACCTTCGGCACCGCCGCATCCCCGAACCTCTACACCGGAGCGGTCACCGCGCTCGACGGGGACACCATCCAGGCCCGCGTCACCGACGCGTCCGGCGCCACAGCCACGCTGACCGTGGTCGCCACCATCTCCGGAAACCAGCTCAGCGGCAGCCTCCAGGCGACTGCGGGGGGATGACGATGACCAGCACCGCCGACGACGCCCGGCCCACCGCGGCCGATACCGCCCCGAACGCGCCGCGCCTGCTGCTCGGCCACGGCCGCGCACTGACCGAGCACGTGTCCGCGCACGGTCCGCTGCCCGCGCTCACCGGGCCCGAGATCATCGCCCGCACCGAGCAGGCCGGCCTGACCGGGCGCGGCGGAGCGGCGTTCCCCACCGGCCGCAAGCTCGCCGCCGTCGCCCGGGGCGCGGGCCGCAAGGGGACCGTGGTCGTGGCCAACGGCTGCGAAGGCGAGCCGGCGAGCGCGAAAGACCGCACCCTGATTCTGAACGCCCCGCACCTCGTGCTCGACGGCGTCCAGCTCGCCGCCAGGGCCGTGGGAGCGCGACAGGCCCACCTCTGCGTCCACGAGGACGAACACGATATTCGAAACACCCTGACGGCGGCCCTCGCCGAACGCGCCACCGCCCTGCCCGCCGAGGCCCCTATCACGCTGACCCTCGTCCCGCACCGCTACGTCGCGAGTGAGGAGAGCGCGCTCGTGCGCGCGCTGAACGGCGGCCCGTCGCTTCCCGCCCATACGCCGCCACGGCCCTTCGAGCGCGGCGTCGGCGGCCGGCCCACGCTCGTCGACAACGTCGAGACCCTCGCTCACCTGGCCCTGATAGCCCGCCACGGTTCCGCATGGTTTCGCGCCCGTGGCACCGCGACGGCCCCGGGCACCACTCTCGTGACCATCGGCGGCGCCGTGCGCAATCCCGGCGTCTACGAGATCCCGCTCGGCATCACCGGAGCCGACCTGCTCGCCCTGGCCGGCGGGGCCGGCGCGCCCCTGCAGGCGATGCTGTGCGGCGGATACTTCGGCTCCTGGCTGCCCGCCGACACCTTCGCCGGCACCGAGATCTCCGCTCCCGGGCTGGCCGCCGCGGGCTCGGCGATCGGCGCCGGCGTCTTCGTCGCCCTGCCCCGGACCTCCTGCGCGCTCGCCGAGACCGCGAAGATCGCCGCGTACCTCGCCGGGCAGAGCGCGCGCCAATGCGGCCCGTGCCTGCACGGACTGCCCGCGCTCGCCAAAGCCCTGCGCGAACTCGCCGCATCCGGCGGCACCCGGCCCGCCCACAACCTCCAGGCCCTGATGCCCTACATCGAACGACGCGGCGCCTGCCGCCATCCGGACGGAGCAACCCGCCTGATCGCCAGCGCACTGCGCGCCTTCCCCGAGGAAGTCCGCGCCCACGCCGACCGCAAGCGCTGCCCCGCCGTACATCGCGCCGAACAACGCGATCCGCACCAGGGCAGGAGGTACGGCACATGACCCAGGACCAGTCGGGCGGACCCCGCCTGCGGCTCAACCCCATCGCCTGCGACGCGCACGGCCTGTGCCTCCAGGCGTTTCCCGAGATGCTCAGGCCGGATCCCTGGGGCTACCCGATCGTGACCGACGCGCCGGTCCCCCCGCACCTGCTCGCCCACGCGCGCCGCGCCGTCGCAGCCTGCCCCACCCTCGCCCTGAAGCTCGAGTGACGCGTGCCGCGGCGCCGTTCCCGGCCCCGGCGGCCGGGAGAGTCCAACGACCGCGGATTGGGCGGACGTTCGACCCTGTCCTCAGGGGCCCGGCGGGCGGATGACTGAGGTGAGCGGCTGCTCGCGGGAGCGAGCCGGCCGCGCACCCGTCGGGTCGAGTCGAACGGCACGGAGGTCCGCCATGGCCGAGTACACGCACACGCAGCGCCCCGAGGGTTCGGCGGCGTACCTGGTCGGCGGCGGTATCGCCGCCCTCGCCGCGGCGGTGTTCCTGATCCGCGACGCCGGATGGGACGGTTCGCGGATCACGATCCTGGAGCAGTCGCGGGTGGCCGGCGGGTCGCTGGACGGCTCGGGCGGTCCCGGGGTCGACTACGTGACACGCGGCGGGCAGAAGTTCGAGGAGGAGGCGTACACCTGCCTCTGGGACCTGCTCCGCTCGATCCCGACGCTCGACGATCCCGGCCGGTCGGTCAAGGACGAGATCTGGGCGTTCAACGCGAAGTGGCACACCGACGCCGGGGCGCGGCTGATCGGCGCCGGGCACGAGGTGCTCGACGCGAGCGAACTCGGCCTCGACAACCACGACCGCGCGGCCATGGCGCACCTGCTGGCGCTGCCGGAGGCGTCCATCGGCTCGCGGCGGATCGACGAGTTCTTCTCCGAGCACTTCTTCGCCTCGAACTTCTGGGCGATGTGGCGCACCACGTTCGCCTTCCAGAACTGGCACAGCGCGATCGAGCTCAAGCGCTACCTGCTCCGCTTCGCCCAGGAACTCCCGCGGCTCCACACGCTCGCCGGCGTGCGCCGCAGCAGGCTGAACCAGTACGACTCGATCGTGCTGCCCGTCGAGTCCTGGCTCACCGGGCACGGCGTGGCGTTCGAGTACGGCACCCGCGTGACCGACGTGCTCTTCGAGCAGGACGGCGACGGGCGCTCGGTCTCGAAGATCCTGTTCGAGCGCGGCGGCTACCCCGGCTCGTACGCGATCGAGCCGGACGACCTCGTCTTCGTGACGCTGGGCTCGATGACCTCCGACTCGACGTTCGGCGACGGCGAGCACGCCCCGGGGCTCGTGCGCGGGCACGAGGACGGCGCATTCGCGCTGTGGGAGCGGATCGCCGCGGAGAATCCGGGCGCGGGCTTCGGCAACCCCGGCGCGTTCGACCGGGACGTCGACGCGTCGAAGTGGGAGTCGTTCACGATCGCCATGCGCGATCCGCTGCTGCTGCACCGGATCGAGGAGCTCTCCGGCAACCTGCCGGGCACCGGCGGCCTGATGACGTTCAAGGACTCGCCCTGGCTGCTGTCCCTGGCCGTGCCGCACGCCCCGCACTTCGCGCGCCAGGAGGAGGGCCTCTACACGGCGTGGGGCTACGGGCTGCTGCTGGACCGGCCCGGCGAGTACGTCGGCAAGCCGATGCAGGAGGCGACCGGCGAGGAGATCCTGATCGAGCTCCTCGGCCAGCTCGGCTTCGACGACGACCTCGAGCAGATCCTGGCCACCGCGAGCGTCGTCCCGGTGATGATGCCGTACATCACCAGCCAGTTCGCCCCGCGCGCGGTGACGGACCGGCCGGAGGTGATTCCGGCGGGCGCGCGGAACTTCGCCCTCCTCGGCCAGTACGTCGAGATGGCGGAGGACGTCGTGTTCACCGTCGAGTACTCGGTGCGCGCCGCGATGCACGCCGTGTACGGCCTCACCGGCACCGACCGGAAGATCCCGGGTATCTACCACGCGGCGCTGCACCCGGTCGTCGCCCTGCGCACCCTGCACAGCGCGCTCGCCTGAACCGGTTGCCCGGACACCGGATGCCGGGACGTTCGGCCCTGACGCGCGCGGTCCCGGAGCGGTTGTATGGAGTTGACGGCAAGAGCCTGAGACTGAATCGACGCGGAGAAGCGGCACCCCCTCCGCTGCGCACCGCGCGATCGTCAGCCGCGAGCGATGGCGGGGCTCTTGCCGTCGACACGCGCCGGGGGATGTGCGTGAGGGGCTGTCTCTCCCGGGCCCGGACCCGCGGCCGGGGCCCGGACCCGCGGCGGCCGGCGGCTATTCGTGCACGTGCGCGGGACGTCCCTCGACGGCTTCGAGGTCCTCCTCGGTGATGCCGAGCAGGCGCCGGCCGAGGTCGATGAACGCCCGGCCCGTGGCCAGCTCGTCGCCGATGCCCTCGACCTCGGTGTCGGCGGGATTCCGCTTGGCCTTGCCGTACCCGTGGATCGCGGCCACCCCGGTCTCGACGACCGCGTGCGCAGTGGTCTCGGAGTCCTCCTCGACGAGGAAGACGTTGGCGCGCCAGCGCTTCACATGCTCGGTCATGGTCTCCTCCTGTCGTCTCTCCGACGCGATGCCGGGCGGCGTCACGCGCCCTTTCCCGTCGTGACCTCGATCGTGCGCGCGGCCTTCTCGGCGGCCCTGCTCAGCGGCACGTGCACGGTGAGGATCCCGGCGTCGTACGACGCGGTGATCTCGGCCGCCTTCGCGTCCGGGGGCAGCCGCAGCGTGCGGCTGAACGAGCCGTACCGGAACTCGCTGTGGTGCTTCTCCTTCTTCTCCTCGGTCCGCTCGGCGCGCAGGGTGAGCACGTCGCCGGACACGCTCACCTCCACGTCGTGCGCGGGATCGACGCCGGGGAGTTCGGCGCGCAGCACGAAGGCGTCCGGCTCGAAGTGCTCTTCGACCCGGATCGGGTGCGCCGCCACCGCGCTGCGGCCCCACGGGAGGATCGAGGGGAACGAGTCGAACAGGTCCCCGAGGTCCGCCGGGAACGGGATGCTCGGCGTGCTCTTGCGAGCTGACTCGGCCATGATGGGTTCTCCTTCCGGCAAGCGGTCTGCTGGATACCTCAAGCCAAGCACGGTCAGGGCGATGGACTAGGGCCGAAAGGCCCTGATCGAGGGCGCACGGGCAGTCCGCGGCGTTCGGCGATCCGGATGAAGGCCGCCGCGTCGCGGACCGCGGCGGCGCCCGCGTCGTTGTTGAAGTACACGTAGACGTCCGCGCGGGCGGGCCACGCCTCGCGAATCCGCTCGGCCCAGCTCGCCAGGGCCTTCCCGCCGTAGCGGAAGGCCGCGGCCGCCCCCTCGTGCAGCCGCAGGTAGCCCCAATCAGCCGTCTGCCATAGCGGGCTCAGCGGGCGCGAGCGGCGGTCGGCCCAGCAGAGCGCGGCGCCGTGCCGCCGGAGAACGGCGCGCACTTCCGGCCGCCACCACGAGTCGTGCCGCGGTTCGACCGCGACGCGCCGGCCCGGCGGGAAGCAGAGCAGGCACGCATCGAGCGCCGCCGGATCGGCGACGAGGGTCGGCGGCAGCTGGAGCAGGACCGGCCCGAGCCGGTCGCCGAGCCCGGCCGCGGCCTTCAGCAGCCGCTCGACCGGCTCGCGCGGTTCGCGCAGGCGTTTGACATGCGTCAGATAGCGGCTGGCCTTGACCGCCATGACGAAGCCGTCGGGAGTCCGGCTGCGCCAGTCGGTGAACGTCTCGCGGCTCGGCAGCCGGTAGAAGGACGCGTCGAGCTCCAGGGTGGCGAAGGCCGCGCAGTACGTCTCCAGCCACAGCCGCCGCGGAGTCCCGCGCGGATAGAGGACCCCGGCCCAGTCGTCGTACTGCCAGCCCGAGGTGCCGACGATGACGGTCATGGGAACCGGTGATCCGATCGGGGCCGCGGGTCAGTGGATCGGCACGACCGCGACCGGCGCCGGCGAGTGCGCGAGCAGGCCGTCGACGACGTACCCGGCGCCCACGGAGAGCGGCGGGCGGTGCCGGTGCGCGCCGACGACCAGCAGCCCGGCGCCGCGGGCCGACTCGACCAGGATCGGCACCGTGTTCCCGCGCCCGGCCGAGACCTCCGCCTTCACGGTCGGGAAGTCGGCGGCCACCGGCTCGATCAAGCGCTCGGCCGAGCCGGTCTGCTCGTTCCTGGCCTGGCCCGGGTTGACGTCGTACGCGGCGGTGACGCTCGGGTAGAGCGTGCGCGGGTGCCAGACCCGGACGGCTCGCAGCAGCGCGCCGTAGCGCTCGGCCGCGGCGAAGGCGTAGCGGATCGGCGCCTCGGCCTGGTCGGGCTCGACCCCGAGTACGACCTCGTAGATCGTCTCCGGACGGGCGACCTCGCCGCCGTGGACGACGACGAGCGGGCAGCGGGCGTGGGCTGCCAGCTTCCGGCTGACCGAGCCGGCCAGCATCCCGGCGAAGCCGCCGTGACCGCGCGTTCCGGTGACGATGAGCGCCGCCGTCCCGCTCAGCTCGACGAGCGTCTGCGCCGGCGACAGGTCCGAGACCACGACGTACGCTTCGACGTCGGCGAACCGGGCGCGTACCCGTGAGGCCACGCGCTCGACCAGCGCGAGCCCCTCGGCACGGGCCTGCAGCGCGAACTCGCTGGGTTCGAGCACTGACACGTCGGGCACATCGACCGCGTGCGCGAGGACGAGGGGCACGCCGCGGACGGTCGCCTCCCCGGCGGCCCACTCCGCGGCGTTCATCGCGTTCTCCGACGCGTCGACGCCCGCGACCACGGCTCCGGCAGCTACCGCGCCGGGCTCGCCCTGCTCGGGATTTCCTGCCATCGTCGGCTCCTTGGCTCAGGTGGACGTGCGAAGCGCGGTTCCGCCCTACTCGGGCCACGCGTCCCCGCGGGCGTCGGCGCGCGCCAACGCGGCCTCGAGCGCGGCGTACTGGGCTTCCTGGATCGCGGCCGCCGCCAGGGCGGTGGCGAGCGCCGAGTACCTCTCGGCGTACTCCGCGCGGCGCGCGAGCTCCTCGGCGTTCCGCGCCGCCCGCCGGTCACGGGCGTGGGTGCGCATGCTCAGCACGTGGTCCTTCCAGTCGGCCTGGATCTTGCTCCAGCGCTCGACCGCCTCCTGCTCGGCCGCGATCACCCCCGAGTGGAGCCCGTCCGCCATCCGTTCGGCGTCGGTGCGTGCGCGTTCGACCCGGGAGGCCAGCGCGTCGCGGGTCTCGGTCCGCGCCGCCTCGAGAGCCTCGACCGCCACCCGGGCCCGCCGTGCGAGCTCGGCGAGGTAGTCGGACGCGGTGGGCCTGGGCGCGGCGGCCGCGGCGGCCGCCTCCGGCGACGCGGGCTGCTCCGCGCAGATCCGCTCGACGAAGTCCGCGATCTCGTGCTCGGACAGGTGCCGGGCGATGTCCGCCTCGGTGATCATGCCGACCAGCTTCTTGTCCTTGACCACCGGCATCCGCCGGACGCGGTGCGACTCCATGGCGGCCAGCACGCTGCCGACGTCCTCGTCCGCTCCGGCCCAGCGCGGGGTGCCCTCGCACAGTTGGCCGGCGGTGACCTTCGCCGGGTCGTGGCCCATCGCCACGCACTTCACCACGATGTCGCGGTCGGTGACGATCCCGCACATCCGCCCGTCGGCGTCGCTGACCGGCAGCGCGCCGATGTCCGTCTCGCGCATGATCTGGGCGGCGCGGTCCAGGCTCTCGGTCGCCGGGATCCAGCGGACGTCGGTGTGCATGATCTGCTCTGCGGTGGTCATCGGTCGCTCCTCTCGACGCGGTACGCGGCGTGCGCGTCTTCAGCGTCTTGCGCAACAGGGTCGGGAAAAAGGGTCTTTCGTCCTTATTCGTGCCGGGAGACGCGGGCCTCGGATCGGCGCGGGTTCCAGTCGGCGGCCAGCGCCGAACCGTCGCGGGCCGGCGCCGGAGCGCGAAGCCGCTCGCGTTCGACGATCCGCACCAGCCTCGCCCTGGTCACGATGCCGACGATCCGGCGGTCCTCGATCACGACGGCGAGCAGGTCCGCGGCCAGGGGCGGGTGCCTGAGCAGCGGGGCGGCGGGATCGTCGGGCGCGGCCACGTAGGCGGGCGGCACCCTGGCCATCGTCTGGCCCAGTGTCGTGCGCGGCCACCGGTCCCGCGGGATCCGGCCGAGCCCGCCGACGCCGACGACCCCGGCGAGCGACATCTCGGCGTCCACGACGGGGAAGACATCCTGGTCCGATCGCAGCGCGACATGCTGGAAGAACTCGCCGACGGTCATCCAGGTGGCGCCGATCTCGGGGTCCGGCTTCATGACGTCCCGCACCCGGCGGCCGGCCAGCGCGGTACTCGCGCGCTCCGCCGCGCCCTCGGCGCTCGCCGCGTTCGCGACGAACACGCCGATCAGGATGAGCCACAGGCCGCCGGCCTCGCGCCACAGCAGGACCTCGGCGACCCCGGCGGCGGCGAGCACCATGCCGAGGATCCGGCCGGCCTCCGCGGCCGACTGCGCGGCACGTGCGCGGTTCCCGCAGCGCCACCACAGCGCCGCGCGCAGGACGCGGCCCCCGTCCAGCGGCGCGCCCGGAAGCAGGTTGAAGAGGCCGAGCAGCACGTTCATCGCCGCCAGCCACCCGAGCTCGGCGACGGCCACGGCCGGCCACCCCGCCGCGTGAACCGCCGCGGCCACGCCGCCGAAGAGCGCCGCCGCGCCGAAGCTCGCGGCCGGCCCGGCCACGGCGATCCAGAAATCGGACCGGGCGCTCGGCGGCTCGTCGCCGAGCTCGGACACTCCGCCGAGAGCCCAGAGCGTGATCGATCGGACCGGCACCCCGTAGTGCCGGGCCGTGAGCGCGTGCGCGAGTTCGTGGGCGAGCAGGGCGGCGGCGAGCGCGAGGGCGCCGACGATCGCCGCCGTCCAGCGGGCCGTGGCCGGAACATGCGCGACCATCGACGGAAGTACCTGGTCACCCAGAACCCAGCCGAACAGCAGGACCATGATCAGCGCGCTCCAGTGCGCGCCGATCCGGATCCCCGCCACCCGGCCGAGGGGAAAGGTCTGCTTCATCGGCGTGCATCCCTCCGCTCGGCACACCTCCAGCACAGCGCCGTGACGGCCCGCGGTGCAGAGGCGTCGGTCCCGGACGGGAAGGACGTCGGTCCCGGCCTAGAGCCCGGCCGAGACGAGCAGGTCGTGCGCGAGCCGCGCGCCGTCCTCCGCGGCGTCCATCCGGGGCTGGTCGGCGACGGGGTTGGGCGCGAGCCCGTCGGCCAGGGCGCGCACCGCCGCGGCGAGCGTCCTGACCTGGTTTTCGAGTTCTTCGATGCGTCGCGCGGGCTCGAAGCTCTGGCTCGCGCTCATGGTCTCCTCGGACATGGTCCGCTCCTTTCACATCGACTCCGACGATAAATGATCGGCGAGCCCGGCGGCGGGCGGACGGGCCTGTCGTCCACCGCTGCACGGGACTAAAGGCCTTTGTGTGCCGGGCACCTTCCGGGGGACGGTTGAGGGAGCAGGTCAGGAGGGGAATCCGAGCCCGGCCGGAGTGAGCGGGCGATCCCCGAAAGACGTGAACGACCATGCGGCACAGGAAGATCTCGAGTGTGATGACGTCGGCGGACCAGACGGTCGCCGTGCCCGACGACGCGGCCTACCGGGACATCGCGGCGCTGCTGGTCGAGCGCCGGTTCAGCGCGGTGCCCGTCGTCGACCCCCAGGGCCGCGCCATCGGCGTCGTGTCCGAGGACGACCTGCTCGCCAAGGAGACGGAACTCGAGGCCGAGCAGGAGGAACGGCACCGGTTCCCGCTGGGCGGACGGTCCGCGGAGCGTGCCCGGCGCGAGATCGCCGCCACGACGGCCAGGCGGCTGATGACCTCGCCGGCGGTGACGATCGGCGTCGATCAGGACGTCGCGGAGGCCGCCCGGATCATGCTGGACCGGCACGTCAAGCGCCTGGTCGTGACCGATGAGCAGGGTCGGCTGCAGGGCGTGGTCAGCCGGCGGGACTTGCTGAAGGTGCTCGCGCGCAGCGACGAGGAGATCCGGCGGGAGGTTGCGGAGGACGTCCTCCACGGGATGTTCCGGATCGACAAGGCCGCCGTACGCGTACGGGTCGAGGACGGCGTGGTCCACCTCCGCGGACGCGTCGGAACCCGCGGACAGGCCCGGCTGCTGTGCGAGGTGGTCGCCCGGACGGACGGGGTCGTCGCCGTCGCCGACGACCTCTGGCTCGAGGACGACTCGCCCGGCGAGGGCGCACGCACCGGGCCGCGGGGCGTCTTCGAACCGCCGGAGCCGTAGAGCGGCGAGGGTGCGCGCACTCTGGGCCGCGGGGCGTCCTTGAACCGCCGGAGCCGTAGTGCGGCGGGGGTGCGCGCACTCTGGGCCGTTGGGGGTCTTCGAATCGCCGGGACCGTAGTGCGGCGACGGCGGGCACCGGGCCGCTGGGGGTCTTCGAACCGCCGGGGCCGTAGTCGGCGCGGTGCGAGGGCGGGAGCGGACCTCTAAGGTGGCCTGGTGCTCGCGCTGCTGCTGTCGGCCTTCGCCCTGGGGTTGGACAACTTCGCCGTCGCGATCGGCATCGGCATCGCCGGGGTCGACGCGCGTACGCGGTGGCGGGTCGGAGTGGTGTTCGGCGTCTTCGAGGCGGGGATGCCGATTCTCGGGGTGGTCGTCGGCCGAAGTCTCGCGACCGCGCTCGGCGCGAATGCGCACTGGCTGGGTGCGGCGCTGCTGATCGCCACCGGCGCGTACGGCGTCTACGGGACGCTGCGCGGCGACGACGATGAGGAAGAGGCGGCGAGCGCGGCCGGCCAGCCGCTCGGTCGGCTCCTGCTGACGGGACTCGCCCTGAGCATCGACAACCTCGCGGTCGGTTTCTCGCTCGGTGCCCGCCACGAGTCGCTCGCCGCCGCCGCGATCGTCATCGGGGCGGTGAGCGTCACCCTGAGCCTGGTCGGCCTGGAGCTCGGGAACCGGATCGGCTCCGCGGTCGGGCGCCGCGGTGAGCTGCTCGGCGGCTGTGTCCTGATCGTCGTCGGCGTACTGGTGGCCGCCGACGTCATCTGAGTCCCGGCCGTCGAGTGCCTCGCGGGCTCGGCGGTCGTACCGTGGGGTTATGACGGAGTCTCCGAGCACGCCAACGCAGCAGCGCGGTTCGTCCGACGCCCCGGCGCGGATCTTCCTGTTGGATGATCACGAGGTGGTTCGCCGGGGTATCAAGGATCTGTTGGAGGTTGAGGGGGAGTTCGAGGTGGTGGGTGAGGCGTCGACGGCGGCTGAGGCGTTGGCGCGGGTTCCGGCGCTTCGGCCGCAGGTGGCGGTGTTGGATGTGCGGTTGCCGGATGGGGACGGGGTTTCGGTGTGCCGGGATCTGCGGTCGCGGATGCCGGAGTTGGCGTGTCTGATGTTGACGTCGTTCGCGGATGATGAGGCGTTGTTCGATGCGATCATGGCGGGGGCTTCGGGGTATCTGCTGAAGCAGGTTTCGGGGACGGATCTGGTGGGGGCGGTGCGTACGGTTGCGGCGGGTGGTTCGCTGCTGGATCCGAAGCTGACGGCGGCGGTGATGACGCGGTTGCGGGCGGGGGATCGGAAGGATCCGCTTGCGGCGTTGACGGCGCAGGAGCGGCGGATCCTCGATCTGATCGGGGACGGGTTGACCAATCGGCAGATCGGGGAGCGGATGTTTCTGGCCGAGAAGACGGTGAAGAACTATGTCTCCTCGCTGATGGCCAAGCTCGGGGTGGAGCGCCGGGTGCAGGCCGCCGTGCTCGTCTCCGAGCTGCACGGGGAGCCGGGGCACGGTCGGCACCCCGGTTCGGGCGGCGCCCAGCGCTGACGATCCTGGCACGTACGGAGGCGTACGCGGGCGAACTGGGCGCGGAACCTGGCACGTACGGAGGGGTATGCGGGCGCCGGCCCGAGCCGGGCGATTCACGTCTCGCGGGATCCGCAGCGCCAAGGTTAGTGTGGAGACACGGGGCGGCCCTACCGCGCGCAAGCTTCCATCGTCTGCACGCGGCCGCGCCGGTGGAGCGGAGGGTGTCGGTGGACGATCGGTTCGGCGACGAGGTCTCCCGGGTGCTGCCTCAGTTGCGCATCGATGAGTTGCTGGACGAGTTGCAGACCCGGTTGGCGGCGGTGCGTTCCTCGCGGGATCGGGTGCGCCAGTTGCTGGAGGCCGTGGTCGGTATCGGCAGTGGCCTGGATCTGGAGACGGCGCTGACCCGGATCGTGCAGGCCGCGGCGACTCTGGTGGATGCGCAGTACGGCGCGTTGGGTGTGCTCGGGGGTGATGAGCGTCTGGCGCGGTTCATCACGGTGGGGGTCAGTGAGGAGCAGATCGCGAGGATCGGGCCGTATCCGGAGGGTCATGGGCTGCTGGGTGAGTTGATCCGGCGTCCTGAGCCGTTGCGTACGGAGGATTTGGCCACGCATCCGCGTTCGTATGGTTTCCCGGCGAATCATCCGCCGATGCATTCGTTTTTGGGTGTGCCGATCCGGGTGCGTGATGAGGTGTTCGGCAACCTGTACATGACCGAGAAGCACGGGGGTGCGCCGTTCGACGCGGATGACGAGGCGGTGTTGGCCGCGTTGGCCGCGGCGGCGGGTGTGGCGATCGACAACGCCCGGCTCTACGACGAGGCGCGCCGGCGCCAGGCGTGGCTGGAGGCGACCAACGAGCTGACCCGCAGCCTGCTCTCCGGCAGCGACCCGAGTTCCGCGCTCGCCGAGTTCGTGAGCCAGGCGGGTGCGATCGCCCAAGCGGACTTGACGCTCGTAGCCCTGCCGGACTCCGAGGGCGAGGACCTGGTCCTCGTGGCTGCGAACGGCCTCGGTGCGGAGAGCCTCCGCGACACCGCACTGGACATCGAACATTCGCTGTTCGGCTCCGTGTTCAAGTCCGGGCGGGTCGAGAACGTCGCCGACGCGGCCGCCGATCCGCGGTCCAAGTCCGATATCGCGCCGGACACGCCGCTCGGGCCCATGATCATCGTGCCGCTCGGCGACGCCGGCCAGGTGCGCGGGGTGCTGGCCGTGGCCCGCGCGGAGGGCGGCACGGCCTTCGACGACGCGGTCGTCCAGCTCGTATCCGGTCTCGCGGTGCAGGCGGCTGTCGTGCTCGAACTCGCCGACCGCCGCCGTGACAGCGAACTGCTCTCCCTGTACGCCGACCGCGACCGGATCGGCCGCGACCTGCACGACCTCGCGATCCAGCGGCTGTTCGCCACCTCGATGTCGCTGCAGGGCGCCTACAAGATCACCCAGAAGCCGGCCGTCGCGAAGAGGGTCGCCCAGGCGATCGGCGATCTCGACGACACCATCAAGGTGATCCGCTCGACGATCTTCGCCCTGCACGCTCATGAGCTGGCGGAGGAGGATGCTCCGAGCGTGCGGGCGCAGACGATCGAGGCCTGCGAGCGCGTCGCCGAGCAGCTCGGCTTCAGCCCCTCGGTCCGCTTCACCGGACCGGTCGACACGCTGGTGCCCGAGGACGTCGCCGAGCACCTGCTCGCCGTCCTGCGCGAGGCGCTGTCCAACGCCGCCCGGCACGCGCGGGCCGGGAAGGTCGACGTCGAGGTCGCCGCCGACGGCACCCATGTCACCCTCACCGTGATCGACGACGGCGTCGGCATCCCGGCCGGCGGCCGCCGCAGCGGCCTGGCCAACCTCGCCGAACGCGCCCAGCAGCTCGGCGGCCGCTTCAGCGCCGAACCGGGTGTGGATGGCGGGACGGTGCTGGTGTGGGATGTGCCGGTCGAGCGGAACGCGACCGGGGATCAGCTCTCGCTGTAGTGCGTGGGCCCCTGGCCTAGAGCCCGAGGCGGGCGGCCTGCTCGCGCAGATGGCCGCGGGCGTCGCGGTGCGCGGCGTGTTCGATCAGGTTCGCCGCCTGCTCGCGCTGGGAGTGGCCGATCAGGTCGGCGCAGCCGTTCTCGGTGACGATCGCGGTGTGCTGGAAGGAGGTGACCGGGGCGGCCAGCTGGCCGACGATGGTTGAGGCGCCGGACTTCGCGTGCCAGGAGGGGAGCGCGATCACGGCCTGGCCGCCGGGGGAGTGCAGCGCGCCGACGACGAAGTCGGTCTGGCCGCCGAAGCCGGAGTGGATCCGGCCGTGCGCGTAGGAGGCGTTGGCCTGCGCGTAGAGGTCGACCTGGAGCGCGGTGTTGACGGAGGTCATCGCGTATTGCGCGCTGATGGAGGAGGGGTCGTTGACCGTCTCGGTCCGCAGCAGCCGGATCCGCGGGTTGCGGTCGACCCACGCGTAGAGCTCGGCCGAGCCGAACAGGAAGGACGTGGTCAGCTCCGTGCCGCGCTCCAGCGCCCCGGCCCGCTCCAGCCCGAGGATGCCGTCGCTGATCATCTCGGACCAGATGCGCAGGTGCCGGTGGCGGCCGAGCGCGCTGAGCACGGCGTCGGGCACGGCGCCGATCCCGGCCTGCAGCGTCGCGCCGTCGCGGACCATCGCGGCGACCCGCTCGCCGATCAGCGCGGACGTCTCGGGCTGCCTGCCGGCCTGCGGATCCGATACCGCCAGCGGTTCCTCGGCCTCGATGGCGATGTCCACGGCGTCAAGCGGGATCTGCGCGTCGCCGTACGTGTAGGGCATCAGGGGATTGATCTGCGCGATGACCAGGCCGCCGCGCCTGCGGCACTGCTCGATCGCGGCGGGCAGCACGTTCACCTCGATGCCGAGCGAGAGCTGTCCGTCCCGGGGCGGGGCGACGTGCAGCAGCACGAGGTCCGGGCGGTGCGCGGTGGCCAGCATGCGCGGGACCAGCGAGAGCCGTGCGGGCAGGTAGTCGAGGTCGGGCAGGGCGCGCATTCCGGGACCGACGAAAGGGGTTTCGTGGCGCACGCCGTCCCGGGTCGGTATGCCCGCCTGGGCGCCCAGCATGAACAGGCGGTACTCGGGCACGGCCTTGTCCACGGCCTCCAGCAGCCGCCACGGGGTCGCGTGGTTTCCCGCGGCGACGACGCGCGGCCGCAGGGAGGCGTGCACGTCGAGGTGGGCGGCGAGCTGCGCGGGGTCAACGATCCTCATACCTTGAAACCTAGGGGCCGGCCGCGCGGCCCGGCAGGGACCAAAGACCCTCCCCATCAGGGCTGAGCGGCATGAGCCTGGGGGTATGGAGACCGAGATCGACCGCGCGGACGCCTACGCACTTCTGACCGACGGACGCTGTGTCCATGTGCGCTCGGTGACTCCGGACGACTGGCAGGCCGTGTACGACTTCGCCGCCACGCTCGGACGGCAGAGCCTGTCCCGCCGCTTCTTCACCGTGCCGAGCCATCCCGGCGAGACCCTGGCCGACGTGCTGTGCTCGCCGCGCGTCGAGCAGAACCCGCCGACGCAGGGCGCGCTGATCGCGCTGCTGGACGGGACGCCCGTGGGCGTGGCCGAGTGGTACCGCACTCGCGGCCAGGACGAGGCGGAGATCGCCTTCGAGGTCTCCGATGTGCTGCACGGGCACGGCGTGGCGACGCTGCTGGTCGAACACCTGATGCTGGCAGCGCGCCGGGCCGGCATCCGCCACTTGACCGCCGTCACGGTGGGCGAGAACCAGCCGATGGCCGACGTGTTCGTCGGTCTGCACGTGCCGGTCGGCCGGAGCTGGGACCACGGCGAGTGCACGTGGACGATCCCGCTGGACCATGTGGCGCTCGACGGCGAGCCCGCGCTGGAGGCGATGGCGCGGCGCGAGTCGGTGGCCGACGAGGCCAGCCTGCGGCATCTGTTCGCGCCCGCCGCGATCGCGGTCTGCGGGGCGCAGGACGACCCGACGGCCGCGATGGTGCTGCGCAACCTGGAGGGGTTCGACGGGACCGTGTCACGCGGCGGCGCGCGCGGCGAACTGCTGACCGCCGAGGTCGGAGCCGACCTCGGCGTCGTCACCTCCCCGCCGGAAGACGCGGTCGCGGCGGCCCGGCGGTGCGCCGGGATCGGCGCGAAGGCACTGATCGTGACCGCGGTGGGCTTCCCGCCGGCACTCGGCCGCGAACTGCTGAGCGTCTGCCGCGAGTCGGGTATGCGGCTCGTCGGACCCGGAAGCCTGGGCGTCGCGTCCTTGCACGGAGAGCGACGTTTCAGTGCCCTGCTGTCAGGGCTCGTGCCGGAGCCGGGCGACGCGGGTGCGGCCGTTCAGTCGGGCGGAGTCGGTCTGGCCATGCTCAGCCATCTGCGGCGGCTCGGCATCGGTGTGAGCACCTTCGCGGCCGTCGGCGAGAAATACGACGTGAGCGCCAACGACGTGCTGATGCGCTGGGAGCGGGACGAGCGGACGCGGTTCGGGCTGCTGCACGTCGAGTCGTTCGGGAATCCGCGCAAGCTCGCCCGCACCGCCCGGCGGGTCTCGCGGCGCATCCCGCTGCTGGCGGTCGATCCCGAGCAGGCGCCGAGCCAGGCTCGCACCGCGCTCTACGCCCAGGCCGGGATCATCGCGTTGCCTTCGCTCGGCGCGCTGGTGAACGCCGCCGCGCTCGCGGAGCACCAGCCGCTGCCGAGCGGGCCCCGCGTGGCAGTGGTCGGCACCACGCACGGCATGGTCACGCTCTCCGTGCAGGCCTGCGTCAAGGCCGGCCTCGACATCGCGGAATCGGTGAACCTCACCCCGGCGGCGGACAGCACCGCACTCCAGGACGCCGTCGTCCGCGTCGCGGCGAAAGGTACGGCGGACGCGGTGCTCGTGGCCGTGGCGCCGACGGTTCCGCACGAACTCGACCCGCTGACCGCCGCGACCGCCGTCCGGTCGGCGAGCGCGGAGACGGTCGTTCTGGCGGTTCGGACCGATCAGCCCGAGTCCGTCGCGGTCCTCGGATCGGACGTGCGCATGCCCTCGTACGACGATGCCGCCGCGGCCGCGCAGGCGCTGGCGGCGCTGGCCCGCGCGCATGAGGCCATGGGCCGGCCGCCGCACGAGGCGACCGTTCCGGAAGGCGCAGACCCCGAGGCGGCCGAATCGCTCATCGAGGACTGGCTGCGCGACGCTCCGCTCGGCCGCGAGCTGGATCCGGCCGAGTGCGCGCGACTGCTCGACGCGGTCGCAGTCCCGGTCGGGACGGCGGGAGCGCGGCCGTCCATCGTGACGGTGTGGCAGGACCCTGTCTTCGGGCCGCTGCTGTCCGCCGACGCCCGGGACGGCCGGGAGGCGATGACGGTCCTCGTACCGTTCGACGCCGCGGTTTCGGCGGCCGTGGCGTCGCACGTCCATGTCGGTGAGGATCTGCTGTCGAGGCTTTCCGCGCTGCTCGAAGCATGCCCCGAGCTCGCCGCGCTGCGACTGGAGCTCAGCGGCGGGAGCGCCGTGCCGACTTCGGGCGCGGTGGGACCGGCGCCGAACGACAGCCCGTATCTGCGGAGGCTGCGTAGGGCGCCGGTCGAGTGAGTGCGCGTGCCGACTCCGTCAGCTGATCGGGACGACGGCGACCGGGGTGTCCGCGTGGGAGAGCAGTCCGTGGACGATGTGTCCGGGTCCGAAGGAGAGCGGTCCGCGTCGGCGGTGCGATCCGACGACGATGAGTCGGGCGCCGCGTGCCGCTTGGGCGAGCGCGGGGACGGGCACGCCCAAGCGGGGGTCGATGGTCACCTCGTTGTCGGGGTGGTTCTCGCGGACCGGCTTGAGCAGTGCCTCGACGTCCTCGCTGACGGTCTGCCGCGTCGGCTCGTACTGCCCGCTGCCGGTCATCAACGGATCGAAGGCGCGCACGGCGCGGACGGAGAGGCCGAGCAGTGTCGCGAGGCGGAAGGCGTATTCGATGGGTGTGGGGTCCTCGTCTTTGCCGATGCCGAGCACGAGTTCGGGCCGGGTTTCGAAGGGTACGTCGATGCCGATGACGACGATCGGGCACGGGGCGTGGGCGGCGAGCTTGTTGCTGACCGAGCCGAGCAGCATGCCGGTGAAGCCGCCGTGTCCGCGGGTGCCGGTGACCAGCAGGTCGGCGTCGAGCGCGAGTGCGGCCAGTGCCTGCGCGGGCTCGCGTTCGGACATTTCGGCCACGACCTGCAGGCCCGGGTGCCGTTCGCGGGCGCGCTTCGTGGTCCGTGCGAGGATGCGCTCGCCCTCGCGGTGGCGCCGCGCGCGGTGTCCGGTGGTCTCGGTGCTCCGCGGTGCCTGGATCGGATCGGGCAGGTCGAGGGCGTGTGCCACGGTCAGCCGGGCGTCGAGCGAGGCGGCCAGCGACGCGGCCCAGTCGAGGGCGCGCACGGCGTTCTCCGAGGCGTCGACACCGACCAGGATCCGGCCGATCTTCTCAGTGCTCGTGCTCATCGTCGGCTCGCCTCCCCGACCGGTACCCGGCCGTCGTGCGCGCGCTCAGTCGTTCCAGGCACCTTCGACTCCTTCCGCGCCTTCCGCGGCGTACACGAGTTCGTCCTCGACCGCCACGACGCCGTCGATCCGCCGGACGCAGGCGCGGATCGCGTGCGCGTCGCCTCGGGTGCGCAGCTCGCCGCGAAGGCTGACCACGCCGTCGCGCACGGCCACGGTCCAGCGGTCCGGCACGTAGCCGAACTGGTCGCCCAGCAGGGCATTGACGTCGTCGCGGATCTCCTCGTCGCGGCGCAGGTAGGGCTGGAGCAGATCACTGCGGCTGACGATGCCGAGCAGCAGTCCGCTCTCGTCGACCACCGGCATCCGCCGGATCCCGCGCATCTCCATCCGTGCGGCGGCCGTGGCGGCGCCCTCGCGCGGCCCGGCGGTGATCGCCGGCGAGGTCATCAGCTGCACGGCGGTCAGCGCCCGCGCCTTGTCCAGGTCCTCCGGCGGCTTGCGGTGCAGTGCGGATGTGCCGGGGATCGGGCCGTTGGCCCGGATCTCCTTGGCCAGCAGGTCGGATTCGGTGACCACGCCGATCACGCGGCCGGTGGGGCCGAGCACCGGCACCCCGCTGATCCGGTGCAGGCTCAGCAGTTCGGCGACGGCCTTGTACGAGGTGTCGGGGCGGACGGTGACGACCCGGTCGGCCGGTGTCATCACATCGCGCACGATGCGGTTCTTCATGATCGGGCCTCCTCGGCCTCGGTTGGCTCGGGAACCATGGCGATGGCTCCGGCGGGACACTCGGCGGCGCACAGGCCGCAGCCCTTGCAGTGGTCGAGATCGATCTCGTAGAGCGGCCGGCCCTCCGCGTCGAAGCCGAGCTTGCTGATCGCGTTGTCCGGGCACACGCCGTAGCAGTTGTCGCAGCCGAAGCAGTTGCCGCAGGACAGGCAGCGGCGCGCCTCGAAGAGCGCGTCCGCCTCGCTCAGCCCGTGCACCACCTCGGCGAAGGTGTCGGCCCGCCGTGCCGCCTCCAGCCGCGGGCGGACGGTGGCGGGGGCGTCGCTGTAGTACCAGCTGTTGAGGCTGTCCAGGGGCACGGGCCGCTCGTCGGCCGCGTGCGTCGGAGGAGTCAGGCCCCGCAGGTACCGGTCGATGGCGCGTGCGGCCCGGGCGCCGTGCCCGATCGCGTGCGTGGCGGTGCGCTCCCCGCCGATCGCGTCGCCGCCCGCGTAGACGCCGGGCCGGCCGGTGGCCAGCGTGTCCGGGTCGACGGCGACGGTGCCGCGCTCGACGCGGACGTCCGCCGCGGGCGCGAGCCAGTCGAGCCGGCTGTCCTGGCCGAGCGCGAGGATCACGGCGTCGGCGCGGAGGGTCTCGTGCTCGCCCGTCGGCTGCGGGAATCCGCTCTCATCGAGCTCCATCCGCTCGACGGTGACGACGCCCGCCTCGGCCCGCGTGATGGTGCTCAGCCAGCGCACCCGGATGCCCTCGGCGAGCGCGTCTTCGAGTTCTTCCTCGTGCGCGGGCATGCGGTCGCGGGTGCGCCGGTAGATGATGACCGGGTCGCTCGAACCGAGCCGGCGGACCGTGCGCGCGACGTCCATCGCGGTGTTCCCGCCGCCGTAGACGGCCACTCGGCCGAGCGCGATCGGTTCGCCGTCCTCGACCCCCGCGAGCACGCCCAACGCGTCGAGGACGCGGGCGCCGTCGCCGGCCGGGATCTCGGCGTGCTTGCCGACGGGAGCGCCGACGGCGAGGAAGACGGCGTCGAAGCCCTCCTCGTCGAGCGCGGAATCCAGGTCGCGCACCGATCGATCGGTCTCGAAGGTGACGCCGAGGCCGGCGATGCGCGCGATCTCGGCGTCCAGCACCTCGCGCGGCAGCCGGTAGCGCGGGATGCCGTAGCGCAGCATGCCGCCGACCTTGCCCTCGGCCTCGCGCACGGTCACCTCGTGGCCCAGCAGCGCCAGCTGATAGGCGGCGGACAGGCCGGCCGGCCCCGAACCGACGATCAGGACCCTGCGGCCGGTCGGCGCGGCGGCGGGCCCGGCGCTCCAGCCCTGCCGGATCGCCTCGTCGCCGAGGAAGCGCTCGACCGAGTTGATGCCCACGGCCTCGTCGAGCTGCCCGCGGTTGCACGCGCTCTCGCAGGGGTGGTAGCAGATCCGGCCCATGACGGCGGGCAGCGGATTGTCCCGCATCAGCCGCCGCCACGCGGCCTCGTAGGAGCCGTCCTCGGCTGCGTAGAGCCAGTCGCGCACGGCCTCGCCGGCCGGGCAGGAGGCCTGGCAGGGCGGCAGCGCCTGCCGGTAGACCGGCTGCTCGACCCGCCAGGCGCCGGTCTCGTTCGGGCCGCTGCTGCCGGGATCCAGCGTGATCGCGAAGGGACGAGTGGTCATGAGACTGGCTCCAGCCCGTAGACGCGGATGTTGCGGTCGGCGATCTCCTGGATGCGCGCGACGAGGTCCGGCCTGCCGGGCTCGCCGAACAGGTGCGCGTACCGGCCCTGCGCGCGCAGGTACTCCTCGACCGGGACCCGCCGCCGGATCGGGCTCGCCGCGACCAGCTCGCCGTCCATCGCCTCGATCAGCGGGAACAGGCCCGATTCCGTGGCCAGCCGGGCCAGCCGGACGGTCTGCGAGCCGGGTGCCCCCCAGCCGAGCGGGCAGGGCACCAGCACGTGCAGGTAGCGGGGGCCGTGCAGGCTCATCGCCCGCTCGACCTTGGCCTCCAGGTCGCGCAGGTCGGCGACGGTGGCCGTGGCGACGTAGGGGATCCGGTGCGCCATCGCGATGGCGGGCACGTCCTTGCCGTGGCCGAACTCGTTGCCGGGGTGCCCGGGGGCGACCGGCGTGGTCGCGGTGCGCGCGGCCGGGGGAGTGGCGCCGGAGCGCTGCACTCCGGTGTTCATGTAAGCCTCGTTGTCGTAGCACACGAACAGCACGTCGTCGCCGCGTTCGAACATGCCGGACAGGCAGCCGAGGCCGATGTCCACGGTCCCGCCGTCCCCGGCCTGGCCCAGCACCCTGACATCGGTGCGCCCCTGCGCCCTGAGCGCGGCGGCCACCCCGGACGCGACGGCCGGGGCGTTGCCGAACAGGGAGTGCAGCCACGGCACCCGCCACGCGCTCTCCGGGAACGGGGTGGTGGTCACCTCCAGGCAGCCGGTGGCGTTGACCACGACGAGCTTGCCCTCGGCGGCGCGCATCGCGGTGTCGAGCACGTAGCGCGCGCCGAGCAGCTCGCCGCAGCCCTGGCAGGCGCGGTGTCCGGAGACGATGCTGTCGGCGCGGTGGGCGTCGGACTGGTTCGAGCGGGCCGAGGACGGCAGCAGCCGGTTGCCCACCGCGAACGATCCGACCTGGTAGAACTTCACCTTCGTGGCGCTCATCGCCCGTTCTCCCTGGCGTGGACCCTGCGCAGCAGGTCGTGGTCGAGGTCGAGGAACTCCATCGGCGGCAGGCGCCGGGCCGTCGCGTCGGCGATCAGCTTGCGCAGCGCCTTCGCGGTCACCGGCCGTCCGCCGAGTCCGGCGATGACGGTCGTGATCCGGGCGTGCGCGCCGACGCCCGCCGCGGCCAGCTCCGCGGTCAGGATGCCGCCGGAGCCGACGGAGAGGGCGCGTTCGAGTACGACCACGTGCTCGGCGTCCACCAGCAGTTCGCGCAGTTTGCCCGCCGGGAAGGGCCGGAAGCAGGTCAGCTCGACGGCGCCGACCGCGAGCCCGCGTCCGCGCGCCTCGTCGACGACGTCCTCGAGCGTGCCGAGCACCGAGCCCATCGCGACCACGACGGTCCGCGCGTCCTCCAGCCGGTAGCCGCGCGCCAGATCCTCCGCGGGCCGGCCGACGAGCTTCGCGTACCGCCGGGCGAGCTCCGGGAAGCGCTGGACCGCCGTCTCCATCCGGTGGTGCGCCAGGTAGCGCACCTCGGTGAATGCCTCGGGCCCGACCATCGCGCCGATCGAGAGCGGGGCCGCCGGGTCCAGCACCTGGCAGGGGGCGTAAGGGGGCAGAAACCCGTCGACGACCTCCTGGCCCGGCACGTCGAGCGGCTCCACGGCGTGCGTGAGTACGAACCCGTCCATGCACACCATCACCGGCACGGACAGCTCCTCGGCCAGCCGGAACGCGATCGGGTGCAGGTCGCACGCGGCCTGGCTGTCCCGCGCGTACAGCTGGATCCAGCCGCTGTCGCGCTGCGAGAGCGAGTCGCTCTGGTCGTTCCAGATGTTGATCGGCGCGCCGAGCGCCCGGTTCGCGACCGTCATCACGATCGGCAGCCCGAGGCCCGAGGCGTTGTACAGCGCCTCGGCCATGAACAGCAGCCCCTGGCTGGAGGTCGCGGTGTACGTGCGCGCCCCGGCGGCGCTCGCCCCGATGCACACCGACATCGCGCCGAACTCCGACTCCACGGTGACGAACTCGCAGTGTTCCAACTCTCCGCCGCGCACCAGGGCGCCGACGCCCTCGACGATGTGCGTCTGCGGGGAGATCGGGTAGGCGGGCACGACCTGCGGCCGGCAGCGCGCCACGGTCTCGGCGACCGCGCGCGAGCCCTCGAGTGGCCTGCGCGCCGCGGCCAGGGTCGGCTCAGGCGACATGGTGGACCTCCCGTGAGGCGGTGGTGGCGTTCGGCGCATCGACCTCGTCGGCCTCGCGCGCGGCTTCGGTCAGGTACGTGTAGGCCTCGTCGACGGCGTCCCGGTTGGCCTGGGACACCGGCCCGGAGAAGCGCTTCCCGACGGCGGTGTGCACGGCCTCGAGGCTGACGATCCCGGAGGCCGCGGCGAATGCGCCGAGCATGGGGACGTTCGCCATCGCGCGGCCGGTCCGGGCCAGCGCGATCCGGGCGGCCGGCACCGTGCGCAGCTGTGGAACCCCGGGAACGGCCAGCGGCGCCGTGCTGTCGACCAGCACCAGCCCGCCCGGCCGTAGTCCGGTGAAGATCCTCGGCCGGTTCAGCAGTGTCGCGTCCAGCACCAGCACGGCGTCCGGAGCCTCGACGGGCTCGCGGCTGCGGATCGGCGCGTCGCCGATGCTGCAGTACGCCTCGACCGGCGCGCCGGTGCGCTCGGAGCCGAAGCTCGGGAACGCGAGGGCGTAACGCCCGTCGTAGATCGCGGCCCACGCGATCAGCTCGGCGGCGGTGACGACACCCTGGCCGCCGCGCCCGTGCACTCTGATCCGGTACATCGCCGTCTCCGCTCCTCGACTCCCGTCACTGCGATCCTCTGCCGCGCCGGGCCGCCGGAGCAGAGTCGTCGGGTCCGGCCTCCGCGGGACCTTCGGCCCGTCCGGCGGGACTCAGGCGCCCTGGAACGGCCGGCCGCGCAGCTGCGGCACCTCGGTCTCGAACCGGTCCCAGACGTCGGCCCGGTGCCTGCGCAGCTTGCGCAGGGAGCGGCGGGTGGCCCGCTGCATCTCCGGCGGCGGCACGACCAGGACCTGGCAGCGCGCGTGCTTGAGCAGCGAGCGCGCGACGGATCCGAACCACGCGGCCCGCAGCCTTCCCCTGCCGTCGTTGCCGACCACGATCAGGTCGCGCGGGTCCGACGCGTGCCGGGCGAGCGCGCCGCTCGTCGAGTCGAACGCCACGATCCGGGTGACCTCGACGCCCGCCGGGTAGCCGCCGAGCGCCTCCTCGAACGCCGCGTCGACGTACTCCATGTCGACTATGCCGATCCCGGGCATCGCCCGGACCGCCTGAAGCGGCACGTTCCTACTCCGCGCCTCGCCCGCCGCGACGCGCAAGGCCGCGTAGCCGGAGAGCGATTGGTCGACGCTGACGACGACCCGCGGGTGCTTCGAATTGTCCTGTTCCGGCTTCTCCATGGCTGCCGCGCTCCTTCCGAGAGTCCGTTCGGCGCCGCATGCGCGTCGGCCGAGGGGGGGTTCGGCTCGATGTGACTTCAGGCAAACACCGCCGCGGCCGCCCGGGCAGGGCCGAGGGTCCCGGCTTCGGCGGGTCGGACGGCCGCAGGGCGGCCGTGCCCGACGTACCCGGCCCGATCCCTCGGCCGGGCAACCGTTTCCCCGCCGGACCGGCCATGGACCCTGGAGCCGTGTGCCGTCGGCGGTGGCAGGGTCCTTCGTCCCGCGTCGGCGGTGCGCGGATCGCCGACGGCCGGGCAGCCGCGCCGCGCGCAGAGCTGCCCTCAGGCCCCCGCCGCGGCGGGACGAAGGACTCTGTCCTCCCCGTCGCCGCGGCGCCACGTTTGAGGTGTGAGGCAGCGGTCCGCCGGCGCGGCGGACGTGAAGGAGTTGATCACGGTGACCACGATTCACCCGGCCCCGGTCGTCGTCGGGCTCGACCTGACCGGCGCCTCCGCGGACGCCCTCGTGTGGGCGGCGCGGGAGGCGGCGGCGCACGACGCCCCGCTGACGGCGGTGTACGTCATCGATCCGCGCGGCGCCGACGCGGTGTACTCGGATTCCGGCGCGCGCTCCGTGGTACCGCCCGACGAGGCCGTCGAGCGTATTAAGGAGCTGATCAGGCAGTCGGGTGTCGGCCCGGTGGAGCGGGTCTTCGAGGTCGGCGTGCCCGGCCGGGTGCTGGTGCACCGGTCACGCGGCGCGCGGATGCTCGTGCTCGGCCAGGCAAGCGGCCACCACCATGGGCTCGGCGACGCCTACCGGCCGGCGCCGGAACTCGGCCCGGTGGCGCGGGCCTGCGTCGCCTCCGCCGAATGCCCGGTCGTGATCGTGTCCGAGCATTCCGTCGGCGCGGCGACCGTGTACCGCGGCGCGCCGGCGGAGCGCGAACCCCTGATCGGCGGCCGGGCGCTCTACCCGTACCAGGGCCGCATCCCGGTGGTCCACCACTGAAGGAGGATTTCGATGAAGACCCACCTGGTGCGCGAGATCATGACGAAGGACGTCGTGAGCGTGCGCACCTACACCCCGTTCCGGCTCGTCGCCTCGGCCATGCTCGGCCACGACGTCGGCGCCGTGCCGGTGGTCGACGCCCTCGGGCAT
Source organism: Actinospica acidithermotolerans (assembly GCF_018139625.1). Lineage (GTDB taxonomy): Bacteria > Actinomycetota > Actinomycetes > Streptomycetales > Catenulisporaceae > Actinospica > Actinospica acidithermotolerans. The sequence continues at coordinate 77,055 of NZ_JAGSOH010000007.1, read as the reverse complement.
CCGGTCGGCATGGTCTCCCGCACCGATCTGCTGGCCAAGCGCGCCCACCTGGGCCACGGGCCGCTCGGCTCGGTCTGGGAGCGGATCACCGCGCGCGGCCGGCGCACCGAGGCCGCCGCGCAGGGGGCCACGGCGGCGCGGCTGATGTCGCACCGCGCGGTCACCGTCACGCCGGAGGACACCGTCTTCCGCGCCGCCTACCTGATGCGCCGGCACGACGTCTCGCACCTGCCCGTCGTGGACAAGCGGGGGATCGTGGTCGGCATCGTCTCGCGCGGAGACCTGATCGGCGAATTCATGCGCGAGGACAAGCCGATCCGCGAGGACGTGCTCACCGAGGTCCTCGCGGGGCGCATCGAGGATCCGGACGAGGTCGAGGTGACGGTCGAGAGCGGCGTGGTGACGCTGGAGGGCCGGGTCCGGATGGCCTCGGACGCGCTCTACCTCGTCGAGGCCTCGCGGCGGATCGCGGGGGTGGTCGACGTCGTCGACCTGCTGCGCTGGACCACCGACGACCGCAGGCCGCAGGTCAGTCCGCTGTTCTGAATCCGACACGGCGACGCGTCGAGGGGCGGGTCCTTCGGACCCGCCCCTCAGCGCTGCGCGCCGTGTTCACTGTTCACTGCGCTGCCGTCGAGGTGATCGGGACGACGGCGACCGGCGTCGGCGAGTGGGCGAGCAGCCCGTCGACGACGTAGCCGGCGCCGACGGCGAGCGGTCCGCGGCGGCGGTGCGAGCCGACGACGATCAGCCGCGTGTTGCGGGCGGTCTCGACGAGCACGGGGACCGGGTTGCCGCGCGCCGCGGTGATCTGCACGTGCACCTCGGGATACGAGCTGTGGAACGGGGCGAGCAGTTGCTCGACCGCCTTGCGCTCGTCGGCCTGGAACTCCTCGTACTCGGCGAAGAACGGCCCGGCCGGCGCGGCGTAGGTCGGGCGCGGGGACCAGGCGCGCACCGCGTGCAGGCTCGATCCGTAGCGCTGGGCCGCTTCGAACGCGAACCGGATCGCCGCCGCGGACTCGGCGTCCTCGACACCGAGCACGACCTCGTCGATCAGGTCCTCCGACTCGTAGCCGCGCACCACGACGAGGGGGGTGTGCGCGTGCGCGGCGAGCCTGCGGCTGACCGAGCCGAGCAGCATCCCGGAGAACCCGCCGTGACCGCGGGTGCCGGTGACCAGGAGCGCGGCGTCCGAACTCAGGGTGTTGAGCGTCCGGGCGGGCGCCAGGTCGGAGACCTCGGCAACGATCTCCAGGCCGGGGAACTCGGCGCGCAGGTCGGCCGCGGCGGATTCGGCGAACTCGACCCCGGCCTTGCGTTCCTTCAGCGCGAACTCCGGCGGTTCGAGGGGGAGTGAAGCGTCGGTCGGCAGGTCCAGCGCGTTCACCACGGTCAGCGGCGCGTGCCGGGCCAGCGCCTCGCGCGCGGCCCACCGCGCGGCGCGGGCGGCGTTCTCCGAGCGGTCCACACCGACCACCACCGGTCGGCGCGGCTCCTCCTCTTCTCTGATCTCGTTCTCGGTCATGGCAGGCTCCAGGCATCTCGAGTGAGTACTTCTCACCTCTACGGTCTCGCCGGGTGAGCCCTCCGGTCAGGGCCGATGGTCCCGCCCTGGGCGGGACTCGCGTCAGCGAGGTCGTAGGTGTGGGCCAGCTCGGTGCGCAGCGTCGCGAGCGCCTCCGGCCCGATGTCCGGGTCGCGGCGCCGGGCGGTGCGTTCGGCCCGCCGCAGGTCCAGTTCGACGGCGGTCCGGTTCAGCTCCTCGGGCCGGATCAGCCTGACCGCGCCGACGGTTCCGTCGGGCAGCACGTCGAAGCGCTGGTAGAGCAGTCCGGAGGGGCTCTCGACGGCGGCGAAACCGCGGCCCGCGCGTGCCTGCTCCGGCGGCTGCGGGCGCGGCGGATCCGGCACCTGGTAGCCGTCGATCAGCACGACCGCCTCCTCGATCGCGTGCACCAGTTCCACGGCGCGGATCAGCGCGGAGCGGTACGGGTTGCGCTCGGCCGCCGTCAGGCCGGCCAGGTCGGCGGCGGCTCGGGCGGCCGGATGCAGGAAGCGGCCGCAGAGCGCGTTGCGCGCCAGCGGGCCGGTGAGCGAGGCCTTGGCGCCGCGCAGAGCGGCCCGTCCGGCGCGTGGCGGCCCGCTGCGCGGACGGCTGATGTACGACTCGAACTCGCTGAGCGGGAAGCCGAGCCCGGTACTGGTCAGCACGCCGACCCCGCCGTCGAGCGGATAGCGGGCGCGGCCGTGCGCGACCGGGCCGGGGACCGGATCGTCGAGCACCAGCAGGGGGATGTCGAGCATCGACGCCGGCACGTCGATTCCGGCGATCCAGCCGACGGTGCGCAGGGCCGCGTCGACCGTGTCCTCGAGCCGCCCGCGCACCACGGTCAGCGCGGCGGGTTCCGGCGGGTGCGCGGGACCGCCGACGCGCAGCGCGTCCTCGCCGACCGCCTCCGCCAGCTCCAGCCCGGCGAGGTGCAGGTCGAGCCCGCGGCGCACGGCGGCGGCTTCGCGGTCGACCAGGTCGGCGGCGCCCGAGTGGCCGAGCAGGTCGGGGATCTGCACGCGGTGCAGGTGCGTCGTGTGGCCCTCGATCCAGGCCGCGCAGCCCAGCAGCCGCCGGAGCACGTCGACGGATACGGCGGCCTCCCGGCGGTCGGCGGCCTCCAGCGCGCGGCAGGCGCACGTCCGGTACGCCGTCCGCTCGTGCCCTTCCTCCATCCCGTCGAACAGCGCGACGACCTGGGCCGGCCGGCGCCCGCGCACGGCGGCCTCGATCGCCCGGGACGTGGTCATCGTGTGCCGTCCCCGTCCGGGTCCTGCCGGTGCAGGACGGCGGCGCGTCCGGACTCGAGCCTGGCCACCGGGACGCGGAAGGGCGAGCAGGACACGTAGTCGAGCCCGAGCGCGTGGAACAGCCGGATCGAGGCGGGGTCGCCGCCGTGCTCGCCGCACACCCCGATCTCCAGGCCGGGCCGCACGGAGCGGCCGAGCCGCACCGCCGTCTCGATCAGCGATCCGACGCCTTCGCGGTCGACGGACTCGAACGGCGAGACGGTGAACACCCGCCGGGAGAGGTACTCGGGGAAGAACGCGCCCTCGGCGTCGTCCCGGCTCATGCCCCAGGTCGTCTGCGTCAGGTCGTTGGTGCCGAACGAGAAGAACTCGGCGTGCTCGGCGATCTTGTCGGCGGTCAGCGCGGCGCGGGGCAGCTCGATCATCACGCCGACCTCGACGGCCAGCGACGGATCGACGTGCCGCAGCACGCCGACGGCCTCCGCGCGCGCCAGCTCGAGCTCGCGCGCGTCCGCCACCAGGGGGATCATCAGGTGCGCGATCGGGCTGCCGCCCTCGCGCCTGCGCAGCACCATCGCCTCGGCGAGCGCGCGCACCTGCATCGCGTACAGGCCGGGCACGACCAGGCCGAGGCGCACGCCGCGCAGGCCCAGCATCGGGTTCTGCTCGTGCCAGCGGCGCACGGCCGCCAGCAGCCTCTCGCGCTCGGGACCGGCCCCGCCCGCCGCGACCTCGACGGCCAGCTCGGTCAGGTCGGGCAGGAATTCGTGCAGCGGCGGGTCGAGCAGCCGGATGGTGACCGGCAGCCCGTCCATGGCGGCCAGCAGGCCGGCGAAGTCGGCGCGCTGCAGCGCCAGCAGCTCGCCGAGGCGCTGCGCGCGCTCGTCCGGGTCCTCGGCCAGGATCAGCCGCTCCACGATCGGCCGCCGCGTGCCGAGGAACATGTGCTCGGTGCGGGCCAGTCCGATGCCGCGCGCGCCGAACCGCCGGGCCCGGGCCGCGTCCTCGGGGGTGTCCGCGTTGGCGCGCACGCCGAGCCGGCCGCGCCGGTCGGCGATCGCCAGGATCCGGGCGACGGCGCCGACCACCGGGTCCGTCAGGGCGCTGTCGTGGTCGCCCTCGAAGTAGCGCACCAGCGGGGAGCCGATCACCGGGACCTCGGCCGGGTAGAGCGCGCCGCTCGCCCCGTCGACCGAGATCAGCTGGCCGGAGCGGATCTGCGCGCCGCTGTTCGGCCCGGCCACGACGCGGGCGAGCCCGGCGCCCTCGTCGATCTCCAGCTCCTCGACGCCGCACACGCAGACCCGGCCCATGCCGCGCGCGACGACCGCCGCGTGCGAGGTCTTGCCGCCGCGTCCGGTGACGATGCCGGCCGCGGCGATCATCCCGGGCAGGTCGTCCGGGTTGGTCTCGCGGCGGATCAGCACGCACGCCTGGCCCCGCGCGGCGAGCGCCACCGCTCCGGCCGAGTCGAAGACCGCGCGCCCGACGGCGGCGCCGGGGGAGGCGGGCACGCCGGTGACCAGCGGGGCGAACGCGGTGCCGGCGTCCAGGCAGGGGAACATCAGCTGGGCGAGCTGCTCGCCGGAGACCCGGCGCAGCGCCTCGTCCTCGCCGATCGCGCCCTCGTCCAGCAGGGTCGCGGCGATCCGGAACGCGGCGGCCGGGGTGCGCTTGCCGACGCGCGTCTGCAGCATCCACAGCCGGCCGCGCTCGACGGTGAATTCGAGGTCGCACATGTCGCGGTAGCGCTCCTCGAGCCGGTCGGCGACGCTCAGCAGCTCGGCGTGCGAACCGGGGTCGATCTCGCCGAAGCGTTCCAGGCTCAGGGTGTTGCGCGTGCCGGAGACGACGTCCTCGCCCTCGGCGTCCGTCAGGTAGTCCCCGTACACGCCGGCGGCGCCGGTGGCCGGATCGCGGGTGAACGCCACGCCCGTGCCGCTGTCCGGCCCGAGGTTGCCGAACACCATCCGCATCACGGTGACGGCGGTGCCGAGATCCTCCGGGATCCGCTCGCGCCGCCGGTAGACCCGGGCGCGCTCGCCGTTCCAGGACTCGAACACGGCGCGCACCGCGCCGATCAGCTGCTCGTGCGGGTTCTGCGGCACCTCGCGGCCGCTGCGCTGCCTGGTCAGCTGCTGGAATCGCCGGGTCAGGGCCCGCATGCCGCCGGCGCCGAGCACGCTGTCCGGCGCCGAGGGCGGGGCCTGCGCGTTCCGCTTGGCTTCGGCGAGCGCGCGCTCGTAGACCTCGCCGGGCACGCCGTAGACCGTGCGCCCGTACATCTGCACCAGGCGCCGGTAGCAGTCCCACGCGAAGCGCTCGTCCTCGTAGAGCTTGCCGAGCCCGTCCACGGTGGCGTCGCAGACCCCGATGTTGAGGATCGTCTCCATCATGCCGGGCATCGAGAACCTCGCGCCCGAGCGCACGGACAGCAGCAGCGGCTCGTCCGGGTCGCCGAGGCGGCGCCCGGCCCGCTCCTCCAGCATGCTCAGGTGGGCGTCGATCTGCTCGGGCAGCCCGGCCGGCATCAGCCCGGTGCGCAGGTAGCCGCGGCACGCGTCGGTGCTCACCGTGAATCCGGGCGGCACCGGCAGGCCGAGCCTGGTCATCTCGGCCAGGTTGGCTCCCTTGCCGCCGAGCAGGTCGGCCATCTCGGCGCGGCCCTGGGAGAAGTCGTACACGTAGACGCGGTTCATGGCGCGTCTCCTCTCGATGCGGCTCGATGCGGTGGACGGGGCGTACGGCCACCAGCGTGGTGCGGGAACGGCGGGCCGGTCAGAGCGGACCGGCCCGCCGCGGCCGGGACGAAGGTCGCCCGGCCGCCCGCCTCACGTGCGGAACAGCGCGACCTTCAGCGCGCCGGTCTCCGCGGCCCGGTCGAACACGTCGTACGCGTCCTGCATCTCGTCGAGGCCGAAGCGGTGAGTGACGAACGCGCCGGAGTCGAAGCGCCCGGCCGCGGTCATCCGCAGCAGCGTCGCGGTCGAGAAGGTGTCGACCAGGCCGGTGGTGATCGTCACGTCCTTGATCCACAGGTCTTCCAGGTGCAGCACGGCCGGCTTGCCGTGCACGCCGATGTTCGCCACGTGCCCGCCCGGCCGCACCAGCCGGGTGGCCAGCTCGAAGGTCTCCGGGATGCCGACCGCCTCGATCGCCACGTCGACGCCGAGCCCGTCGGTCATGGCCATGACCTGCTCGGCGCAGCGCTCGTCCGGCGGCAGCGAGGCGTCCGCGCCGAAGTCCTTGGCGGCGTCGCAGCGAGCCTGCGCCTTGTCGATCGCGATGATCCGGCTCGGACTGAACAGCTTCGCGGTGGTGATCGCGGCCAGGCCGATCGGGCCGGCGCCCACCACGGCCACGCTCTGACCCGGGCTGACCCGCCCGGCCAGCACGCCGACCTCGTACGAGGTGGGCAGGATGTCGGCCAGCAGCAGCGCCGCCTCGTCGGTCACCGAGTCCGGCAGCCGGTACGTCGAGGTGTCGGCGAACGGGACCCGGACGTACTCGGCCTGCACGCCGTCGATCGTGTGGCCGAGGATCCAGCCCCCGCCGCCCAGGCACTGCCCGTAGCGCCCGACGCGGCAGTACCCGCAGCGGCCGCACGCGCTGATGCAGGAGGCCAGGACCCGGTCGCCGACGCGCACGCCGGCGACCCCGGTGCCGGCCTCCACGACGGTGCCGACCGCCTCGTGGCCGAGCACCCGGCCCGGCGTGGTCTCGGGCACGTCGCCCTTGAGGATGTGCAGGTCGGTGCCGCAGATGGTGACGGCGTCCACCCGGACGATCGCGTCGGTCGGGTCGATCAGGGCGGGGTCGGGGAACTCCTGCCAGGAGCGCTTGCCCGGCCCGTGGTAAACCAAGGCCTTCATGTCGTCCTCCATGGATATAGGGGCCTCTCCCGTCCACGCTCGCCCGCACCGGCGCGATCGCCCAGGGACCAACGTCCCAGCCTTTGAAGGCTGCTCGTCACTGCTGCCGCGGGATCCGCCGCCGCACGCTGAAGGCATGACCGCGACGAAGACTCCCGGAATCGGCGACGCGACCGCCCTCCCCGCCGGCCCGACCGCCCGCGACGTGATGAGCCCGGTGGACGGCGTGATCGGCGAGGACGCCACGCTGCGCGAGGTCGTGCGCGGCTTTCTGGACGGCCAGGGACGGCATCTGATCGTGGTGGACCGCGACGGCCGCTGTACCGGCGTGCTCGGCCCGCGGCACATCGCCCAGGCCCATCGCTTCGACCTGCTGCGGGACGAGGAGATCCCGATCTCCGAGCTCTGCGGCGAGCCCTGGGTGGCCCTCTCGCCGCCCGACTCGCTGGAGACCTGCGCGCAGATGCTCGTCGAGTACGACCTCGACGCCATCCCCGTGCTCGACGAGGACCGGCGCGTGCTCGGCGTGGTCACCGCGCACGACGTCGTCCGGGCGGGCGTGGGCCGGCCAACGAGCCGCCGCCCGCGCCGACGCGGGTGACGGATACGCGGGTGACGGATACGACGCGGCGGGCGCGTCCCACCGGTAGCGGCGAAGGAGGAAGCCATGTCGGAGATCCGAACGGCGGCGGGCGCCCGGAGGCGTCCGGTCGTCGTCGCCGTCGACGGGTCCGCATACGCGCAGACCGCGGCTTTGTGGGCGGCCGAGGAGGCGCTGAGACGCGGTACGTCGCTGAGCGTGGTGACCGTGGTCGAGTCCATGGCGGAGAGCGGCCGGCTCATGGCCGAAGCGCTGGCGGTCGGCGCGGGCCACCCGGCGGCGCCGGCGCTCGCGCTGCTCGACGACACCGCGACGGGGCTGATGAAGGCGCACCCCGGGCTCGTCGTCGAGCAGGTCGGCCGCATGGGCGAAGCCGTGCTCGCGCTCGAGGCGCTCTCCGAGGACGCAGCGGTACTGGTGGTCGGGTCGCGCGGGCGCGGCGGATTCGCCGGGCTGGCCGTCGGCTCGGTCAGCATGCACCTGGCGCTCCGGTCGCGTTGCCCGCTCGTGGTCGTACCGCAGGGGCATCGCGCGGCCGACCACCCAGGCCCGACGGTCGTCGGCATCGACGCCCACCTGAGCCCGGATGTTCTGCGCTACGGCGCCGGGCACGTCAGGCGCACGGGAGGCCGCCTGCGGGTGGTGCACGCGTGGCACCCGTATCCGGCGCGGTCCGCGGCCTACGTGAGCGACACCGACATCACCGCGCGCCGTGCTCAGGAACGCATCGCGGAACGCCTCGCCGCCGAGAGCCGGGGGCGGCGCGCCCTCCGCGCCGAGATCAAGGTGCTGCGAGGCCGCCCGGCCGACGTGCTGATCGCGCAGTCGGCCGACGCCGACCTGGCCGTGGTCGGCTCGCATCACAGGCGGCTGACGCTGCCCGGAGCGGTCGGACCCGTTCTGCACGAACTGCTGCTGCATGCCGAGTGCCCCGTCGCCGTGGTGCCCGTGCGCTGATCGTCCCGCCCCCCGGACGGGAAGCATCGAGCAGCAAGCTCGGCCGCCTCTGCGCAATCGACCACCGGCTGCCGGACGCCGCGCTCCTGTCCCACCTCGACGCCGCCTTCCGCCGCCGCGATCTCGTCGGCTCCTGAAGAGCGCCGCGCGAGTGACTCAGGGCCCGTCGACCCGTGACCTTCGGCCCGCTGCGCCGGACCCGCGCCGGCGCGACGCTGATATCGGAAAACGAATCAATCATCAATCCCCTTCTCCGAGGAGCGTGAGTGAGATGGCGACGCACATGCCGCACGTCCGCATCGCCCACCCCCGGCAGGCTGAGAGCGACCAGGCGTCCGCCGGCACCGCAGTCCTGACCGACACCTTCGTGCGCGACGCGTCCATCGCCCTGATCCGCGTCGGCACCGGCTTCCTGTTCCTGTGGGCCTTCCTGGACAAGACCTTCGGGCTCGGCTACTCCACCCCGTCCGGCAAGGCCTGGATCCACGGCGGCTCGCCCACCAAGGGCTTCCTGGCCAGCGTGAACGCCGGTCCGTTCCAGTCCTGGTTCAACGCCTGGGCCGGCCACATGTGGGCCGACTACCTGTTCATGATCGCCCTGGCCGGCATCGGCGTCGCGCTGATCCTCGGCATCGGGGTCCGCTTCGCGTCGCTGTGCGGGATCGTGCTCGTGACGTTCATGTGGTTCGCGGTCTTCCCGCCGGCCAAGTACGGCGCGGGCGGCGTGGCCACCGGATCCACCAACCCGATCGTGGACGAGCACGTGATGGACGCGTTCGCCCTGCTGGCGATCGCCGTGTTCGGCGCGGCCAACCGCTTCGGACTGGGCGCCTGGTGGGCCAGGCTCCCCCTGGTCTCCCGGCACCGCAGCCTGCTGTGAGCCGCGAACGGCGGCGGGGTCCGGGCCGCGACGGCCCGGACCCCTTCGCGTGACCGGAACCCCTGCCGGAGGAGCACAGAACCACTCCGCGGCGGACTTCGAACCCTGTCAGGGCACGCGCCGCCGCGAATTCGCCGCTCCGCCACGGCGAACAGCCGGCGGAGCCGATCTGAGAGGACGGAATTCGTCATGACCACGACAACCATGCAGGCGGCCGTCGTCCCCGCGCTCGGCGCTCCGCTGGAGATCCGGCGGGTGCCGGTCCCGGAGCCCGGTCGCGGCCAGGTGCTGGTGCGGATGGAGGCCTCGGGCCTGTGCCACACCGACATCCACGCCGCGAACGGCGACTGGCCGGTCAAGCCGGCCGCGCCGTTCATCCCCGGCCACGAGGGCGTCGGCACCGTCGAGGCGCTCGGCCCCGGCGCGGACATGCACCTGATCGGCGAGCGCGTCGCGATCGCCTGGCTCGGCTCCGCGTGCGGGGCCTGCTCCTACTGCCTGTCCGGCTGGGAGACGCTGTGCGAGAAGCAGCAGAACAGCGGCTACTCCGTCGACGGCGCGTACGCCGAGTACGCGGTCGCCGACGACAGGTACGTCGTCTCCGTCCCGGACGGCATCACCCCGTTCGACGCGGCCCCGCTCACCTGCGCCGGGGTCACGACGTACAAGGCCCTGAAGGTCTCCGGGCTACGCCCGGCCGAGACCGCCGTGATCTACGGGATCGGCGGCCTCGGGCACCTCGCGCTGCAGTACGCCAAGATCTTCGGCGGCCGGGCTATCGCCGTGGACGTCGACGACGAGAAGCTCCGGCTCGCCGCGCACCTCGGCGCGGACGAGCTGATCGACGCGCGCGCCGAGGACGCGGCCGCCATGGTGCACAAGCTCGGCGGCGCGGACGTGGCCATCGCCCTCGCCACCTCCCCGCGCGCCTTCGAGCAGGCCTACGGCTCGCTCCGCCGCGGCGGGCGCCTGGTGTGCGTCGCCCTGCCGGCCGACGACCGGATGACGGTCCCGATCTTCGACACCGTGATCAACGGCAAATCGATCATCGGATCGATCGTCGGCACCCGCCAGGACCTCGCCGAGGTCTTCGCCCTGCACGCCGCCGGGCGTACCGAGGTGGTCGCCGAACCGCGCCGGCTCGATCAGGTCAACGAGTGCTTCGAGGCCGTGCTCGGCGGCAAGGTCCCGGCCCGGCTCGTCTTCGAGTTCTGATTCCGGCCCAGCGCGAGAACCCGTGCCCGCCGACATTCGCCGGCGGGCACGGGTTCTCGCACCGGTCCGATGCCACGCCGCTACTCGCTCACGTGCACCGGGTGTCCCTCGACCTGCGCGATGTCCTCCTCGGTGATTCCCAGCAGCCGACGGCCAAGCGCGATCAGCGCCCGGCCCGCGGCGAGCTCGTCGCCGATGCCCTCGACGTCGAAGTCGGCCGGGTTCCGCTTGGCGCTCCCGACGCCGTGGATCGTGTTCGCACCGGTCTCGAGCACCGCGGTGGCCGCGGTCTCGCCGTCCTCCTCGAACAGGAAGACGTTGGCGCGCCAGCGTTTGACGTTCAGGTCCATGATCTTTCCTTTCTCGCTCGGATCCTCCGCATCGAGGTCTCAGGGCTCCGGCACGACGGCGACCGGGGTGGGGCAGTGGGCGAGTACGCCCTCGACGACGTAGCCGGGGCCGACCGAGAGCGGGCCTCGGCGGCGGTGCGCGCCGACCACGACCAGCCGCGCGGCGCGGGCCGCGTCGACGAGCACGGGGACGGAGTTGCCCTCGCTGACCGTCATCCGCAGCCGCACGTCCGGGAACTCGGCCCGGTGCGGCTTGACGGCGGCCTCGATCTCGGCGATCGCCTCGCGCCGGGAGCGCTCGGGGTCGCCGACGTACATGGCGCCCAGCCCGGCGACGCCGGTGTACATGGCGTTCGGCCACCAGGCGCGCACGGCGACGAGATCGACACCCTCCCGGCGTGCGGTCTCGAAAGCGAAGCGGGCGGCGGCCGGGACGGGATTGCGCCCGATGCCGAGCACGATGACGTCGCCGGCCTCGGGCAGCGCAGGCTCCTCGCGTACCACGACGACCGGGCAGTGCGCGTGCTCGGCCAGTTTGCGGCTGACCGACCCGAGCAGCATGCCGCTGAAGCCGCCGTGCCCGCGGCTGCCGGTGACCAGCAGCGCGGCGGTCCGGCTGAACTCGACGAGCGCGTGAGCGGGGTCGAGGTCGGTGAGCTCGACGTCGAGTTGCAGGTCCGGGAAGTGCGCGCGCACCCCGACCACGGCCTTGTCCAGCAGCGTGGTCCCCTCGGCGCGGCGGCGCTGCGCGTAGCCGGTGGGCTCGATCGGCGGGACGGCCGAGTCCGGCAGGTGCAGCGCGTGCACGAGGGCGAGCGTCGTCTTGCGCCGTTCGGCTTCGCCGGCGGCCCAGAGCGCGGCGCGGGCGGAGTTCTCCGAACCGTCCACGCCGGCCACGACCGGTCGCGGGTTCTGCGTGTCATCGGTGGACGCGGTCATCGCGGTCTCCTCAGTCGGATTCCCAGGAACGGGGCATGATCAGGCGGCCGTCGGCGCCGAACACGACGGCGCCGGCCGCGCGCAGCGCGCCTCGGCGCTGCAGGAAGTGCTCGTCGCACAGCAGCAGCTTCTCCGTCGCGCCGGGCATGCCGGGCCGCGGCACCGAGGCCTCGACGGTCGGCCGGGCCGCGCAGCAGGACGCGTGCTTCGCCCCGACCTGGGGCGCGCAGGTCAGCCAAGGACCCGAGGAGGACGTCGAAGCAGCCATGCCTTCACCCTGCGCCGGCCCGGCGAAGGCGCTCAGAGCCGAAGGTCCTGAGCCCGCGGGGACCAGCGGTCCGACTTCGGCCGCCCGCCGCGCGTCACGCCGGAGGCAGGACGAAGGGCCTCGATCCGACGTGCCGCACGCCCCTGCGCACCCGGCGTCCGCCGACGCACGCTGGCCGCATGAAGAAGCGCATCGTCATCCTCGGCGGAGGCACCGGCGGAACGCTCGTCGCCAACCGCCTGCGCCGCGCGCTGAGCCCGCAGGACGCGGAGATCGTCGTCGTCGATCTGGACGACGAGCACGTCTACCAGCCCGGCCTGCTCTTCGCGCCGTTCGGCCCGTTCACCGTGCACACCCGCCGCCGGCTGGTGCACGCGCGGCACGGCGCGCTGCACCCGGGCATCGAGTTCCGCAAGGCCCTGATCGACCATGTCGACCTCGACCGGAACCGGGTACTGCTCGACAACTGCGTCTGGCTCGACTACGACGTGCTCGTCGTGGCCACCGGCGCCCGCCCGGTGCCGGAGCGGACCGAGGGGCTGAGCGCGGACGGCGCGGCGGAGCGGGTGCACGGCTTCTACACGCTGCGCGCCGCGGAGCGGCTCAGCCGCGCGCTGCGGGAGTTCGCGGGCGGGCGGCTGGTCGTCGACGTCGCCGCGATGCCGATCAAGGGCCCGGTCGCCCCGCTCGAATTCTGCTTCCTCGCGGACGAGTACTTCCGGCACCGCAAGCTCCGCGAGAAGGTCGAGCTGACCTTCGTGACGCCGCTCGACGGCGCGTTCGCCAAGCCGGTCCTCTCCCGCACGCTGGAAGGCCTGCTGCGGGACAAGGGAATCGAGCTGGTCACGGGGTTCGCCGCGGGCGAGGTGGACGGCGGCGGCGAGGGACCGGGCCGCCTGGTCGCCCGCGACGGCCGCGAGGTTCCGTTCGACCTGGCGGTCGTGGTCCCGCAGCACGCGGGCGCCGCGTACGTGCAGCGGTCCGGCGACCTCGGCGACGAACTGGGGTTCGTCCGCGTCGACCCGGAGACGCTGCGCTCGCTCGCCAAGCCCGACGTCTTCGCGCTCGGCGACGCCACCGACGTCCCGACCGCGAAGACCGCCTCCGTGGCGCAATCCGAGGGCGAGGTCGTCGCGGCCAACGTGGGCGCCCACCTCGCCGGCCGTGAGCTGCCGGCCCGCTTCGACGGCCACGCGAACTTCCTTGTGGACGCGGGTTCCGGCCCCGCGTCGCCGCCCGGCCACCTGGAGAAGCTCGCGGCGCGGCGCCTGTACTGGCACGAGATGCTGGCCGGCCGCCGGACCGCGGGCATCGACGTCGGGGCGCTCCCGCACACGGCCCCCTCGGGACAGGACCTTCGGCCCTGACCGTCGGCGGCGGACGGACGCAACCTGAAGGCGTTCGGCGGTCAGTGCCCACCGCTCGGCGCTTGCAGTGCCAGGCACTCGAAGCATTCAATGCCCGCTCCCCGCTCGGGAGCTCGACGAAAGGCGGGTCCGGCAATGTCGGCAGTCACGCAGGGCGCCCTCGCGGCCGCGGTGGACCTCAACGGTCCCGGCCACTATCTGAACTGGGGCGTCATCCAGATCTCAGCGGCGAACCTCGTGATCATCGGCGTGATGATCGTGGTTTTCGTGCTCGCGCTGCTCCTGCCCTTCCCGAAGGGTCGTGGCCGCAGATGAGCATCCGCGACCGAGCAGATCTCGTCCAGCCGGGCGAGTCGACCGAGCCGGACGAGGCAGCCGGCTGGACCGCGGCGGTGCGCCGCAGGCTGGTTCGTGAGCTGCCGCCGGACACGATGCTGCCCGACACGCAGCCGAAGTACGTCGCCTCGTGGATCTACGTGTTCGGCGTGCTGACCCTCGCCGCCTTCCTGGTGGTGCTCGGCAGCGGCGCGGTGCTCGCGATCCAGGGGCCGTCCTGGTGGCATACCTCGGACATCGGCCACTTCTTCAACAGCCTGCACCTGTGGAGCGTCGAGCTGTTCATGGCGTTCATGGTGATCCACCTGTGGGGCAAGTTCTTCATGGCCGCCTGGCGCGGCCGGCGCGCACTGACCTGGATCACCGGCGCCGTCGCGTTCCTCGGGTCGATCGGCACGGCGTTCACCGGCTACCTGACCCAGCAGAACCTCGACTCGCAGTGGATCGCGGTGCAGTCCAAGGACGCGCTCAACGCGGTCGGGATCGGCGCCTACTTCAGCCCGATGAACTTCGGCCAGATGCTCATGTGGCACATCGTGCTGCTGCCGGCGTTCGTCGGGATCCTCGTCGTGCTGCACGTCCTGATGGTCCGCCGCCGCGGCGTGGTCCCGCCGCTGCCGCTGCGCGACAGGCCCGCCGAGGCCGAGCCCGGGACCGCGTCCGAGGCCGGCCGCGAGGCCGAAGCCGCCGAAACCGAGGAGCAGCCGTGAGCCGCAGATCACGCGCCGCCGAGCCGGACCCGTACAGCTTCGGCTCGCGCCCCTACGACCTCGTCAAGGAGTTCACGATCGCGCTGGTGGCGGTTCTCGCCCTGTCGATCGCGCTCGCCGCCGTCTTCTCCTCCCCGGACAAGCGGCCGGTCACGATCGCGACGTGGGCCAAGGCCGACAGTGCCGACTTCACCGCGACCGCGCTCGCCGAACTGGACGGCACCAGCGGAACCGCGCAGTACGGGCCGCCGTACAACAACGCGTCCGAGGGCCAGAAGCTCGGGCCGGTCGGCCTGGCGAACCTGATGGGTGTCACCAGGCCGATCGACACCGCCCAGGACTTCGTCATCCGTCCGCTCCGGTCCGCCGCGCAGACGGCGATCGTCTCCTCGGCCGTGGCGCGGTACACGGCCGCGAGCGGCGCGCAGCAGAACACGTGGACCGGCAACTACTCGAACGCCCTCGACAAGGCGAACGGCGACCCGACCAAGATCGCGCCCGGCGACTACGGACCCGTCCCCACGATGCTGACCGCACTGCTCGCGCAGGCGCGGGCCGGATCGCTCGACGGCCAGCTGCTGACCGAATCGGGCGTCTTCTACCAGACCGACTACACCCTGCCGCTGCTCTTCCTCGCCGACGGCTCGTACCTCGCCAACCTCGCCGGCCAGGACCACCTCGCGGGTACGCAGTGGGGCATGATGAACGAGACCGGCAACTACCCGGGCCAGGCGTGGCTGTGGCTCTACACGTTCTGGTACCAGATCTCGCCCTACAACAACTCGACCAACGGCGACGCGCTGGTCTGGGGCACGATGGCGGTGCTCAGCCTGGTGTTCGTGTTCCTGCCGTTCATCCCCGGCCTGCGCTCGATCCCGCGCTACATCCCGGTGTACCGGCTGATCTGGCGCGAGCACTACCGCGACCTGCGAGCGCGCGGAGGCACCTGACGGACCGGCCCGGTGGAAGGAGGGGCCCGGTGAAGCGCCGTTCAACGCGGCTGCGGCGCCGGGCCTCCGGCGGTTGCGAGCGTCGCGAGCGCGTCGTCCAGGTCGCCCGCCCTGCCCGTGTCCGCCCCGAGCTCGTCGGCGCCCGGCAGTTCGCGGTCGATACCGAGAAGCGCGTAGACCGCCCGCATCGCGGAGCGCACGGAGTACTCCATGCTGAACGCGAGCGCGCCCGGGATCTCGACGTACTGGCCGAGGAAGGCGAAGTTGCGCGCTCCGGGCGGAATCTGCTCGGGCCGGTCGCCGGGACGGCGCGTCGCGAGCGGGCTTCCCGCGTAGGGCAGCATGATCGAGCGGACGTTGGTGTTCATGCGCACCGGCAGCGCGCGGCGTTCGAGGCCGAGTTGGCCGATCGTCTCGTCGAGCAGTTGGCGCCCCGTCGCGCGGAGCATGGTGGCCGACGTGTGCGCGCCGGGCGTGGCCAGGCGCATTCCGTAGCCGAGCACGGTGTGCGTGTGCGGCAGTTGCCCGGTGAAGTGCGGTTGGCGCGGCACGGTCAGGGTCAGCAGCCACGGCGAATCGCGGAAGGTGACCGGACCTCCGCCGCCGTCCGGATCGCCGGTGAGGTGGCTGATGAACCAGGTCAGATCCGAGGTGGTCGTCGTCAGCGTGAACGAGAGCCACGCGGTGTCCTCGACGTGCGAGGTGAACGCTTCGGGCCGGCCGAGATCCGGCTGGTGGCGAGCGACGGACTCCCACAGCCGCCAGGTCGGGTCACGGCGGGTCGCGTCGAAGGCGGGCGGGTTCTCGTCGTCGCCGTGGGAGGCGTTCGCGGCCATGGACCCGAGGGTGACCAGGACGCGATCGCGTCCGCCGAGTTCGATGGTGTGCTCTCTGCCGCGGGTGGAGCACGTCAGGGCGGTGGCGCGGCGCCCTCCGCCCGGCTCGCTCGCGATGGGCATGTCGGTGACGGTGGTGCCGAAGGTGAAGGCGACGCCCTCGCAGCGCAGCCAGTCGTAGAGCGGTCGGACGATCGAGTCGTACTCGCTGCGCCGCGTGCGGTGCACGGTGGGCAGGACGGGCAGCCGGCGCAGATCGGGCAGGTGGAGCAGCAGGGCGCGCTTGAGATCCAGCGCGCTGGATGCCGGCCGCAGCCGGAAAACCGTCGTGCACAGCAGCCAGAAGTCCCCGGCGAGCAGGTGGGCGGGCACCGCCTGGTCGATGCGCGTCTCCGCGAGCCGCGCATCGGATCGGTCGAGCAGGCCGCGCAGCGCGGCGCGGTCGGCGGCGCCGAGCCGGAGATCGGGACGGGCGACCCGGTGATCGGCGTCGACGAGTCTGGCTTCGAGCGCGGTACGCGGCCTGCGCTCGGCCGCGCGCATCTCGTCGAGCGGAGTCCGGCTCGGGTCGGCGAGGGTGGGAACGGATCCCAGCAGGTTCCACAGGCACGCGTGCTCCCTTTCGTCCACGCCGCGCACGGCGGCGCCCACGTAGAGCGTCGGGTGCCCGGGCGCGTGGCCGGACACGAGCGCGCCGCCCGGCCGGTCCGCCGCCTCGAGGATTCTGATGTGCCGCCCCGGCACCCCGCCGTCCCGGATCAGGAACGCGGCGGCCGCGAGGGACGCGATGCCGCCGCCGACGAGCAGGAAGCGGTCCGCGGGTCGTCCGTCCATGGCAAGCCTCCCGAACCGCGGCGAGAATGTCCTATAAGTTCGATATTTCCATTCTTGGCAGCGGGCGGACCACGCCGTAGGGCCGTTGGTCCCGCGCCCGCCGGAGCGGGAGGCCGCGATGCCCGGCTGGTCCGTGGCTTACGACGGGATCGATCCGGAGAAGGAGAGGATCCGGGAGACGCTGTGCACGGTCGGCAACGGCTACTTCGCCACCCGCGGGTCCGCGCCGGAGGCCGTGGCCGACGCCGTCCACTACCCGGGCACCTACGCCGCCGGCTGCTACAACGCGCTCACCGACACGGTCGCCGGACGCGAGGTCGTCAACGAGAGCATGGTGAACCTGCCGGACTGGCTGGCCACGCGGCTGCGGTTCGGCGACGGCCCGTGGTTCGACGCCGGCTCGGCGCCGCTGACCAGCTACCGGCAGACGCTCGACCTGCGCCGCGGCGTGCTGGTGCGCGATCTGGCCTTCCGCGACGCGGACGGGCGCTCGACGCGGATCGTGCAGCGCCGGTTCGCGCACATGGAGTTCGAGCACGTCGGCGCGCTGCAGACCACCGTCCTGGCCGAGGACTGGAGCGGCACCCTGACCGTGCGCTCGGTGCTGGACGGCGAGAGCGCCAACGCCGGGGTCGAGCGGTACCGCGAGCTGTCCGGGCGGCACCTGCGCGTCGAACGGGCCGAGGTGCTCGACGGGGACACGGCGCTGGTGGAGACCGAGACCGTGCAGTCGCGCCTGCGCATCGCCCAGGCGATCCGCACCCGCGTCGCCCGGGACGGCGACGGGAGGGCGCCCGAGTTCCGGCCGGTCGCCGACGGGAGCCTGGTGGGCCACGACCTGATCGTGCCGCTCGAAGCGGGCCGCCCGGTCACCGTCGAGAAGACCGCCACCCTGTTCACCGGCCACGACCGGGCGATCAGCGAGCCCGCCGAGGCCGCGATGGACTGGCTCGGCCGCCTCGACGGTTTCGACGCGCTCCTCGTCCGGCACACGCGGGCCTGGCGGCACCTGTGGCAGCGCTGCCGCGTCGATCTCGGCAGGGACGAGGAGGCGGCCGAGGCGCTGCGCCTGCACGTCTTCCACCTGCTGCAGACCGTCTCCCCGAACACCGTCGGCCTGGACGCGGGTGTGCCGGCCCGCGGCCTGCACGGCGAGGCCTACCGCGGGCACGTCTTCTGGGACGAGCTGTTCGTGCTGCCCGCCCTGACCACGCGGCTGCCGCACGTGGCCCGCTCGCTGCTCGGCTACCGGCACCGCCGGCTGCCGGCCGCGCGCTGGGCCGCCCGCGACATCGGGGCGCGCGGCGCGATGTACCCCTGGCAGTCCGGCGCGGACGGGGCCGAGACCAGCCAGTCAGTGCATCTGAACCCTGATTCCGGGCGCTGGCTGCCCGACGCGACCCACCTGCAGCGCCACGTGGGTCTCGCGGTCGCGTACAACGTCTGGCAGTACTACCAGGCCAGCGGCGACCGCGAGTTCCTCGTCGAGCGCGGCGCGGAGATGGTGCTCGAGATCGCCCGCTTCTTCGGCTCCATCGCGTGCTACGACCACGCCCGCGACCGGTTCACGCTGCGCGGGGTCGTCGGACCCGACGAGTTCCACACCCGCTATCCCGGAGCGGAGACGCCGGGCATCGACGACAACGCCTACACGAACGTGATGACCGCCTGGCTGCTCGAACGGGCCGGAGCCCTGCTGAAGATGCTGCCGACCGCCCGGCACGCGGAGCTGTCCGAGGCGCTCGGCCTGACCGCCGAGGAGATCGAGCTCTGGGGGCACGTCGCGCAGCGGCTCTACGTGCCCTTCCACGACGACGGGGTGATCAGCCAGTTCGCCGGCTACGACAAGCTGGACGAGCTCGACTGGGCCGGCCTGCGCGCCCGGCACGGCGACATCCGGCGGCTCGACCGCGTCCTGGAGGCCGAGGGCGACGACGTCAACCGGTACAAGGCGTCGAAGCAGGCTGACGTGCTCATGCTGTTCTACCTGCTGTCCGCGGACGAGCTGCACGGCCTGATGCGGCGGCTCGGCTATCCCTGGGAGCCGTCCTCGATTCCCCGGACCATCGAGTACTACCTGGCGCGCACCTCGCACGGATCGACCCTCAGCACCGTGGTCCACGCCTCCGTGCTGGCCCGGTCGCACCGCCGCGAGGCGCTGCGCTACTTCCTGGAGGTTCTGCGCAGCGACGTCGCCGACGTGCAGGGCGGCACCACCGCGGAGGGCGTGCACCTGGCCGCGATGGCCGGGTCGCTCGACGTGCTCCAGCGCTGCTTCGCCGGAGTCGAGACCCGCGGGGACGCACTGCACCTGGACCCGTTCTGGCCCGCGGAGCTCGGCCACCTCGAATTCACCATGAACTACCGCGAGCACGCGCTGACCGTGCGCATCAACGGCGACCGCGTGCTCGTGGACGCGGTGCCCGGCGGCCATGCGCCGATCCGCGTGCGCTGCCGCGGCGAGTCGGCGCTCCTGGCGCCCGGCGGCCGCGTCGCGTTCCCCGGCTCGGCCGAGGGCGCGCTCGCCGGTCAATAGGCGGCGCCCGCGGGGTCGGGGCTCTGTCCGCCGAGCTCTCCGCCCCATTCCGTCGTCGGAATCAGCACGCGGACTCCCGGTGCCGCGTTCACGCGCTGCTCGAGGGTCCGGGCCGCCTGGATGTCCGGGACGCGGGCGTGCAGGCGGACGACGCCGTCGTGCACGTCGAGAGCCAGGATGGATCCGCCGCAGGCGTGCACGATGCCGACGATCTCGGTGCGCAGCTCGGACTCGTCCTCGCCGAGGGCGCTCGCCACACCGTCGCGGGCGACCATGCCGACCACGTGGCCCGAGCGGTCGACGACCGGCAGGTGGTGGACGCGGTGGCCGAGCATCAGCGCCTCCGCCTCGGCCGCCGTCTGGTCGGCCCCGACGGCCACCAGCGGGGCGCTCATCACCGCCGCGGCCACCGGCTCGCGGGGGCCGGGATCGCGCAGCAGGTCGCCCTCGGTGACCAGGCCGAGCAGCAGCCCGTCCGCGTCGACGACCGGGACCGCGCCGGTGCTCCCGTCGGCGAGCAGCTCGGCGACCTGCTCGAGCGGGGCCCCGGGCGGGGTCGCCTGCGCCGGGCACGTCATGAAATCGCGTACGCGCGTCTGCAGCCGGGTTCGCTTCATGCTCCAAGTCGAACCCCGGCGGCGCCGGAAATCCAGAGCCGTTGGGCCCTAGGACGCGTCAGGGCGTTCGCCGAGCCTGGGATGTGGCCGCACCCGAACCCGTGCGAACGGAGCCAGCCCATGCCGCGCGCGATCGCCAGGCCGCGGCACCCGCCGCGCAGGTCGGTCCCCGTCCAGCGGACGACCGCCGATCCCCGCGAGCCGCTTGGCGCCGTTCCCGTTCATCGTGTGGGGCGCCGACGAGCTGCGCCGGGCGTATCTGAGGTCGCGTTAGATGCCGCCAGCCGACCGACGCCGGCCTAGGGCGCGACGCGGTCGAGCGCCTCCCCGGCCTGGCGCAGGATGCCGCGGACCTCTTCGTCGGTCGTGGCCGGGAAGTCGTCGTAGAACTGGCCGACGGCGTAGAAGCGCCGCGGTTCGTCGAGGCAGATCAGGTCGTCGGCGACCTCCCGAAGCCGGCGCGTCCACCCGCGCGGTGCGACCGGCACGGCCAGCACCACGCTCTCCGCTCCGCGCTGCCGGGCGATCAGGCAGGCGGCGTGCGCCGTCGCGCCGGTGGAGACGCCGTCGTCCACGATGACCGCGGTCCGGCCTTCGAGCGACAGGGGTGCGCCGCCGTCCCGGTACCGGTGCGAGAGCCGGACGAGTTCCGCGCGCTCGCGGACCTCGACCGCCGCGATCTCCTCGGGGTTCAGGCGCAGCGAGCGCACGGCGGCTCGATTGATCACGCGAAGCCCGTCCTCGCCGATCGCGCCGAAGGCGAGCTCCGGACGGGACGGGACGGTGAGCCGGCGAACCGGGAGCACGTCGAGCGGGGCGCGCAGCACCGCGGCGACCTCGGCCGCGACCGGCATGCCGCCGCGCGGCAGGCCGAGTACGACCACGTCCTCGAGGCACCGGCGCGCGACGAGCGCGGCCAGCCGCCTGCCCGCCTCGGCGCGGTGGGCGAACGTCATGATCCTCATCTCCCGGCTTCGCCGCGCCGCCGCTCAGGCGGGCGCGGGGTGCTCATAGGGCACGACGTGCGCGTCCGGGCCGGGGAAGACGAGCGCCTCGTGGCCGTTCTCCTCCCAGCGCACCAGGAACGGCGGCTCCCCGTCCGCGCCGCGCACCTCGAGGATCTCGCCCTCGCTCACCCGCTCGTCGAGGTGCTGGGACATGATCACCAGCCTGTCTCCGACCTTCGCCTTCACCGTCGTCTCCCGTCTCGTCTCAGCGTCCTTCCATCACCCTCATGCAATCACCGCCCTGAGGGTCCGGCCAGGGTCGAAGGTCATGTGTCCTTCCGGCGCGTGCTCTCCTTCGAGCTCCGGCTGTAGAGCCCGCGCATGTAGCGCAGCAGGGCCTCGTAGCGGCGCTCCGCCGCGTCGCTCGCCCGCCCGGCGCGGCTCACGACGTCGTTCTTGGCTTCCCGTCCGGCCTTGCCGGAGTCCGCCGGCGTCCCGTTCATGGCATTCTCCTTGCTCCGATTACAACCGATTGCCTTGACTGTTCGCATTCTCGCGCCGATCGGGCGCGTCCACCCGGGTCCTTCGTCCCGTGTCCGCGCCGAGGTGCCGGCGCCGCAGGCCGTCCTCGAAGTCGGCCTGCTCGAGGCTCAGCTCGAGCAGGGCGAGGCTCTCGCGCAGCGCGGGGATCCAGTGCCGCTGGAGGGTTCGGACCTGGCGGCGCGTCGCGGTGACCGCGTCGTCCACGATGCGCACCGCCGCCTGGTCCGCGGCGGCCGCCACCGCCGCGCGGGCGGCGTCGAGGTAGGCGCTGCGCGCGCATGCGAGTGCCGCGGTCTCCGGATCGGGCGCGCCGAGCGCGTCCGGCGGCGGCGGCTCGTACTCGGCATCGCCGGGCATACGCACACCCATGGACACCGTCTCGCGGACGGTGGTGTGCGCGGCGTCCGTCGGCGCGCAGCGGTGGAGCCCGCCGCGTCCCTCGGCGGCGAGCGCGCGGTCGAGCCACCTGTCCGCTTCGCGTGCGGCTTCGATCCAGGCGCGGGTGCTCGCCTCGGCAGCGCGGTGCCGGGCGCGCTGCTCCTCCAGGAGGGCATGGAGCTTGCGCTCCAGCAGGTCCGCGCCGCGCTGCGCGGCGTCGAGCCTGCGGCGCAGGCGGAGCCGGCCGGCCCGGCCCGGCGGTACGCGGATCTTCGTCATGGCTCCGCCGCCCCGGCGTCGAGGAGGGACTCGGGCAGCATCGTCAGTTCCGAGCGCGGCAGAGTCAGCGCGACCTGGCGGCATCGCTCCAGGGCCTGCGCGAGCGGGCATCGTTCGGTGCGGCCCTGGTCGACGAGGCGGTGCTCGAACTCGTCCTGGAAGTCGAGGTAGTGGCGGTCCGTCGGGCCGAGCGCGTCGGCGCCGACGAGGTCGGCGAGGTCGCGCACCTGGCGGGCCCTGGCCAGCGCCGCGAGGAGCTGGGCGGCGAGCGGAAGGTGCTCGGGCGCGGTGCGTCCCGGCCCGGCGCCGTGCCGCATCAGCCGGGAGAGCGAGGAGAGCGGGTCGATCGGCGGGTAGACGCCGCGGGCGGCGACCTCCGGCGACAGGACGATCTGGCCCTCGGTGATGTATCCGGTCAGATCGGGCACGGGGTGGGTGATGTCGCCGCCCGGCATCGTCAGCACCGGCAGGATCGTCACCGATCCCGGCGCGCCGCGGATCCGCCCGCAGCGCTCGTAGAGCGACGCGAGATCGCTGTAGAGGTAGCCGGGATACGCCCGGCGGGCCGGGATCTCGTCCCGGGCTGCCGACACCTCGCGCAGCGCCTCGGCGTAGCTCGTCATGTCCACCAGCACGACCAGCACGTGCCGCCCCTCGGCGAAGGCGAGGTCCTCGGCGACGGTGAGCGCGATCCGCGGTGTCAGGATGCGTTCGAGCACGGGCGCGTCGGAGGTGTTGACCAGCAGGGTCAGCTCTCCGGCGGCGGCCCGCTCCTCGAGGGCGTCGCGCACGTAAGCGGCGTCGGCGTGCGTGAGGTCCATGCCGGCGAACACGACGCAGAAGGCCTCGTCGCCCGCGGTCGCCTGCGCGGCGATCTGGGTGGCGAGCTCGAGGTGCGGCAGGCCGGGCACGGAGAAGACCGGCAGCTTCTGGCCGCGCACGAGGGTGGCGAGCGAGTCGATGCAGCGCACGCCGGTCAGCACCGGCTCCGCCGGCGGCTCGCGCCGGGTCGGGTTCATCGGGAATCCGTTGACCGGCGCGGTGCGCGCGCCGAAGACCGGCGGCCCGCCGTCCGTCGGCCCGCCGCGCCCGTCGCAGATCCGGCCCAGCCAGCCGGGGCCGACCGGGATGCGCAGCGGCGCCCCGGCGAACGCCACGCGGGCCGCCTGGCTGAGACCCGACGTGCCCTCGAGCACCTGGACGACGGCCGTGTCGCCGTCCACTTCCACGACCGTTCCGTACCGCCGCGTCCCGGAACCGTCCTCGGTGATGCGCACGTACTCGTCGAATCCGACGCCCCGCACGCCGGTCACGGCCATCAGCGGACCGCGCAGCGAAGCCACCGAGGTGAACTCGGCATCCGGCCACTGCGTGCCCGTCGTCATCGCGCCGCCTCCCCGGCCAGATCGGCGAGCGCGCCGAGGACGCGGTCGCGCCGGGCGAATACCGCGTCGAGGTTCTCGGGGCCGGCCTCGTCGCGGGCGCGCAGCAGCGGGCCGAAGTCGACGCCCTCGACGGCGGCGGGTCCGGCGGTCTGCGCCGCCCTGTCGCAGGCGTCGATGACGTCGAGGACCGCCTCGACCAGGGCGGCCGTCTTCGCGGCCGGGCTGTGCGCGTCGGCCTCGGACAGGGCGCTCTGCTGCAGGACGCCCTCGCGCACGAGCCGCCCGGCGAGCACGTCCATCCGCTCGGCGGGCGGCAGCGCGGCGATGCCGACCAGGTCGACGAGGTCGACGAGCCGGTCCGCCCGGGACAGGATGCGCGCCAGCCGGTTCCGCAGGGAGCTGAGATCTTCTCCGCCGGGCGCGGCGGCGTCCTCGGCCAGCGCGGCGGCGTCCCGGGAGAACGACTCGGCCCAGGAGACGGCCGGGTAGTGCCGCGCGTAGGCGAGGTCGCGGTCGAGCGTCCAGCGCGCCCGCACGACGCGCTCGGTGTGCACGGTCACCGGCTCGGCCAGGTCGCCGCCGGGCGGGGAGACCGCGCCGATCACGGTGACCGAGCCGCGCTCTCCGCCGAGGGTCTGCACCGCCCCGGCCCGCTCGTAGAACGCGGCGAGCGCGGAGGCCAGGTTCGCCGGGAACCCCTCCTCGGCCGGGAGCGCGCCCGACCGGGACGCGAACTCGCGCAGCGCCTCGGCCCAGCGGGAGGTCGAATCCGCGATGACCACGACGTCGTGGCCCATGTCGCGGAAGTACTCGGCCACGCAGACGCCCGTGTAGACGCTTGCCTCCCGGGCCATCATCGGCATGTTCGACGTGTTGGCGATCACCACGGTGCGCTCGGCGAGCCGGCCCCCGGTGCGCGGGTCCTCGAGCCGGGAGAGCTCGTCGACGACCTCGGCCATCTCGTTGCCGCGCTCGCCGCAGCCGACGTAGACGATGACGTCGGCGTCGCACCACTTGGCGATCTGCTGGAGCAGCACCGTCTTCCCGGTGCCGAAGCCGCCTGGCACCGCGGCCGTGCCGCCCTTCGCGATCGGGAACAGCAGGTCGAGCGCCCGCTGACCGGTGTGCAGCAGCGCGTTCGCGTCGACCCGCCGGGCGACCGGCCGCGGGCGCCGGACCGGCCAGTGCTCGGTGACGGCGACGGGAACGCCGCCGACCTCGGCGACGACCGCGTCGGCGGGGTACTCGCCGGCGGGCGCGATCCTGTCCACCCGCCGGGTCACGCCCGGATCGGGGCCGGGCGGCACCAGGATCCGGTGCTCGACGGCGCGGGCCGCCGCCACCGAGCCGAGCCGGTGGCCCGGCGCGACGAGATCGCCCGGCTTGGCCGCCGGGGTGAACCGCCAGACCCGCTCGGCCGCGGCCGGGCCCGGTGTTGCGGCCGGCGCGCCGAGCCAGATCCCGGTGTTCGCGAGCGGCCGCAGCAGCCCGTCGAACACGCCGCCGAGCAGTCCTGGCCCGAGCGCGGCGGACAGCGGACGGCCCTGGGAGCGCGCGGGATCGCCGGGGGCGAGTCCCCCGGTGTATTCGTAGGCTTGCACGGTCAGCACGCCGCCGCGGATCGAGACCACCTCGCCGGGGATCTCCGCCGCGCCGAGCAGCACCAGTTCCGCCATGGCCGCGCCGGGAAGCCCGTCGAGCTCGACGAGGGGCCCGGCCACCCGCCGCACCGCGCCGGTCACCTCGTCCACAGGGCCCAGACCTCCTCGCCGAGTCCTTCGATCGCGCGTTCGGCGACCGTCGGCAGGCTCAGATCGACGCGTCGGCCCGGCACCGTCGCGACGATCCCGCCGCTCGGATCCTGCCTGATCTCCGCCTGCGGACCGAGCAGTTCGAGGGCCCGCGCGCCGAGCGCGTCGAGCAGTCGCGGGTAGTCCGGCCGGCGCCGCAGACCCTTGATTCCGCTCGCCACCCGCGCGCGAACCGCGCCGTACACGTCGTTCTCCGCTTCCAATTCGAGCGACCGCGCGTGCCGCCGGGCATCGGAGCGCATCCGGGCGGTCTCCAGCGCGCCGCGTGCTTCGCCGTCCGCCCGGGCCTGGTCGAGGATGGCCGTCGCGTGTGCATGGGCGGATTCGACGGCGGCGGCCGCCTCGGCACGCGCGGCGGCGATCACGGACTCGGCATCCGACCTCGCACGAAGCAGAGCCCGGTCGCGCACCGGATCCAGCGTCTGCGTGTCCGGAGTCCGCAGGTTCGCGCTCATCGCGGCAACACCACCGTCAGTGCGGCCGAATCCCGCACGCGCGTACCGAGCGCCTGCGCGGCTTTCCGGGTCAGGATCACCACCACCGCGTCCGGCGCCAGCTCCCGCCACGCTTCGAGCACTGAGGTGCCGTCCTGCGCGGGCACGACGCGCACACCCGCCAGAGCGAAGCCCTGGACGCGTTCCTCCTCGCCGAGCGCCACCACGACTCCGTGCCGGGACATGCCGCTACGCCTTCCCGATCAGGATCACCGCGACGACGAGACCGTAGATCGCGATGCCCTCGGCCAGTCCCACGATCACCATCGCGCGGCCGAACATCTCGGGACGCTCGCTCAGCAGGGCGAGCGCGGCCGCTCCCGTGTAGGCCACGGCGATTCCCGAGCCGATGCAGGATCCGGTGATCGCGATACCGGCGCCGATGAGCGCGCTCGAACCGCTTCCGGAAGCCGATGCGGCGGCGAGGGTGTTCGCGTGGGCGGCGCTCGCGCCGAGGACGGCCAGCAGCACAGCGACGACGGGAACCACCAGGACGCTCGCCACGATGAACGCGCCGCGCCGGGCGCCGTGGCGAGCGCGCCTGCTGAGGAAAGCCGCGAGGGCCGCGCCGAAAACGAGCGCCGGCACCGCGATCAGCCAGGCGGTCATGGAGTCACCTCCGATGCGAGGGGGGAGAGGCGGAACGGCTGGAAGGGGCGTCCCGAGGACGCGAAGATCCGCGAGAACATCTCGTAGTACTCGAGCCGCATCGCCTGGACACCGACCACGAGGCCTTCGAGCGCGAACGCCACGGCGTTGCCGACGGCGAACAGCAGCACCGCGCCGACGAGGGCGAACGCGCCGTGGTGCGCCAGGCCCGTCGTGCCCTGCCAGATGATCGACCCGAGAGCGGCGTGCGTGAGGCCGAAGGCCGCGAGCCGGGAGAAGGAGATGGCGTTCGAGGCCATCCCGGTCACGGTGTCGACGAGCCCGAGCCCGACCTGGAATCCGCCGGCCGGGCCGGGCGGCGAAGTCGCGGCGAGACCCGCTCCGACGGCGGCGAGCCCGGCGACGGCCAGCGCGGCGCCGGCGATCTGCACGGCACCCGAATGCCGCCATACGCCGATCGCGAGCACCGCCAGCCCCAGAAAGGCCGTCGCGCCCGCTATCCCCGAGGCCGCGTAGAGTGCGGAGCCCGGTCCCGCCTCGTGCCAGCGATTGACGCAGCCGAGGGCGTATGACGCGGCGAGGAGCACCGCGCCGAGGACCACGGCGTAGGCCAGCAGCCGCAGGGGCTGGTCCAACGGCCTGAGCCACAGTGCCGGAACGACCCCGGTCGGGCCGAAGAACTCTCCGTACAGCAGGCCCGCGGCCGCCGAGGCGGCGCCCGCGCTCGCGACGAACGGCCACAGGTGCCTGATTCTGCTCAGGGCCTTGATGCGCCCGGTGCGCAGGGCGAGCGCGCCCGCGATGAGCACGAGTCCGTGCCCCACGTCCCCGAACATGAGGCCGAACATGAGGACGTAGGCGCATCCGGCGAAGACCGTGGGGTCCAGGTCGGGGTACGGCACGGTCGTGTACCCGCGTACGAGCGGGGAGAACGCGCGCCGCGTCCGGGTCGTCTCGCGCAGCAGCGTGGGCGGGTCGACCCCGCGCGGGCGGGGGAGCGGCACGAGCGAACCGCCGAATTCGCCGAGGCGCTCGCCCAGCCTCGGGACGTCCTCGACGGGACACCAGCCGACGAGCGCCGCGGTGCCCCGCTCGCGGGCCGCCGATCGCTCGAAGCGTTCGAGCGGGTCCGCCGGGCCGGCCGCCTCGGCGGCTCCCGGCGCGGCGTCCTCGGATTCGATCTCGACGCATCCCGCCGCTCCGGCGCACACCAGCACCCGGTCGAGGTCATCGAGCCCTGCGACGAGTGCGACCCGCTGCATCCGGACCGGCCGCAACGACCCGCCCCGGCGCGACGACGGTTCACGAGGCGCCATGGTCGTCTCCCGTCGGCTGCTGCCCGCCGCCCCCGTCGGCGCCGCGCGCGGCGCGGTTCACGGCACCGCGCACCGCCCGGGCGTCCACGAGGAGCAGCAGCGCGCACCCCAGCGGACAGGCCAGGTCGAACCGGGACGCGCGGGCCAGTGCCCCGGCGTCCTGCTCCGCGCGCGACCACCACCGCTCCTCGGCGCGCCACAGCTGCCGGGGTTCTTCGATCCCTTCCAAGACCCATCCGGCGGTCGCCTTCGGCACGTGCGCGGCGAACTCCTGCCAGCTCTCGGCGCCGGCCGCGCGCTCGCCGAGGAGCGTGCGGGCCCGCTTGCGGGACTTCGGGGCGAGTCGGCGGCCGATCAGGAATCGCTGCCGGGCGTAGCCGAGAGCGCAGGCGGCCACCCCCAAGGGGCGGCAGGCCTCGTGCAGGTCGGCGAGGCGTTGCGCCGCCCTGAGCCGAAGGTCGCAGACCAGCTCGGCGGCGTCGTCCACCCCGGGATCGCCCCAAGCCGAGGCGCCGAGCGCGCGCCGGAGCCCGCCGACCGAATCGGCCGCGGCCGCTTCCCGCCACGCGGTGGAAAGCGAGCCGAGCCGGTAGGGCGCTGGGACGGGCGCCCCCGCCAGGGCACGCAGCCTGTCGGCGATGTTGCGGATCTCGTAGTCGGCCACCAGCACGCCCACGGCCGCGGCGCCGGAGCGCGGAAGCCAGCCGGCCAGTACCCGGAGATTCCACAGAACGGCCTCGTCCACCGCTCTCTCCGCCTGCGCCGCGTTCGGTTCCTCCGGCAGGAAGCGGCGGTAGGCCGTGCCGGCGAGAGTGACGGTCGCCGCGTGGAACGTCGGGGCCGCGGCCAGGTTCCCGGTCGCGGCGGATCCGATCCTGCGCTCGAGCAGTGCTCTGGCCCGGACCGTCGCGGCGACCCACCCCGCGCTCATCGCGGCGGCTCCGAGTTCTGAGTCAGCCCCCGTACGACACGGTCCACGACCTCGTCGGCGAACGCGTTCACGTGCGGTTCGGCCTGTTCGCGTATCGACGCGGCTCGTTGCCGCGAACGGGCGAGAAGCGCATCGCAGTACTCGCCGGCATCGCGCCGAGCGCGCCGGACGGCCTGCTCGCTCTCAGCGGCCTGACGTTCCCGGGCCGCCCGGATGACGGCTTCGGCCTCGCGCAGCCCGTCGGCGCGGATCGCCGCCGCCCGCGCCTCGGCCCGCGCGCGCACCGCGGCCGCCTCCGCGACCGCGCCGTCCAGGGAGGCGAAGACTGGTTCGAGCTCGGCCGCGCGCTGTGCCGCGCGGTCCGCGGGCACCGCGCCGGTCGGCGCTCCAGGCACCGCCACCGGCCGGAACCGCGCGAGCACCGCGTGCAGGAACACGGCCACCGTGACCTCCTCGCCGTCCTCGGCCATCGCACCCATCGTCGGCCGCGGGCGTCGCGGCGCTCTAGGGCCGAAGGTCCCCCGGCGGCACGGCCGAACCGCTTCCCGGCGGCCCGGGCCGGGATTAGTCTTGGAAAAAGGCGTACATCTCCGGGGTTAATCCGGGAGAATCCAGGAGAACGCGGGAGAATGCGCCGGAATGCCGAGGTGGTTGCGATGGAGGTCATCCGCGAGCACAGGGCGTTCGCGACGGGCGGGGGCCCCGCCGCGCCCGCCCCGGCCAAGCACTATCCGGAGAGCGGGCGCGCCGCCGGCGGCCTCGAGGACGTGCTTCGGCAGATCCTCGACGGTGCACGCGACCTGGCCGGCGCGGACCTGGGCAACGTGCAGTTGGTCGATCCGGTCTCCGGGGGTTTGTGGATCGCGGCGCAGGACGGGTTCGGGCCCGAGTTCCTGGAGCACTTCGCCCTGGTGGTCGACGACGATTCGGCGTGCGGTCGCGCCGCCAGGGTGCGCGCGCAGACCGTGATCGCCGACGTCGAACTGGACGCGGACTTCGCTCCGCACCGCGCGGTCGCGGCCGCCTTCGGCTTCCGGGCCGTGGTCTCCACGCCGTTGACCGCCCGCAGCGGCGCGCTCGTCGGCATGGTCTCCACCCACCTGCGCCGCCCGGGCCGCGTCGAGGAGCATGCCCTGCGTCCGCTGCGCGTCTACGGCCGGCTCGCCGGCGAGCTCGTCGCGCGCACCTGGGACCCGGGGGTGGCGCGCTCCGACGAGGCGATCGCCCGGGCGGCGCAGGACGCCGTCAACCGGATCTTCGCCGCCAGCCTCCTGCTGACGGGCGCCGCCGCCTCGGACACCGTCTGGCGCGAGCGGCTGGAGGAGGCCGCGGACGAACTCGAACAGGCCGTCCGCGAGATCCAGACCACGGCGCTCACCGCGGCACGCGGGTAGCCGCGGGTCCGTTTCGGGACCATGGACCCGCGCGTTGCGGGCCGCACGGCCGTGCCCGGAGCGCCCCCGCGGCGGCAGCCTTGCAGGTACGTAGCCGGAACCTGGAGGCGATCACGATGCAGACAGAGCCCGTCCGCCGCGACCCGAACGGGTCTGCCCGCCGCCGCGTCCAGGTCGTCCGCAAGCGCCGTCCGCGCGACATCGAGCCGCTGGACCTGCGCACCCCGTCCGGCCGCGTGCTGCCCTACTGACACCGGACCGCAGGCCCGTACCGGAGGAGAGGACGGCCGTGATCTCCCGCACCGCGTTGCCGCTTCGGCACCTGACGGGAACCGCCAAGCCCGGCCCGCCGCACGAGGCGCCGAAGCCGCCTGCCTCGCCGAGCGGCCCCTCGTGGCCCGTGTGGCTGATCCCGATCGCGACGATCCTGGCGCTGGGGCTGCTGATCGGCCTGACATCGAGCGGCGCGAAATCGACCTCGTACCCGTACAGCGTGTTCCTGACGAAGGTCGAGGCCAGGCAGGTCAAGGCCGTCACGATCGACAGCGGCGGCGCCATCACCGGAACGCTCGCGAACGGCAGCGCCTTCACCAGCCAGATCCCCACCGCCCTCGGCGCCGGATCGCTGGAGCAGGAACTGCGCGCCGACGGAGTGCAGATCACCGGTACCCAGGCGAGCAGCGGAGGCGGCACCGCCGCGGTCTGGCTGGTGTTCCTGCTGCCGTTCGCGCTCATGGTCGGGCTCTTCCTCTGGCTCGGCCGGGCCGCGCGCCGGGCCGGCGGCACCGGGCTGAGCACCGTGGGCCGCTCCCGCGCGAAGATCATCGAGGCGGAGCGGCCCGAGACCGGGTTCGCGGACGTCGCCGGGTACGAGGGCGTCAAGCGCGAGGTCAGCGAGATCGTGGACTTCCTGCGCCGGCCCGAGCGCTACGCGGCCGCCGGGGCGCAGGGCCCGCGCGGGGTGATCATGGTCGGGCCGCCGGGAACCGGCAAGACGCTGATCGCGCGCGCCGTCGCGGGCGAGGCCGACGTGCCGTTCCTGTCCGTGACCGGCTCGGGGTTCGTCGAGATGTTCGTCGGCGTCGGCGCCTCCCGAGTGCGCGACCTGTTCAACGAGGCCCGCAAGCGCGCCCCCTCGATCATCTTCATCGACGAGATCGACGCGGTCGGCGGCCGGCGCGGCAGCGGCGGCCGCCTCGGCGGCAACGACGAGCGCGAGCAGACGCTGAACCAGCTGCTGGCCGAGATGGACGGCTTCGACCAGAGCAGCGGGATCGTGGTCCTCGCCGCCACGAACCGCCCCGACGCCCTCGACCCGGCCCTGCTGCGGGCCGGCCGCTTCGACCGCGAGGTCGTGGTGCCGCTGCCGAACCAGGCCGAGCGCGCGGCGATCATCGCCGTGCACGCGAAGGGCAAGCGGATCGCGCCCGACGTCGACCTCGGCGTCGTCGCCCGCGGCACGCCCGGCTTCTCCGGCGCCGACCTCGCGACGCTGATCAACGAGGCGGCGATCAACGCCGTGCGCGACAACCGCGCGATCATCGAGCGCGACGACCTCGACGCGGCGCGCGACCGCGTGCTCCTGGGCCGCCGGGAGACCTCCAACGCGCTACTGCCCGAGGAGCGCCGCTCCGTGGCGGTCCACGAATCGGGGCACGCGCTCGTGGCGGCGCTGTGCGAGCACGCCGACCCCGTGGCGAAGGTCACGATCCTGCCGTCCGGCATGGCGCTGGGCGCCACCGAGCAGCTGCCCGAGGCCGAGCGGCACCTCTACAGCGAGGCGTACCTCGGCGACCTGCTCGCCGTCCGGCTCGGCGGCCGCGCCGCGGAACTGGTCGTCTTCGGCGAGGGATCGAGCGGCGCCGCGAACGACCTGGCCGGCGCGACCCAGATCGCCGTGCGGATGGTCCGCGAGTTCGGGCTCTCCCCGGAGCTCGGCCCGGTCGGCTACGGATCGCAGTCCATGGAGTTCCTCGGCGCGCAGGACGACGGCCCGCTCTCCCGGCCGTACTCCGAGGCCACCCAGCGGGCCGTGGACGAGGAGGTCGCCCGGCTGCTGCGGCGCGCCGAGCAGCGCGCTCTCGAGCTGCTGCGCGAGCACCGCGCGGCCCTCGACATCCTCGCCGACCTGCTGCTGGCCCGGGAGACACTCGACGGAAGCGTGGTGCGCGAGGTGCTCGCCGAGGAGCCGCAGCCCCGCGACGTCTCATCTCCGCTCATCGCGTAAGGATCCCGGCCGCTCAGCGCGGCACCGCGGCCGCGAGGCCCGCGCCCGGCGCGCAGGTGTCCCGAACCGGACCACCGGTCGTTCGGGAAGGCTGAGCGCGACGCGCCCGTCGAATCGGCGGGCGGGGCGCGTGGGGCACGGCCAGAATGGTGCCCTGTACAGCCATTCACGCAGCTGTACCCGGTTGCTTTCCGGAACGGAGGCGGCGGTGAGTGCCGAGGGCGTTCCATGAGGGCCGAGCGATGGTGGCGGCGGGCGCTTCCCGCCGTGCCCGAGCCCGCGCTGGCGGCCGGGTATCGGCGAGCCTGGCTGCGCGCAGACCTCCTGGCGGGGGTGACCGTGACCGCGTACCTGGTGCCGCAGGTGATGGCCTACGCGACGGTCGCCGGCCTGCCGCCGGTCGCCGGGCTGTGGGCGATCCTCCCGGCGCTCGGCGGGTACGCCCTCCTCGGCTCATCGCGCCTGCTCTCGATGGGCCCGGAGTCGACGACGGCGCTGATGACCGCCACGGTGATCGGCCCGCTCGCCGGCGGAGACGCCGGACGCTACGCCGACCTCGCCGCCGCACTCGCGATCGTGGTGGGGCTGCTGTGCCTCGCGGCCTGGCTGGCACGGCTCGGCTTCCTGGCGGATCTGCTCTCGCGTCCGGTCCTGATCGGCTACCTGGCCGGAGTGGCCCTGATCATGATGGTGGACCAGTTGCCGAAGCTCACCGGAGTCCCGTCGACGGGCGCCGGGTTCGCCGCCCAGCTGAGGTCCTTCGCGAGCCATGCCGACGAGGTGAACCTCCCCACGGTCGCCGTCGGGGCGATCACGATCCTCTTCCTCGTCCTCATGGCCCGCTTCGTTCCGAGCGCACCCGGCCCGCTGCTCGCGGTCATCCTGTCCACGGCCGCCGTCGCGGCGTTCGACCTGAAGTCGCACGGTGTGGCGGTCATCGGCGAGATCCCGGCCGGACTGCCCAGGCCGTCGCTCCCGGACCTCGCCGGCCTCCAGCGCCTGCTGCTGCCGGCGCTGGGCCTGCTGCTCGTCGGGTACACGGACGTCATCCTCACCGCCCGCGCCTTCGAGCGCCCGGGCGGGGCCGAGCGGCTGAAGCCCAACCAGGAACTGCTTGCGCTGGGCGCGGTGAACCTCGGAGCCGGGATGCTGCACGGCTTCCCGGTCAGCAGCAGCGCGAGCCGCACCACGATCGCCTCCTCGGCGGGCGCGCGCAGCCAGGTGTACTCGCTGACCGCGGGCGCGGCGGTCGTGGCCGTGCTGCTGTTCGGCCACTCGCTCCTCGCGAACACCCCGTCGGCCCTGTTGGGGGCGCTCGTGGTGGTCGCCGCCGCCCGCCTGATCGATATCGCCGGACTGCGCCGCCTCGCGTCCTTCAGGGTCCGGGAACTGCTGCTCGCCTTGGCGTGCCTCATCGGCGTGCTGGCCCTCGACATCCTCTACGGGGTCCTGATCGCGGTGGGCCTCTCGGTCGCCGAACTGCTGAGCCGGGTCGCCCGGCCGCACGACGCGATCCTCGGCTTCGTCCCTGGCCTGGCCGGCATGCACGACATCGACGACTACCCGCAGGCACGCACCGTTCCCGGGCTCCTGGTCTACCGCTACGACTCGCCGCTGTTCTTCGCCAACGCGCAGGACTTCAAGCGCCGAGCACTCGGCGCGGCGTCTAGGCAGGATTCCCCCGTGCGCTGGTTCGTCCTCAACGTCGAGGCCAACGTGGAGGTCGACATCACCGCGCTCGACGCCGTCGAGGCGCTCCGCAAGGAGCTGACGCGGCGCGGCACCGTCTTCGCCCTCGCCCGCGTCAAGCAGGACCTGCGCACCCAACTCGACGCGTACGGCCTGACCGAATCCGTCGGCCGGGACCTGATGTTCCCGACCCTGCCCAGCGCCGTGGACGCCTACGAAGCCTGGCGCCGCGCCCACGGACGGGGATATGGCACGGGGGAGTAGCCCATCGGCGACGGCGGCGCGCACTCCCGCTGGCCGCCCAGCTCACGTGGCGTGGTGATCGGCGTGCCGTCTTCCGGCGCCGATGCGCTGGACGATCTTGAGAGCGGGGTAGCCGAGCGCGGAAAGCACGCTGACGACCAGCAGTTCCAGCCCGGTGAGCGGCTGGGTGCCGAGCAGGTGGCGCAGCGGGGCGAGGTAGAGGCCGGCGAGCTGCAGGGCGAGGGCCCCGGCGATGGCGGCGGGCAGTAGCGGGTTGGCGCGGGTGCCGGGGCGTGCGCGCGAGGCGAGGCCCACAGCCAGTTGGGTGGCACCGAGGGCGAAGAACGCCATGGACTGCCACGGCCGTCCGTCGGCGTGCCCCCAGACCGCGACGCCCAGCGTCACGGCGCTGATGACGGTGCCGACGCACAGGATGCGCTGCCACAGTCCGGCGCCGAGGACGCTTTCGGCGGGCGGCCGCGGCGGGCGGCGCATCGTGCCGGGGTCGACCGGCTCGCTGCCGAGGGCCACGCCGGGCAGGCCGTGGGTCAGCAGGTTGATCCAGAGGATCTGGGAGGGCAGCAGGAAGAGCGGGAGGCCGAGCAGCGGACCGAGCAGCATGACGATGATCTCGGCGCTGCCCCCGGCGAGGGCGTAGAGCAGGAAGCGGCGGATGTTGGCGTAGACGCGGCGCCCTTCTTCGGCGGCGTGGACGACGGTGGCGAGTTCGTCGTCGGCGAGCACGAGGTCGGCGGCCTGGCGGGCGACTTCGGTGCCGCGGTCGCCCATCGCGACGCCGATGTCGGCGCGGCGCAGGGCCGGAGCGTCGTTGACCCCGTCGCCGGTCATCGCGACCACGTCCCCGGCCGCGCGGTGGGCTTCGATGACGGCGAGTTTCTGGGCGGGCAGGGCACGGGCGAACACCCGTGCCGCGCGTACCTCGTCCGCGCTCAGCCCGCCGAGGCGCCGGCAGTCGATCACGCCGTCTTCGCCCGATCGGAGGATGCCCACGTCGCGGGCGATGGCGCATGCGGTGGCGGGATGATCGCCGGTGATCAGTATGGGCGCTATTCCCGCGGCGCGGCATGCGGCGATGGTGGCGGCGGCCGATGCGCGCGGCGGGTCGAGGACCGCGACCAGGCCGAGGAGGCGCAGGTCGTGTTCGAGCCCTGCCGCGTCCCGCGGGATGCCGCCGGAGAACTCGGCCTGCGCGACGGCGAGCACCCGCAGGCCGTCGCGCGCGAAGTCCTCGGCGCGGCGCGACGCTTCGGCGATCACCGAAGGCGACTCGGCCAGTACGCCTGACTTCAGCAGAGCCTCGGGGGCTCCCTTGCACACCACCCGGAGACCGCCCGGCCGCCTGTGCACCGTGGTCATCCGGCGCCGTTCGCTGTCGAAGGGGCTCTCGGCCACGCGGGGGTAGGCGGCGGCGAGGTCCGCGGAGTCCAGGCCGAGCTTGCCGGCCGCCGCCAGCAGCGCCGCCTCGATGGGGTCTCCGACGGCGGTCCAGGCGGGGTTTCGATCCGTCGGTGCGCGCAGCGCCGCGTCGTTGCAGAGCGCGGCCGCGCTGAGCAGCGCGACGGCGTCCGCGTATGTATCCGCGTTCGTAGCCGTAGCCGTAGCCGTAGCCGTAGCCGCAGCCGCGTCCGCGCTCGCGTCCGTATCCGCGCCGGGCGCGGCCTCGCGTGGCGGACCGGCGCGCAGGATCCGGCCGCTCGGCTCGTAGCCCGTGCCCTCGATCCGCGCGGCGCCGCGGCCCGGCGTCCACAGGGCCCGGGCGAGCATTGCGCCTTCGGTGATGGTGCCCGTCTTGTCGGTGGCCAGCACGGTCACCGAGCCGAGGGTCTCGACCGCGGGCAGCCGCCGTACCAGGGCGTTGCGGGCGGCCATCCGCCGTGCGCCGAGCGCGAGCGCGAGGGTCACCACGGCGGGCAGGGATTCCGGGACCGCGGCGACGACCAGGCTGATCGCGGTGACGATCATCAACTCCACCGCCTGCCCGCGCGCGAGGCCGAGCGCGAGCACGACCGCGCACAAGGCCACCGCGGCGATCGCGAGCGCGCGTCCGACTCCGACCAGGCGGCGCTGCAGCGGGGTGAGCGTGGGTCCGGAGCCCATCAGGGCGGCGATCCGGCCCATGGCGCTGTCGGCTCCGGTCGCGGTCACCGTCGCCAGTCCGCGCCCGCGCACAACGACGGTGCCCGCAGACAGCTTCGAAACGGCCGGGTCCGCTCCCTGACCGGTGTCGGCGCCCTTGTCCACGGGCACCGACTCCCCGGTGAGCGCGGACTCGTCGACCAGCAGTGCCGCCGCCTGCACGAGGACGGCGTCGGCGGGCACGATCTCGCCCTCGCCCAAGGCGAGCAGGTCTCCCCGCACCACGTCGGCCGATGCGATCTCCTGCTGAAGCCCGTCGCGCACGACGCGGGCGTGCGGGGCGGTCAGCGCGTCCAGCGCTGCGATGGACTGGTCCGCCTTGACCTCCTGCGCCACGCCCACGCTCGTGTTCACCACGATCACCAGCAGGATGACGCCAGCATCCGTCCAGTCCCCGGTGCCGATCGTCAACGCCGCCGCGACCAGCAGGACGGCCACCAGCGGGTCGCGCAGCTGCATCAGGACCCGCTGCCACAGCCGGACCCGCCGACGCGGCGGAAGAGCGTTGGGACCGTTGAGCGCCAGGCGCCGCGCCGCCTCCGGCGAGGACAGCCCGGCCGCATGGCGCGCCGAAGCGGCCTGCGTCGTCTGGTCGATCGCGGACATGAGGCCAGCATCTCCGCGCCGCGCGGGTTGCGCAGGGGCCAGGGGGCCCGGCGGATCGGGGCCCTTCGGCGGGAGCCTGGCACGACCGCCGCCCGATCGGTGACGCATCGCCTGGACGTTCGGCCCTACTGCGTCCGTGGTCTCGGCTGGAGGCTGACGGTGTAGGAGGGCACGCCACGACCCGGGCGTGATCCGGGCGCGACGGCGAAGGCGGCGTCGGGAGGTGTGATCATGAGGCTGACCTGGCGGGATGTGGTCGCCCTGCCGTTCATGGCGGCGATCGTCGCGGCATACGCGGCCTACCTTTCCGGGACAGAGGATGAGCTGCTGTCGAGCACGCGCGGCGTCGCCGCGACGATGCTCGTCCTCGGACTCGGCGGCGGATGCGTGCTCGGCAGAGTGGGCGAGGTGTTCTCGACCGGACGCGCGCGCGGAATGCGGCTCTACGGCGTGCTCGCCGGCGTCCTCGGCCTCACCGCGCTGGTCAGCGGGTTCTTCGCGCTGGTCGGGGGAGATGGGACGGCGCTCGCGGTGCTGTTCGGCACGACGATGGGGCTGTGGGTTTCGGCCACGGCCAGGCACGCGGTGAGCCCGTCGCGCCCGTCCGCGCTCGACGCCGACGTGCTCGGGATACTCGGCCGCCTGCGCCCGCGGCACTGACTGTGCCTGCGCCCGCGGCACTGACCGTCAGGCGGTGACCCCGGAGAGGTTCAATCCGATCACCCCGGCCACGACCAGGCCGAGGGAGGCGAGCTTGAGGACGGACGCCGACTCGCCGAGCGCCGCCATCCCGACGACGGCGGTCCCGGCGGTGCCAAGACCGGTCCATGCCGCGTAGGCCGGACCGACCTCCAAACCGCGCAGTGCCCAGGTCAGCAGGCCGAAGCTGATCAGCGCGCAGACGGCGAAGCCCACGGTGGGCCACGGCTTGGTGAAGGTCTCGCTCTGCTTCAGCAGCACGGCGAACCCCGTTTCGAAGATCCCTGCGATCACGATCAGCAGCCATGCCATCGTCGCGCCCTCCTCGGCCGGTCCGCGGGCGCGCGAGCCGGCACCCGCTCCTGCTTCCTCTCTAACCGCCGCCGTGCGGGCGCGGCAGGGGCCGGACGTCCGCGGATTCGGGACCTTGGTCCCGCCGGGGCGTCGCCCGGCGGGCGCGGGAGGAGTCGGCGAGTCGGGTGCCCGCCTGCTCCTCCAGCCACGCCGGCCCCATGAGCTCTCCGTCCACCGGCCCGAAGTGGTCGAGCGCGGCGCGGTGCAGCGCCGCGGTCACGGACGTCAGCGGATGGGGGAGGCCGGCGAGGTCGGCGGTGCGGTCGATCGAGTCCAGCTCCTCGACGCAGCGTTCGAGGCCGAAGTCGCGGAGGTAGTCGCCGCGCAGGAGGGCGGGCAGATGCCGGGCGGCGAACGCGCTGTCGCCCGCGCTGTCTCGGAGCACGGTCTGCATGACCGCGGGGGAGATTCCGTGGTGCTGGGCCAGCAGCAGCGCCTCGGTCGTGACGGCCGCTTGGCTGAACCACAGTAGGTTGATCAGCAGCTTGGTCAGGTACCCGGCCCCGTTCTCCCCGACATGGTGAATCGTCGCGGCGAAGGAGCGCAGAACCGGCGCGGCTGTTTCGAGTGTTTCTTGCCGCCCGCCGACGTAGAGGGTCACAGTGCCCTCGCTCATGGCGCCGACGCCGCCACCGATCGGCGCATCGAGATAGCCCACGCCCTGCTCCCGCGCGTGGCGCGCGCACTCATGGCCCAGTTCGACGGACGCGCTGGTGAGGTCGGTCCAGATGGCTGTGCCGCGCATGTGCGTGATCATTCGGCCGGCGCCGAGGACGAGTTCGCGCAGTTCGGGGCTTCCCGGCAGCGCCGTCAGCACCAGGTCACCGGCGGCGGCGACCTCGGCCGCGTCCTCGGCCCAGCGGGCACCGGCCTCCTGCACCACATGGCGCCGCTCCGGGCGCACATCCGTCGCGACCACCTCGTGCCCGGCTCGGACCAGGCGGTCGACGAGCAGCGCACCGATGCGGCCGACTCCCACGACTCCTACCGTCATACGCGCATTCTCCTCGTCGGCATGCCAGACAGAACACTGTGGCCTGCGCGGCGAATTCGAAAATCAGGGGTCATATTTACTGACCGGGGTTTGCGCCTTCGGCTTCGGGTTACCTCGTTGAGACGATACCGATGCCGAGGAACGGGAGCTGCAGAATGGACATGAGGGGGTTGAATCTCACCCCGGTTTCGCATGCGCCGACCGGGGCAACGATCCGCGCACGCAACCTGGCCGCCGGGCGGTACCTCCCGGGGACGCCGGACGGCGTCACCCGGCTCGCGAGCGTCGAGTTCACGGCCGAGAAGGACTACCTCCCGCTCGCGCGGATGGCCACGATGCACGTGACTGGCCTGCTCGGGCTGCCGATCGGCCGGGTGACCGATCTCAGGCTCGCGGTGAACGAGGCGTGCGCGCTGTTCGTCGGCGGCGAGCCGGCCGGGGCGGGGCGGCGGCGCCTCGCCGTGGCGTTCGACCGCCTCGAGGGCTGGCTGAGGATCACCGTCGACGGCCCGGCTCCGAGTCGTCCGCCGACGCCGGACGACGTGGGTTGGACCATGCTCTGCGCGCTCGTCGAGGAGCCGCACTGGCAGGTGCGCGACGGCGCGGGCACCCTGATCTTCACCGAACCGCTGCGCGGCGTCCAGCACTGACCGGCCTTCCCGACCGGAGCGGCCCGACTGGCCTGACTGGTCTGATTGCCCGACTGGCCCGACTGGCCTGATCCCGGCTGACCGACGCGGACTAATCCGGCGAGGACCGGCCCGACGGGGACCGCTCGTCGCGCGGCGGTTCCGGAATCAGGTCGGCCGCGAGCAGCGCGATGTCGTCGTCCTTGCCGCGGCCGAACTCCGCGAGCACCGCGTCGCAGAGGGCTTCGAGGTCCTCCGGGCCGCCGCGCACTGCCTCCTCGTACGCGGCGAGGTTCTTGGTGATCGAGACGTGGCGCACCTCGACCAGCCCGTCGGTGCACAGCACCAGGCGGGTCGGCTCGGGCAGATCCACGACGGTCGCCTCGAACCGGCCGCCGCCGAGGCCGAGCAGCCGGCCGTGCTCGGCGACGAACCGCGTCCCGGCGCGGGAGGCGAGAAGCGGCGGGATATGGCCCGCGTTGGCGATCCGCAGGCGGCGTCGCCCGGATTCGACCAGGACCAGGCACAGCGTCACGGTGGTCAGTTCCGATCGCCCGTGCGCCAGGACGTTGTCGAGCAGGTCGAGGATGACCTCGGGGGCGTGCCCTTCGATCGCGTAGGCCCGCAGCGCGTGGCGGACCTCGCCCATCAGGATCGCCGCCTGCAGCGAGTGCCCGACGACGTCGCCGATCGCCAGCAGCAGCCCGCGGCGGGTCTCGATGGCCTCGTAGAAGTCCCCGCCGATCTCGGCCTGGGTGCTGGCGGGCACGTAGCGCACCGCCAGCCGGATGCCCTCGGACGCGGCGAGCCGGCTCGGCAGGAAGGAGCGCTGCAGTTCCAGAGCCAGGGCGTGTTCCTCGGCGTAGTTGCGCAGCGATTCCAGGGCGAGGGCGCAGGCCTGAGCGATCTGGATGAGCAGGGTCTTGTCGTCGTTCGGCGGCGCCTGGTCGGCGGCGATCGCGACGCACACCGGCGGTCGCTCGGCACGCGCCCTGACCGCGGCGACCAGCACGTCGCCGCGGAGCACGGGCCCTGAGACCAAGGTCCGCCACTCCCGCTGGGGGATGAAGGCGATCCGCGCGCCGGAGCCCGCGCCGAGCACCGTGCGGGCGATCCTCTCCAGCACTTCGGTCGACAGCGGTTCGGAGACCACCGGCGCGTTCTCGTGCAGCTGGTAGGTCCGCACCGGCCGCCCGGCCAGGCTCAGGTACACGCTGGCGGACTGCGCCCCGAGCACCGCCCGGGTGCCGTCGACGGCCGCCCGGGCGAAGCGCTCGAAGTCGGTCGCGCGATAGAGATCGAGCGTGGCCCGGTTCAGCAGGAGGAGGCGGTCGGCGAGCCGCTGCACTCTGCGCCGGGCCCGGGTGTAGCGGAGCACCGCCGTGATGGTGGCCAGCAGCTCGTCGCGATCCACCGGCTCGGTCAGGTAGGCGTCCGCGCCGCCGTCCAGGCCCTGGGTGCGATCGGCGACGGAGACGGCGGTGGCCGAGATGTGGATGACGGGAATCTCGTCCGTCCGCGGCGCGGCCTTGAGGCGCCGGCACAGTTCGAAGCCTGTCATGTCGGGCAGCACGATGTCGAGCAGGGCGACCTCGGGCACGGCGTTCAGCCGGCTCAGCTTGTCGAGGGCGTCGGCTCCGTCGACCGCTTCGACGACCTCGTGTCCGGCGCGGCGCAGCCATTGGGACAGCAGATAGCGGTTGGCCGCGTTGTCGTCCACGATCAGCACGAGGCCGCTCTCGGCCTCGGCGGCCGCCCGGCCGGTCACGAGGCCCCCTCGTCGAGGGGCGCCAGGCCGAGTGCCCGGGCAAGGCGGCTCGCGTCGACGGATTCCTTCGCGAGCACGGCGCGGGCATGCCCGAGGCGGGCCATGTCCACGTCGGCCAGGGCGAAGCCCGTGACGACCACGACCGGTACGGCGGCCAGGTCCTCCGATTCGGCGAGCAGGCGCACCG
Source organism: Actinospica acidithermotolerans (assembly GCF_018139625.1). Taxonomy (GTDB): domain Bacteria; phylum Actinomycetota; class Actinomycetes; order Streptomycetales; family Catenulisporaceae; genus Actinospica; species Actinospica acidithermotolerans. The sequence continues at coordinate 35,345 of NZ_JAGSOH010000007.1, read as the reverse complement.
CCTCGTACCCGTCCACGATCGGCATGTCCAGGTCGACGACGACCGCGTCCGCGCCCTCGCGCCGGACGGTGGCGAGCAGGTCCGCGCCGTCCCGGAGCTCGATCACGCGCTCGGCGAGCCGGGTCAGTGTCGGGCGGAACACGGCCGCGAACGCGGGATCGTCGTCCGCGCAGACCAGGCACGGCACGGTGGCCGGCGTGTCGGCCGCGGCCCCGGCGGCCGGGGCGGGCAGCGAGACGGTCATCCGCGTGCCGCGGCCCGGCGCGCTTTCGAGCGTGAGGGAGCCGCCGAGCAGTTCGGCGAGCCGGCGGGCGTAGGGCAGGCCGAGGCCGGTGCCGGCCTTGCCCCGCTGGTGCGGTCCGCGTACCTGATAGAACTCCTCGAAGATTCTCGCCTGCTCCTGCTCCGGAATCCCGATCCCGGTGTCCTCGACGCCGATCTCGATCCGGTCGCGATCCGATCCGGAGACCGCCACCTCGATCCGCACGTGGCCTGACTCGGTGAACTTGAGGCTGTTACCGACGAGGTTCCGCAGGATTCGGGTCAGCATCGTCTCGTCCGTCACCAGCGCCGGCAGGCCGGCCGGCTCGGGGAAGACCAGCGCGACGCCCGGGTTCGGGACCGCGGGGCGCATGACGGCCTCGAGCTCCGCCAGCAGCAGGCCGAGGTCGACCGGCGCGGGCTGCGGGATCAGCTGGCCCGCCTCCGCCTTGGCGACGTCCAGCAGTTCGTCCACCAGGGTGCGCAGCGTCGCCCCGGAGGACGCGATCAGCTCGACCTGCTGCCGTTGCGCCTCCCCGAGCTCCTCGGGCGGGGCGTCGGCCAGCAGCCGGCTCAGGCCGATCACCGAATTGAGCGGCCCGCGCAGCTCATGGCTGACGTTGGCCCAGAACCGGGTCTTCGCCTCGCTCGCCTCGCGCAGCCGGCGGGTCTTGTCCTCGAGCTCCGCGTGCAGCGCGACGACGCCGATGTTCGTCTGCTCCAGCTCGGAGGAGAGCTCCGCGTACAGAGCCATGACGCCCGAGTTCGTCTGCTCGAGCTCCTCGTTGAGCAGCTTCAGCTCCTCGCCGTGCGCACGGGCTTCCTCGAGCGCGACGATCAGATCCCGGGTCTGCGCGCGAAGGTCCTCCTCGCGGCTGGCGGCGACGCCCATGCTCAGTGCCTCCGTGACTCGCTCGGCCGCCGCGGCGAAATCCTCGAGCGGCACCGCGACGGGGTACCGCAGGATGATCCGGCCGCGGCGGCAGCCGATCTCCTGGTCGAGCTCGCGCACCAGCCGGCGCATGGAGAGCAGCGTCTCCGCGGCCGGCGCGGGGCCGCCGGACCAGCGCAGGGCCACCTCGAGTATCGCGGCCGGCTCCGCGCGCAGCGAGAACCGGCACGTCGCGTCCGCGCAGCCGATCCGGTCGCGGCCGAACTCGCTGAGCGCGGTGGCCAGCCGGATCTGGTCCTGCGGGTCGAGCCCGACGATCTCGGCCACCGCACGGCCGTCGCGCCGCAGCGCGAAGACGTCCTGTTCCGCCGAGATGCCGGTCGCCAGCAGCTGGACCGCGCCGGTCACGGCCCGACCCCGCGGCGGCCGCCCTTGACGACGACCACGCTCGCGTCGTCGCGGCGCACCCCGGCCTCGCGCAGCAGCTGCGCCGCGATGACCGTGCTCGAACGGCCGAACAGCCCGGCGAGCGCGGACTGGTCCCAGCGTTCGCTCAGCCCGTCGGAGTGCAGGACGAGGCTCGCCCCGGCGGGCAGCTCGGCCTCGAAACCGCGCAGCCGCGGCAGATGGTGGCCCACGATCCCCGGCGAGGACAGCAGCGAGCTGCGACGGCCGTCGGCGACGATGAAGGCGCTGATGTTCCCCACGCCGCAGAACGACACGCCCTCGCCGTCCGGGGCGATCCGCGCGACGGCCAGGGCGCCGCCGCGGGTGCCCGCCATCGCGCGGTGAAGCTCGCTCACGATCCGGACGGGCTCGGCGGACCCGGCGCCGTGGAAGGCGATCTTGGCCTGCTCGCTCGCCCGCGCGGCCAGCGGGCCGTGGCCCAGGCCGTCGCACATCAGGACCAGCAGCGGCAGCTGTCCTTCAGGCGCGGGGCCGTCCGCCGCGGCCGCGGCGATCTCGCGCAGAGCCCAGCCGTCCCCGCAGACGGCCTCGCCGCTCATCGGCCGGGTCAATCCGGCCACGGCGGGCTCCGGATAGGGGGCCGGGCCGTGCTTCCCGCGCGCGCGGAACCGCGCGACCAGGACGGTTCCGCGACCCATCAGCGAATGCACGTCGAAGGAGTCCGCCATGCGCTCGACCACGCCGAGGCCGATGCCCAGCGTCCCGGCCGAGGAGTACCCGTCCCGCCGCGCGCCGGCGACGTCCGCCATGCCCGGCCCGTTGTCGACGGCGATCAGTTCCACGGCGGCGCGGCCGCCGTCGTCCGCCAGACGCAGCAGCACGGCGCCGTCGGCGGCGTGCCGGTTGAGGTTCACGGCGGTCTCGGTGACGGCGAGTTCGATCTCCGCGACGCGCTCGGGCTCCAGCCCGATCCGCTTGCCGAGCGCCGCTGCCGTGCGGCGGGCCCGGGCGGCGAGGGAGACCTCCTGGCGGAGCCAGACGCCCTCGCGCGGATCGGCCGGCAGGGTGCCGGTCAGTGCGTCCATTTGATCACCGTCACCGTGGTCCCCGCTCCCACGGTCGTGCGCAGGTCGAAGTCGTCGGCGAGCCTGCGGGCGCCGCTCAGGCCCAGCCCCATCCCGCTGCCGGACGACCAGCCGTCGCTCAGCGCGAGGTCCACGTCCGGGATGCCGGGCCCCTGGTCGGTGAAGGTCAGCCGCACCCCGCGGCGTCGGGCGTCCTGGACGAGCGCGCCGCTGAGCGAACCGCCGCCGCCGTAGACGAGCGTGTTGCGGGCCAGCTCGCTCGCCGCGGTCACGAGCTTCGTCTGGTCCACCAGCGACAGCCGGCACTCCACGGCGAGGTTGCGCGCCAGCTGCCGGGCCCGCACCACGTCGTCGGACGTTGCGATGGTCTGGACGCGGACCTCGCCGACATCCGGCTCCGCCACCGTCACCGCCCTGCCGCGCCGGCCGAGGCGCGCTTCGCCAGAATGGCCAGTCCCTGCTCCAGATTGAGCGCGGTGCGCACTCCGCCCAGCGAGAGCCCGAGCTCGACCAGCGTGATCGCGACCGCGGGCCGCATCCCGACCACGACGGTCTCGGCGTCGAGCAGCCGGCTGACCGAGGCGATGGTGGAGAGCATGCGCCCGACGAAGGAGTCCACGATCTCGGCGGCCGTGATGTCGATGACGACGCCGCGGGCACCGTACTTGACGACCTGGGCGGCGAGATCCTCCTGGAGGTTCATCACCGTCTGGTCGTCCAGGTCGATCTGGATCGAGACCAGCAGGTTCTCGCCGATGCGCAGGATCGGCACGCGGTCGCTCACGCGGCATCCCCGACGCTCAGCGCCGCGCGCTGCGCGGACCGCCGCAGGGCGTGGCGCAGCGCGTCGGCGAGGGTGGCCTTCGTGACGATGTCGCCGAACTCGATCCCCAGCGCGACGATGGTCTGCGCGATCTGCGGCCGGATGCCGGACACGATGCATTCCGCACCCATCAGCCGGGCCGCCACGACTGTCTTGAGCAGGTGCTGGGCGACCTCGGTGTCCACCGCCGGCACGCCGGTGATGTCGATGATCGCGTGCGCCGAGCCGGTGTCGACGAGCTCCTGGAGCAGCTTCTCCATCACCACCTGGGTGCGCGCCGAGTCGAGGGTGCCGACGAGCGGAACGCCGATGACGCCGTCCCACAGCTTGACCACCGGAGTGGAGAGCTCGAGCAGCTCCTCCGCCTGCGAGCTGATGATCTGCTCGCGGCTGGCGGCGAAGCTGTCGACGGTGAACATCCCGAGCTCGTCCGTGAGCCGGCTGAGCGCGAGGTAGGCGGCGACGTCGTCGGCCGACCCGTCGTCGAGCAGCCTCTCGAGGCCGCGCTTGAGCGCGAACAGGCTGACGGCGGTCTCGGCCGGCCGGAAACCCTGCCGGGCACGGTTGCGGGAGAGCTCGGCGAGCAGCGCGCGCACCTCCGTGTAGTGCTCGCCGGAGGCGTCGAGGCCTCCAGCGCGCAAGGCCTCCACCAGCGCCGCGTACAGCTCGTGCAGCTCCTGGTCGAGTTCGGCCCGGCTGATCCGGCCCGCGAGGGTCTGCGAGACCACCTCGATCCAGGCGGCGGCGAGCTCGTCGCGGCGCGTCGTCATCAAGCCGAGCAGGTGATCTGAAGATCCCAGCTTCACTGCAACCTCATTCTTACCGGGACCGGACCCTCCCTCCATCGGGTCCGGCTCTGTCGGCGCCGGATAACCGCCTGCGCGGAAAACATGCGCGGCCGGCCAAGGTAGTCAGGAATCGAGCATAAAGTCCGGAATGCCGGATTCGCCCGGAGGGGCGGGGAAGAGGGCGCGCACCGCGGGCGTGCGCGCCCGTTTGGGCCCTCGCCCGCGCGGCAACCCGGACGGCGCACCGCCACGTCGAGAGCACCGGCTCTCGCCGGTCACCTGGGAGGGGTCCCGATGTCGACGCACGCATGGCCTGGTCGTCCCTATCCGCTCGGCGCGGCGTACGACGGGGCGGGAACGAACTTCTCCGTGTTCTCCGAGGCTGCCTCGTCGGTCCGGCTGTGCCTGTTCGACGACGAGGGGCGCGAGGAGCAGGTGCGGCTGACCGAGGTGGACGGCTTCGTCCATCACTGCTACCTGCCGGGCGTCGGTCCGGGGCAGCGCTACGGATTCCGCGTCGAGGGGCCCTTCGAGCCCGCGGCGGGCCTGCGCTGCAACCCGAGCAAGCTGCTCCTCGACCCCTACGCCAAAGCCGTGAGCGGCGACGTCGCCTGGGGGCAGGAGGTCTTCGGGTACCCGTTCGGCGCGCCCGACGCCCGCGAGGACTCCGACAGCGCCGCGCGGACCATGCGCTCGATCGTGGTGAGCCCCTATTTCGACTGGGACGCGGGCCTGGGCGCCGACCACCGCCCGAACACTCCGTATCACCACACGGTGATATACGAAGCCCACGTCAAGGGTCTGACGGCCCGTCATCCGGAGATACCGCCGGAGCAGCGCGGCACCTACGCCGGGCTGGCGCACCCGGCAGTGATCGAGCATCTCAAGGGACTGGGCGTGACCGCCCTGGAGCTGATGCCGGTGCACCAGTTCGTGCACGACGAGCGGCTCCTCTCGCTGGGGCTGTCCAACTACTGGGGGTACAACACCATCGGTTTCTTCGCTCCGCACAACGGATACAGCGCGAGCGGGGACCGCGGCGAGCAGGTGCAGGAGTTCAAGATGATGGTGAAGAGCCTGCACCAGGCGGGCATCGAGGTCATCCTCGACGTCGTCTACAACCACACCGCCGAAGGCAACCACCTCGGGCCGACGCTCTCGTTCCGCGGCATCGACAACGCCGCCTACTACCGCCTGGTCGACGAGGATCCGCGCTACTACGCGGACACCACGGGCACCGGCAACAGCCTGCTGATGCGCCATCCGCACGTCCTGCAGATGATCATGGACTCGCTGCGCTACTGGGTGACGGAGATGCACGTCGACGGCTTCCGCTTCGACCTCGCCGCGACGCTCGCCCGGCAGTTCCACGAGGTGGACCGGCTCTCCGCCTTCTTCGACCTGGTGCAGCAGGACCCGGTGGTCTCCCAGGTGAAGCTGATCGCCGAACCCTGGGACCTCGGCGAGGGCGGCTACCAGGTGGGCAACTTCCCGCCGCTGTGGGCGGAGTGGAACGGCCGGTACCGGGACACCGTGCGCGACTTCTGGCGCGGCGAGCCGGCGACGCACGCGGAGCTCGCCTCCCGGCTGACCGGCTCCGCCGACCTGTACCAGAGCGACGGCCGGCGCCCCATCGCCTCGGTCAACTTCGTCACCGCCCACGACGGGTTCACCCTGCGCGATCTGGTGTCCTACAACGAGAAGCACAACGAGGCCAACGGCGAGGACAACCGCGACGGCGAGTCGCACAACCGCTCGTGGAACTGCGGCGCCGAGGGCGAGACCGACGACGGGCAGATCAATACCCTGCGAGCCCGTCAGCGGCGCAACATGATCGCGACGCTGCTGCTGTCCCAGGGCGTGCCGATGATCTCCCACGGCGACGAACTGGGACGCACCCAGCAAGGGAACAACAACGCGTACTGCCAGGACAGCGAACTGAGCTGGGTGGACTGGGAGAACCCCGCGCCGGACGGAGGCTTCGGCGAATTCCTCGCGAAGACGGTCCGCCTGCGGGCCGAGAACCCGGTCTTCCGGCGCCGCCGGTTCTTCCGGGGCGCCCCGCCCCCCGGCGCCGAGCCGGATGCGCTGCCGGACATCGCCTGGTTCACCCCGGCGGCGCAGGAGATGACGGAGCAGGACTGGCAGGCCGGATTCGCCCGCGCGCTCACGGTGTTCCTCAACGGAGAGGCCATCGCCGAGCCGGACGAGCGCGGCGAGCGGGTGACCGGCAGTTCCTTCCTCCTGCTGTTCAACGCCCACCACGAGGGGCTGGAATTCGTACTGCCGCCCACGCGCTTCGGCGACGTCTGGGAGGCCGAACTCGACACGGCGTCGCCGACCTGCGCCGACGTGACCCGGCTCAAGCCCGAGGAGTCGGTCCTGATCGAGGGCCGCTCGATGCTGGTACTCAGGCGCAGCACGCCGTAGGCCGCGGCCGCGGCCGCGGCCGCGTCCGTCGGGCGCCGGACGCGGTCCCGGCTTGTCGTCGCTCAAGCGACCTGTCGATTTGTCATCGTAATGACGACGTGCTACAAAGAGTGGTGTAGGCATGTCGAGCCCGTGACAGGCCGGGTTCGACCCGCTCTGACTCATGGAGGTAGTGCCATGCTGATGCGCACCGATCCCTTCCGCGAGCTGGACCGGCTCGCTAACCAGCTGCTCGGCACGGCGGCCGCGGGGACCTGGTCGCACCCGAACGCGATGCCCATGGACGCCTACCGCGACGGCGACACCTACGTCGTCTGCTTCGACCTGCCGGGCGTCGAGCCGTCCGCGATCGAGCTGGAGGTCGAGCGCAACGTGCTCACGGTCAAGGCCGAGCGGCGGCCGGTGCACACCGGCGAGCAGTTCGAGATGCAGGTCAACGAGCGCCCGCTCGGCGCCTTCTCGCGGCAGCTGTTCCTCGGCGACACGCTGGACGCCGAGCATGTCGACGCCGACTACGACGCGGGCGTGCTGACCCTGCGCATCCCGATCGCGGAGAGGGCCAAGCCGCGCAAGATCGAGATCACCGCGACCGGCGACCGCAAGCAGATCACCGGATAACGCCCGCAGGGGCTTCCCGGGGTGCCCGCAGGTGTGGCTGCCGGCACCCCGGCGAGCCTCCGGCGCGATCGGGAGGAGAACCGGGCGCAGGCAACCCGCCCTCCCGTGCGAACCGGGTCGGGGAATCCTCGCGGCGCCAGCCGCCGCGCTCTCGCAGTGTCCTGACAAATGCCGGCCGCCGGAACACGGCGAAGGAGGCACCAGCATGCCGATGCCCTGGCACGCATTCCTGGCCCAGGTCCAGGAACGCGGCGAATACACCTCGCCCGACGAGGCCGAACGCGCGGCGCGCGTCGTGCTCGCCCTGCTCGGTGCGCACCTGGTCGGACAGGTCCGCGCCGACCTCGCGGCCCGGCTCCCGGAAACCTTCGCCCTCATCCTGCTCAACCCCCTCCAGGCACGCGAACCGCTATCGCCAGAACGCTTCATCCGCGCGGTGGCGGCCTGGATCGAGGGGGCCACCGAGAAGACTGCCGCCTGGGACACCAGCGCCGTCCTCAGCGTCGCCGCCGACGCCGCGGGCGACGGGCTCACGGCCCAGATCCTGCTGCAACTGCCCGACGGCTACGACCTGCTGTTCGGCCGGCCGCAGGCCTGACCGGGCCGGGGCCGGCAGATCGCGGCGCGCACCGCGCCGCGGGCACCAGTTGCACACGCGAATACACATAGGGTGATGGGGTAGCCGTACGGCATGCCTCCACGCACCCGAGGGTCCAACGAGCCGATTCACCCCATCGAGGCGCACCCCTCAGGCCGCACCGGTATATGTCGAACCTGGCCGGTCAGCCCGTCCCTACCGCGATGGTCGCCTCCCGCCTGCCCGCCTTGGACGCAGTGACATGACCATGGCGCGCAACGGGCTCCGGCGCTCGACGGCTGAAGGCACGCCGTCGGCGTCCGGCGGCCTGTCCCCGGCCCAGGACGCGATCGAGGACGTGCTGGCGGACGTCGTTCGGCGTACCGGCGCTTCCATGGGCGGGATCTACCTGTTCGAGCCCGGCGACCGGATGCTGCGTATGACGGCCCTTTGCGGGCTGCCGGTGGAGTTCGCCACTCCGTGGCGGCGCGTGCCCTTGTCGGAGGCGTTGCCGGTGGCCGACGCAGTCCGGCAGGGCCGGCTGGTGTGGATCGGATCGCAGGAGGAGATGGCGCGCGACTATCCCCGGGTCGCCGCAGTCCTTCCGTACCGGCTCGCCCTGGCCGCGGTGGCGCTGGAGGGCGCGAACCGGTGCTGGGGCGCGTTGCTGCTGCTGTGGTCGGGCGCCCATCCCCGCCAGGCGAGGCGCCGTGAGCGCGGCCACATCACCTCCTCGGGACGCCGGATCGGCCGCTTGCTGGATCACGTCGGGACCGGGACGCTCCCCGAAGAACCGCAGGTGGTCGCCCTCGCGCGGGCCCGGCGGCACGTCGGCAACCAAACGGCGATCGCGGACTTCGCCGAGCGCCTGCCCGGCGCCGCGGCCCTGGACCTCGAGGGCAGGTTCACCTACGTCAGCGCGCACGCGGCACGTTTTCTGGGCCGCGAAGCCGAGGTCCTGCTCGGAACGCGGCCCTGGCATTCGCTGCCGTGGCTCGACGACCCCGCCTACGAGGACCACTACCGCACGGCGGTCGTGAGCCGCGAACCGGTCACCTACAGCGCCGTGCGCCCGCCGGACTGCCATCTCACCTTCCAGCTCCACCCCGACACCAGCGGAATCAGTGTGCTGATCAGCCCGGCCGACGGGCCGGGGGCGCTCGACGCGCTGCCGCGCCCGGCGTCCCGGCCCGAAGCCGCCCCGACCGGACGGCTCTACCAGCTGGTGCACCTCGCCGCCGCGCTCACGGAGACCGTCGGCGCCCAGGACGTCGTGGACCTGGTCGCCGACCAGGTGCTGCCGGCCTTCCGCGCCCAGGGTCTGGTCCTTTCGGGCGCGGACGCCGGACGGCTGAAGATCGTCGGCCACCACGGCTACCCGGCGGAGATCATCGAGCGCCTCGACCACCTTCCGCTGGACACCGACCTGACCCCGGCGGGCCGGGCGCTGTCCACCGGCTGCCCCTGCTTCCTGCGCGACCGGGAGGAGCTGAGCCGGGGCTACCCGCGGGCGCCGTCGCTCACCGACAAGCAGGCCTGGGCCTTCCTGCCGCTGATCGTCTCCGGACGCCCGGTCGGCGTCTGCACGCTGTCCTACGACGAGCCGCACGCCTTCTCCGCCGACGAGCGAGCCGTGCTCACCTCGCTCGCCGGCCTGCTCGCCCAGGCGCTCGAGCGCGCCCGGCTCTACGACGCGGCGCACGCCGTGGCCCGCGACCTGCAGCAGGCCCTGCTCCCGCGGACCCTGCCGAGCCTGCCCGGTCTCGACGTCGCCGCCCGCTACCTGCCGGCGAGCCACGGACTCGACGTCGGCGGCGACTTCTACGACGTGATCAAGCTGACCGAGCACACCGCGGCCGCCGTCATCGGCGACGTGCAGGGCCACAGCATCGCCGCGGCCGCCCTGATGGGGCAGGCGCGCACCGCCGTGCACGCGCACGCCACCGCCGGCGCGGCCCCCGACCAGGTTCTGGCCAGAACGAGCCGGGTCATCGCCGACCTCGAGCCCGATCTGCTGGTCTCCTGCCTCTACGTCCATCTCGACTTCGCCCGCGGCCGCGCGATGGTGTCCAGCGCCGGACACCCCGCCCCGCTGCTGCGGCGACCGGGCGAACGCGCCGACCCGGTGCCCGTCGAACCAGGCCCGCTGCTCGGCGTCGACCCGGATTCGACCTATCCCACCACCACCTTCGACGTGCCGCCCGGCTCGCTGCTGACCCTGTACACGGACGGATTGATCGAAGCGCCCGGCACCGATCCCGACGACGCGGTGGCAGCCCTCGCCGACGTGCTCACCGACGTCGGCCCGAGGGCCCCCGACCACCTCGATCACGTCATCGACGCGCTGCTGCGCCACGCCCAGCGCGGCGCCCAGCACACCGACGACATCGCCGTCCTGCTCGTGCACTGCTTGCCGGGCTCGCCCAATCCAGCCCATATATTGTCAGACAACAGTGGACCATAGCACGGACTTTGGAGCGCGCGCCCCGACGTCTTTCGGGGTCGCAGAAGACGCTGGAATCGCGCTCTATCAGGGAAAATGCGAGGCCATGGTACTGATGGTAGCGAGGTTGAGCCCGAGGTGTTACGGTCCATCTTGCTAGACAAAGTGAGCAGAGCCGGTCGGTGACCGGGTGACCGGTGAGCACGCACACCGCGTGGGCTCGGCGGCGCCGTGTGCGCCGTGTACGAACCCACCTCGAACGCACCTGCGCGTCGCTCGGCGTCCCTGCGCGTCGCTCGGCGTCCCTGCGCGTCGCTCGGCGTCGCCCCGTCGCGCCTTGGCGGCCGAGTCCTAGATTGTCTGTCAATCGTGTGCCTGGCATGAGCTGGTCGCGAGGATGCGCTCGCCCGCCGTCGGGCGCTGCGAGGCGGTGCGCTTGGCGCGCAGCCGTCGGCTGATGCTGGTTATTCGCCATGCCGGTCAGGTATTTGGCCTCGTAGAGGGGCAAGTGGCACAGCCTGTCCGCTCAGGGATGAAGGGGATTATGGAAGGGCGTAGTGATCCCTTGTGTACCGGTAGGCGCGGTGCTACGGTGCCATATTGTTAGACGATCTGAAGCATGGCAGTTCAGTTCAGCGTAGAAGGGAACCGAGCTATGCAATGGCGACGACCAGAGTCGGTCGGCGCGCCGGCCTCCGCGTCACGCGACGCACGGCCGGCCGTCGAGGACGAGGCTCTGCGCTTCGAGGATGTGACGTTCGGCTTCGCCGGCAGTGCGCGTCCGGCGATCCGCGACGTCTCGTTCCGCGTGGCGCGGCGCAAGTTCGTCGCGGTCATCGGCCCGAGCGGCTGCGGCAAGAGCACGATCCTCAACCTCTCCGCGGGCTTGCTCTCGCCCGTCCGCGGCGAGGTCTACTTCGGCGGCCGCAAGGTCGAGAAGATCAACGCCGAGGCCGCCTACGTGACGCAGAGCGCGAATCTGCTGCCGTGGCTGACCGTCGAGCGCAACATCGGGCTGGCGTTGAAGTTCCGCGACGTCGGCGAGAGCGAGCGCCGCGAGCGGGTGGCCCGCTGGATCTCGCTGGTGGGGCTCGAAGGATTCGAGCACCACTACCCGCGCGAGCTGTCCGGGGGCATGCAGAAGCGGGCCTCGATTGCCCGCGCGCTGGTGTACGACCCCTCCATCGTCCTGATGGACGAGCCGTTCGGCCCGCTCGACGCCATCACCCGGCTCAACCTGCAGCAGGAACTGCTCGACATCTGGCAGCAGCAGAGCGGGACGGTCGTGTTCGTCACCCACGACCTGTCCGAGGCGATCTGCCTGGCGGACGAGGTGATCGTGATGTCGCACGGCCCTGCCACGGTGCGCAAGGTGCTGCCGGTGCCGATCGAGCGGCCCCGCGACATCGGCGCGATCCTCGAGTCGCCCGAGTACGCGAGCATCTACCGGGAGCTGTGGGAGTTGTTCCACGCGGAGCTCGACACGAGCCGGAAGGTCGCGGCGTGATGGAGGTCTCGACGAGTTCGGACGTGGACGTGGAGCAGCCGGAAACGGCGGGCGCCGCCGTGGACGGCGCCGCGTGGGCGGCGATGGTGGGCCCGAAGCGCGGCCGCTTCTCCGGCCCGTACGCGATCACGTTGATGCGCATCGCCACCGTGCTGGTGATCCTGGTCTTCTGGCAGTTGGCCAGCGGGCCGATCCTGCCGGCCTACGCGGTCAGCAACCCGGTCTCCGTGGCCGAGGCGGCCAAGAACCTGCTCACCTCGAGCGCGGGGTGGTCCGATATCCAGACCACCGGGATCGAGCTGGTCGTCGGCTTCGCGCTCGGCGTGCTCATCGGCACGGTGCTGGCGCTGGTGCTCGGCGCGGTGCCGGTGGCCGGACGCGTCCTGGAGCCGCTGATCGCCGCGGTCAACGGCATCCCCAAGATCGCGCTCGCGCCGCTGTTCCTGCTGTTCTTCGGCATCGGGACCGAGTCGAAGATCGCGATCGCCGTGTTCAGCGCGTCGTTCATCATGTTCTACAACCTCTACCTGGGTCTGCGGCTCGTCGACGGCGAACTGGTGGAGATCGTCCGCGTCATGGGCGGCCGGTGGCAGGACGTCCTGCGCTACGTGACCCTCCCGAGCCTCGCCCCGCCGTTCTTCGCGGGCCTGAAGGCGAGCGCGCCGCTGGCCATGCTGGGCGTGATCGCCGGCGAGTTCATCGCCTCGTTCAACGGCCTCGGCCACCTGCTCTACATCGATTCCCAGCAGCTCGACGCCGCCGGCACCTTCGGCGCGCTCGTCGTCCTGGTCATCATGTCGCTGATCATCAACAGCATTCTGACCTGGCTGGACAACCTCGTGCTGCGCCTGCTCGGCCTCGGCGACCGCGGCAGGGCCGCCGCCGCGAAGAGCCGCTGAAGCCCCGTTCCGCACCTCTTCCCCATCCGGATCATCGACAAGAGTAGGTACACCCATGCATGAAACAGTTCTGCGTCGCTCCGGGTCGCGCCGCCGGGTGGCCGCGACGGCCCTCGCCCTGGCCGTCGGCCTGCTCGCCGGTGCCTGCGCGGGTTCGTCCGCGTCGGGCTCGGGAGGCGGGACGGACAGCGTGACGGTCGGCGTGTCCGGCGACAACGTCAACATCCTGCCGGTGTGGGTCGCCCAGCAGAAGGGCTACTTCGCCAAGTACGGGATCAACGTCAAGCTCGCGGTGCTGAGCGCGACGAGCACGAACAGCGCGCTCGCCTCCGGCTCGGTGCAGTTCCTGGCCGGCAGCGCGAAGAACTTCCTGACCGCGGTCCAGCAGAACGTGGGTGAGATCGCCGTCGCCCAGACCTCCATCGGGGTTCCGCTGGGCCTGGTCGTGAGCACGAACTTCGCCAGCGCGCACCACATCACCAAGGACACGCCGTTGGCCACCGTCGCCAAGGACCTGGTCGGCTCCACCGGCGGCTCCGCGTCGACCTCGACGACGGCCGAGGTCAACCTGTTCCTCAAGCCCTACGGCGTCAGCACGAGCAGCATGAAGATCGCGACGCTCTCGAGCGCGCAGACCTATCTGACCGCCCTGAAGACCAACGAGATCGACTGGTTCATGACCTCGGAGCCGACCCCGCTCCAGGCCCAGGCGCAGGGCGCCGGAATCGTGGTGGCGACCTCGAAGAACGTCGCGGCGTGGGCGCCGGAGACCATCGGCCCCGGCAACGTCACGATCACCACGAAGAGCTACGCGGCGAAGAACCCGGACGTCGTCAAGAAGTTCACCCAGGCGATGCAGGCGGCGGTGCAGTACATCCACGGCAACGAGCAGTCCGGCGCGGTCACCGCCATAGCGGCGAAGGAGCTGTCAGGCGTTCCGAACGACGTCCTCGAACAGTCCATCGCCGAGATCGACTGGCCCGAGACCAGCGCCATGACGGTCGCCGGGTGGACTGCCGGAGTGAAGTTCACGGTGCAGACCGGCGCCGTCAGCGCGAGTACGACCGTGCGCCAGGGCACCGACTGGACCAACCAGTACCTCGGCTAGCCGCGTCCGAGGCGGCGCCGATCAGCATCTCAAGGGAAGAAGATGAAGGAGGAAGCCATGGTGGACGCGCGTCCAGGTGGCGGTGGCCCGGCAGTGACGACAGCGCCGCCCCCGGCGCGGGTGGGAGTGATCGTCGGAAGCACGCGGCCGACCAGGATCTGCGCTGAGATCGCCGCACTCGTCACCGAGTGCCTCGCCGAGGACAGCGAACTCACCTACGCGACGATCGACCTCGCGGACATCGGCCTGCCGTTCCTGGATGAGCCGCGAAAGCCCGCGCTCGGGGACTACGAGCACGCTCATACCCGGGCGTGGAGCGAGATCGTGCGATCTTTCCAGGGCTTCGTCCTCGTCTTCCCCCAGTACAACTGGGGATACCCGGCGCCGCTGAAGAACGCGTTGGACTTCCTGTACGCGGAATGGCGGGACAAGCCGGCCGCGCTCGTCACCTATGGATCCCGGGGCGGGGCGCGGGCGGCGCAGCAGATGCGGGAAGTCCTCACCGGCCTGCACATGCAGGTCGCAGCCGAGGGCGTGCAGATCAAGATCCCCGAAGGCGACGTCGACGACGCCGGCCGGCTCGTCGACGTCCGGCGGACCCTCGCCGGCTATCTGCCCGAGATCCGGGCCGTCGACAAGTATCTGACGAGCTCGCTGATCTCCCCGGCGCCGAAAACGACTTCTCCCACCACCCCGGCTACTGCCTAGAAGGTCACCGACATGGACTTGGGAATCGCTGGCCGGAAGGCGATCGTATGCGCGTCGAGCCGGGGAATCGGCTTCGCCTGCGCGGCTGCCCTCGCGGCCGAGGGCGCGGAGGTCTGGCTCAACGGACGGCACTCGGAGTCACTGTCGCAGGCGGTGAAGGAGGCCGGCCGTGACGGCGAGTTCGCCGTGCACGGCGTGGTGGGCGATATCGCGACGGAGGAGGGCAGGCGCGCGCTGCTGGACGCCTGCCCGCAGCCCGACATCCTCGTCACGAACAACCGCGGACCGCGGCCGGGCCGTCTCGACGAGATCTCGGACGCGGACCTCGCGGAGGCCCTCGGCCTCCACTTCGCGGCGCCGATCCACCTGATGCGCGCGGTGATGGGCGGCATGGTCGGGCGGCGCTTCGGCCGCATCGTCAACATCACCTCGGCGGTCGTGACCCGGCCGAGCACCACGATGGTGGCCTCGAGCGGTGCGCGGGCAGGCATGACCGCGGTCATGAAGGCCGTGTCCAAGGACGTGGCCAAGCACAACGTGACGATCAACAACATCCTGCCGGAGCGCATCGACTCCGGGCGGCAGCTCGAACTCGCGCGGCGCACCGCGGACCGCGAGGGGATCAGCTTCGAGCAGGCTCGCCGGCGTCAGGCGGAGTCCGTCGCCGCACGCCGCCTCGGCACTCCGGGCGAGATCGCCGCGGCGTGCGCGTTCTTCTGCTCTGACCAGGCCGGATACATCTCGGGAAACAACCTGCACGTGGACGGCGGCAGCTACGTGGGCCTTGTCTGACTCGGGCCGGGAGAGTGCGTGATCGAGTGGGTTGGGAAGGCTATGTCTGAGGTATATGAAGCGCCTGAGGTGATTCGGCGGATGCTGGTGAACACCAGTGCCCTGCTGAGCTGCATGACCGTGGAGCAGCGCGCGCGTTCGTGGTTCCCGCTGGACGCGGCGGACCGGCGGGACTGGGATTTCGTGCCGAAGCCGGACCGCGCCGGGCTGCCGCTGTCCGCGATGGACGGCCACCAGCGCGCCCTGGCCCACACCCTGCTGAGCAGCGGTCTCAGCATGCGCGGATACACCATGGCGCTGTCGATCATGGCCATGGAGAACGTCCTGCGCGAGACCGGGGCGGCCCGCTTCGGCGTGGCGGCCGCGGACATGCGCAATCCGGATCTGTACTTCTTCTCCTTCTTCGGCCGGCCCAGCCATGAGGAGACCTGGGGGTGGCGGGTCGTCGGGCATCACCTCTCGCTGAACTACACGATCGTGGATCAGCGATTCCTGTCGGTGACCCCGTGCAACATGGGCAGCCAGCCGCTCGCGGCCGGCGTCATCGCCCCGCTCCGGGAAGACGACCGGCTCGGGTTCCGGCTGCTGGACGCGCTCTCGCCGGAGCAGCGGACCAGAGCGATCATCCACGACGTGGCCCCCGCCGACTTCGTCACCCGGCAGGTGCCGCTCATCGGCAAGGTGGAGTACCCGGACTACTGGGACCTGGGCATCCCGTCCTACGTGATCTCCGACGAGGACCGGGAGGCGCTGAAGTTCGAGAAGGACAATCCCCGCGGCGTGGCCGTCTCGCAGATGAAGCCCGAGCAGGCGGACGCGTTCTGGTCGCTCGCGTCGAGCCATCTGAACCGGATGCCGGAGGTCGTCGCGGACAAGCAGCTCGCGCGGCTGCGCGAGGAGGGCGCGGAGAACATCTTCTTCTGCTGGGCCGGGGGGACGCTGCCGGGCACCTCGCACTACTACCGCATCCAGAGCGAGCGGCTGCTGTTCGAGTTCGACAACGCGATCGACGACGGCAACCACATCCACTCGATGTGGCGGGAATACCGCAACGACTTCGGCCACGAGCTGCTGCTCGAACACTACGAGAGGGAGCGGCTGACGGGGCATCACCTCAAGACCCGGCTGACCTCGTCGGATCCGGAGCTGCACGCGCGGCCGACCTTCGTACACGACTAAGGACTTTGCAATGATCTTCTGCTTTTTCGACGGCGGCCGGCTCGGCGTGGTCGACGACCGCGGCGTGACCGAGGTACCGGAATCCCTGGTTCCCGCGACGACGACGCCGCAGGACCGCCTGGTGGCCCTGATCTCCTGCTACGAGGAGGTGAGAACGCAGTTGGCCGCGTTGCCCGGTGAATCCTCGCCCCCGCTGGCCGGCGTCACGCTCGAGGCCCCCGTCCCGTCGCCGCGGCAACTGCTGTGCGCGGTCAAGAACTACGCCGACGACCGGCAGGGCGTGGAGGCCGACTTCTTCCTGAAGTCGCCGCTGTCCATCGTCCCGACCGGAACGACGGTGACCCTGCCGCCGATCGCCGCCCGGGTGTTCCACCACGAGGCGGAGCTCGCGGCCGTGATCGGCCGGGGCGGCCGGAACATTCCCGCCGCGGAGGCGATGAGCCACGTCTTCGGCTACACCGGCTTCCTCGACCTCTCGGCGCGCGACGTCGGAGACACCTACTACTTCAAGAAGTCGCCCGCCGAATTCGGGCCGATGGGCCCGTTCCTGGTGACCGCCGACGAGATCCCGGACCCGCACGACCTCGTGGTCGAACTGTCGGTGAACGGCGTGCGGCGGCAGCGCTTCTCGACCGGGCAGATGGCGAACCGGATCGACCGGCTCGTCGAAGTGGCCTCATCCGTCGCCGGCGTAGCCCCGGGGGACGTCATCGCCACCGGCACCTACCACATCGGCATGGGGCCGGTGCAGGACGGCGATCACGTCGTGCTGTCGGTCGAGCGGATCGGCGAGCTGGTCATCGATGTCGCCGACCCCCTGCACCGGAAGTGGGATGAAGCGGGCAAGCCCGTGACCGCCGCCGTGTGAGGACTGTGAGGACTTCGGGGGCTCGATGCCGCTGATCCCGGATAAGGCCCGGACCCGGCCTTATCCAGGATCAGCAGACGCCGGAGCGCCGGACTCGACATCGGTTCGAATCCGGCGCCCCTTCAGGCTGTAAGGCGGTCAGACGCCGAAGCCGCCCGGCCGGGGCGCGGGGTGCTCGCCGCGGTAGGCGCCGGTCTCGGTGCCGCGCTGCTCGATGAACCGCTTGAACCGCGCCGTGTCGGCCTTCACCTGCCGGTTATCCACGTGCAGGGCGCTGCCGACCTTCTCCTTCACGCCTTCCGGCTCCCAGGACAGCTGCACCGTCACCTTGGTCTGGGAGTCGTTGAGCCGGTGGAACGTCACGACTCCGGCGTGCTTGGTGTCCCCGCTCACGCTCTTCCAAGCGATGCGCTCGTCCGGGTGCTGCTCGGTGATCTCGGCGTCGAACTCCCGGCGCACGCCGGCGACCTCGGTCACCCAGTGGGTGTGCCGGTCGTCGAGCTGCCGGACGGATTCGACCCCGTCCATGAACTGCGGGAAGGACTCGAACTGCGTCCACTGGTTGTACGCGGTGTTGACGGGCACGTTCACGTCGACGGATTCGGTCACGTCAGTCATCAGGTGTCTTCCTCTCGAGCGATGATCCGCTACGGGCGTTGACGGCCTGCGGGTGCCCGCCGATCCGCGCGGCAAACTCCCCGATCGCCGGACACGCGGGACGGTCGGCCCCGGCGAGCGGAACGAGTTTGACCGACGGTCCAGGCGGTAACCCGCAAAGACCGACAGGACACGCCGTACGCACGTCAGGGGGTGTTGACGCTGAAGGTGAGCGAGCAGCAGGGGACGAAGCCCGACCGGTCGCGGTCGCGGAGCGACTCCGCCGACGACGGACTGCGCCACATCATCTGCTTCCTGTGTTACCCGGCGTTCGAGACGCAGCCGGTGGCACCGCACGACGCCCAATGCATCTGCGGCAAGCGGGTCAAGAAGGGGGACGCCCCGGCGTCGAGGGCGGCGCCCCAGTGCATCTTGTGCGACGAGTTGGCCGAGGGCCACTACCGGCGCTTGCATGACGTCGATGAGTGAGCGGCGTGCGCACGTCGCGGAGCCGCCGATCTGATCGCTGCTGCGCCGAAGCGGACACGGGTGCTCAGCGGCCTGCGTCGGCGGTCGACTCGGCCTCGTCATCGTCGGGGAAGAAGCCGTCGCGCAGCCTTGCGATGATCTTCGTGAGCAGGCGGGAGACCTGCATCTGCGAGGTGCCGATCACGGCGCCGATCTCATGCTGCGTCATGCCGCGGAAGTACCGCATGAGCAGGATCTTCTTGTCGCGTTCCGACAGTTCGGCCATCAGCCCGCGCAGGACCTCGTGGTTGACGGCGTGTTCGAAGCCGGGGTCCTCAGAGCCGAGCAGTTCGCCGAGGCTCGCGGATCCCTCGCCTTCCCCCACGGGCCGGTCCAGTGAGGCGGTGCGGTAGGCGTCCGCGGCATCGAGGGCCTGGACGACGTCGTCCTCGCCGACGTCGAGCCGGGCGGCGAGTTCGCGCACAGTCGGTTCGCGTCCGAGTTCGGTGCGCAGCGCGTCCTTGGCCTTGTACATAGCCGCGGTCAGTTCCTGCAGGTGGCGTGGGACGTGCACCGCCCAGGTGCCGTCCCGGAAATGGCGCTTGATCTCGCCGAGGATCATCGGCGTGGCGTAGCCGAGGAACCCGGTGCCGTATTCCGGGTCGAAGTTGTCGACGGCTTTGACCAGCCCGAGATAGGCGACCTGCTCGAAGTCCTCACCCGCGGCGTGATGCGCCCGGACGTAGCGGCGCGCCAGATGCCGGGCGTAGTTCATGTGATCTTCGATGACCTGGGTGCGCAGCCGCGCCCTTTCCGGATCGGAATCGGGCAGTGCCGCGAGGCGCCGCAGCAGCCGCATCGTCTCCTCGCGCTCCCTCTCCCGCCCGGGAGACCCGGGAGAGGTCGCGGCGGCGCCGGGAGCGCGGGCCGACGGCGCACCGGGATCGTCGGACTCCTGCTGGACACGGAGGCGCAGCAGTCCTTCACGTTGCGCCGTGCTCCACGTACCGGCTTCGGGTCGGTAGGCGGTGACGACGCCGAGGAGTTGGCCGGTGGACGTGGTGACCGGCGCCGAAGCGCAGGATCCGATGCCGGCTTCGAGCATGGCAGCGAGTTCCGGGGAGCCGCCGTAGCGCTCGTCGGCGGTCACGTCCTCGCTGAAGACCGGTCGCGTCAGTTGAACGTCGCCGGCGCCGGTCTCGCCGTACCCGGCGGTTTCGAAGAACGCGGTGAACCGCGCGCCGAGGCCGACGTGAGCGACCAGCCGCAGCGCCTGTGCGTCCCGATCGAGGAGTTGGGCCATGCCCATGCGCGTACCTGCGATCGACGTGGCAGCGTCGAGCGCCTCGGTCAGCTCCTCCACGTGTGCCTGAGGCGGGGTCGGCGGACGTTCGCGTTCGTCGCACAGCGACAGGCCGGTCGACTCGAGCACCTGCCGCATGGCGCTGTGCGGGGCGCGTAACTCCAGGCGGACACCGCACGCGCGCAGATTCGTCTGCGCCTCGTAGAGCGCGCGTGCCGAGGCGATCGTGCAGTAGGTGACTCGGCTGGCCTCGACGACCAGCCGATCGCCGCCGGCGCGCCGGGCTTGCGCCATCATGTCGAGGACGCCGTGTGCGCAGCGGGCGTCGAGTTCGCCTGCCAGGTGGATGACAGGGACCGCGCCCTGGCCGCCCACGGCGACGTGCGCCGTTGAGGAAAGGGCCGACCACTTCATACCGTGTCACCCGCCGCTCGTGAAGGTTTATTGGCTGCGCCGGCGTCGCCGAAGAACGCGAAGACTCGCAGCCGGTCCATCTCGTGTGCCCGATCGCGGCGAAAGGCCTTCATCGCAAAACGAACTTTCTTGAGCGGAAAACGAAAGCACCTCCCTGACCTCTCGAAACACCAGGCCATCGGGCTCTGTGATGACAGTCACTCCGATGGCCTGCCCCCGGCCAAACTGCGCCATTCGGGTCGGCAAACGCCGAGGCGGAGGCCCGCGCTGTCAGAGCTGGCGGCGAACACCCGGCTCTCGCGGGAGCCTGGCCTGCTGGGCGGCCAGGTCGTCCTCGATGGCGCCGCGGGCGTCGCCGTGCCGCATGATGGGAAGCTTGGTGCGCTGCCGTACGTCCTCGATCAGGAACGCGGTGCCCGAGTACACGGCGAGGCCGACGAGGAGCAGGGCGGTCACCGCGTCGGCCGTCTGGAGCGCGTGGGGGGCACCGAGCTGGTAGGCGGCGGCGAAGGCGCCTCGCGCTATCGAGACGGACAGGACGAGCCCGAGCAGTCTCTTGCCAAGGAAGGCGACCGCGGTCAGCGGCACCAGCATCAGCGCGAACGCGCACAGGTAGACGCCGATGGTCCTGCTCGTCTGCTGGTCGGGGGAGAGGATGTAGAGCACGCCCAGGGCCCCCCAGGAGGTGGAGAACAGTCCCAGCGCACTGGCCGCGCCGGTGTCGCGGACCAGGAACGCGACGACCGCGGCGAGAATCTCGAGTGGGCACACGAACGCCGCCAGCAGGACGCCCGTGGCCCGCACCTGCTCGCTTCCCGTGATCACGCCCAGGGCGAGGCACGCCAGCAGGGCCATGCCGATTCCGAACGAGAAGAACCCGAGCGGCAGCGGGTTGGCGTAAGCGCGCACGACGACGCTCGCAGCCCGCGGCTCGCGGTCGAGCACGGCGGAGCCGTGCGCGTCGGTGTCTGCGGCCTCGTTCATATCCTTCTGCCCTCCGATCACCGTGCCCACCTCAGTGTCGAGCGGCGGGTGTACCCGGGTCCGCCGCGGACATGCGTCCGGCGAACGCCGGTCTCCGCCGTCTCCGGCTCTCCCGCGCCTCCGATCTCTCCGGCGTCTCCGAAGTCGTTTCCCGCCCGCCGACCGGGGTACCGGCGCCCTCCCAGTTCTCCGAGGGAAGGCCCGCGGCGCCATGGCGATCAGGCACAGGCTCGTGAATCGACCGGTCGAGACGGTCTGGGCGCTGCTGAGCGACCCCGAGCGCTACCGGACCTGGGTGCCGGGGACGGTGGAGAGCACCGGCCGCCTCGGGCAGTGGCCGCAGGTCGGCTCCGCGCTCGCGTACCGGGTCGGCGTCGGACGGCTGACGCTTCCCGGCCGTACGGTCGTGCGAGTCTGCGAGCCGCCCACCCGGCTCGAACTCGAGGCGATCCTCGGGAAGGCCGGCAGCGCGCGGATCGCGATCCGGCTCACGCGCTGGGGCCGCGACACCCTCGTGATCGTCGACGAGCACCCGCTGCGCGGTCCGGCCGCTTCCCTCCACATCGCCCCGTTCGAGTTCGTCCTGCACCTGCGCCACCGCCTCCTGCTGGCCCGGCTGGCGTCCGCCGTCGAAGAAGCACCGCCCGCCCCCGAGCGCGAGCACGCGGCGTCCGGGGGCGGTGAGCATGGCTGACGCGGTCGTGATCGGCGCCGGCCCCAACGGGCTCGTCGCCGCGAACCTCCTGGTGGACGCGGGCTGGAGCGTCGAGGTGCTGGAAGCGAACGAGCACCCCGGGGGCGCCGTCCACAGTGACCGCAGCGTGCACCCGGACTACGTCACCGACGAGTGCAGCTCGTTCTATCCGCTCGCCGCCGCTTCGCCCGCGATCCGGTCGCTGTCCCTGGAAGAGCACGGGCTGTCCTGGAGCCACGCCCCGGCGGTGCTCGCCCATCCGATGGCGGACGGACGCTGCGCCGTGCTCGAGCGCGGGATGGCCGAGGGGCCCGCCGGCATCGAGGCGATGTTCGGCCCCGCGGACGGTGCGGCGTGGCAGGGGCTGACCGAGCTCTGGCGGACGTTGCAGCCGCGTCTGGTCGAATCCCTCTTCGCGCCGTTCCCGCCGGTGCGCGCCGGGCTGAGCCTGGCCGCCCGGCTGCGCGTGTCGGGTGCGCTGCGGGCGGCCCGATTCGCCGCGCTGCCGGTCGCGCGCCTGGCGCAGGAGGAGTTCACCGACCCGGGTCCCGGGCTGCTGCTGGCCGGCTGCGCCCTGCACGCCGATCTCCAGCCGGAGTCCCCGGGCAGTGGCATGTACGGCTGGCTGCTGGCGATGCTCGGCCAGCAGGTCGGCTGGCCGGTCCCGGTCGGCGGCGCGGCCTCGCTCACCAACGCGCTCGTCGACCGGCTCACCTCGCACGGCGGCGTCGTCCACTGCGGCGCCCCGGTCGCCGAGGTCGTCGTGCGCGGACGGCGGGCGGTGGCCGTGCGGACCGCGGACGGCCGCGGCGTGCCCGCGCGGTACGCGGTGATCGCCGACGTCTCGGCGCCCCTGCTCTACGGCCACCTGGTCGGCTGGGAGCACCTGCCCGCCCGGATGCGCGCGGACATGACCCGCTTCGAGTGGGACTTCGCGACCGTCAAGGTCGACTGGGCCCTCTCCGGCCCCATCCCGTGGACCGCCGCGCCGGCGCACCGGGCCGGGACCGTGCACCTGGCGGCCGACATGCAGGAGCTGAGCGACTTCGCCCACCACGTCGTCACCGGCCGCGTCCCGGCCCGCCCCTTCGGGCTGCTCGGGCAGATGACCACGGCCGATCCCACCCGCTCGCCCGCGGGCACCGAGTCCGCCTGGATGTACACCCACGTGCCGCGGCGGATCACGGAAGACCTCGGGCCGGACGGGCTGAGCGGTCGCTGGGGCGAGCGCGAGGCCGAGGCCATGGCCGAGCGGATGCAGCAGCAGGTCGAGCGTTTCGCCCCGGGATTCGGCGACCTGATCGTCGCGAGGCGGATCCTCACCCCGCCCCGATTCGAGGCCCTCAACGCCAACCTCTCGGCCGGCGCGCTGGGCGGCGGCACCGCCTCGCCGCACCAGCAGCTCTTCCTGCGCCCGACCCCCGGCACCGCCCGACCCGAGACACCGGTCAACGGCCTCTACCTGGCCTCGTCCTCGGCGCACCCCGGCGGCGGCGTCCACGGCGCCTGCGGTGCCAACGCCGCCCGCGCCGCCCTGCACGGACGCCGCCTCGGCGGCCTGATCGCCGCGGGATGGACCGCGGCGCAACGAAGCCTGGCCGGGTGAGGCGGAGGGGCGGAGGGTTCCGGATAAGCGCCCGGCCCGTCTGTCAGCTGATTTCCTCTTCCAGCGGTCCGGTTTTCAGCCGACGGGCTTGAGCGGGTCGTGCCCCAGGCACATGAGCCGGTGCCGCCAGACGGTGTCGCCGGGCTTGGTCGTGTACTGCTCGTCGCGTTGCGCGGACACCGTCTCCACGACCTCGCGCATCACGGTCTCGTCGTGGCGGTCCAGGTCGGTGCGCCGTTTGCCGAGGATGCGCAGGACGTCGTGGCCGCGTCCGTGACCGCCGGCCTGGTCCGGCAACGGCTCCGTGGCCTCGTGCGCGTCCTCGGTGCGCAGCCAGTCCTCGAGTTCCCGCGACGTCATGTTGACGACGGCGTGGAAGTCCTGCCAGAGCTCGTCGGAAACTATCGCGTGGCTCATGTTCGCCCCTCGGGATCGTCGGCTCGGGATGCGTCCCGGGCTACCCGGTCGGGCGACGCGTATTCGCGCCCGCGCCCGAGGTGTGCCGCCGGGTTTGGCGCTCGCCGATCGGGTAACCGGACTGCCCGCCACCGGATGGCGGGTGGTCCCATGACGCATCGTCAGGCGGTTGTCGAGGCGATGGGCATCGCGGAATCCGACAGCCTCGACTGACCGGTCGAGATCGGCTTCGAGTAGCGCGAGCGTCGCGCAGCGCAGGGCATATGCAGCCAGGGTCGCCATCGTCGACACGTCGCGGCCGCAGTCGCCGAGTTGCTGGTGGAAGGATTCGCGCATCGCCGGCTCCTCAATAGTCGGTTCGGCGCGCCACGGGGATGTGGCCGTTCACGCCGATGCCGCCGGATCGGTTTCCTCGGAGCGGCTGGCCATGCGGCTGCGCTGGGGAACGACCGTGTACTTCGGGTCTCTGGCCGAGGCGACTCCGGCCTCGAACACGCCGAACCTGGTGAGCGCCGAGCCGGCGAGCAGGGCCGCGCCGCCGAGCACCGCGGCGGTACGGCTGCGGCCGCCGAGCAGCGCCGCGCCGAGGGCGCCGGCCGTGGTCAGGATGCGGGCCGTGTGCATGAGCCGCCCGGCTTTGCCCTGCTCGTACGTCTCACCGACCAGCCCGAGCTGTTTGGTCATCATCTCGGTCGCGGCCAAATCCGCCGCGCACGCTGCCACGGCTGCCCGGCGGGCCGGCCCGGCCTCGTGGACCGGGGACGCGACGAGCGCCATTCCAGAGGCGGCGCAGGTCGCCGAGGCTGCGAAGACGAACGGCAGGTGCCGATGGGCGTCGTGCCAGGCCGGGGTCGCCGTGTCGGCGGCCAGAACGGCGGTGTACGTCGCCACGGCGGGACCGAGGGTGGCGGCCCCGACGGTGGCCAGTGTCCCGAGCCGGGGCAGCCGGCCGGTGAGCGCGGACGCGCACGCTCCGGCGGCGGCGGGCCCGTACCCGGCAAGCAGCCAGGAGCCGACGCTCATGGGGGAGGTCGGCTTGATCACGCGCAGCATGTTCGCGAACCGCCCGGGCCGCCCCAGGTCGTGCACGAGGGCCGCGGCCGATCCGGCGATCGCGAGCGCCGAGGACGTTTTGAGCGCCCGGGCCGTCGCAGGCCGGCCGGTCAGCTGCGCGCCGGCCGCGAGCACCGAGCCGGCGCCGGCCAGTCCGCCGAGGAAGAAGTAGCCCGCGATGTCCACCGACGACCAGGTCGGCTCCTTCAGGATCGGGCGGCCGTAGTACGAGGTGAACTCGGCGCGCTCGACCATCAATCGCTCGCCGCGTGCGCCGCGCCGCCGCCGGCCGGTGCCGACGCGGCCGTTTCCGGTCTCCGTCATCGTCCGCTCCTCCTTCCGGGCAGCGGCAGGAACACCGCGGCTGCCGCGCCGACCAGGCCCAGTGCCGCGTACGCCGCGTGGCGCCACATCTCCGGGAGATCCCGCGTGGTCACCACAGGGTCCGGCGGCAGACCGTAGACCTCTGGCTCGTCGAGCAGGAGGAAGAAGGCGCCGTCGCCGCCGACTCCGTCGTCGGGCTCGTGGCCGTACAACCGCGCCGAGGTCACTCCGCGCCGGTGGAGTTGCTCGACGCGCTCCGCGGCCCGCTCGCGCAGCTCCTCCAGCGGACCGAACTGGATCGATTCCGTCGGGCAGGCCTTCGCGCAGGCCGGCTCGAGCCCGTCGCCGAGCCGGTCGTAGCACATGGTGCACTTGAAGACCCGGCCGTCGTCCTTACGCTGGTCGATGACGCCGTACGGGCACGCCGGGACGCAGTAGCCGCATCCGTTGCACACGTCCTGCTGCACGACGACCGTGCCGTACTCGGTGCGCACCAGCGCCCCGGTCGGGCAGACGTCCAGGCACGCGGCGTGGGTGCAGTGCTTGCACACGTCGGAGGACATCAGCCAGCGCACGCCGTCGCGCTCCGCGCCGTCACCGGGCTCGGTCGCCCCGACCGTCCCCGGTTCCGTTCCTGAGGCCAGGGCGAACACGTCGACGTCGCTGTGGTCCTGCGCCGAAGGCAGCGACGCGGCCACCACGTTCTGCTCGATGAAGGCCACGTGCCGCCAGGTGGAAGCGCCCAGGGACTGCGTGTTGTCGTAGGACATCCCGGTCAGGTCGATCCCGTCCTCGGGGATCGCGTTCCACTCCTTGCACGCGACCTCGCAGGCCTTGCAGCCGATGCAGACGGAGGTGTCCGTGAAGAACCCGACGCGCGCGGGAGCGCCGGTGTGCCCGGCGTCCTCGGCGGGCTCCGGCTCGGGGCCGGACAGCAGCCGCCGCAGCGTCCCGGTCCGGCGCCCGGCGCCGGAGGTGTCGGTGTCCTGTGCCATGCTCAGACCTCCGTTCCGGTGGACGCCGTGATGCCGGCGCGCTCGCGGTACTCGGCCAGCAGGCGCGGCAGGGCGGGGCCACGCGGCCGCCGCCCGGGCCGCACGTCGGCCGTCAACGCCTTGACTTCTTGGATGTGCACGTTGGGGTCGAGGGAGATCGACGAGAGCTCGTTCGCCGCGTCCCCGGTCACGTAGCCGTTCGGCCCCCAGTGGTAGGGCAGGCCGATCTGGTGCACGGTGCGCCCGTCCACCCGCAGGGGCGCCATCCGCTCGGTGACCATGACCCGGGCCTCGATCGCGCCGCGCGCGGTGATCAGCGTCGCCCAGCCCTGGTGCTCCAGTCCTCGTTCGGCGGCGAGTTCCGGGGAGACCTCGCAGAACAGCTCGGGCTGGAGTTCCGCGAGGTACGGCGACCAGCGGGTCATCCCGCCCGCCGTGAAATGCTCGGTGAGCCGGTACGTGGTGACCACGTACGGGAAGACCTCTGATCCGGGCTCGCGGCCGCTGGGGTGGTAGCGGTTGCCCTCGTGCGGAAAGACCTGGCGCACCGGATTGCGGCCGCGCCCGTAGAGCGGGTTGTCGAACGGGGAGTCCTGCGGCTCGTAGTGCACCGGCATCGGGCCGTCCACCAGGCCGGCCGGGGCGTACAGCCAGCCCTTGCCGTCGCTCTGCATGATGAACGGGTCGTCGCCGCGCAGCGCCGCCGGCCCGGTCGCCCCGGCCTCGGGCCGCGCGCCGGGCGCGAGATCCGGCGGGAAGTCGGGCACGTCGCGGCCCGTCCACCGGGAGGACTCGGCGTCCCACCACACGTACGCCTTGCGCTCGCTCCACGGCCGGCCCGCCGGATCGGCGGAGGCCCGGTTGTAGAGCAGCCGCCGATTGGCCGGCCAGGACCAGGCCCACTCCGACGCGACCCAGTCCTGCTCGGTGTGCGGCTTGCGCCGGGCGGCCTGGTTGACCCCGTCCGCGTACACGCCGCAGTAGATCCAGCAGCCGCAGGAGGTCGATCCGTCGTCCTTCAGCTGCGTGTACGCCGACAACGGCTCCCGGTCCGGTCCGCCGGTGCCGTTGATCTCGGCCAGCACCGCCTCGGCGGACGGCTCCCGCAGCTCTCCTTCGACCGGGTAGTCCCAGGCCAGGTCGAGGACGGGACGGTCGTCCGGGTTCGTCGACCCGGCCAGCTTCTCCTGGATGCGCCGGCCGAGGTGGTACATGAACCACAGGTCGCTGCGCGCGTCGCCGCCGGGTTCCACGGCCGCGTGGTGCCACTGCAGCATCCGGTTGGTGTTGGTGAACGAGCCGGACTTCTCGGTGTGCGCCGCGGCCGGGAAGAAGAAGACCTCCGTGCCGATGTCCTGCGTGCGCAGCTCCCTGGTCTCGATCTCCGGCCCGTCCTTCCACCAGGTGGCCGACTCGATCAGCGAGAAGTCGCGCACCACCAGCCAGTCGAGCTTCGCCATCCCGAGCCGCTGCAGCCGCGTGTTCGCCGATCCGACGGCCGGGTTCTCGCCCATCAGGAAGTAGCCCTTGCACACGCCCTTGAGCTGCTCCATCACCGTGTCGTAGGTGCTGTGCGAGCCGGTGAGCCGCGGCAGGTGGTCGAAGCAGAAGTCGTTGCCGGGCTGCGCGGCGTCCCCGAAGTACGCCTTGAGCAGGCTCACCGCGTAGGAGCCCGCCTCGCCCCAGAAGCCCTTGCGGGCGCGGATCGCCTCGACGTAGCCCGCCAGGTTCTCCTCCCGGTGCGCGTGCGGCATGGGCAGGTACCCGGGGAGCAGGTTGTAGAGCGTCGGGATGTCGCTGGAGCCCTGGATGCTCGCGTGCCCGCGCAGGGCCATGATGCCGCCGCCCGGGCGCCCGATGTTGCCAAGCAGCAGCTGCAGGATCGACGCGGTGCGGATGTACTGCGAGCCGACGGTGTGCTGGGTCCAGCCGACCGCGTAGCAGAACGCGCTGGTCCGTTCGCGCCCGGAGTTCGAGATCAGCGCGTCGCAGACCTGGCGGAACAGGTCCTGCGGCACCCCGCAGACCCGCTCCACCATCTCGGGGGTGTACCGGGAGAAGTGCCGCTTGAGGATCTGGTACACGCAGCGCGGGTGCTGGAGCGTCTCGTCCCGCTCCGGGTCCGGGTGCGCGGAGGCCCCGCCCGAGCCGTGCGCCTCGGAGCCCCCGGCCTGCGAGACGCTCGCCGACAGTTCGGAGCCGCCCTCGTCCGCGGATCCGCCGTCGTGATCGCCCTGCGTCTCCTCCTGCTCGCCGCCCGCCTCCTTGACCGCGGCTCCCTGGTACTGCCAGCTGTCCGGGTCGTAGCTGCGGCCCTCCTCGTTCAGGCCGGAGAAGACCCCGTCGAGATCCTCGGAGTCCAGGAAGTCCTCGTTCACCAGGAAGGAAGCGTTGGTGTAGCGCAAGACGTACTCGCGGAAGTCCTTGCCCTCGGCCAGGACGCGGTTGATGATCCCGCCGAGGAACGCGATATCGCTGCCGGCCCGGATCGGCACGTGCAGATCGGCCAGCGCGCTGGTGCGGGTGAAGCGCGGATCGACGTGGATGACCTTCGCGCCGCGCGCCTTCGCCTCGACCACCCACTGGAAGCCCACCGGATGCGCCTCGGCGAAGTTCGACCCCTGAATCACGATGCAGTCGGAGTTCTGCAGATCCTGCAGGAACGTCGTCGCGCCGCCGCGGCCGAACGAGGTGCCGAGCCCGGAGACCGTGGCGCTGTGGCACACCCGGGCCTGGTTCTCCACCTGGATGACGCCGAGCCCGGTGAAGAGCTTCTTGATCAGGTAGTTCTCCTCGTTGTCCAGCGTCGCCCCGCCCAGGCTCGCGATTCCCAGCGTGCGGTTGACGCGCTTGCCGTCGAGTTCGCGCTGCCAGGTCTCGCGGCGGGTGCGCACGACCCGCTCGGCGACCATGTCCATCGCCGTCTCCAGGTCCAGCGCCTCCCACTCCGAGGCGTACGGCTTGCGGTGCAGCACCTGGTGCAGCCGGGCCGAGCCGGTGGTCAGCTGCAGGCTGGCCGAACCCTTGGGGCACAGCCTGCCGCGGCTGACCGGCGAATCCGGATCGCCTTCGATCTGGACGACCTTCTCGTCCTTGACGTAGATGTTCTGCCCGCAGCCGACCGCGCAGTACGGGCACACCGACTTGACCACGCGGTCCGCCGTGCCCGTCCGCGCGGTCAGCTCCTCGGTGCGGCGGGAGAACGCCGCCGCGCCCCGGCCCAGCCGGTCCGCGCCGGTCAGCTGCCGATACGCCGGCCACCGGCGCGCCAGATCGAACAGGTCCATCGCTACCTCCACGTACCCGCGGCCGTCCCGGTGAGTCGGCGGCGGTTGCCCGGAGGAAACCCGGTCAAACGTCCCGGTCGAGGCTTTTCTCGGAAGACCGGCGAGCCGGGTCCGCCGAGCGCAGCGTGGCTGTGGGGGTGACGCCGTACACGTCCCGGTAGTGGGCCGAGAAGCGGCTGTGGCTGACGAAGCCCCAGCGCGCGGCGATCTCGGCGACCTTCGTCGTGGCCGGGTCGGCGGCGGTCAGCGCGCGGTGGGCCTGTTCGAGCCGGACCCGGCGGAGGTAGGCCGTCGGCGTGAGGTCCAGGTGCCGTCGGAATGCCAGCTGCAGTGCGCGGATGGACACGAACGCGGCGGCGGCGATGTCCGCGACGGCGATATCGAGGTGCGCGTTGTCGTCGATGAACCGGATCGCTCTGCGCACGGCGGCGGGGTGCGCGTCGCGCCGGTCGGCGGCTGTCGGTTCGAGGGCGGCGGTGCTGGGAAAGACCTCCAGCGCCGTCGCGGCGAGCAGGCGCGCAGCCTGGCGGGCGAGCAGCGGCGACGTCGGAGTCCCGGCGGCGAAGGTGTCGTAGACGTACGCGAATGTGGTGCGCCACAACTCGGCGGCCTGTGCGGAGGTCGGCTCGAAGCCGGTGATCTGTATCGCGCGCTGCCGACTGCCCGGCGCTGCGTCGGCCACCTCGTGCAGAAGGCTCTGATCGACAGCCGCCCAACGATGCCGCGAGTCTTCGAGCCTGGCGTCGTAGCCTCGGTCGGGCTGAGCGGCGAGGAAGACGTCACCGGGACCGTAGACGCGGGTGGCGCCCTTGCGATCGAAGGTCATCCGCCCGGCCAGCATCTGGCCGAAGAAGTACGCCCCGAGCGGACCGGCCTCCGCGTCCAGGCGCATGACGCAGTCGAACTCGTGCAGCGCCGCGGTCGGTGCCAGCTGCTGCTGGTCGATGCGCATCCGGTGCCGAGCGGGCGAGGCCTCGAATCGCCGCACACCGTACATCGACGACAGTGCCTGGCACGTGACGTCTATGTCCCTGGTGTCGACCATCCTGGCCACGGTCCTGCCACCTCCGCACGGTAGTGCCCGAGCACGCCTCGACGGCACGATCAACCAACCTACCCGCCCGCTGTCCGCTGAACGAAGCCGCTTCGCTGCTGAGCGCACAATCCGAGAATTCCGCCCTCGGGGCCGTGACGGCGCGGCCTGCCCCCACTAGCCTTGCGGAACCAATGGTCAGGCGCATGATCGAGCGCGGCGGTCGGTCCCCGGAAAGCCACGCGCCATCCGCCCGGGGTGAAGGACGGCACGGTGCTCAAGATCGAGGTGACCCGTACGGCTAGCGAGGAGTCGATACACGTCCGGATGGCCGGTGAGATCGACGCGCCGGTCGCCCAGTACGGTGTGGCGGCGCTGCACAGAGCGCTGAGCGCCGTGACACCCCCGACGGTGATCGTCCTCGACCTCTCCGATCTGAAGGCCCTGGCGGCGGCCGGGGCGCGGTCGATCCTCGGCTTCGCTGATGCGCGCGTCCGCGGGGGCTTCGAGTTGCGCCTGGTCGCCGACCCGGAGGGCGTCGTCACCGAGATACTCCGGTTGACGAGCCGCCAAGCCGCGCTACTGGTCTACGACACGGCCGCGGCCGCTCTTCGACTCGCGGCGCCCCCCGCGACGAGCGACTGATCCCGGCCGACCGGCTCAGGACTCGTCGGGTTGGCAATGAGGGCACCACACTGTGCCCCGTCCCGCCATCCGGGTCCGGCACAGGCGGGTGCCGCAGCGAGGGCAGGTGGGCACCTTCTCGTCACGATGGCCGGTGAGCCAGGTCGCGCGCGGCGGGACGCACTCGGCGGCGATCGCGGAGCGGACGGTGCGGTGCATCTGCGTGTAGAGGCGGCGGCGATCGGCCTGGGTCAGGTCGTGCGTCGAACGGTCCGGGCGGAGTCCGGCGCGCCAGAGAATCTCATCGGCGAGCAGGTTACCGAGGCCGGCGATCATCGTCTGGTCGGTCAGGGCGGTCTTGAGGCGCCCGCGCCGGGCGCCGATCGCGTGCTCGAACTCGTCGCGGCCGACCGCCATCGCGTCAGGGCCCTGGTCCCCCAGCAGCCGTGCGACCTCGCTCTCGTCCTCGGCGAGCCAGAGACCTCGAAGTTTGCGTTGGTCCCGGTAGAGCAGCCGGTGGCCGTCGTCCAGGGTGAACAGCACGCGGTCGTGGGCGTGCGGCTCATCCCCGGGCGCGGCGCAGACGAGCAGGCCCGTCATGCCGAAGTGCACCATGAGCGTGGGGCCGTCGGTGCGCGCGAGCAGCCACTTCCCGCGACGTTCCGGCGCGGCGAACCGTCGCCCCTCGAGCGCGCCGCTCAGGCCGCGCGCGCTGACTCCGTGCAGCACACCGGCGTCGCGTACCTCGACCCCTTGGATGACACGGCCGGTCGCGCAGGACTCGAGCAGCTTCCGGAAGCCTTCGACATCGGGCAGTTCGGGCACGGTGGCGGCTCAATCCCGGGGGGCGGGTGGCTCGGTGTCGCCGTTGATCAGGGCGAGCAGGCCGGCGATCTCGTGGTCGGCCTCGGCGGCGTGGCGGAAGCGGGTACCGGTGGCGATCGCGTAGTGGTTGCGGCGTCCGTCGCGGGTGCGGGTGAGGTATCCGGCGTGCTCGAGGTCGGCGACGATGGCCTGGGCGGTGCGTTCCGTGATCCCGCTGACGGCGGCGACGTCGCGCAGGCGGACGCCGGGGTCCCGCGCGATCATGATGAGGATGCGGGCGTGGTTGGTCAGGAACGTCCAGGTCGGCGTCGTCGCGTCCATCTCTCCATCCTGCGCTCGCGGTAGGCGAAGCACAATGCGCGAAATGTTTTTCGTGCAACGCTTGACGTAGGTTGGGGAGCGCGCTCACGATGGTTCCTGGACCAGCGTCACCGCGTCGGAAAAACGGCGCTGAACCCTCGACGGTCCCAGGTAGGCCATGTCCCCCCAGCAGGTATCCGAGGTTCGCGCGGTCGCGGCCGCCCCAGCCGTGCGCGGGAAGATCGGCGAACGGGCGGCACTGCTCATCGAGCGCCATCGAGGAGGGCCGGCCCGGGCCGTAATGTCCGGCGAGTTCGACATGACCAGTGCCGGTCTCCTGGCCGGGGCGCTGTGCGAAGCCGTGGAAGCCGAGCCGGCGGGGCTGAGCCTGGACCTGAGCGCCGTGGAGTTCTGCGACTGCTCGACGGCGCATGCGCTGATGGCCGCTAAGGCCTTCGCCCGCACCCGGGGCCGGGCGTTCACCCTCGCCCCGTGCAGCTTCCACGTCACCCGCGTCCTGACGCTGGCCGGGGCCGGACAGCTGCTGGCCGTCCCCGGGTGAGGGACGCCCACGAGCAAGGGAGCTGCGATGGGCGCGGGAGCCCCCCCTCCAGGTGCGGGAGTGCCGCGGCAGGTCGGACGCCACTGTGATCACCGCGACCGGGGAGATCGACCTGTCCTCCTGCGCGCGGCTGGGCGGGCTGCTGTCCGCGGCCGTCGGACGGGGCACCACGGTGCTAGAGCTGTCCGAGGTCGGCTTCTGCGATTCCTCCGGCCTGCGGCTGCTGGTCGAGGCGGGTCAGGCCCGCGCGCGCGAAGGGCACGGCGTTGCGACTGGCCGCGCCCTCCCCGGCGGTCGGGCGTGTGCTGGAGATCGCCGGCCTGCTGCAGTTCTTCGAGGTGTTCGCGGACGTCGATGCCGCGCTCAAGGCGTAGGTCAGGCGTAGGTCAGGCCTAGGCCGAGGCGCGGGACCGGTTCTTGATCGGCCGACGGCCTGTCAGGCCGCCGAAGCCAGGCCGTCGCGGGTCTTGGCCCCCGCGCCCGCGCCGCCGGACACCGTGCCGAATTCGCTGTACGGCTTGCCGACGGCCAGGGTGGTCTCGGGCGCGAGGCCGTGCTTGAGGATCTCCAGGCCGGCCGGGGTGCCGGCCGGATCGCCGATGAGGATCGGCCGCGTCCCGCCGCTGCGGGCCAGGGCGCTGCGGCGGAATTTCATGGTGAACGCGACGCCCAGGTAAGCCGTGGCGCTCAACCCGCTGAGACCGGCGTCGACGACCTGTCCGCCGAAGGTGGCGCACCAGGCGTGCTCGATCACCGTCCGCGAGTCCGGCAGGAGGGCAAGGCCTTCGACGTACGTCAGCGCGTGCCGATCGGCGAGGATCGCGGCGGCCTGGCAGGCGTGGCCCGGCAGCGCCGGATAGACGTCCCCGGGAAGCGGCGCCGGTTCGAAGACCCGCCCGTGGGCCAGCACGACGTCGTGGATCGATCCGTGGCGCCAACCCTCGCTTCCGGGATGCCGGGCCCGCCGCGCCATGGTGCGGGCATGCTCGACGAGCTCTTCCACGGGTGTCACGACGTTCCTCTTCTTGCGAGCCGGGATGGAGAAACCGGTGTCCGGTGCCCGCCTAGGCCGAGGCCAGGGCGCGGGCTGCCGGATGCGGGCGGCGGGCTGCGGGCGGGGCTTGCCGGGGACGGCCCGCACCCGGTGCGGTCCCGGCGAGCACGGGTGCGGGGGCGGGTTCACGCGGGAAGAGGTGGTCGAGGCCGGTCAGGTCGAGGGTCTTGGCGAACAGGGGGCGCACCCCGCGCAGCGTGATCGGCGGCCTGCCGAGCTCGGCGGCCCGGCGCTGGGCCGAGGTCAGCACGCGCAGCCCGGCCGCGTCGATCAGGACCGCCCCGGCGACGTCCAGCACCAGCGGCCTGCCGCGGGCGATCTGCTCGTCGAGGGCGGCGCGCAGGCGCGGGCCGGTGCGGATGTCGACCTCGCCGCGCAAGGTCAGCACGCTGCGGCCGTCGGGGTCCCGGTGGCTGGTGATCTCGAGCGTGGTGTCCACGTCAGCTCCTCCTGTCACACGATGCTCGTCCGGAGAGGCCGGAGACCCTTGGGCGGCCTCGCGTCCTCGTTGTAGCATGTCGTCTGAACGATGACAAAATCAAGTGTCGGCGAAAGGGTGACTGTCATGGTCCGATCGACTGTTCCGGAGCCGGGCGCGGCGGCACCCGGCGGGGATTCCGGGAGAACGGAGGCGGCCTCGGGCCTGCGGCGCATCGAGGCGGCCGTCGACACCGCCCGGGCGGGCGCGTCGGCGAAGCCGGATTCCGCCCAGTTCCTGGTGGCCCTGGCCCTGCTGCGGCAGATGCGCGAGCAGCTGGCCGGCTGGGAGCCGGAACTGATCGACGCGGCCCGGGCCAGCGGTGCGAGCTGGGCGCAGCTCGCCCCCGCGCTCGGCGTGGCCAGCCGGCAGGCGGCCGAGCGCCGCGCGCTGCGGCTGCGCCCGGCCGCCGATCAGGCCGCGACGACCGGCGACCAGCGGGTCTCCGCGGAGCGCGACCGGCGCGCTGGGATACGCGCCGTGGACGCGTACGCGCGGGACCGCTCCGCGGACCTGCGTGTGCTCGCCGCGCAGGTCGGGGGCCTGACCGGCCTGCCACGCGGCGCGGACGCGCCGGTCGCGGCGCTGCTCGAGGCCCTCGGCGGCGCGGACGCCGCGGCGCTGCTCGGGCCGCTGCTCGACACCCGCGCGCACCTCGGCGACGGGCACGAGCAGCTGGCCGCGCGGATCGACGCCATCTCGGACGGTGCGGAGAGTGCCCGCGCCGACGCCCGCGCCCAGCGGCGGGACGGAAACCGCGCCGGGTAGCCCGGCCGGTCCAATGTCGTCGTCCAACAGGCGACAGAGAGAGTTGTCATCGAAACGATGACATGCTAGAAAGTTCTGCGAAGGCACACCGGAGCCCGGCAGCCCGGGTCCGGCCCGTTCTGACTCACCAGGAGGCTTTCGATGTTGATGCGCACCGATCCCTTCCGCGAGCT
>NZ_JAGSOH010000079.1 GCF_018139625.1 Actinospica acidithermotolerans | reverse complement strand
CCCCTGACCTGCCCAGACCCTCCGCCGTGCTCCCCACCCCAAAGCCGGTTGCGAAGCACCCCCCGCCATGAGGTAATCTTTCCGAGGTCGCCCCGCAAGGGGTGGTCATCCCAGGCAGATTGCCCGAGCGGCCAATGGGAGCGGACTGTAAATCCGTCGCGCAAGCTACCCAGGTTCGAATCCTGGATCTGCCACACCAGCAAGAATGAGCCTCCGAACTGCGGAAACGCAGAGCGGGGGCTCAACTGCTTTCTATCACTGGCGCGCATCAGATCGCACCGTCGATCAGCGGCCCTGACACAGGCGTGACACGATCTTGGAGGGGTGGATCGGCCCAGCATGGGTTGGCACTGGCAGCGTCGGCGGGACTATGGGCCGTGCGGACATAATGGCGTGCTGACGTCTCACGAGCGCCAACACAACGCTGCAAGAGTCTCGCACGCATCAACGGTTACTTTGGAACCGCTCGTCGTCGTTGGTACACAGGCGCATGCAACGGCGCACTTGCTCGGCTACCAGCCCTTTCGCGTATGGCAGGCCTCTGCCAAGATGCACCACATGGGGACCGAGACAGCCACGCTGTCTGCGACCGCCGCTAAAGGCCGCTTTGGGGTGGCATATATGCGCGCAGTATGCAGCCAGGCCGGTGTGGGTTTTGATGAGACGGAGCCAGACGGAGACGTCCTGGCGGTGGATGGCACCATATGGTTCGCAGAAGGACCTGTGCGGGTCCAGCTGAAGTGCACGGGTCAGTTCCGGATAGACGGCGGAACAACCGCTTCGTGGGAAGCGAAACCCGAATGGCGCGAGAAATGGAATAGGTGTCTCGTGCCGGTATATTTTGTCATCGTCATGCTAGATCCAGATGAGCAAGCTGCATGGCTTCGCCATCACGATACAGGAACCCATCTGACCGCGGCCGCTTT
Source organism: Actinospica acidithermotolerans (assembly GCF_018139625.1). GTDB lineage: Bacteria > Actinomycetota > Actinomycetes > Streptomycetales > Catenulisporaceae > Actinospica > Actinospica acidithermotolerans. The sequence continues at coordinate 33,310 of NZ_JAGSOH010000079.1, read as the reverse complement.
TTGGGTGCGAGTCAATCAAACGAGTGAATCTGGAAGCGTCACCGTCCCCAAGAGCCAGCGACTGCATGCTGAAACACTTACCCTGTGGAGAGATGACGTCATCTCGGGTCACCTCAGCTCAGGGTCAGGTGTATCGATATGAACCAAAATATCATTTCGCTTCCCGGGGCATCTGAAATTGAAGCCTACTTCCGGAACACTGGATGGACAATTCTAGGGAGTGGCCCTGTTGGGCGCATGTGGGGCCTTGGTGAAGACAGGGTAGCTGTTCCTTTTGGGCTAGAGGACGATCTAGCGGAAGGGCTACTTAAGAGGATTGCGGCTGTAGAGTGCAGGCCGAAAGATAGAGTGCTCCGCGCAATTAAATTCCGCCTCTATGATGTCGCGTACTTTCGCGCGGTGAATGACGGGCAGATCGTAGACGCTATTCCCATCAATGATGCGAGTCGCATCATCACTGACGCCAAGAACATGCTCCGCGCTTCAGCGACGACGGCCCGGAGGGAGCGGGCGGAGATTGCTGGCAACTACGCGAAGGCTGGCGATGACGTCATTCGTGACACCTTGATGGGCCACACTGAACGCGGATCTTTCATCATTCCCGTCATGGTCCCAATCGCAGAGCCAGGGGATCCCGATGTACATCAGCCGCAGCTTGGTGACGACTTAGATGCTCCGCCTTTCTATCAGACGCCACCGGAGCCATTTGAGCGGCGAGTGGTGCGTACCTTTGCTCAGTCTCTCCAAGCGCTGAGCGAAGTCGTTGTAGCTGCCGCTGTCGAACCGACGACGACACAGGTCCATGAGCTTGTTTATCGCGGTGTTAGTCGGGAGTTCTGTAGTGCGCTATCTAACATATTGCGCCAACGGTCAGTGGCGGAGGTTGAGACGAGAGTCGAATGGGGCTCAGCAATCCAACCTCCGGGAAGGATTCCAGAGAGTATTCTCATTCCCTCGGAATCTAGCGAGCTTATCGATCTGACTGCGCGCAAACTTCAGCACGACCGAAGAAATATCCCTCGAACGCTCTCCGGTCCCATCGTGCAGTTTCGATGTGACAACGACGACTACGGGGTTGTCTCCGTTTCCACGGTTTACAGGGGCAGGCAGACGGAGGTCGATGTGCGGCTTTCGATCAGCGCGTACGAGGAAGCCTGGACATGGCATCGCGCAGGTCGAGCGGTAGTTGTTCAGGGCACGGTGGCGCGGGGTCCGCGTCGGAAGTCAGAAATCGCGAACCCCACGCGATTCCACCCATTGGACGAGATGACCTTGCCTGACGTCGAGGGGCACACAGCGTGAGGCCGGGACAAGGGCTGATAGTTGGGCACTTAGGGGACCCTCGGGCGGCCTAACCATTGGCCATTATCGACTGCCTAAAGGCCGCTCGGCTCGGGTGGTCGCGCAGCCGGGACGGGACGGGGATGTAGCTAGCTCGGCAACTGGTTGTCGTCTCCTTCGGCCAGATTTACAGCAATACATCCGCTGCGCGGATCCGCGATGATTGCGGCGCTCCGTTCAGCAGACTTCTGGAAGAGTGCTCCCGAGTTCCGGTGAGGCAGATTCACGGTCCGGAGATAGGTAAAGCCCTGCCGCAGGTAGTACTCCTGAAGTTGCTTGTTGGCTTTGTTGCAATCCAGACGAATCCACGGAAGCGCGCGTCGTGCGGCCTGGTCGCTGGCGAATTCGAGGAGCTTGCCTCCGACTCCGAGTCCGCCGGCGCTCCGTCGCACAGCTAGGCCATGCACGAACAGCGCGTTTGATTCCTGAGGCGTCCAGAACTCAGGGTCTGCCGTAGTTTCCAATGCCACGGTGGCAACCGGCTCAGCAGTGCCGTCGAGGTACGCCAGCCAGGCCGTGCCGTTGGCGACTCTCTGAGGAGTTGCGCCAGGGAACTCGCGCAGCCACAAGATGCCTTGCCTTTCGAGCCATTCCGTCGCCTCGCGGATGATGGCAACGGTCTGGTCCAGGTCACTGGGCTCGGCTATACGGAGGGTCAGGTTCGCTCTATTGGGCATTGGCCAGCTCATACTGGATGATGTGCCTGTCCGCGGGTAGCACCGTCACGGCGACGCGTACCGGCACGTCGTCAGCGTCGTAGCCAACGCGAACGTGCTCGTGGACCGGGATGCCGGCGCCGATACGGAGTGCATCCCGCTCATCTGGCGTCGGCATGCGCGCCGTGATCTGGTCCAAGTACCGCACCTGGTCGTGCCCGATCTCGGCCAACACCCGGTTGGCGCCTCGGACTATGTCATCGGGCTGGACGATCTCTGTCGTCGCCACGATCGACATCGGAAAGTAGCTCATTGAAAGCGAGTTCGCTTCGCCGTCCACGGTCCGGAGACGCGTGCGCAGGGCGGTCGTCTCGCCTTCCTCGAGCTCCAAGAGCGACGCCACGTTCTGTGGGGGGCGCACGATGGAGACTTCGATGGTTTGAGCGGGGGTTCTGCCCTGGGCGGTTACGTCTGTGGTCCAAGCATCGTTCGCCGTGTTGGCGCGTCGGTCCGGCGATTCGGAGCGCGTGGCCAAGAAGAGCAAGGGGGCGCTTGCTCGCACGAAATGCCCCCGGCCCCGTCCGCTCACAGTCAAGCCCTCGTTGGCGAGTTGGCCCAGGGCGAGGCGCACGGTGTTCCGCGAGGCATCGAACTGCTCCATGAGCTCTCGCTCCGTCGGTAGTTGCGCACCAGGCTTGAGCTCCCCGCTGTAGATCTTGGACCGCAATTCGTCGGCAAGCTGCCGGTACAGCGCGCGTGAGCTGTGCGGATCGATGGGCACGTCCACCTCCAAAGGATGTTGTACCAACAATACCGCCAAGTCCCTTGACAGCGAAGCCGTGATGCTCCAATCTCGAGTTAGCACCAGTTGTACCAACAACAGGGACTTGTGGCGCCCGGTTGTTGCGCACACGCTCGTTGAGAACTCCATAGCCCGCTTGGTCGGGGGTTTCCGGATGACGGCGCAGGTCGCGAGGCCGCGCAGGCACCAGGTCCCGGGATGGCACGGCGTTGGCCGCCAGCTCCCGACTGCGTTGCGGGCAGACAGCGCTCTCGCTGTCCACCGTCTACGGCCGCTCTGCGGTCCGTCGGCAGCGGAGAACCAGGGCTCTGCATCACCTTTCCTTTCAGGCTTCCCCGTCCCTTCACGTACGAAGGAGTGGCCCCGTCATGTCTTCTACCTCCCGCACCAACGGCCGTCCGGCGATTGCAATCAGCACCCTTCCGGCTCTCGACCTCGACCTTCCCGCCACCGGCTCGGCGTGGCTGGTGTGCCCCGAGTGCCACCGCTGGGTGGAAGTGGTGCGCGGTCTGGTCCAGACGCACAAGCCGGACGGGCACCGCTGCACCGGTTCGGCGCAGGCGCTCAAGTTCGACCTGACTCCGGCTCAGCACGCTGCGCGGCGCGTCGCCGTCCGGGCCGAGCTCGGCGCCCGGCAGGTCCCGACGCGGACGGTCCGTACAGCCCGCGCGGCGTTCGCCAGCGCGCCGAAGCAGGCCGCCCCCGCAGCCGCGGCGGCCCTGGACCCGTACGCGCGGATCTACTGCGCCGACGGCAAGGGCGGCCGGGACTGGAAGGCCGTGAGCCGGATCGCGCACCGGTACGTCACCGGCGCCGAGTCCGACGCGCTCAAGGCGTTCATGGGGATGCTCGCTCGACGAGCTTCAGGAGTACTTCTCCGCCCTCGACAAGGCCGATTACGACCTGGCGTTGGAGATGCTGTGCCGTCTGGCGCGCCGTGGTCCGGCGGCCGGGTTCATCACCGACCTCGCCTCGCAGCGCCCCGACTCGGACTCGGTGCCGACGAAACTCCGGGAGATCATCTCCATCCGCTTCTCGGTGCGCTGCGTGGACAAGGCCAGCTCCGACATGGTGCTCGGCAAGGGCAAGGCCGCCATCGGCGCCGACGCCTCGCTGCTCTCAGCCGAGCACATGGGCGTCGGCGTGCTGGTCACCGGCCCCGCGGAGTTTGACACCGTCCGCACCGACTACCTCGATCTTCCCGCGTTCTCCGTGATCTGCGAGAAGGGCCGCGCGCTGCGGCAGGCCGCCGGAACCCTCACCGGAGACGCCGCCGGCAAGCTCGCCGACCTCGCCGCGCCGCAGGTCACCGTCCCGGCGATCCTGACCGACTGCCTCACGGTGATGCGCCACACCCCGACCATGCACACCACCGACCTGCTCACCGGCCTTGCCACACTCGACGACGACGCGTGGGGCGACCTGACCGCGGACACCCTCGCGGCGAAGCTCGAGGCGGCGGGCGTGGTGCGCTCGAGCAAGCAAGTGCGTGCCGGGGCCGACAAGGCGAACCTCGCCGGGTACCGCCGCGCCGACCTCGAAGCGGCGATGCCCGCGAGCTGGAGCCCGCAGCAGGACGGCTGAAACGGCTGTAAACCCCACCCCCTTTACAACCCCTTTACACAGGGAGGGGGTCGGGAGACCGGGTGTCGGCGCCGCGCGCGTCACGGGGGGCCGTTACGGCTGTCACGGCCCCTGTAATGGCCTCTCCGAGCCCGTGATCAGGCATGTCATGCCTGTCACGGGCTCGGCGCGCCCCCGGCCCGAAGCCTCGGAACACCGCGTTTTCCGGGTGAGGGCACACCTGCCCGCACCCCGTGACACCCCGATCGGAGAGTCGATGTCTGCGACCGTCCGTACGATCCACCGGCCCGGACCGCGCGCGCTCAAGCGGCACCTGACGCGCGCGATCCGCCGCCGCACCCGCCGCACCCTCAAAGCACTGAGCAAGCGGCGCAACGCCGCCGCCGCACGCCGAGCCGAGCGGCAGATCGAACGCCGCCGCACCCTCGCCGCCAACCCCGCCCCGAACCTGATCGGCCCCGCGCTGGCCGCGAAGCAGACCACGAGCAAGCCCCCGGCGCCGAAGAAGACCGCCGCCGCTCGTCCCGGTGCCGGAAAGCCGTGCAAGCGGTGCAACGGAACCGGCGTGATCCGGCTGCGCAAGGGCGGCAAGTACGCCGGGGCCAAGCCCTGCCCGCACGTGATCAACCAGTGGAAGAAGGCCCGCGCCAATACCGCCAGCCCCAAGCCCGGAGGAAGGCCATGAGCCCGATGAGTGAACCGACCCTCAGGATCCTGTCGCTGGGTGCGGGCAGGCAGTCCACGACCCTGCTCCTGCTCGCCGCCGAGGGGCGCATCGGCCCGCTCGATGCCGCCATCTTCGCCGACACCGGCTGGGAGCCGGACGCAGTCTACGAGCACCTCGACCGCATTGAGCGGGAGGTCGCCGAGCCCGCGGGCATCCCGATCTACCGGGTGTCGGCGGGCAACATCCGCGAAGACGCACTCAACCCCGAACACCACTTCGCTTCGATGCCGCTGCACATCCTCGGGGCACCGCGCACGGTGCGCGACGTGCTCGCCTCACACCCGTGCGGCTGCTCGTGGACCGGCTACCGGGATGACGGGTACACCGCCGAGCCGCAGGCTTGCCCGCGCTGCGAGAACACCGGCGTGATCGTCACGCAGTGGGGCAAGCCGCGGATCGAGCGGCCCGAGGGCATCGCCCGGCGCCAGTGCACCAACGAATACAAGGTCACCCCGATCAAGCGGAAGGTGCGCGAGCTGCTCGGCTACGAGCACCCGACGCCGGTCCCCGCGGGGGTGTTCGTCGAGCAGTGGATCGGGATCAGCCGCGACGAGTTCGAACGCGCGAAAGACTCAGATGTCAACTATGCCCGCAACACCTTCCCACTGCTCGAGCTGCCCGGCGCCGCCGACGGGCACACCGGGTGGACCGTAACCGACTGCCAGCGCTACCTGCGCAGCCGCGGATTCGGGAAGACACCCAAGAGCGCGTGCAAGGGCTGCCCGTTCCACAACAACATCGCCTGGCGGCGCCTGCGCGACCTGTGCGCCTGTGGGCACCACCGCAACGAGCACGGTCTGCGGCTGCTCGTCGGTCCGGTCGCCTGCCGGCACTGGGATCCGATCGTGCTGCCCGGCGAGTCCGAGCCGGTCGCCGAGCACTGCGACTGCACCGAGTTCCACAATCCCGAATGGCACGACGTCATCGAGTTCGACCACGCCATTCGCGCCGGATCCGCCCGCGCGAACGCCAACGGCAGCGCTCTGCGCGGCGAAGCGTTCCTGCACCGTTCCCGTTTGCCGCTCGAGCGGGCGCCCATCGACGAGGTGACCCGCGGCGAATGGAAGGCCCGACAGGCCAACCTGTTCGACCACGCCGCCGACGAGCAGCTCGACGACGAGCCCGACGGCTGCTCGCCCTTCTCCTGCCGCAACGGCGCACCCGCCCACGCCTGAATCTCCCGGAAGGAAACGACCGTGACCTTCGCACTGTCCGCCGCCGCCCTGTTCCTGCTCGCCACCTTCGTGACCATCAAGTACGCCACGCACAAGATCCTGCACGCCGCCGTCGCGTTCCTCGCCGGGTTCTTCGTCGCCTCCACCTCGGCGGCCCCGTACATCCGCGAATTCGTCGGCGCCATCGCTCGCGCTCTCGGCAAGCTCTGACCCCGATGAGATGCGGCGGACACCACGCCGGACACCCTCGCCGGAAGGGCGCACGGGCGTGGTGCAGACCGGCTACCGAAATGCCTCCCGAGCCGCATGGAACCAGACCTCCCACGCCGTCCCCGTCGTGGCCGGAAGGCCGTACGCGGGCTTGACGGCGATCACGCTCCATCCGCGGTCGGGGTAGTCGTAAGTATCCGTCACCCACTGAACGCGCTGGTCGTCAGTGAGATCTTCCATCGCGCCGCGGGGATGGTACCCGCGGTCTACGTGCAGCGTGTCGTTCGGGCAGGTCTGGCACATGTGGCCAGTCAATTCGTTCTCACCCAGCCCAACCATGGCCCTGGCGCACGTCCTGCACACGAACCGGGTCGCCGGGTCCGGGTAGACCACCTTGTCCCCAACGACGGGTCCGACATACCCGCCGGAGACCGTCTTCCCGGCCTGGCACTTCTCGCACACGGCGGTGTCCGGCCACCACGCCACCACGCTGCGCCGACCTTCAAGCACAAGCACTGCCTCGCTGTAGTTGCGCGGGCAGGTGTTGTTCAACCCATCTCCTGGATGCGACATGCCTCTCAGCGTAGGCGTCCGCACCGACACCCTCGCCAACTTCCCGCCCGCGGTCCGATCCGGCTCACGCGCCGGGCCGGACTGCGGCGCGGCTTCCACAGCCTGTTCACACCCTCTGGAGGCTCCCGTGACCGTCACCACCACCGCCGCCACGGCGGACCGGACCACGCTGCTTACCAGCGCCCTGATGCTCGCTGAGCGGGGTATGCACGTCTTCCCGCTCAAGCCCGGCACCAAGGTCCCCGCGCTATACGGCGAGTGGGAGCAGCGCGCAACCACCGACCCGACCCGGATCCGCCGCTGCTGGTCGGGTGGCCCGTACAACATCGGCGTTGCCTGCGGCCCCTCTGGGCTGCTGGTCGTGGACTGCGACACCCCGAAACCGGAAACCCCGCCGCCCTCGGCCCCGTTCAACGTCCCCGGCGTGAACGAGGGCGCGGACGTGCTGGTGATGCTCGCCGAGCGGTACGCCGCCCCGTTCCCGTGGGGCGACTTCCACGTGGTGACCGGGCGGGGCGGGATGCACCTGTACTTCCGCCAGCCCGACGGCCCGGCGCTGCGCAACACCGCCGGGCGACTCGGCTGGCTGATCGACACCCGCGGCGCGGGCGGCTACGTCGTCGGCCCCGGATCGATCGTGGACGGCAAGCCCTACCGCGCCTTCGGCGAGCCCTACGCCGAGCCGTTGCCCGGTTGGCTTGCCCGGCTGCTGACCGCGCCGAAGCAGCGCCCTGTCGCACCGACGCGACCGCCGAACCGCCCCGCGGGCGGCCCGCGCCAGCCGGGCGCGTACGCGGCGAAGGTGCTGCGCGAGGAGCTCGCCACGATCCTCGCCGCGAAGCCCGGCACCCGCAACGACACCTTAAACAAGGTCGCCTTCAACCTCGGCACCCACGCCGCCCGCGGCACCGTCCCCGAAGACCTCGCCCGAGACACCCTCGACTTCGCCGTCGGCAATCTCAGCGGCGACGTCGCGAAGTCCGAAGCAACCGCCCGCCGCTCATTCGAGGACGGGCTGCAGAAAGGAGCAGCACCCCGATGACCGCGACGCCCGAACCCGGCAACCACACCCCCGAGCCTGACGAGCTCGACGACGCACTCAGCCCGGAGGAGCTGGCCGCCGAGTTCCTGCGCACAAGCGGCGCCGAGGAACGGCTCAAGCACCTCGACGCCGAGCGCGAGGACACAGAGGGCGACTACGGCGACGGCAAACCGAGCCAGGCGACCAAACTGGTCGCACTCGCCCGCCGCTCGTTCCGCACCGTGCTGGGCACCGACGGCAAGTGCTACGCCGTTCCGCTGGAGGGGCCGCGCCTGGCCCTGACCCTGCGCGGGGAGAACGGGCTGCGCACCCGGCTCGCGCGGGCGTTCTTCGACGAGCACCAGTCCGCCGCCGGCGCCTCCGCCATCGCCGACGCCCTGACCGTGCTGGAGGGACAGGCCGTGGACACCGACCCGGAGCCAGTCGCCCTAAGGGTCGCGCGCCACGACGGCGCCCTGGTGCTCGACCTCGGCACCCCGGACGGGCGCGCCGTGGTCATCGGCCCGGACGGGTGGGAGATCGTGGACGAGTCGCCTGTCCTGTTCCGCCGCACCCGCCTGACCTCGCCCCTGCCCACCCCCACCAGGGAGCCGAAGAACGGCCCGAGCGGACTCGACCAGCTTCAAGCGCTGCTCAACGTCTCCGAGCCCGGATTCCGGCTGCTGGTCGCCTGGTTGGTGGCCGCCCTGTTCCCGGACATCCCCCATCCGATTCTGTCGCTGACCGGAGAGCAGGGCACCGCAAAGTCCACCACTGGCCGCATGATGGTGATGCTCATCGACCCGTCACCGGCCCCGCTGCGCGGCGGGCCGAAGGACGCGCGCACCTGGACCGTGCAGGCCGCCGCGTCCTGGACCGTGATGCTCGACAACCTCTCCACGATCCAACCCTGGTTCTCCGACACCCTGTGCAAGGCCGTGACCGGAGACGGCATCGTCGAACGCGCCCTGTACACCGACGACGACGTATCCGTCCTGAACTTCCGCCGCGTGATCGGCATGACCTCCATCGACGCCGGCGCACTGCGCGGAGACCTCGCCGAACGGCTGCTCATGGTCGAACTCGACCCGATCCCCCCGGAGAACCGGCGCACCGACGACGAACTCAAGGATGCGTTCGACAAAGCCGCCCCGGCCGTACTCGGCGCCGTCCTCGACCTCGCCGCCGAAGTGCTCGCCGAACTGCCGGGCGTCGCCGTCGCCGAACTGCCCCGGCTCGCCGACTTCGCGAAAATCCTCGCCGCCATCGACACCCGACGCCAATGGACCACCTTCGCCGACTTCACCGCCCTCGCCCGAGAGATCACCGAAGCAGTCATCGAATACGACCCGTTCGCCGACGCGGTCCGCACCTTCGTCCACGAGAAGCGTGACTGGACTGGCACCGCCGGCGTACTACTCGAACACCTGCCCGCCCCCGACGGACAACTCAAATCCTGGCCACGCACCGCCCGAGGCGTCTCCGGACACCTGCGGAGAGTCGCCCCCGCCCTGCGCAAGAACGGCGTACAGATCGCCTTCACCCGAAGCCCCGACCAGAACCACACCCGGCTCATCGCCCTGTCAGCAGAAGGTACCCGGGCGCAACCGTCCGAAGCGTCCCAACCGTCCGAAGGCACCGCTGAACAGCGCTGACGATCGGACGGTTGCGAACCCTCAACCGTCCGAAGCCCGGAGTCAACCGTCCGATGCCACCCCTTCGGACGGTTGACACCACCCCTTCGGACGGTCCGTCCACCCCAACCGTCCGAACAACACCCCACGTCAGGAGCCGCTTCGGACGGTTGGGACGCTTCGGACGGTTGAATCCGCACACTTCTAGAACCGCGTCACCACCGAGCCCCGGGGCAGGAGGGATCACCATGGGCAAAGAACGGCTGCTCACTATCTCCGAGGTCTGCGCGATCCTTCGCGACGACCACGGCCGCCCGCTGTCGAAAGCCACGTTCTACCGGTGGCGCACCATCGGTAGGGCGCCGCAATGCCTGAAACTGCCGAACGGGCAGTTGCGAGTGAGGGACTCCGCGTTGGACGAATTCCTTGACAAGTGCACCGAAGCCGCCTGAGAAACAGCATTCCGAGTCTCTTTGCCGGGAGTCCGCCTTGCGGGCTCCCGGTTCGTTTCTGTCTCTCGAGACTGCGAGGCCATCATGACCGAATCCGTTGACGTCCGAATCTACAAGGTTCAGAAGTACGACCGACCCAAACCGTTCTATCTGCGCTGGAAGGTCGGGGGGCGATCGTTCGGCCAGACATTCAGGTACCAAGCACAAGCCGACACCCACCGGTCCAAGCTCGTTACTGCGGCACGCGCGGGCGAGTCGTTTGACACGGAGACCGGCGAACCTGTCTCGTGGGCGCGTCAGGAGGTCGTCGATGAAAGGACATGGTACGAATTCGCCGTCTCGTACCTCGACATGAAATGGCCGCACGCCGCTGCGAACACCCGCACCAGCATCGCCGAGGCGTTGGCCGTGCTGACGATGGGGCTGGTATACGACAAGCCGGGGCGGCCGGACGACGCCATTCTCAGGGCCGCACTCTATGGCTGGGCGTTCAACGCGACCGCCAGACAGCACGAGCCCGCTAGCGCCGTGAATTCCGCTCTCGAATGGACGACGGGAGCATCCGTTCCGTTGCGCTCGCTGCAAAAGGCAGCGACCGCCCGCCGCGGACTTGAGGCGATCGCCAGGAAGCTGGACGGAAGGGCGGCCAGCGCGGCGACGTTCACCAGGAAGCGCGCGACCTTCTACAACGCACTTGAATATGCGGTGGAGCTCGAACTGCTCGACTTCAACGCGCTCGATCGCGTGAAGTGGACGATGCCGAAGAAAGCCGAAGTGGTCGATCCGCGCGTCGTCGCCAACCCCGCCCAAGTACGCAGGATCCTCGCCGAGGTCCGGAAGCACCGCCCCGAATTCGCCGCGTTCTTCGCCTGCCTGTACTTCGCCGCAATGCGCCCGGCCGAGGCCGTGTCGCTGACGCAAAGTCAGTGCCACCTGCCCGCAAAGGGATGGGGACGACTGGACCTAACCGCGACCGCAACAAGGGCCGGACGAGCGTGGACCGACACCGGGGAAGCGCACGACGTGCGCGGGCTCAAGCACCGCGCCGCCGGCGACATGCGCCCGGTGCCGATCCCGCCTGAGTTGGTGAAGATGCTCCGCCACCACCTCGCCGAGCACGGCACGGCGGCCGACGGGCGACTCTTCCGCGGCAAGCGCAAGGAGAGCCTTCTTTCGGAGTCCACCTACGGTCCAGCCTGGAAGCGGGCACGCACGGCCGCACTGACGGAAGCTCAGGCAGTGTCGAAACTCGCAGAACGGCCGTACGACTTGCGCCACGGGGGAGTATCTCTCTGGCTCGGCAGCGGTGTGAACCCCGCTGAGGTGGCTCGGCGCGCTGGACACAGCGTCGAAGTCCTGCTGCGTGTCTACGCCAAGTGCATCGACGGCCAGCACGAGGCCATGAACAAGAGGATCGAACAGGCGCTCAATGACGAAATGTGATGATAGAGGCTTCGGCGAGCGGTAACTTTGACGGCGACACTGCGGCTCTGCCCTCTGCCCTGACGGGCAGGGAGCAGAGCCGTCGCCAAGGGAGAGGGCGGGGTACGTGAGCGAAGATGAGGCACTCGGCAGCAGGACGTCGTTCCGGCCGTTTAGTCAACGCCAGAGCGGGCTCGTCCGCGAAGAGGCACTCTTTGAGGGAGTTCCAGACCATCTCAACATCGCGCTGCGCGAGTGGATCTACACCGCCACAACGGAGCGTATGGCAAGGCGAGTCTGCCTCCGCCTCAGACTTCCTCACCTCAGTGCCAGAGATCTCGCTCAGGGAGTCGATGAACCGACTATCTTGGACGTCATCGATGCCTTGCTGTGGATCGGCCTGGAGACCGTTCCATCGCGTGAGAGGATCTCGCCTAGGGCGACACGTGGCGTTATTCATGCGGCGGACTTGGTTGACGAGCTGCAAGAGATTCTCGAGGAGGGAGGATCGGCGTACTGCGTGAACGCTGATAGAGACGGGCTTGAGACTCGAGTCGACCCGACGGCAAGCGCCGCCATGCACGCGATCCGCCAGTCTCTCACAAAGACAGGCCGCGAAGGGGCCGCTGACCTTCTGCGCGACGCGTGGGCAAAGGTCTACGGCATGCGCCCTGATCCTGGCGAGGCCTACTCAGATGCGGTGAAGGCGGTGGAGGCGCTCGCATGTCCGCTCTTCTTGCCGCACGCCCAACAGCCGACCCTTGGCACTGTCAAAACGCATCTCGAGCAGGCAAGCGCGAAGTACGAACTAGTCATCTCAGGGCGCGATGCGAATCCCGCCCCTGTCGATGCAGCTGTCGCGATGATTGGCTTGTTATGGCACGGGCAGCGTGAGCGGCACGCTGGGGGACCGACCTCTGCGCCGATCACGCAGGAAGCGGCCGAGGCCGCTGTACATCTGGCCCTGACACTCGTTCAGTGGCTTGAAGCCGGGGCGATTCGTCAGAAGTAGACAGCGCGTCAACCGGCCTCCCGCCGCTTCCGCCGCGCCGTCCACTCGTATTGCTCTAACCGCTCGCGAGCCCGCTCACGGTCTTCGTCGGTGAACAATGGCTCGAATTGTGGGAGAAGCACGTGGGCCTCGACGCTCAGGTCGAGCCGCGACTTCTCCCACAGCACCGTGAATCCGTCGGAGGGGTCTGCGCTCCAGAGCAACCGCCTGGCCGTGGTAAGGCCGCCGTCGCGCTCCACCATCTGAAGGAAGCGCGACGCGTTGTATCCCAGCTCAGCCTTTGCCTCTGCATAGATGCGTCGCATGGCCTTGTTGAACTCGAGCTCGACTTCCTCCACGGTGCCCTCTCGCCTGTCGCCGCTCCGTGACGCCATCGTAGCCCGCGAACCGTGGCGACAGGGCGGATCTGGCTAGTCGCTTGCGGCGCTGCGTGACACAGACGTGACACAGATTCGCTCTCCAGGGCGACGGATGCCCTCTGGTGCAGGTCAAAGCCCGTGCAGAGCGAGCTCGGGCCACCTCTGTAAATCCGTCGCGCAAGCTACCCAGGTTCGAATCCTGGATCTGCCACTTGAAAGGCCTAGGGCCTCTGAACAGCGGAAGCGCTGAACAGGGGCCCACATTTATATCCTTGAGCTGTCACCGTGAGTGACCGTGTTGGAGCGCTGCTACCGGCACGCTACTGGCACGCAAATAGTTCGGCCTTACGCACGGACGGTGACTGAACGCCTTGACGAGTCTCGAAGATCGCGTCAGGTCATGGTTGTCGGAGCAGGGCTACCCGCTGGAGATGCGAGTCGCTCAGATGCTTCGCGCCGCCGACGCTGAACGCTGGCATATGGCGCCGTTCGTGTCGGTCGCTGGTGTCAACCGCAAGCCTTCTGCTGACTACATGCGTTGACACTTGGAGTGCTGAGCTGGCGATCAAAAACTCGACGCGGATTCGTGTCGGTGGTCTATGGTGACGCGCGTGGAGAGGTCGTATGAGTACGTCGGCCCAGGCGATCTGCTAAGGCTGGTTCGCCCGGAAGCGGTTGGCGAGGTCGTCGAGTCGATCGCCGACTTCACGGCCTGGGTTGCCCGCACTCCTTCCGTTGAGCTGGACGAGCCGTTCACGTACGTCGTCGATCTGAGTGGGTATATTCGCCTGGCTGCGCGACGCAGTGAGCATGTGGCGTGTGCCGCTGGCCAGCGCGTGATGGCCGCTGGTGAGATCGCCTTTGACAAGCGGAGCAGTGAAGGCTGGACAGTCAGCCGCGTCAGCAACCAGTCGACTGGGTACTGCCCGGATCTCAGCTCTTGGGATGCGGTGGCTAGCGCTCTCGACAGGATCGGCCTGTCACATCCGCCGGCCTTCACCGAGCAGGTCGTGTTTCGGCGCTGCCCAGCGTGCGCAGAACTGAACGTCGTGAAGGACGGGTTCTTCGCGTGCGCCTTCTGCGATAGCGATCTGCCGCCCAGTTGGAACGTCGCCACGATTGCTCCGCAAACATGAAACGCTCCAAGCTGTCAGCTTGGGAAGCAGAGTATTTGCACCCCCTCTGACCTGCGCCCAGGTCAGAGGCTCGATACGGAGTTGATCTCCCGTGAGTCCCCGTGATTCACCGTTCGGCTACCTTCCGACGGGCACGCATCGGGCACGCTCAGCCCTCGTCGACATCGGTCTTGTGGAAGTAGACCGTAAGCGACGGCCATATCCCGTCCTCGGTCACCTCGTGGTGCATCACGATGTCCGACACCTCGATGGCACCGAGCCGGTCCAGCGAATCAGCAACCCGCCGAAGCAGCGCAGCGACGTCGGCTTGAGCAGCGCCACTCGGGTTGGCTTGGGAGAAATGTCGGATTGTCCACGAGGTCTTGCCGTCGTCGTGCATGAGCACATGATGGCCCCGGTAGAAGAGGGCGCGTGACCTCTTCGTCCCGAACTTGCGGCACCCCCCCGCGCAAAGCTTGTCATACCCGGCCGGGCTACCTTGCTGAGCGTCAGTCTGGACCGCTGAAGGTCAGGCCCGTTGCTGTACTCCACTGCGGTACTGGCTTTGAAGGGGCTGCGTCCAGCACAGAAGGGGTCGACCCCGATTCAGAGGTCGTCGCGAGTACCGGCGACGGCTGCGCTGCATCCTTCAGGCAGGTTCGCCACAACGAGGGCGACGGCTTCCTCGGCGGTGTCGGCTTCTCCCAGCACGAGGCGATCGATGTCTTCCCAACCGGGCCACCGAACCTGGTAGCGCCACTCTGGCAGAAGGTATCCGATGCAGGGCACATCGAAGGTGTGCGGGGAGCCAGTGCACCGGCTGAAGCACAGCACCCAGTGACTTGTGTACGGGAACAGCTCGCGCAGTCGCGGCTCGGCATAGGCGGCGTCCGCCGCGCGGATTCCGAGCTCGAATGGCTGATCGTCTATCGGCTCGTGCATCTGGGCGCGGACCAGTTCCCACATGACAGTGACCGCGTCCGCCGGGCCGCGCTCATGGGCGAGCGCCAAGTCGCTAGCTCTGGTCCACGGGCAGGCGCGCTGAATATCGGTGAGGGTTGCGCCCGAGCGCCAGAGCGCTGCGCTGCGGGCGAGCTCTCGAAGGTCAGCGGTCCAACCATCGATCAAGCGTGCTCCCCGGCTCCACCCGCTGAATGCGAACGATCGGGTATTGGCTGCACTGGTGATTTCAAGAGGCCGACGATGAAGCTCGGGCGCGGCCCCGATGTGGGCAGACAGGAGTCGACCCCAGGATCCCGGACGGATCTCTCCGACGTCGAGCTGTAGTTCGGCAGCCGTCTGCTCGAGAGCGGCCGCCAGGCTGCCCGCGGCTTGCAGGTCGGCGTAGAGCTCAGGGTGCTTAAGATTGGCCCAGCCATCTTCAGGAGTAGTCGACCTCACTGACGTAGTGTGACCCAGTAGCCGGGGATGCGCCACAGCCCACAAGCAGGCTGGTCGGATCTTCCCCTCGGTCTGCAAACCCGGCTTTCCTCGTCCGCGCCCTCGTGCGCCGGCAACCCCGCGGTCGTCAGCCCCTGTTTCGATGTCGCCTGCCCTGGCAGAGGTCTGCCATCCCGTGTTTCGGATCATAGTGGCTCTCCGAAATCGGCGGTGTTGAGGGCGCACGACCCGAGAGGGAGGACCTAGCTGAAATAGCCGAACACGTCGGCGACGACCTGGGTGGTGCCCTTGGACTGGTTGTAGAGCGACGTGTCGTCGTCGATGGTTCCGACCATTACCATCGCGGGGACGGTCTCGCCGGCCGAGAAGTTGATGTTCGACGCGGTCGGCACGGAGGAGCCGGCGTAGGCGATGAGCACCCCCGGGGCCGTCGGCTGGGTCACGGTGACGTTCAGGACCAGGCCGGCGGCGTCCTGGGGACCTCCGGACCAGTAGCCCGAGGCGTCGAACTCGTCGTCGAACCACCACACGGCCTGCGCATTCGCGGCGGCCGCGATGGGCTTCGACGTCTCCTGGCCGGTGCCGTTGCGGGTGTCGAGGGCACGCCACGGGGTCATCGGGACGAAGGCATCGCCGCCGGTCGTGGTGTAGTAGCCGGACACGTCCACAACGAGCTGCACGGTGCCCTTGGAGCTGTTCGTGAACTCGACCGCGCCTCCGGTGCCGAGCTTGACGATCGCCATGTTCGGCACCGTCTCACCGGTGCTGTAGTTGACGTTCGAGACGTTTGGCGTGCTGCCGCCCGCCGGGTAGGCGATGATCACGCCGCCCGTGCTCGGCTGGGTCGCGGTCACGTTCATGGCCACCGCGGTCACTCCGCTCGCCGGGATGGGGCCGGTGCCGGCCAGCTTCAGCGTGATCGACTTGCCGGGCCCGATGGCCTGAGCCGGGGCGCCGGTCCCCTTGCGGGTGTCGAGCACGCGGGTCGGCGAGGTCGGATGGTAGCCGGCGCCGGCGGCCGAGGCCACGTAGTAGCCCTCCACATCGGCCACGAGGTGCGTGGTCGCGGTGGCGTAGAGGTCCACCTTGCCGTCCAGGCCGATCATCACGGTCGTCAGGTTCGGCACGGTCTCGTTCGTGGTGAAGTTCAGGTTGCTGGACTTCGGCACGGCCGTGCCGTCCGGATAGGCGCTGACGAACCCGCCCGCGACCGGCTGCGTCACGGTCACGTTCAGCACCACCGCGGTGATCGTGCTCGCGGCCGGTGCGCCCGAGACGCCGCTGACGACGTCGACCGCGATCGAGTGCCCGGCGATGACCTTTCCGGCGGTGGCGACGCCGATTGGCGCACGCGTGTCTAGGACCCGCTTCGGGGTGACCGGGACGTACGTCGAGCCACCGGTCGTGATCTGGGTCGTGAACGTCCTGGTCCCGGAGACGTCAACGATCGTGGCAGTGATCGTATACGTGCCGACGGACGCGTACTCGTGCAGTTGGACGAGATCCGAGTAGTCGGTGAAGTAGGTGGCTCCATTGTTCGTGAACGCGGTGACCGCGGCACTGCCGTCGCCCCAGTTGAGCGTGATCGTGCCCGTGCTGCCCAGCAGCAGGCCCGAGACGTCGATGTCGGCCGCAACCGACTGCTCGTCGATGGCCGCGTTCACCGTCGCATTGTTGTATTCCGCGAGGTTGACCGCACCGCGGTCGTAATACGTCTCCGGTCCGGCGCCCGTGCTGGTGACCGCCGTGTCGTCGGTCCAGGTGTTCCCGTAGAAGTCGGTGGCGGGCAGACCGGGAGCGGCCGAGTTCGCCGAGCCGACAGCGGGATCGTCGGACGTGAGCAGGTCGCTGGTCGACGACACGGTGAACGCGTCCTCGACCAGGTCCGCAGTGCCCTGCGCGCTCGCGACCTGGAAGCTCGCGAGCGTGGTGTAGGTGGTACCGGCCCACGAGTACGGGACGCTGCTGTTCGTGCCGTTCAGGTCGAGGATGTTATAGCCCTCGTTGGTCCCGGCCGCGGACGAGGCATCTACGAGAAGCTCGGGCAGACCCTCCGTGTTGCCCCAGATGACATTGTTCTCGATGCTGGTCCCGCTCGCACCGCCGGTCACCGAAATGCCTGCGAAGCTCGCGCTCGGATAGTTCACGACGTCGATCGAGTTGTTCACGATGTCAGTGCCGGTCGCCCCGACCACGGACACGCCACAGCATGCTGATGAGGTCTGGATGATGTTCGTGGCGAGGTCCGTCCCCGAAACGCCTGACGCGACCGTCACCGAGGCCAGATCGTCGCGCTCGATGGAGACTGAGCTCGAGCCCTTCTCGACGGTCAGGGACTGGACGATAGACTTGGTCAACATCACATGCGAGGCGTTCTGGAGATCGACGCTCCCCGCGTTGAATCCGACGAGATTGACGTAGCTCGCCCCTTTGACGGCCAGTGTGTTCGACTTGCCCAGCCCTCCGACGATGGAGCGCAGGCCGACCGACTCGAAGGTGATCGGCGCACCGGCCGAGCCCGAGTGCGTGATGGTGACGTTCTCGCCGTAGGCCACGGCGTTGGCCGCGCCACCGAAGATCTGCACCGTGTCCCCGGCCGTCGCCGCGTTGGCGGCAGCCTGGATCGTGCAGTACGGGGTTGCGGCTGCTCCCGCGCCGGCTCCCGTGTCGGAGCAGTAGGGCGACATCTTGTCGACGTAGAGCGTGCCACCGGCGGCGGCGCTCGCCGTCATCGGCACGGTCACCGCGCCCGCCATCGGAAGGAGTGCCGCCGTTACGGCCGCCGCTATGCGTTTGCGCACGTGTCATCTCAATTCAGGAATAAGAGATCCACCCCATCGCGGAATCCCGGCCACAGCCGGTCCGCGCACGCGAGCTTACAAGCACCGATGCGCGCCACACCATGCTGCGAGCGCAGGTCATGTGTTGAGATAGATCTGTTACACGACCGGGAAGAGTCGGGGATCTCGGGCGGGCGGCGAAGGTCTAGAGTTCCGTGGACGGCTGTTGCCGCCATCTGGGGGTCTTGGGGGGTTCTGATGTGTACTTCGCGTCGTGCCGCAACGGCTATAGCCGCAGTCTCGCTAGCATTGACCGGGGTTGTCGCGGCGCACGCGGATGCCACGACCGTGCTGTACGTGGACGAGTCCTCGGCGAGCTGCAGCGATGCGGGTACCGGTACCTCGGCAGAGCCGTACTGCGGGATCCAGGCTGCCGCGAATGCCGCGGTGGCGGGTGACACGGTGGATGTCGCGACAGGCACGTACGAGGGACAGTTGGACATCAAGTCCAGGGGCACGGCGGCAGCGCCGATCGTGCTCCAGGCGACCGGCGGGCCCGTCTTCATCACGAATGCGGCGAACCAGACCGGGCCCGTGATCAGCTTCGACGGATCTTCGTACGTGTCCTTCGAGGGAAAGCAGGTCACGAACGAGTTCCTGGCAACCGGTATCGAGGTGAACGGGTCCTCCAATATCGTCATCAACGGGATGGCGATTCGTAACGCGACCACCGACGGTATAGCGGTCCACATCGCTGGGACCTCGTCGAACATCGCGCTGACGCGGAACAGGCTCGGCAGCGTGCAGATCGATGCGGGCAGCTCCGGAGACCTCATCAGCACGAATGCCGTGCGTTTCGCCTCCACTCTTCCGGGAATCTCGGTCGCCGGCGCGTCGGGCACGGACATCACGTCGAACGACTTCTACTACGGTCCGGCCGGTCAGAACGTCGTCAGCGTCTCCGACGGCTCCACCGGCACGTCGATTGAGAACAACATCGTCGAGTCCGCTGCCGGTACGACGGCGAGTGCGCCCCTCGTCGCCGTGGACGCCTCGTCGGCACCCGGGACGACGCTCGACTACAACGTCGTCTACCCGGATTCATCGCAGACTCAGGCCCCTTACTCGTGGGCGGGAACCGACTACGCCTCCGCTTCCGCCCTCGCCGCTGCCACCGGGCAGGGTGCGCACGATCTCAACGCGAATCCCCAGCTTAACGACATCTACGACGACGTGCCCACGGCGCCGGAGATCAACTCGGCGAACAGTTCCGCGCCCGGGATGCTCGCGACCGACTTCTACGGCGACACCTCGTGCAGCCAGGACCCGGTAGTCGATGTGACGGGCGCGGGCAATCCGGCGTACTGCGCACGCGGGGTGCTCCAGGAGAAGTACGCCACCTCCGTGACCGCGACCGCGACCGCGGATTCCGCGCTCAGCGCCGATCTGAGCAGCACCATCGCGCAGAACTTCTCGGACGCGCTCGATCCGCACTACTACCTCACGCCCGGCCCGACGCCCGAGGTGTCTTACACGATCAGCTGGGGCGACGGGCAGTCTCAGACGGTCCCGGCCTCGAGCACGACCGCCGCGACGGTCACGGCGCACACCTACGCCAAGCCCGGGACGTACTCGATCTCGGACACGGCGCAGCTCCCGAGCGGCGCAACTGTTTCGGCGAGCACGTCCGTCACCACGGCTGGTTCCGACTACACTCCGATCGGCCCGAAGCGGATCTTCGACACCCGCAAGGGCATCGGCGGCGTGGACAATCCCGTCGGGTACAACGGGTGCGCCGACATACAGGTCGCGGGCACGAACGGCGTCCCGGCGAATGCCACCGCCGTCGCGGTCAACGTCACCGCTACCGACACCGTGCAGAACGGCCTGGTCACCCTCGGGCTGAGCAAGGCCTCTGACGTGAACTACATGGCAGGTCAGACCGTGGCCAACAGCGCCATCGTGCCGCTCACCGAGGGCTTTTTGATCGTGTGCGTCAGCGGCGACAGTGGCACGACGACAGACTTGATCATCGATGCGACCGGCTACTTCACCCAGACCGCCGCCGCGGGCTACCACCCGACGGCACGTGACCGGGTTCTCGACACGCGTGACGGCACCGGGGCGCCGAAGGCGAAGGTGGCCGCGAAGCACGCCATCGCGGTCCCGATCTCGGGTACGGATTCGATCCCGGCTCATGTCACAGCGGTCGCCGTGCACGTGACGGAGACGAACGCCACCGGTGGCGGGTTCATCGCTGCCGAGCCAGACGGCGCCGGGGTGCCGACCACGTCGAGTCTCAACTACGCGCCGGGGCAGACGATCTCGAACACGGTCATCGTCCCGGTTGCAGCGGACGGCAGGATCGAGCTCTACAACGGCGCGTCAAGCGGCTCGACGGATCTGATCGCCGACGTCTCCGGCTACTTCTCGCTTTCGGCACCGGACGCCTTCGTCCCGGTCACGCCGTTCCGCGCGGTGGACACTCGCACGACGAAGAATCCCATCGCGCCGAACAGCGCGGGTTCGTTCAACCTCGACTCCACGCTCGCCGGGGCGAGCGCGGGCTTTCCCGCAGACGTGACGGTGTCGGCCAACCTAACGGCCACCGACGAGACCTCGTTCGGGCACCTCACCGCCTACCCGGCCGGCACCGCGTTGCCCAACGCCTCAGACGTCAACTTCGGCAAGGGGCAGAACATCGCCAACTCCGGCCTGTTCGCCACGACCTCCTCCGCCGACACCCTCGCCGTGTACGACGGCTCGGCCGGGTCGACCGACCTCGTCATCGACGTCTTCGGCTACTTCGCCGGCAGCTGAGGCCATCGGGATCGGGTCTGCCGCGCCACGCCGGGGCCTCGAGGTGGCCGATGCGGTTGCCGATCATGTCGAAGGAGACGGATCGGATTTGTTCGGCTTGGATTTTTGAGTCGCTTTTCAGTCCCGAGGTCTCTCCGGCGGGCACCAGGACTTGAAAGCTGAGCACACATATGGTGTTCGAGGTGATGGGGGCGACGGTGATCGCGCCCCTTTTCCGGACTACGGATACTGAAGGCTGTGGCCTGCCCACGCTGTGCTGTGTCAGCATGTGTAGGTGGATAAGAGCCAGGCATCCAGGTCGAGGATCGCCGCAGTGATGCGGAAGGCGCTGGATCAAGCGGCGTGGTCGCCAGATGGCGATCCGGAGGCGGCGATCGCAACTCTGCTCACATTGTGCAACACCATCGGGAGCATGGTCACCAACGAAGCCGACCCCGGCGACCTCACTGTCGCCAAGGTTATGTTCGAGTCCGAAGTGCTGGCTGCCGTCTACCTGTTCACGGGCGAGGTCAGGAAGAGCGTCGACCAGCAGCATCCGGCGCGGCCTCCGAGGTATGCGGACATGCCCCGAGGGGAGTTCGTAGAGAGCGTCGTGACCGCCTTGCCTTACTTCCATCGCAGACAACGTGCGGTGTCGGCTGCGCTCAATGAGGCGTTTCCTTGTGAGGATGAAGGAGCTGCGGGCCTGGCCTAATGAGCGGACTCGGCAGGAGGATGCCAGCGAGGGCGCGGATGCTGGAGGATGTAGCCCGTGGACACTCGCGCAGCAACGTCGGCCGTGACAGAAACGGACCGGGTCAAGATCTGGTTCCGCTTTTTTCCGCGCGAGGGATGGCTCCCCTACGACCAGGAGGGCCTGTGGGCTCCCTCGGAATTGACTCTGCTTATCAGCAGTTCCGCCAGAAGTTGCTTTCTAGCAGCAGTGGCGAGCGTCGCATGCGGTCAGCTGTGCGGGTAGCCGCACTTTCGGCACATGTACTCCCATGGCGGCTCCATGGGCGTGAACGAGCGGCAGGGGCCGTTGTTGATGCCGGCGAGCTCGTCCTCGGACGGGGGCGGGTCGCCGGGTCGGTACGGCGGCGTCGGCCTCGGCTGGTCCGGCATGGCAGCTGGCGCCCCTTCCTCGTGTAGTGGTTCACAGATGTCTGTGTCAGTCTCGGCTGCGGTGACCCTGTTGGCAACAGCAATTGCGTTGGCTGGAAGACGACGATGGGGTCGGGGACGGGGTCGCAGACGGCGTCGGGAACGGGGACGGGGTCGTGTCCGATGGCGATGTGCCATCGGACACGACCCCGTCCTCATTCGGGTCCTCGTCCTAGTTCGCGTCCTCGTCCTAGTTCGCGTCCTCGTCCTAGTTCGCGTTCGGGTCCTACTTCGCGTTCGCGTCCATCTGCCCGCGTTCGCGCCCGCCGGTCAGCTCGGCACTGCAGCTATCGGCTCGCGCCCGCGCCCGCCGCTCACACCATCAGCTCGCCATGAAGTAGCCCATGACGTCGACGATCAGTTGCAGGCTGCCGGTGCTCTGGTTGTAGAAGTCTTCGTCGCCGCCGTAGCCGGGGGTGACGAAGGTGAGGTTCGGCACGGTGGTGCCCTTGGTGAAGTTCAGCGCCGAGGTGGTCGGAACGGTGACGGGCTGGTCGCTTGAGTAGTTGGCGTTCGGGAAGACGACGAGGTCGCCGGCGCCGGTCGTGGAGGTTACGGTCGTGTTGGCGATGACGCCGGTGATGGTGTCGGGGCCGAGGGTGCCGTAGCTGCCGAGGCCGAGTTCGTAGTAGTAGCCGGAGGGCAGGGCGCCGTTCTTGATGGTCCGGCTGTCCAGGTAGCGGTACGGGACCACGGGGACGTAGGACGAGCCGGTGGAGCTGTAGTAGCCGTCCACGTCCACGATCAGCCGGGCCGAGCCGGTGCCGGTGTAGGCCAGGTTGATCGTGCCCGACGAGCTGACCGGGACGATCGCCGAGGCTGCGCGGGTCTCGCCGGTGGTGAAGTTCAGGTTCGAGGCGGTCGGCTCGGTGCCGCCGGACCAGGCGGTGATGTAGCCGTTGCCGGACGGGCTCGCTTCGGTGATGTTGACGGCTACGGCCGCGACTGCGCTCGACGGGACCGTGAAGCGGCCGTCGATCTTCAGGGTCACGGGGTGGCCGGGGGAGACGGTCTTGGAGGCGTAGCCTCCGGTGCCGTTACGGGTGTCCAGGAAGCGGGCCGGGGTGATGGCCGTGTATCCCTTGCCCGCCGACGTCGGTGTGTAGTAGCCGCTGATGTCCACGACCAGGTCGACGGTGCCGCCGCTGTTGTTGCGCAGGTCGACGTACCCGTCGCCGCCGACCGCCACGACCGCCATGTTCGCCACGGTCTGCTTGGGGCCGAAGTTCACATTCGAGGTGACCGGAGCGCTCAGGCCGTCCGGGTATGCCGTCAGGTTGCCGCCCGCCTTGGGGTTGGTCACCGTCAGGTTCAGCGCCGCGGCCCACGCGTCGGCCGGGATGCTTCCGTTGCCCGCGATCTTCAGCTTGAGGGTCCCGTTGGCGGCGACCGGCGCGATCACGCCGCCGGTTCCGGTGCCCTTGCGGGTGTCCAGGATGCGTGTGGGGCCGTACGCCGTGTACGAGGTGCCCGCCGTCGTCACGACCACGGAGTTGGTCACCGCGTCACCCTCGCCGTCGGTGACGGTGATGCTGACGGTGTAAGTGCCCAGACTCAGGTAGTTGTACGTGAGGTCCAGGCTGTTGTTGTAGAAGGATTCGAAGTCGTAGTTGCCGTCGCCCCACGTCACCTTCGGTTCGAGCGTGTAGCCGGCGGCTGAGGTGACGGTCGAGGTGAGCTGGATCCCCTTCGCGCTCGTGTCCACGACCTTCAGCGACACCGCGAGGGTCGGGTTGTGGCTGTTGTACTGGATGGCGCCGCGGCTCGTGTACGGGCTGTCGCCGTAGAAGTCGGTCGACAGTTCGCCGGGCGCGGAGGAGTTCGCCGACGCGATGGCGCGCGAACCGCCGACGAGGTTCGCGTCCACGTCCGAGATGGCGTTGGGCCGGAAGCCCGCCGAGTTGGCCTCGACGGTGTCCAGCGTGTCCGCGGAGCCTTGGGCCGAGGCGGTGCGGAAGGCCGCGAGGGTCGTGTAGTTCATGCCCGACCAGTCGTACTCGGCGGTGCCGTCCGTGCCGTAGACGTAGAAGTCGTTGTAGTTGGTCGTCGTGCCCGCGGTCGCGGGGGCCGCCACCGTGATGTCCGGTGCCCACGTCGCGCTGTCCGCCTGGCACTGCGACTGGTAGCCGTCGAGGTACGAGTCGGTGTTCGGGTTGGCGTCCTCGATGAGGTTGTTCTGGAGGCTCACGTTCGTCGACGTGCCCTCGATGTCGATCGCCGCGTCGCACCCGCGCTGGATGGTGTTGCCGGCCACGTCCAGGCCGGTGACGCCGGTCGCGACGATGCCGGCGGAGGCCAGGATGTCGCCGGCGAGGGTGATGCCGCTCGCCCCGGATTCGATCGCGATGCCGGAGTCGCTCGGCGCGGACATGCCGGTGTTCACGTACGTCCGGCTGACCGTGACGTTGTCGGAGGCTCCGTCGATCTCGATGCCGGTGCCGTTCGGATTCACCCCGGCGTATCCGCCCTGGATGTAGTCCGAGTCCAGGGTCACGTTGGAGGAGCCGAGGATCTCGACGGCCGGAACGCCGGTGCCGGCCCCGTTGAGCATGAGGTTGGAGATCGTGACGTGGCTGACGCCGTTGAGGATGAAGGCCGGCGAGCCGCTCTGCGCCATGTCCCAGGCCTGGTTGCCCACGCCCACGATCGAGATCCCCGAGGTGGAGACCGTCACGGACTCCGTCGAGAAGTAGCCCTGCGAGCCGAGGACGTCGACGGTGTCGCCCGACACGGCGGCGTCGACGGCGCTCTGGATCGAGCAGTACGGAGTGGCCGCGGTGCCTGCGCCGGTGCCGTCCGTGCAGGTCGCGGTGCTGTACGCGGCCACATAGATCGTCGTCGCGGAGGACGCGGTCGCCTTCGCGGACTTGCCGGCGCCGGTCGCGGCGGACGAGGTGATCTCGGGCTTCTGCAAGCGGATCGACTTGCTCGCTGGGCTGGCGTAGGTGCGCAGCGCCTTCGCGGAGCCGGACGCCGATGTCGATGCCGATGCCGACGTCGATGCCCATGCCGATGCCGACGAATTCGACGTGGATGGACTTGCGGTGGTCTCCGGGACGGCCTTCGCCTTGCCGGTGGTGCTTCCGGCCGCGAAGGCGGTGCCGGGGATGAGCGCGACCGCGGCCGCGAGTGCGACCGCTGCGGTCGCCGAACGGTGTCGGAACACCGGACCCCCCAGTTTCTGTGAATTTATCAAGCAGTACCTTCATATGCGCTGCAGAGCACTTATGGGTATCTCGGATTTCACAGAACCGCAACAGAAATCGGGGGCGCCGGTCCGGTCACTCGGCGGAGGCGCGGTCCACGGGCTTGCTCTCCACGACGCTCCGCTTGTAGCCGCGCAGGGCGGTGTGCACGAGGACGCCGAGTACCGCGCCGCACAGCGGGGCGACGATGAAGAGCCAGACCTGGCTGAGGGCGTTGGTCTCGGCGAAGATCGCCGGGCCGAGCGAGCGGGCCGGGTTGACCGAGGTGCCGGTGAGCGGGATGCCGACGAGGTGGATGGCGGTCAGCGCGGTGCCGATGGCGACGCCTTCCAAGCCCTTCACGCCGGGGCCGTGGGTGACGCCGAGGACGACGATGATCAGCAGCGCGGTCAGGATGATCTCGACCAGGAACGCGCCGCCGACGCTGATATGCAGGTCCGAGTCGCTGCCGTAGCCGTTGGCGCCGAAGGACTTGCGGTTGAACGGGCCGCCGGTCCGGGCCAGCACGGTGTTCGACACCCAGTAGAGCAGCAGCGCGCCGACGATGCCGCCGCAGAACTGCGCGATCGCGTAGAGCCCGCCGCAGATCGGGTTCATCCGCCTGGCGAGCACCATGCCGAGGGTGACGGCGGGATTGACGTGGCAGCCCGACACGGAGCCGATCGCGTAGACGAGCGCGACCAGCACGAAGCCGAACGCCAGCGCGATCCCCACGGTTCCGGCGGTCACGCCGGAGTACACGGCGGTGCCCACCGCGAAGAACACCAAGGCGGCCGTGCCGACGAACTCGGCGATCAGTGCCGCCCAGCCGTTCTCGACGTGGCCGATCAGCGAGGGCCGCCGCTGAGCCGCGGCGTGCGGCGTGCGGGGGGCTGTCGTCGGCGGTGCGCTCATGGGACCTCCTCGACTCAGTCGCCCCGCCTCCGTCCGGGTGAGGCGCAAACGTGAGCCAGCCTAGGTTCGCCCGGGCACACCGCGGTCGGCCGAGCGCCCTGAACTACGCCATTCAGGGCAGTTCACGCGTGCGTCGCGGCGACGGGATCGAGCCGACTCGGCCCGACGGGGGCGGGGCGTTGGGTGGCGAGCGGGCGCTGGGCGATGCGGCGCGCGAGCTCGTCGCGCGAGCTCCGCGCGCGAGCTCGGCGTGCTGGCCGGTGAGGTGACCGGGCGCCGTAGGCGCCAGTGGAGGCTGGCGGCGGCGATCGCACGGCCTGGGTGGGATCGCCACCCGCCGGTACTTGCAAACTATTTGCAAGTGCGGGAAGAATGCATAGTGAGCCCAGCAGTCCCGCCAGCCGCCGGAAGAACGAGGAACCCGTGACCGTCTCGAGTCCCGTCGCCGTCCCCGGCGCCGCCGAAGGGGTCGGCCGGATCGCCCGCGTCCGGGCCATGCTCACGCCGGCCGAGTGGCGGCGCACGCTGCTCATGTTCGGCTTCATCGCGCTGCTGCACGTCCTCGGCTTCGGCATCTTCGCCGTCCTCGTCGTCCCGCAGCACTACAAGGGCCTCGGCATCGGCGTGGCGGTGCTCGCGTACACGCTCGGCATGCGGCACGCCTTCGACGCCGACCACATCTCCGCGATCGACAACACCACGCGGAAGCTGATGCACGACGGCCAGCGTCCGCTCAGCGTCGGCTTCTTCTTCTCGCTCGGCCACTCCACGGTCGTCGTCGCGATCGGAGCCGGGATCGTGGTCGCCGAGAAGACCGTGTTCGGCGAGGTTTCCAACCCGAACTCCTCGCTGGAGCAGTTCGGCGGCGTCTTCGGCACGGTCGTCTCAGCGAGCTTCCTGTTCCTCATCGCGGCGCTGAACCTGGTCATTCTGGCCGGAATCGCCCGGGTCTGGCGCTCGATGCGGCGCGGCGAGTTCGACGAGGCGGCGCTCGAGGAGCAGTTGCAGAACCGTGGCCTGATGAGCCGGTTCTTCGGGCGCTGGATGCGCGCGATCCGCAAGCCCTGGCAGATCTACCCGGTCGGCGTCGTGTTCGGGCTCGGCTTCGACACCGCCACCGAGGTCGCGCTGCTGGCCACGACCGCGGTGCTGGCCAGCCAGCATGTGCCCTGGTACGCGATCGTCGCGCTGCCGATGCTGTTCACCGCCGGGATGACGCTGCTGGACACCATCGACGGCTGCTTCATGAACCTCGCCTACGGCTGGGCGTTCCTCAACCCGGTGCGCAAGGTCTACTACAACCTGACGATTACCGGACTGTCCGTCGGCATCTGCGTGTTCATCGGCGGAATCGAAGCACTCGGACTGCTCGCCACCGAGCTGCACCTCACGGGCGGTTTCTGGAACGCCATGTCGGCATTCGACATCAACCGCGCGGGATTCTTCATCGTGGGCCTGTTCGTGGCGACGTGGCTGGTCGCGATGGCGGTGTGGCGCTTCGGCCGGGTCGAGGAGAAGTGGTCGGCCGGACTGGCCCGGGTAAGCGAGCGTTGACGAACGCCTCAGGGTCCGTAAAGAATCGGCTCGTAACCTGCCGGTAAATCCGCAACCGTACTGGTGGACCGGGCGTCTGAAAGAGCGGACCGCGCTTCGCGGGCGAATCGGCGTGGTCGTCCAGGTTCCTCGATACAAGGGGGTCGCGAACCCATGTCCATGATGATGGGCGAGTCCATAGCCCCGGCCTCCTCGGCCGCCGACCGTCCGCTCGTGCCCTACGACGGCATCCAGATCACGGATGAGCAGCGGGCCGACTTCGACCGCGACGGGTACTTCATCATCCGCGACGCCATCCCGGCGCAGCTGCTGGAGCGGCTGATCGAGGCGCAGGACCGGGTGTACGCGCAGCAGAAGGCCGAGGGCCTGCTGCACCCGAAGGACCAGAGCATGCACCTGATGGGCTTCCTGCACCGGGACAAGGTGTTCCTGGAGCTGCTGGAGCTGCCCACGGTCTTCCCGCTCGTGTGGGGCATCCTCGGCTGGAACATCCACGCGTACCACCACCACATCGACATCCACCCGGGCGTGCCCGCGGACACCCGCAAGACGTGGCGCTGGCACCAGGACGGCGGACGGCAGAACCTGGAGATCGAGACCGAGCCGGTCCGCCCGCTCCTGTCGATCCGCACCGCCTTCTACCTCTCCGACCTCTCGCAGCCGGGCCGCGGCAACTTCATGTGCATCCCCGGCTCGCACAAGACCAGCCGGCTGGCCCGGCCCGAGGACCTGAGCCTCGACTTCGAGCAGCCCGAGGGCGCCATCGAGGTCTGCGCCAACCAGGGCGACGTCGTGCTCTTCGACCGCCGCCTCTACCACGGCCGCTCGGACAACTACTCGGACATCGACCGCCGCTGCCTGTTCATCGGCTGGACGTACCGCTGGATCGCCCCGCACGAGGACCGCGTCATCACCCCGGAGCACCCGTGGTGGAACGAGCTGACCCCGATCCAGCAGCAGCTGCTCGGCGGCGGCAAGGACGCGCTGTCCTACTGGGGTATCGGCGACAAGTACCCGCTGCGCGAGTACCTGCGCGACCGCGGCCTGCTCGACCCGAAGGTCAACAACAACCGCTAGGAACACCGAGGCGTATCGGGGCATCAGTGCTCCGATACGCCCTTGTGCGCGCCGCCGGGATCCGCCGAGGGTGGTCAGGGACAGCTCCCCGATCTTCGTGAGGCGGTGCAGTCCATGTCCCTTCAGCCCGAGGCTGACCGGATCGAGACCGACATAGCGATCGTGGGGGGCGGGGCGGCAGGCTGCGTCCTGGCGGCCCGGCTTTCGGAGCGGGGCGGCCCGCGCGTGCTGCTGATCGAGGCGGGCCCCGACTACCCCGATCCCGATGCGCTGCCCGCGGAACTGCGCTCCGGCTGGCGCTCGGCGGGCACTCACGACTGGGGCTACACGGACGAGGCGACCGGCGGCGCCGTGGCCCGCGCGAAGCTCGTCGGCGGTTGCAGCGCCACGAACGGCACCATCGCGCTGCGCGGCGCGCCCGCGGATTACGACGGCTGGGCCAGGCTCGGCAACCCCGGCTGGTCCTTCGCCGAGGTGCTGGAGGACTTCCGCAGGCTGGAGACGGACCTCGACTTCGCCGACGGCTGGCACGGCCGGGTCGGCCCGATCCCGATCCGCCGCTACGAGCCGAGGGAACTCACCCCGGTAGGCGCCGCCGCGTACGAGGCACTCGTCGAGGCGGGCTTCCCCGAGGTCGTCGACCACAACCGCCCCGGCGCGGCCGGCGTCGGCGCCGCGCCGGTCAACACGATCGGCGGCGTGAGGATGAGCGCCGCGTTGACCTACCTCCGCGCGGCGCGAGACCGGGCGAACCTCAGCATCCTGCCCGGCGCGCTCGTCGACAGGGTGCTGATCGAGAACGGCCGCGCCGCCGGTGTGAGACTGGCCGACGGACGCGCAGTGCGAGCGGCCCGCGTCGTCCTCGCCGCCGGCACCTACGGCTCACCCGCGATCCTGCTGAGGTCGGGCATCGGCCCCGCGCGGGACCTCGCCGTACTCGGCCTGCCCTGCCGCTCGCACCTGCCCGGCGTCGGCGCCAACCTCCAGGAGCACCCCGGCATCTCGGTCGTCTGGCCGGCCGCAGCCGACTTCCCGGACGGCCCCCGTTTCCAGATCGTCGCCACCCGCACCGACTCCGACGGGACGGACGACGCCCCCTGGCTGCAGCACGTCCCCGCCGCGACCTCGACGCTCTTCTGGATCTCGGCCACCGTGATGCGGCCCAGGTCCCGCGGCAGACTGCGCCTGGCCACCCTCGACCCCGAGGCCGCGCCCAAGATCCGCCTCAACCTGCTCGAGGACCCGGCCGACCTGGCCGCCATGATCCGCGGCGTCCGCTCCGCCCGGCAGGTGGGCGCCATCAGCCCCCTGCGCGAACTCGCCGGCGGCCCCGAGCAGTGGCTCGGCGCAGGAATGGACGAAGGCGCCGAACTGGTCGACGCCGTCCGCCGCTCCGCCTGGACCTACCACCACGCCTGCGGTACCTGCGCCATGGGCCCCGACCCGGAGCAGGGCGCCGTCGTCAACGCCCGTGGCGAGGTCTACGGCGTGCCCGGCCTCTCCGTCGCCGACGCCTCGATCATGCCGGTGATCCCCAGCGGGAACACGCATCTGCCGACGCTGATGGTCGCGGAGCATCTGGCGGCGGTGATCGGGGAGGCCGGATCTCCTAACTCAGCGGATGAGGCAGATAATCGCTACGTGGCAAAGCCTTGACGAAGCCGAGGTATTCCAGCGACTCGTCACCGAGCGCCTGGTAGCCGGCGGCGCGCAGGAACTCGCGGAGCACGTCGTGGCCCGGTTCGGCGACGGCGTAGAGGCGGTCGTAGCCGGAGCGTTCGGCGAGGAATTCGAGGTGGGCCAGCACCTTCCTGGCCACGCCGTTGCGGCGCAGTTCGGGGCGGGTCCAGAGCTGGGCGAGCTCGGCGGTGGTCGGGTCGTAGCGGCGGTAGGCGGCGCCGGCGGCCGGGGAGCCGTCGGGCTGGCGCAGGCCGATCCAGGCGCCGCCGAGCCAGGTCTCGTACTCGCGCGGGTCGGATTCCAGGTACCTGGCGGCGGCGGCTCCGCCGCGGGCCGACTCCTCGGCCAGGAAGGACGCGGCCAGTTCCACCGCGAGCGGGTCGCCCGCCTCCAGGTGGACGAAGTTCGCGGACGCTGTCAGGGCAGCGGCGGGCAGGGTCATCGTGCTCATGGACGTGTTCACCTCTGATGTGAAGAAGGGTACTGCTATTCGTGGGCCGTCAGAGGTGTCGGCGACACGAAGAGGACCACACCCGGCAGAGGTCGATGTGGTCGCGCGTGACCAGCGCTACGTCTCCCGCGCGGCGAATGGCCATGGATCAATAGGTATCAGGGTTCGCCGTGTCAGGCAATCGTTACCCGGTGTGGGCTACGCGGCGTTGACCATGAAGCCCGCGGCGTATTCGAGGTACGCCCACAGCTCCGCGCGGTCCGCCTCCTGCAGTCCGGCGCCGTCCACCGCGGCGCGCATGTGCTTGAGCCACAGGTCCCGCGCGGCGGCGTCGATGTGGAAGCCGGCGTGGCGCATCCGCAGCCGCGGGTGGCCGCGCTTCTGCGAGTACGTCGACGGCCCGCCCCAGTACTGGATCAGGAACAGCGCCAGCCGCTCCTCGGCCGGCCCGAGGTCCTCCTCCGGATAGAGGGCGCGCAGTTCGGCGTCCTCGGCCACGCCCTCGTAGAAGGCGTGCACGATCCGGCGGAACGGCTCCTCGCCGATCCGCTCGTACAGAGACTTGTCCGCCTCGCCCGACTTCGAGATCGAGACCACGCGCGTCCTTTCGCTCCCATCGGCCGCCCGGCGCACCGCACCGCTCGGCCATTCGGCGTCGGCTCCATTGTCGCATCCGACCGTGCGCGGCCTTCCCGAGCCGGGGAATCCGAGCCGGATCGCCGGAGCGGGATCGCCGAGCCGGATGACCGGAGCGGGATCGCCCCGGCCGGACCACGGACTGCCCGAGCCGGATCAGCGGCGGGAGCCGCGCGCCCCACCCGCTACTTGAGCCAGCCGCGCTCGCGCGCCTGCCAGCCGAGCTGCAGCCGGGTGCTCACCTCGGCCAGTTCCATCATGTGCGCCACCCGCCGCTGCACGGTGCGCAGGCCGAGGCCGAGCTGCTTGGCGATCGCCGCGTCGGTCGCGCCGACCAGCAGCAGCGAGAGGATCCGCAGGTCCAGCGCGGTCGGCAGGGCGATCCCCGGCTCGTCCACGACGAGGGCCTCCTCGCCGTCCTTGCGCACCGGCAGCGCCCGCTGCCAGATCGACTCGAACAAGCCGATCATGGCGTTGACCAGCGCGGGGGCACGGGAGATCAGCGCCACCGGGCCGTCGTCCGCGCGCTGGGTCGACGCCGGCGGATGCGACCCGGCCGGGTCCGGATCCGCCGACCCCGGCAGGCTCAGCGGCAGCATCACCGTGCAGCGATCCGCGATGACCATCTTCGTCGGCAGGACGTCGATGACGCGCAGTTGCTCGCCGACCGGGACCGCGCTGGAGAGTGCGTTCGCGGACGTCGGGCCGTTGAGTCCCGCGCGCTCGATCACGACGCGGTAGCTCACGCCGCGCTGGATGGCCAGCGATTCGGCCTCGCCCTCGCACGTCGCCGGGATCTCCACCTGCGCCTGGACCAGCGCGAGCAGTTCGGTCTCGGCGTTGAGCTGCAGGTGTTCGAGCCGCTGCATCACCTGTTCGGCGCCGACGACTATCTGGACCAGGTCGTGCGCATTCTGCGCGGAGGCCGCGTGGTACGCCTCGTCCAGCGCCGCCGCGGTCAGCTCGGCCTGGCCGAGGGCGTGCCGCTGCGCCGTGAGCAGCGCGCCGAGCGCCAGCTGCGGGGGAGCGGTCTGCACCAGGCCGACGGGGTTCCGGTTGGCCAGCGACTTGGCCTCGAGGATCTCGACCGACCCGGCCACCGCCTCGCGCGCCAGGCCGAGCCGCAGCGCCAGCGCCTCGACACTGGCCGGGCCGGTCAGCACCAGCTCGTGGTAGACGCGCTCGGTGGGTTCGTCGAGGCCGAGGATGCTGAGCACGTCGCTCCCTTCGCTGTCGTCGTACGGCGCTCACCGGTCCGCCGCCGCCGACGGCGCTGCCACACCCGGCATCGCCGCCACGACTGGCATTTCCGCCGCGCCCGGCATCGCCGCCGCTCTGTGCCGCCCTAGACCTTTCTGCCGCGAGCGTCTGCCGCGCGCGACATCGTTGTCGAGGACCTGTCGTCGGACGATCGGACCGCCGCCGCCTATCATGACCGGAACCGACCGCTCTAGACCAGTCCGAGCGTGTTCCGACCGCTGCGACCGGCCGCCGGCCTCACGTTTCCCGGCCCGCCGGCCTCGCGTTCCCCGGCCGGGGGCCGGTCATTCCCCCCGGCCGGTCATTCCCTCGGCCGCCGCCCGCC
>NZ_JAGSOH010000078.1 GCF_018139625.1 Actinospica acidithermotolerans | reverse complement strand
CCGCTACGCCGACGAGGCCCGCGACCTGCTCGCCACCCTCCCCGACATCCCGGCCCGCGCCGCCCTCTACGCCCTCTGCGACCTGGTCCACTCCCGCACGGTCTGATCGACCGGTTCTGTCCGGCTCAGTCGGCCGCCGTGCGGCCTGCATCCCTGCGCCGCGCCTCGCGCATGCGCTCGAGTTCGTATCGAGGATGCCCGACCTCGGTGACCGCGACGATTCCGCCGCCGCATAGCGTGTCGCTCGTATGAGTGAACGGCTATGAGTGAACGACGTCGGCGTCTGTGAGTGAGTGGCGCCAGCATCCATGTCCGAAACCCGCTAGGGCGAGGAGCGGTGCCGGGTCATCATGGACTCATGGCGACCAGCGGAATCCAGAGCGACGAGCACCGGTACGACGCGGTGCGCGGGCGTGACCCGCGGTTCGACGGGGTGTTCTTCATCGCCGTGCTGACCACGGGGATCTACTGCCGGCCGAGCTGTCCGGCGACGACGCCGAAGCGGGAGAACGTGCGGTTCTACCCGAGCGCGGCGGCGGCGCAGGCGGCCGGGTTCCGGGCCTGCCGGCGGTGCCGGCCGGACGCGGTGCCCGGGTCGGCGGAGTGGAACCTGCGCGCGGACATCATCGGGCGCGCTATGCGGCTGATCAACGACGGGGTGATCGACCGGGAGGGCGTGGCCGGGCTCGCGGCTCGGCTCGGGTACAGCGAGCGGCAGGTGCAGCGGCATCTGGTCGCGGAGCTGGGGGCGGGGCCGCTCGCGCTGGCTCGGGCGCAGCGGGCGCATACCGCGCGGGTGCTGCTGCAGACGACGAAGCTGCCCGCGACGGACGTCGCGTTCGCCGCGGGGTTCGCGAGCGTGCGGCAGTTCAACGACACGATCCGCGAGATCTACGCCTCGACACCGACTGAGCTGCGTACCTCGGCGCGCAAGATCGAGCGCGGGAACGGCGGCGGCAGCGGGATCTCGCTACGGCTGGCATACCGCGAGCCGTACGACCGGGAGCACATCTTCGACTTCATCGGCCTCCGTGCCATCCCCGGCGTCGAGGAGATGACCGGCGACCGCGGCGACCGTGTCTATCGGCGGACCCTGCGGTTCGAGCACGGGCCCGGGATCGCCGAGGTGCGCGAGCGGCCGAGCGGCGGGGCGTGGCTCGACTGCCGGCTGGATCTCGCCGACCTGCGCGGGTTCACGACCGCGATCGGCAGGATGCGCAGGCTGTTCGACCTCGACGCCGATCCCCTGGCCGTCGCCGAGTACTTCGCGCCCCATCCGGTCCTCGGCCCGCTCAGCGTGAAGACCCCGGGCCTGCGCTCGCCGGGTGCCGCGGACGCCGACGAGATGGCGATCCGCGCCGTTCTAGGGCAGCAGATCAGCGTTGCTGCGGCACGTCGGCTCGCCGGCGTTCTCGTCGCGGCACGCGGCGAGCCGCTGCCCGAGCCGAGCGGCGGTCTGACGCACGTCTTCCCGTCGTCGGCAGCGTTGGCGGACGCGGACTTCGCCGAGCTCGGCATGCCCGAGTCGCGCAAGCAGACCCTGCGCACGATCAGCGGCGCGCTGGCCGACGGCAGCGTTCGGCTCGATCCGGGCGCCGACCGGGACCAGGCGCAGCGGGAACTGCTGGCCTTGCGCGGCATCGGGCCGTGGACGGCGGGCTACCTGCGTATGCGGGCTCTGAGCGACCCGGACGTCGTGCTGTCGGGCGACGTCGTGATCAAGTCCGCGATGAAGAAGGCCGGCCTCGGCAGCGCCGACGTCGAGTCCTGGCACCCCTGGGCGTCCTACGCGATCCACTACTTCTGGAGTAACTCATGACCTCCGCCACGGCTGCGACGATCTACACCACCACCGAAAGCCCGCTCGGCGCCTACCTGCTCACCGGCGTCCGCGACCTCTCCGCGCCCGGCGGCGTCGTGCTGACCGGCGTGACGTTGCAGGTCTGGAGCGAGGACCGGAACAAGCCCGTCGCCAAGATCGACCCGCGCTGGGAGCATGCGCCCGAGGCGTTCGAGCACGCCGTAGCGCAGCTCCAGGCGTACTTCGCCGGCGACCTGAAGGAGTTCGACCTCGAACTCGCGCCGCGCGGTACGCACTTCCAGCAGCGCGTGTGGGGCGAGCTGCGCAAGATCCCGTACGGCTCGACGACCACCTACGGCAAGATCACGGCGGCTCTGGGCCTCGACCGCGTCGCGGCCCGGGCGGTCGGCGGCGCGGTGGGCTCGAATCCGCTCGGCATCGTCGTCCCGTGCCACCGCGTTCTCGGCGCGAACGGGGCGCTGACCGGCTACGCCGACGGCTTGGGCAACAAGGAGGCGCTGCTGGTGCTCGAAGGCGTGCTCCCGGCGCCGCTCGCCTGAGCCACCGCGAGAGCTTCGGCGGTTCGCGCGCCCGCCGCGCGCGTCGCCCTGGCCTGCCGGAGCCCGTCCGCGGTCAGGACGGCCAGTGCCACCCAGACGATCCCGAACCCGATCCACTCGGCGCCCGGCGCGGTCTCGTGGTTCACGAGCACGCCGCAGAGCAGCTGAAGGACCGGCGTGAGGAACTGCAGCAAGCCGATCGTCGACAGCGGCAGCCGGTTCGTCGCCCCCGCGAACAGCAGCAGCGGAATCAGCGTGACGGCGCCGGCGAGTGTCAGCAGGAACGTGACGTGCCACGCGGCGTGCCCGTAAGCAGCCGTGCCGGAGACCTGCAGGTAGATGAGGAAACCGAGCGCCGGGAGGAACTGGTAGCCGGACTCGATTGCCATCGACTCCAGTGCGGGGACGGCCGCGAGCTTCTTCAGCAGACCGTAGGTGCCGAACGAGCAAGCCAGCACCAGTGCGATCCACGGCAGGTGCCCGGCCCCGAGCGCGAGCTCGACCACCGCCATCGCGCCGATCCCGACGGCCAGCCACTGCGCGCGCCGCAGCCGCTCATGCAGGATCAGCACGCCGAACAGCACTGTCACCAGCGGGTTCAGGAAGTACCCGAGCGCCGCATCGATGACGTGCCCCGCGTTCACCGCCCAGATGTAGACGCCCCAGTTCACGGTGATGCACGCCGACGCTCCCAGCAGGAGCAGCAGCTTGCGTGGCGACCGCAGCAGCGGCTTGAGCCAGCCGCCGTGCCGCATCGCTGCCAGCACGACGATCACCGACACCAGCGACCACACCATCCGGCTCGCCAGGATCTCCCCGGCCCCGGCCGGCTCCAGCAGCGGCCAGTACAGCGGGAAGAGCCCCCAGATCCCGTACGCCCCGAACCCGAATATCAGCCCGCGCCGCCGCTCAGTCACGGGTGCAAGTGTAATTCGCTTATTACGCATGTCCATGCCCCGTCCGCATCCTGAGCCGCGGCGGACGGGGGCTGACGCGGGCGGACGGAGCCCGGCCGGAGGCTAGCCCTCTTCCTCGCCCTCGTCCTCGCCCTCGCGGGGCAGCAGGCGGTAGGAGGGGTTGGTCATCGCGAGGTAGCCCTCGGTCTCGCCGACCATGCCCTCGACGCGGACCTTGGCGCCGGGCTCGATGCCGGGGATCGCGCGGCGGCCGAGGAAGACGAGGGTGATGCCGCCGGTCTCGTCGTAGAGCTCGGCCTCGAGGGCGGGGGAGCCGGAGACCGGGCCCACGTAGACGCTGCGGATGCGGCCCTCGAGCGTCGCGCGGTTGCGCCAGCGGACGTCGCGGACGGCGATCGGCGGCCGGTGCTCGGTGCTCGCGCCGGTGGCGGGCTGGTCCTCCTCGATCACGCACTCGGCGTCGAGCAGCATCTTCTTGGTGCGGCGCACCGGGACCGCCTGATCGGCGTGCGGGGCCTTGGCGCCGTGGCCGGGCTTGGCGCGGCCGCCGCGGGTGACCTTGCCGGCGTTGCCCTCGGCCGAGGACTCGGACATCTCCTCGATCGCCTCGACCACGTCGAACGGCACGATCATGGCCGCGACGTGCGGGAGCCGGGATACCGCCGAGGCGATCTTGTCCGCCGTGTGGTCGTGCAGCAGCCGGCTGGTGATGTGGAAGGCGCGGCGCGGCAGCATGATGGTGACCTCGGTGCCGGTCTCGTCGTGCGTGCGCGCGGCGAGTTCGGCCGCCGCGCGGCGCAGCCGCCGGTCCGGGACCTCGATGACCTCCAGCGGCACGTCCGCCGCGATCGAGGCGTCCCAGCGCCTGCGCAGGTGCTCGGCGTGCTTCGAGTCGATCATCAGGTGCACGGCGCGCAGCTCGACCGGCCGCAGCGAGCGCGCGTAGCGCAGCGCCTTGACGACGGCCAGGTCGACCGAGTCCACCAGCACCAGCACCGTGCTGCGGGTCAGCGTCGGCACGCTGGCGCTCGCCGGGGCGCCGGCCAGCGCGGCGGCCTCGCGGCGGTACCGCTCGTTCAGCTTGATCAGCGCGAACACGCCGACCGGGAAGACCACGACGACCATCCACGCGCCTTCGGTGAACTTGAAGATCGCGAAGATGACGACGACGGCCGCGCTCAGCACGCAGGCCGTGCCGTTGATCACCAGCTTGATCGTGCGGTTCTTCTCGTTGCGGTTCCTGTGGTACTTGAACAGGCCCGCCGCGGCCATCGTGAATCCGGTGAACACGCCGATCGCGTACAGCGAGACCAGCCGCGTCAGGTTGCCGCCGGTGAACAGCAGCAGCGCCGTCGAGATGATCGCCAGCACGATGATGCCGTTCGAGAACGCCAGCCGGTGGCCGCGGTGCAGGAACTGCCGCGGCAGGAAGGAGTCCTCGGCCACGAAGGAGGCCAGGAACGGGAAGCCGTTGAACGAGGTGTTGCCGCCGGTGTAGAGGATGAGCGCGGTCGCCAGCTGCACGATGGTCAGCATGATGTTGCCGAACGCGCCGTGGCCCCAGATCAGGCTGGAGAGCTGGCCGAGCACGGAGGGGCTGCCGGACTCGTACGGCGTGGCGTGCGTCTGCCAGGCCAGGATGGAGACGCCGAGCACCAGCGAGCCCAGCATCGTGGACATCCAGAACATCGACTTGCGGGCGTTGCGGCCGGCCGGCTTGCGGAAGGCCGACACGCCGTTGGAGATCGCCTCGAGGCCGGTCAGCGAGGAACCGCCGTTCGCGAACGCGCGCAGCAGGCCGGAGATCGCGACGAAGCTCAGGATCGCGTGCGTGCCGGCGCCCGGGTCGAGGGCCGTGCCGAGCGCGCCGCCGTAGCGCGTGTCGGTGAAGTTGTTCGCGTGCGGCAGGTCGCCGACGGCCAGGCGGGCCAGACCGGCGACGACGGTCAGGCCGATCATCGTCACGTAGAAGTACATCGGGAAGGCGAAGGTCCGGCCGGCCTCCCTGATGCCCCGCAGGTTCCCGTAGCAGAGCAGGCAGATCATGAAGACGGAGATCCAGATGCTCCAGCTGGTGATGTCGATGTTGAAGGTCAGCGACAGCCAGGAGGAGACGGCGATCGTGCCCGCCGCGATCTGCACGGCCACGGTCACGATGTAGTCGATCAGCAGGGCGACGGCGGCGACCTGGGCCACCTTCACGCCGAACTGCTCGCGGGCGACGACGTAGGAGCCGCCCGCCTTGGTGTAGACCGAGACGACGTCCCGGTAGCAGAGCGTCAGCACGATCAGCAGGACCAGGATGACGCCGGTGATCGGCATCACCAGGGTGAAGCCGGCCAGCCCGAAGACCGGGATGAGCTGGGTCAGCATCTGCTCGGTGCCGTACGCCGAGGAGGAGATGCAGTCCGGCGCCAGCACGCCGAGGGCGATCGGGCGGGACAGCTTCTCGCCGAACAGCTGGTCGTTGACCAGCGGTTTGCCCAGGATCGTGCGCTTGATCCGGTAGCCGAGGCTCTCCGGGATGTCCACCGCAGCGGCGGACAGCGCGCTGGGTTGCGCCGACGCGTCCGTCGCCGCCTCGGGTGCCGTCCCCGTGGTCGAGGTGCTCATGTCTACCGGTTGCCTCTGCTCACTCTGTTCTGCCCTCGGGCCCCGAGCCCGCCGTGGTGGTGCGCACAAGCTCTTTCGCCAGTTTCTGTCGCCGCTGACGCGATACTCATGCCCTCACCAAGGATCGTTCCTACCACCCTGCCGGTTCGTTCATCCACTTGTCGGACTGCCGGGGCGGTGAGAACTCTGCGAGAAGAATTGAGTTAGGCTAAGAGAGTTACCGGAACGTAGCCTCCGGCCGCCTCACGATCCGCCTCCGACGGTCCAGGTGTCCGAGCCCGCCAGCAGCGCGCCGAGATCCGGCTCCTTGCTGCCGTGGCCCGCCGCGCTGAGCTGGTCCGTCATCAGATCGTCGTACACGGGCCGCCGGACGCTGCGGAAGACGCCGATGGGGGTCGGCGAGAGCGTCGCCGGATCCTGCAGCCGGGCGAGCGCGAAGGCGTACGCCGGATCCTCCGCGGCGACGTCGTGGGTGACGGCCGGGCGCGGGTCGGTGAGATCCGTCACGCCCAGACCCCGGCGCTCCCCGTCCCAGACCACCTTGTGCTCGCCGTAGACGAGCGGGGCGTCCGGTTCGAGCCGCAGCAGGTGCCGGTCCCGCTCGCCGGGGGCCTTCAGGTGCTCGAAGGCGTTGTCGTTGAAGATGTTGCAGTTCTGGTAGATCTCCACCAGCGCGGTGCCCGGGTGCTGGGCCGCCGCGGTCAGCACCGAGGTCAGGTGCTTGCGGTCCGAGTCGATGGTGCGGGCCACGAAGGTGGCCTCGGCGCCGAGCGCCAGCGAGACCGGGTTGAACGGCGCGTCCAGCGAGCCGTACGGCGTGGACTTCGTCACCTTGCCGGGCTCGGAGGTCGGCGAGTACTGGCCCTTGGTCAGGCCGTAGATCCGGTTGTTGAACAGCAGGATCTTCAGGTTCACGTTGCGCCGCAGCGCGTGGATCAGGTGGTTGCCGCCGATCGAGAGCGCGTCGCCGTCGCCGGTGACCACCCAGACGGACAGGTCAGGGCGCGCCGCGGCCAGGCCGGTGGCGATCGCCGGGGCGCGGCCGTGGATCGAGTGCATGCCGTAGGTGTTCAGGTAGTACGGGAACCGGGAGGAGCAGCCGATGCCCGAGACGAACACGATCTTCTCGCGGTCCAGGTTCAGGCTCGGCAGGAAGCTCTGCACGGCGGCCAGCACCGCGTAGTCCCCGCAGCCGGGGCACCAGCGGACCTCCTGGTCCGACTTGAAGTCCTTCGCCGACGGCGCTCCGGCCGAAACCGTGACGTCCAGCATTACGTGAAAACTCCCTTGGTTAGGGCCGCTCGCAGGCTGCGGGCCGCTCGGCAACTCCCAGGCTGTATCCGGTCAAAGTCGTGTCTCGATCTCCGAGGCGAGTTCGGTCGAGGTGAACGGCAGCCCGCGGACCTTGTTGTAGCCGACCGCGTCCACCAGGTAGCGCGCGCGCACGAGCAGGGCGAGCTGGCCCAGGTTCATCTCCGGGATCAGCACCCGGTCGTAGCGGGCCAGCAGCTCGCCGAGGTTCGGTGGGAAGGGGTTGAGGTGGCGCAGGTGGGCGTGCGCGACCGCGCCGCCGCGCTCCCTGACCAGCCGGCAGGCCGCCTGGACCGGGCCGTAGGTGGAGCCCCAGCCGAGCACGAGCAGCCGGGCCGAGCCGTCCGGGTCGTCGGCCTCCAGCGGCGCGATGGACTTGGCGATCCCGGCGACCTTCGCCGCGCGGGTGCGCACCATGTGGTCGTGGTTCTCCGGGTCGTAGGAGATCTCGCCGGTGACGTCGGCCTTCTCCAGTCCGCCGATCCGGTGCTCGAGCCCCGCGGTGCCGGGCACGGCCCAGGGGCGGGCGAGGGTCTCCGGGTCGCGCTGGTAGGGCAGGAAGACCTTGTCGTCCGGGAAGTCCTCGACCGCCGCGAAGCGCGCGGCCTCGCGCAGGTCGGGCAGCTCCTCGACCTCCGGGATCCGCCAGGGCTCCGAGCCGTTGGCCAGGTAGCCGTCGGAGAGCAGGAAGACCGGGGTGCGGTAGGTCAGCGCGATCCGCACCGCCTCCATCGCCGCGTCGAAGCAGTCGGCGGGCGAGCGCGGGGCCACGATCGGCACCGGGGACTCCCCGTTGCGCCCGAACATCGCCTGCAGCAGGTCGGCCTGCTCGGTCTTGGTCGGCAGGCCGGTGGAGGGGCCGCCGCGCTGGATGTCGCAGATCACCAGCGGCAGTTCGAGGGAGACGGCCAGGCCGATCGCCTCGGACTTGAGCGCGACGCCCGGGCCCGAGGTGGTGGTCACGCCGAGGGCGCCGCCATAGGACGCGCCGATCGCCGCGCCGACCGCCGCGATCTCGTCCTCGGCCTGGAAGGTGCGCACGCCGAAGGCCTTGTGCCGGGCCAGCTCGTGCAGGATGTCCGAGGCCGGGGTGATCGGGTAGGAGCCGAGGAAGAGCGGCAGGCCGCTCCGCTGCGAGCCGCTGATCAGGCCGTACGCC
Organism: Actinospica acidithermotolerans; assembly: GCF_018139625.1. Lineage (GTDB taxonomy): Bacteria > Actinomycetota > Actinomycetes > Streptomycetales > Catenulisporaceae > Actinospica > Actinospica acidithermotolerans. The sequence continues at coordinate 25,926 of NZ_JAGSOH010000078.1, read as the reverse complement.
AGCGCGCGGTTTCCGGAGATGTTCCGGTAGCGGCCCGCCGGCAGCGCCGCCGGGGCCACCTCGTAGGAGACCTCGAACTCCTCGGTGGTCTCGCCGAAGTTGAAGCCGGCCTGGAAGGCCGCCCGGTTCGCCGCCACGATGGCCGGGTTCTTGGCGAACTTCTGCTCCAGGAAGCCCAGCGTCTGCTCGACCGGCCGGTGGTAGAGCCAGGACAGCAGGCCGAGGGCGTACATGTTCTTCGCCCGCTCGGCCTCCTTGCGGCTGAGCGGATGGCCCTCGAGCGCGCGGACGGTCTGCGAGGTCAGCGCGACCTTGTGCACCCGGTAGCCGTCGAGGCTGCCGTCCTCCAGCGGGTTCTTGTCGTAGCCGACCTTCTTCAGCGCCCGGTCGGTGAACTCGTCGGTGTTGACGATCACCGTCCCGCCGCGCGGGACCGCGGGCAGGTTGACCTTGAGCGCGGCCGGGTTCATCGCGACCAGCACGTCCGGCGCGTCGCCCGGGGTGAGGATGTCGTGGTCGGCGAAGTGCAGCTGGAAGGCCGAGACGCCGGGCAGGGTGCCGGCGGGGGCGCGGATCTCGGCGGGGAAGTCGGGGAGGGTCGAGACGTCGTTCCCATGGATCGCGGAGTCCTGGGTGAAGCGGTCGCCGGTGAGCTGCATGCCGTCGCCGGAGTCGCCGGCGATCCTGATCACCACCCGGTTCAGCCGCCGTACGTCCTTGGCCGAAGCCCCTTCGATCACCGTCACAGTAGTGCACCCGCCTGCCAGGTCAGCGTTACGGACGTTTCACGTCGTGTTAGCGCCAGTCTACGCCTGAGCTCCTGTCAGAGCCGGATGCGTAGGGTGTCGTCGGCTGGCCGGTACGCTTGTGCGACGAGCGGGGCCTCAGGAGCGATGACACCTAGGAGCGGAGCGCGGGATGAGTCACACGACCTATTACTCCGCGTATTCGATCGTCGGCATCCTGTTCCTGCTGGGTATCCTTTTCGTCGTATTCGCCCTGACCGCGAACCGGCTGCTCTCCCCGTTCCGGCCGACCCGCGAGAAGCTGCTGACCTATGAGAGCGGCGTCGACCCGGTCGGCGAGGGCTGGGCGCACACCCATGTGCGTTATTACGTGTACGCCTATCTGTACGTCATCTTCGCGGTGGACTCGGTGTACCTCTTCCCGTGGGCGACGATCTTCGCCGCGCCGGGCTTCCGCGGCACCACGCTGGCGGAGATGTTCGTGTTCATCGGATTCCTCGCGGTGGGGATTCTCTACGCCTATAAGAAGGGCGTGCTGACGTGGCTGGAGCAGTAGACCTCGGCTATCCCCAAGTGCTCGCGCCCGGGGCCGGGGCCGACACGCGGCGTTTCGGATCAGCCTTCGAGCTCGCGCCCAAACCGGTGAAACTCGTCCTGAACTGGGGCAGGAAGTACTCGCTCTGGGTGTTCAACTTCGGCCTGGCCTGCTGCGCGATCGAGTTCATCGCCAGCTCGATGGCCCGGCACGACTTCATCCGGCTCGGCGTGATCCCGTTCGCGCCGGGCCCGCGGCAGGCCGACCTGATGGTGGTCTCCGGGACGGTCAGCGACAAGATGGCCCCGGCGGTCAAGCGGCTCTACGAGCAGATGCCCGAGCCGAAGTACGTGATCTCGTTCGGCTCCTGCGCGAACTGCGGCGGCCCGTACTGGGACTCGTACTGCGTGACCAAGGGCGTGGACCAGATCATCCCGGTGGACGTCTACGTGCCCGGCTGCCCGCCGCGGCCCGAGGCGCTGCTGCAGGGGATCGTGAAGCTGCAGGAGCGGATCGCGCGCGAGGGCGCGGTGGCGGCGGCCCGGGCGCCCAGGGCCCCGAAGGCGCCGAAGCAGGCCAGGCCGCTCAAGGACCGGAAGCCGAAGCCGCTGCCGGCCGCCGCGCCGGGGACCGTCGCGCCGCAGCCGGTGCTCGAGCCCGAGTCCGGCGCCGAGGTGGACACCGAGCGGCTGACGCCGGTCGAGGGGCCGACGCCGGTCGAGGGGCCGACGCGGCGGATGGCCGCCGTGGAGCCCGCCGCCCCCGCCGAGCCGACCGAGGCGCTCACCCCGACGGAGCCGGCGGCCCCGATCGAGCTGCCCACGGAGCTCCTGCGGGCACCGATCGTCGAACCGCCCACGGAGCGGCTTTCGGCTCCGGTCGAGCCGCCGACGGAGCGGATCGCCCCTCCTGTCGAGCCGCCGACGGAGCGGATCGCCGCTCCCGTCGAGCCGCCCACGGAGCGGATCGCCCCTCCTGTCGAGCCGCCGACCGAGGTGGTGCGCCGTGCCGACTACCCGACCGAGAAGCTCCCGGTGATCGAGGAGGAGATCCCGGCCGTGGAGCAGACCGCCGAGCTGCCGCCGATCCGGAAGAAGCCGCCGCGCCGGCGCTACTTCCGCGAGCTGCGCAAGGCCAGGGACCACGGCATGGAGCTGTTCGACCGGGCGGTCGAGGACCAGGCGTGGGAGCACGAAGATGACCGCTGAGGATCTCACCGTGATCTCCGACGCGCTGGGTCCGGACGTCGAAATCACCGAGCAGTACGGCCGCGTGCTGGCCACCGTGCCGCCCGAGCACTGGGTGGACACGCTGACCGCCGCGCGCGACGAGCTCGGGGCCGACTTCCTGGACTGGCTCACGGCGGTCGACGAGCTCGAGGCCGGGTATCTGGTGGCCGCGTTCGTCGCGTCCACCGAGGACCGCGGTCCCGGAAGGCTGGCCAAGGCGCAGGGCCTGATCGTCCGCACGCGGGTGGCCAAGGACGCGGAGCAGGGCGCGCGCCTGGACACGGCGATCGGCGTCTACCGCGGCGCTGCGTGGCACGAGCGCGAGACGTTCGAGATGTTCGGCATCGCCTTCGCCGGGCACGAGGACCTCAAGCCGCTGCTGCTGCCGGACGGCTTCGAGGGGCACCCGCTGCGCAAGGACTTCGTGCTGGCCTCGCGGGTCGCGAAGGCCTGGCCCGGCGCCAAGGAGCCGGGCGAGTCCGAGCACACCGCCGCCTCGCCCGGGCGCCGCAGGATGCTGCCCCCGGGCGTGCCCGGCGAGGAGTGGCTCAAGCCGTACGCAGCCGAGCAGCCCGGGCCGAAGCCGCCGCCATCCGAGGCCCCCCGGACGTCCGAGGCTCCGCGCCCGTCGGAGACCCCGCGCCCGTCCGAGGCCCCGCGCCCGTCGGAGGCTCCGCGCCCGTCGGAGGCTCCGCGCCCGTCCGAGACCCAGCCGCCGTCCGAGACCCCGCGCCCGTCGGAAGCTCCGCGGTCGTCGGAGGGCGAGCACCCGCCCGAGACCCCGCGGTCGTCCGAGGCCCCGCCGTCGTCGGAGGGCGCGGAATGAGCTCGCTGACCTGGTGGCTCGAGGTGGGGTTGCGCATCGTCGTCGTCTTCCTGGGCTTCATGGTGATCCCGCTGGTCGTGGGCCAGATGGAGCACAAGGCCATGGCGCACATGCAGGGCCGGCTCGGCCCGATGGAGGCCGGCGGCTTCCACGGCTGGGCGCAGCTCGTCGCCGACGGCGTGAAGTTCGCGCAGAAGGAGGCCGTCGTTCCCGCGGCCGCCGACCGGCGCGTCTTCCAGGCCGCTCCGGCCGTCGCGCTCATCCCGTACCTGCTGGCGCTGATCGTCATCCCGATCGGCCCGGGCACGCAGGTGGGCGTGGACCTCGACCTCGGCCTGTTCTTCGCGCTGGCCGTCATGGGCATCGCCGTCCTCGGCCCGCTGATGGCCGGCTGGAGCAGCGCGAACAAGTACTCGCTGCTCGGCGCCCTGCGCTCGGCCGCGCAGCTGATGGCCTACGAGCTGCCGATGCTGCTGTCCGCCGTGTCGGTCGCGATGGCCGCCGGGACGCTCTCGCTGCCCGGCATCCTCGGCGCCTGGCACTGGTACTGGATCCCGTGGCAGCTCGTCGGCGGCTTCGTGTTCTTCACGGCCGGCCTCGCCGAGCTGCAGCGGCCGCCGTTCGACATGCCGGTGGCCGACTCCGAGATCATCTTCGGCGCGTACACCGAGTACACCGGCCTGCGGTTCGCGTTGTTCCTGCTCGCCGAGTACGCCGGCATCGTGGTGCTCTGCCTGCTGACCACCGTGCTCTTCCTCGGCGGCTGGCACGGCCCGGTCGCCGATCAGCAGCTCGGCTGGCTGTGGACCGCGATCAAGACCTTCGCGCTGGCCTTCGTCGTCATCTGGCTGCGCGTGAGCTACCCCCGATTGCGCGCCGACCAGCTGCAGAAGTTCGCGTGGACCGTGCTCATTCCGCTGGCACTGTTCCAGCTCGCGCTGACCGGGGTGGTGAAGGTGCTGTGACCGAGAAGAACGAGAAGAAGAAGGCCGTGCCGGGCTCCGGGCTCGTCCAGGGCCTGGCGACCACGTTCAAGAACATGGTCACGCCCGCGCACACGCACCAGTACCCGGACACGCCTCCGGAGCTGGCGCCGCGCACCCGCGGCGTGATCGCGCTGATCGAGGAGAACTGCACCTCCTGCATGCTCTGCGCGCGCGAGTGCCCGGACTGGTGCATCTACATCGACTCGCACAAGGAGACGATCCCGGCGCCGACCCCGGGCGGACGCGAGCGCAGCCGCAACGTGCTGGACCGCTTCGCGATCGACTTCTCGCTGTGCATGTACTGCGGGATCTGCATCGAGGTCTGCCCCTTCGACGCGCTCGAGTGGTCGCCCGAGTTCGAGTACGCCGAATACGACCTGCGCGACCTCCTGCACGAGAAGGAGCGCCTCGGCGAGTGGGTCGAGACGATCCCGCCGCCGGTCGCCCTCGACGACGCGGCCGAGGAGCCGAAGGAGATCTCTCTCGCGCAGAAGGCGGCCGCGAAGAAGCAGGCGGCGCTCGACGCCGCCGCGCAGCCCGCCGCGCCGGAGCCGCCGGCCGAACCGCGGGGGAGCGCCGAGTGAGCCACGGCTACCTCTCCCCGACCGGCCTGGAGATCGCGTTCGTGCTGATCGGCCTGGTCACGCTCGGCTCCGGGCTGCTCGTGGTCACGGTGAAGAACCTGGTGCACGCGGCGCTCTGGCTGCTCGTGTGCATGGGCTCGATCGCGGTCGAGTACCTGCTGCTGACCGCCGAACTGCTCGCCTGGATCCAGGTGCTGATCTACGCCGGCGCGATCATCGTGCTGTTCCTGTTCGGCCTGATGCTCACCCGGGCGCCGATCGGCCCGACCGAGGAGCTGAACGTCCGGCACCGCTGGCCGGCCCTGATCGTCGGCCTCGGCGCCGCCGGGACCCTCGTCACGGTGATCGTCCAGGCGTACCAGCACACCTGGTTCGACCCGCGCGGCGCGGTGCCGCTCGGCTCCGGCGAGGCGCTGGGCACGCAGCTTTTCAAGTACTGGGTGCTGCCCTTCGAGGTGCTGTCCGTGCTGCTGCTCGCCGCGCTCGTCGGCGCCATCGTCCTGTCCCGCCGAGGCCGGGACACCGAGGAGGCCGAGGCCTGAGATGCACGCCGTCTACCCGCTCGTCCTCGGCGCGCTGCTGTTCGCCATCGGCCTCTACGGAGTGCTGGCCCGCCGTAACGCCATCGCGGTGCTCATGGCGATCGAACTGCTGCTCAACGCCGTCACCCTGAACCTGGTCAGCTTCAGCGCGATACTGCGCGACCGGTACGGCATGGGGCAGATCTTCACGCTCTTCATCATCACGATCGCGGCCGCCGAGACGGGCCTCGGCCTGGCGATCGTGCTGCTGGTCTACCGGCAGCGCGCCACCGCCGACCTCGGCGAGCAGCGGGCGCTGGCCGAGCCCGTCGAGCCGGTCACCGCCGATGAGCTCTCCCCGCGCAACGTCGAAGCCGAGGTCGCCCGGTGAACCTGCTCGCCCTGATCGCCTCGCTGCTGCCTGCCCTCGGGGCGGCCGTCACCGCGGCCGGCGGCCGCGACCTGCGGCATGTGAAGTTCTGGTCGACCGCGCCGGTCGGCGCCGCGCTGCTGCTCACCCTGCTCGTCGCGATCGACCACGGCTCCGGCGGCGCGTCGGTCCACACGTACTCGATCGGCACCGCGGGCGCCTTCCACGTCGAGATCGGCACCCGCGTCACCGGCCTGTCCGCGATCATCGCCGTGCTGGTCGCGGGCGTCGCGATCTGCGTGCAGGTGTTCTCGACCACGTACCTCGGCGGCGAGCCGCGCTATCCCTCGTACGCCGCGCTGATCTCGCTGTTCACGGCCGCGATGCTGACGGTGGTCTACTCCGCCGACCTGGTCGTGCTGCTGGTCGGCTGGGAGATCATGGGCGCCTGCTCGTACTTCCTGATCGGCCATTACTGGGAGAAGCCCGAGGCGCGCCCGGCGTCGATCAAGGCCTTCCTGATGACGAAGGCGGGCGACGTCCCGTTCCTGTTCGGCATCATCGCGCTCGGCGTGCAGGCGCACTCGTTCCAGATCAACGCCGTGCTCGCCGCCACCGGCCAGGACAGGCTGCACCACCCTGCCTGGATCGCCTTCCTGCTGCTGTGCGGCGTCCTCGGCAAGAGCGCCCAGTTCCCGCTGCACTCCTGGCTGCCGGACGCGATGGCCGGCCCGACCCCGATCAGTGCGCTGATCCACGCTGCCACCATGGTCGCCGCGGGCATCTACGTCGTCGCGCTGCTCTACCCGGTCTTCGCGCTCTGCCAGGCCGTGCTGATCGTGATGGCGATCATCGCGGCGATCACGATGACCGGCGCGGCGCTGTGCGCGTTCGCGCAGACCGACATCAAGAAGATCCTCGCCTACTCGACCGTCAGCCAGCTCGCGTACATGCTCGGCGGCCTCGCGGTCGGCGGCCGCTCGCAGGCGATCTACCTGCTGCTCGTGCACGGCGCGTTCAAGGCGCTGCTGTTCCTCGCGGCCGGCGTCGTCATCCACCGTGTCGGCTCGAACGAGCTGAGCGCGATGGGCGGCCTGCGCTACCGGATGCCGGTCGCGTACACGACGATGACGATCGGCCTGCTCGCGCTCGCGGGCATCCCGCCGTTCTCCGGCTTCTTCGGCAAGGAGGCCGTGCTCGGCGCGGCCTACAACGCCACCGGCGAGTTCGCCGCGCCCGGCCGGATCGTGCTGATCTTCGGCCTGATCACGGCAGGGCTGACCGCCGCGTACTCGCTGCGGCTGTGGCTCGGCGTCTTCCACGGCCCGTTCCCGGACGCCCCGCACGAGCACGAGGCCACGGTCGAGGCGCCGCAGCCCGAGCTGATCCCGCTCATCCTGCTGGCGGTTCCGGCGGCCCTGCTCGGCATCGTCGTGCTCTTCGGCAGCGGCTTCTCGAACTACCTCGGCGGCTGGTACGGCGAGGCGGGCGCGGCCGGCGCCGACCTGTGGCCCGGCGGCCTGACCACGCTGCTCTCGCTGCTGTTCGTGCTCGGATTCGGCGGCCTGGTCTTCCTGGCCTGGCGCCGCGACGAGGGAGCGGATCCGGCGCGGGCGCTGCTCGGCCCGGTCCGCCCGGCGCTGGTCAACGGCTTCTACTTCGACCGCTTGATCGACGCTGCCGTGGTCCGTCCGACCCGCGCCGCCGCCCGGCTCGTCGGCTTCCTGGACGCGAACGTCATCGACGCCTACGTGCGCGGCTCCGGAACCGGCGCGCGCGGTCTCGGCACGGTGCTGCGCCGGCTGCAGACCGGAAGCGTCCAGTTCTATCTGACCTGCCTGTTCCTCGGAGTGGTGATCATGGCCGCCGTGTACGCCTACGTGGGGACGGTGAGCTGAGTGTCCGCGATCCTGCTGCTCCTGCTCGCGATCCCGGCCGCGGGCCTGCTCGCGCTCTACGTCGTGCCCCGCGAGTTCGCCTCGCGGATCGGCGCCCTCGCCGGCGTGCTGACCTTCGCGGTCTCGCTCGTCCTGCTGCCGCTGTTCGACTACTCGGCGGGCGCCTCGTTCCAGGGCCAGATCGACCTGAGCTGGATCCAGGCGCTCGACCTGCGGTTCCACCTCGGCATCGACGGCGTCTCGCTGCCGCTGGTCCTGCTGACCACGCTGCTCACGGCGCTGTGCCTGATCTACGCGGTCCGCACCACCACCCGCGACGGCAAGGGCCGCGCGTTCACCGCGCTGCTGCTGACGCTCGAGATCGGCATGGTCGGCACGTTCATCTCGCTCGATCTGCTGCTGTTCTTCGTCTTCTTCGAGCTCGTGCTCATCCCGATGTACGGCCTGATCTCGCACTGGGGCTCCGACGACGCGCATGGCGGCGCCTCGAAGCAGCAGTCGGCGATGAAGTTCATCCTGTACACGCTGCTCGGCTCGGCCCTGATGCTGCTCGGCTTCCTGGTCATCCACGCCAAGACCGGCACCTTCGACATGGTCCTGTTGCAGCAGCGGCACGGCCTGGGCATCACCGCGAGCGCCCAGAGCCTGGCGTTCGTGCTCGTCGGCCTGGGATTCGCGATCAAGACGCCGATGTGGCCGCTGCACACGTGGCTCCCCGACGCGCACACCTCGGCCCCCACCGTCGGCTCGGTGCTGCTGGCCGGCGTGCTGCTGAAGATGGGCACCTACGGCTTCATCCGGATCGGCGTCGGCGAGATCCCCGAGGGGCTGCACCGGTATGCGGTCGCGCTCGCCGCCTTCGGCGTGGTCGGCATCGTCTACGGATCGCTCGCCTGCCTGGCGCAGATCCGCGCGGACGGCGACCTCAAGCGGCTGATCGCCTACTCGTCCGTCGGCCACATGGGCTTCACGCTGCTCGGCATCGCCTCGATGACGCAGGTCGGCATCGACGGCGCGCTGTTCGCGTCCGTCGCGCACGGCCTGATCACCGGCCTGCTGTTCTTCCTGGTCGGCGGGTTCAAGGAGCGCTACGGCACCACGGACCTGTTCGCGATCGGGCGCGGCCTCTACGGCCGCTCGCGCCGCTACGGCGCACTGCTCGCGTTCGCCGCCGTCGCCTCGCTCGGACTGCCCGGCCTGGCCGGATTCTGGGGCGAGCTCTACGTCCTGGTCGGCGCGGCGCGACCGGGTCCCGGCCTGTCCGTCACCGCCTTCCACGTCTATATGGCCGTCGCGGGCATCGGCATGGTGCTGACGGCGGCCTACCTGCTGCTCGTCGTGCGCCGCGTGTGCATGGGCACGGTCACCGACCCGGCCAACGAGAACGTGCTCGCGCATGACAGCGACCTGACACCGCGTGAGTGGCTGGCGTGGCTGCCGCTCGCCGCGCTGACCCTGCTCGCCGGACTCTGGCCGGCGGTCGTGCTGGCCGCCGCCGACCCGGCCGTCCACACCGTCCTGGGAGCCCGCGGATGAACCACGGTTTTGGCGGACAGAGCATCGACTACACCGCGATCATGCCGGTGCTGATCGTCGCGCTGGGCGCTCTGGGCGTCCTCATCACGGACCTGTTCACCCGCGAGAAGCGCAAGCACGATCTGCTGTGGCTTTCGGCCGCAGTCATCGTCATCGCGCTCATCGCCGAACTCGGCCTGTGGATCGGCGGCGCCTCGACCAAGCCCCGCCTGACGTTCTGCCTCGACTCCGGCCACTCGACCGTCCTGGGCTGCTCGTACTCCGCCGACAGCTTCTCCCTCACGATCCAGACGCTGCTGCTCGGCGGGACGCTCCTCACGGTCCTGATGGCGCCGCGCCGCTTCAAGGTCCCGTTCGGCGAGTACCACTTCCTGATCCTGTGCTCGCTGACCGGCGCCATGGTCATGGCCGGGGCGCGCGACTTCATCACGATGACCGTCGGCCTGGAGACGCTCTCGCTGCCGGCCTACGCGCTCGTCGGCTTCGGCGGTCGCAAGCGGCGCGGATCCGACGGCAGCGCGGCCGACGCGTCGACCAGCGGCGCCGAGGCGGCGCTCAAGTTCTTCCTCATGTCCGTCGCGTCGACCGCCGTCATGCTCTTCGGCATCTCCCTCGTCTACGGCGTCACGGGATCGGTCTACTTCGCCGACATGCAAGCCGTGCTGCACCTGAGCGGCTACCATGCCTCGATCCTGACGACCGGGATGGTGCTCACGCTCGCGGGCTTCGCGTTCAAGGTCTCGGCCGTGCCCTTCCACTTCTGGACGCCCGAGGTCTACTCCGGAGCCCCCGTCCCCGTCGCCGCGTACCTGTCCGTGGTCTCCAAGACGGCCGGTTTCGCGGGCCTGATCCTCACCCTCGAGATCGCGTTCCGCACCGAGATCCACAACCTGGGGACACTGATCGCGATCCTGGCCGCGGTCACCATGACCCTCGGCAACACCGTCGCCCTGCGGCAGCGCTCCGCCGTCCGGCTGCTGGCCTGGTCCACGATCGGCCAGGCCGGATACGTGCTGGTCCCGCTGGCCGTCACCACGTGGAACGGCGCCGATCTGGCGAAGGTCCCCGTCGGCCAGGCCTGGAACCTCGGGCCGGCCGTCACCGCCTCGGTCGCCTACCTGGTGTTCTACGCGGCCATGAACCTCGGCGCCTTCGGCGTGGTCAGCGCCCTCGGCGGCACGCTGCCGGGCGGCGGCGAGCTCGCCGACTACCGGTCGCTGAGCAGCCGTCAGCCGCGGGCCGCGTGGCCGCTCGGACTGTTCCTGCTGTGCCTGGCCGGACTGCCGCCGGGCCTGATGGGCCTGTTCGCCAAGGTCGCCGTCTTCCGCGCGGTCATCTCCGGCGGGCTGACGTGGCTCGCCGTCGTCATGGCGGTCAACGTCGTCATCGCGCTGTTCTACTACCTGCGCTGGGCCGCCGCCCTCTTCGCCCCGGTCACGACGGCGCCGGCGGTCGCGGGCGCCGAGGCCGGAGCCGCGATCGAACAGCGCTCCGCGCTCTCCCGCTCCATCCCGCTCGGCCCGCGCATCGCCGTCGGACTCGCGCTGGTCGTCACCGTCTTCTTCTCGCTCTACCCCGCCCCCGCCTTCAAATGAGGCGAGGGTTAAAGTAGCCGACATGGCCAGCAGCATGCCGGGAATGCCGGGGATGCCGGGTGCGGACACCCTTCCGCCGCCCGGGATCTCGTCCTACCTGAACTGGCATCCCGAGCCGTTCTTCCTCGCCGCCACCATCGTGGCGACCGGCATGTACCTGTTCGGCGTGCTGCGGCTGCGGCAGCGCGGAGACGCCTGGCAGATCAGCCGCACGGCCAGCTTCCTCGCCGGCATGCTGATCTTCCTCGGCATCACCTGCACCGGCCTGAACGAGTACGGCATGTACCTGTTCAGCGCGCACATGGTGCAGCACATGATGCTCTCCATGGTCGACCCGCTGTTCCTGCTCCTCGGCGCGCCGATCACCCTGGCCCTGCGCGTCCTGCACCCCGCCGGACCCGGTCGCACCGGCCCCCGCGAAGTGCTGCTCGCCCTGCTGCACAGCAGGTTCGCGAAAGTCGTCTCCTCGCCCCTGTTCACGCTGCCGCTGTTCGTCGTGAGCCTCTACGGCCTCTACTTCACGTCGCTGTTCGACTTCCTGATGAAGAGCCGCGTAGGCCACGACTTCATGCTGGTGCACTTCCTGTTCGTCGGCCTGCTCTTCTTCTGGCCGGTCATGGGCGTCGACCCCGCCCCGCACCGCTCGCCCTTCGTGATCCGCATCCTCGAACTGTTCGCCGTCATGCCGTTCCACGCGTTCTTCGGCATCGCGATCATGATGTCGAACTCCCTGTTCGAGAGCGTCTTCGCCAATCCTCCGTCCTCCTGGGGCCTGACCGCCCTCAGCGACCAGAACACCGCCGGCTCGATCGCCTGGGCCTTCGGCGAGGCGCCCACGATCATCGTCCTGCTGGTGCTGTTCGTGCAGTGGGCCAAGTCCGACCAGCGCGAGGCGAAGCGCAAGGACCGCAAGGCCGACCGCGACGGCGACGCCGAGCTGAACGAGTACAACGAGTACCTGGCCGGCCTGGCCCAGCGGAACCCGGGGCCGGCGGCTTAACCGCCGGCCCACTCCCGCACGTGGAGGTGGCCCGGGTCGGGGAACTTGGGCGGGAAGGCCGGGAGTTCGTGGGCGAGGGTGAAGCCGAGCTTCTGCGCTACCCGGCAGGAGGCGTCGTTGCCGAGCGAGTGGATGAGTTCGAAGCGGGTGATGGGCTCGCCGTCAGCGGCCCATTGGGCGGCGGACCAGCGCATCGCGGCTTCGACGGCGCGGGTGGCGATGTTGCGGGAGCGGGCTTCGGGCGCGGTCCAGTAGCCGACTTCGGCGGCGTGGGGGAGCTTGGCGATGCGGCGCACCGATACGGAGGCGATCGGGGTCGCCGAGGCCGGTGCGGCGGCTTCGTTCTCCACCACGGCGAAGACGAAGCGGGTCCGGGCGGCCCACTGCGCGGCCTGTTCGTCCAGCGTCGCGCGGGCCTGGTCGGCGTCGTCGACGTGGCGCAGCAGCCAGCGCTGCATCGCGGGGTCGGCGTGGGCTTTGACCAGCGCGGGGATGTCACGGGGTAGCCAGGGGCGCAGGGTGAGCGCGGGGGCGGTGGCCGTGCCGGGGATCGTGAGCGTTGCTGTCACGGGATCAGGTTACGAGCATGAGCCCCGTCAGGACGGTCATCGCCAGTTCGCAGGCGTAGACGGTGGCGGGGGAGGAGAGCACGGCCTGAGAACGGCATGCGTGATCTTGGCCGGGGCTTCCGGCCGGCGCGGCCGCTACCGCGAGCACGCGAGTCATGCCGACGCCGAGGACCAGGGCGGCGATCCAGACGTAGCCGACGAGTAGAAGGGTGGGCGTGCTGGGTGCTGCGCCCATCGCCATTCCGGGCATCGCGGAGCCGGTTACCGCCGAGGCCGACGCCGACGCCGCACCCATCCCCGGCCGCAGGAGCATCACCACCATCGCCGCGCTGACGATGGCGTGGTGCGGGTCCAGCAGGTGGGGGCCTGCGGCCGCCGCCCCCGTGCAGGATCTCACTTCGCGGCCGCGGATTCGGGCCAGGAGGCGTTGGCACCAGTCGAAGGCGGCCCACGCGGCCAGCGCGGCGAAGAACGTCACGCTGACGACCGACGGGGGTCTCGGTATGCCGGGTGCCAGCAGCGCGGCCATGCCCAGGGCCATCGCGGCGTGACCGAACTCCCGGTTACGGTCGATGTCTCGCACGCGATCGCTGCGCGCTTGCCGCCCTCGTCGCGCCGGCCGGGAGACGACCAGGCACGCCGTGGCCCTGGCTGCCAGGAGAAGCAGCACAAGAGTGAAGAACCAGGCCAGAAGCGGCGTAATCGAGCGCACGAGACATCCCTCCGCATAAGGGGTGCCCCCGCACCCCTGTCACTACTCACCGTAGACCCGGGGTCCGACAGCGTGAACGGCTCGTGCCGTCGACCATTCGCGCCCCTACGGCGGCCGCGCGCCACCCCCCGCCATTCACCCGGCGTGGCCGGTACGTCAATATGGGGGCCATGCACTTCGGTGGAACCACGGCCAGGGCGTTTCGGGCGGCGTTGTTCGCGCTCGTGTGCGTCGGCACGGGCACCGAACTGCACCGGCTCGCGAACGGCAGCGACCCCGGGTGGGTCGGGCCGATGCTGGCGCTGCCGATCGTCTGGCTCGCGGCCTACGGGTTCGCGCACAAGGAGCGGTCGCCGCTGACGGTCACGGCGGCCCTCGGGCTCGGGCAGCTCGGGCTGCACGTAGAGCTCGGGTGGTTCTGCCCGAAGACGATGCCGGGGATGCCGGGCTACGCGGCGGGCACCGACCACGGCGCGGCCGCCATGATCCTGGCGCACGCCCTGGCCGTCCTCGTCGGCGGCTGGTGGCTGGGAAGCGGGGAGCGGGGCTTCTTCGACCTCTGCCGCGCCGTCGGGCTGCTCGTGGCCCCGGCCGCCGACCTCCTCGCCGGACGGTTCGCCGCCGCGCTCGGCGTCGTGCCGCCCTCGCCGCTGCGGCGCGGAATCCACGTCACGGCACGGCGCACGACATCGCCGCCGGCCGGTCCGGCGCCCAGTCCGCGGGTGCTGCGCGGGCCGCCTGCGTTCGCCCTGCTCAGGATGAACAGGAGGTGTCCCGTCAACTCTTCTATGTAAGGGCTTTAACTTCATGCTGCCTTCCTCCGGCGTGCCCGCACGCCGTCGCGCCGCCATCGTCGGCGCCCTCACGCTCGCCGGACTGGCGATCGCCGCCACCGCGTCCGCCCACGTCACCGTCAGCCCGGCCTCGCTGCCGCAGGGATCGACCGCCGAACTCACCTTCAAGGTGCCGAACGAGGAGTCGAAGGCGGACACCGTCTCGCTCCAGCTGCAGATCCCCACCCAGTACCCGATCGCCCAGGTGCTCGCGAAGCCGGTCCCCGGCTGGACGATCGCCGTGCACACGGTCACCCTCGCCAAGCCGCTGACCACCGACGACGGCACGTTCACCACCGCCGTCAACGAGATCGACTGGACCGGCGGGACGATCCAGCCGGGCCAGTACCAGGACTTCCAGATCTCGGTCGACCCGCTGCCGAGCGACACGACGCAGCTCGCGTTCAAGGCCGTGCAGACGTACTCGAACGGCGACGTCGTGCGCTGGATCGACCTGAGCACGAGCGCCAACCCCGACCCGGACCATCCGGCGCCCGTGCTCACGCTGACGCCCGCGGCCTCGGCGACGGCGACGGCGTCGTCCACTACCGGCGCCACGTCCGCCGACGCGGTGGGCAGTACCGGCAGTCCGTCATCGAGTGACGGATTCGGCGTCGCCGGCCTCGTGCTCGGTGCGATCGGCGCCGGGTGCGGCGTCGCGGCGCTGCTGTACGTCCGCAAGACGCGGCGGAGCGAGAATCCGTGACCTCGCGTCCCGTCCCTGGCCCGGCGGGCTTCCGCCGGGCCAGGGCCCTCCTCGCCGCCATAGCCGTCGCAGTCGGACTCGTCCTCGCGGTCGCGGCTCCCGCGTCGGCGCACGCCACGCTCGAGGGCTCGGCCCCCGCGGCGAACGACATCGTCTCCCGGGCGCCGAGCCAGGTCACGCTGACCTTCGACGAGGCCGTGGGCGTCAGCGCGGACAGCATCCGGGTCTTCGACCCGAACGGCGACCGCGTCGACGACGGCAGCACGAAGGCGACGTCCGACCCCGACGTGATCGAGATCGGCCTCAGGTCAGGCCTGGGCTACGGCACGTACACGGTGGCGTGGCACGTCATCTCCGCTGACTCGCACCCGGTCGAGGGCGCGTTCGTGTTCTCGGTCGGCACGGCGTCGGCGACGAAGGTGAACGAGAACACGATCAACGTGAAGTCGAGCACCGCCGTCGGCTTCTTCTACGGAGCGCTGCGCTGGCTGGGCTATCTGGGCTATGCGCTGCTGTTCGGCGGATTCGCCTTTCTGGCGGTGTGCTGGCCCGGCGGTGCGTCCGATCGGCGGTCGTTCCGGCTGTTGGCGATCGGCTGGACGGCGTCACTCGCGTCCGCGATCGGAGTACTCGTCGTACAGGGCGCCTATGCGGGAGAACTACCGCTCGGCAGCGCGCTCGACACGAGCGTGCTCAGCGGCACGCTCGGCACCCGCTTCGGGCAGGCCGTCGTCGCGCGACTGCTGCTGCTCGCCCTTGCCGCTCCGCTCCTCGCCGCCACACTGAACCGGCTGCCGAACGCGACCGCCCGAGGCCGCACCTACTTCGTCGCAGTGATCGGGTTCCTCGGCGTGCTCGGCGCGGCGACGTGGGCCGCGGCGGACCACGCGTCGACCGGTATCCAGGTTCCGATCGCGGTGTTCTCCGACCTCGTTCACCTGACCGCGATGGGACTCTGGCTCGGCGGCCTGGCGATGCTGCTGCTGGTCGTCTGCCGGCCGGCGACGGACTCGACCCGCGATCTGGCCACGGCGGTGACGTCCGTTCAGCGCTTCTCGCGGCTGGCGCTCGCGTGCGTCGGCGCTCTGGTGGCGAGCGGCATCTACCAGACCTGGCGCAACGTCGGCTCGTGGGCGGCGCTGAGCAATACCCCGTACGGCCGAATGGTCGTACTGAAGATCGGCGGCCTGTGCATCCTCGCCGGACTTGGCTGGATGGCCCGCGACTGGATCCGGCGCACGGTCGAGCACACCGGCCGCGTCGCCGTCGCGCAGGCCCAGCGGATGGAGCCGGCCGGCCTGCTGGCCAAGCTGCGCCGCTCCGTGGCGCTGGAGGCGGTCGTCGCGCTCGTCATCCTGGGCATCAGCTCGATCCTGGTCGAGAGCCAGCCCGGCCGCACGGTCGAGGCGGCCCAGACCGGCCCGACGAACGTCACGCTCGACTACAACACCGGCACGGCCTCCGGCACCATCACGATCTACGTGGGGCCGGGCACCGAGGGCCAGAACCAGACGCACCTCTACCTCAACGACGCGAAGGGCCTGCCCTACACGGCGGCGGAGCTTACGGTTCAGTTCACCCTTCCGGCTGAGAAGGTCGGCCCGCTCAACGCGACCGTCATCCGGGACGGGCCCGGTCACTACGTGGACCAGCCGCTCACGCTGAGCTTCCCCGGGACGTGGACGATGAGCGTGACGATCCGCAGCGACGACTTCGACGAGACGACCCTCAACGTGCCGGTGAAGATCAGCCCGTGATCTGACGGGCGCTCAAGCGGCCTGTCGGGGCGGCGCAGGCGCTCTCAGCGGGCTGATGCGGCCGGGATGGCCCGGAGTTAACCCGGGGGCTCTATCGTCTGCAGGCATGGCGCTAGAGCCCGAGGACGCGATACCGCAGGAGTACCTTCCGGAGCAGCCGGAGCCGGCCGCTCGGATAGAGGAGGGCACGGCCCCCGCGAAGGAGATGAGCGACGCGGCCTTCCTTGGCGTCGTCGGCGTGCCGTGGATCGCGGGAGCGGCCTGGATCGAGTGGAACAACTTCCCCAGTTGGTGGGTGTCGTCGCTGCTGCTGACCGGGTTCGGTCTAGCGGCGAGCGGATTCAGCCGCGGTAAGTACGCGGACGTGCCACGGCTCAGCTCCCTGTTCGTCGGCGTCGGCGTCTACATCTACGGCCTCGTCGTCGCGGACACCGTCTCGCTGCGCGTCTGGCTCGGACTGTGGCTGCTCGTCGCTTTTCTCATCTTCGGCGCGGGGCTCCCGAAAACTGAGACCCCGGACCCGCAGCAGGAGCCGCGGGACCGGGGTCCCTCAGAGTCTTAGTACAGCGAGCTCGCGAGGGCGTTCGTCAGCGCGCCGTCGCTCGTGTCGCCGTCGAGCGACCACACCGAGGCGCCGCGCAGACCCGCGAGGTCGATGTATATGCCCTTCTCCGCGATGGTCTGCGGGGTGTCGTACGTGTAGAACGTGCCGGAGGCCGGGTCGTACTTCCAGATCGACGCCGTCACCGGGTCGTAGTGCACCGTGCCCGGCTGGTTGACGACGACGTTGTACGCGGCCTGGTCCTCGGCGGAGGCGCCCGTCGCGCTCTGGTACAGCCCGTTGTCCACGTTCGCGACGCCGGTCCATGCGTGCGCGTAGTACGGGATCTCCAGCGAGATCTTGTCCGCCGGGACGCCGTGCTGTTCGTAGTACTGCACGGTCTGCACGATGGAGAACTTGTCGTTCGAGGCCTGCGGGTCGTTGGGGTCGGGCAGCAGGTTCGAGCTGAAGTCGGTCTGGTTCTCCCAGCCGCCGTGGAAGTCGAGCGTCATCACGTTGAACCAGTCCAGCGACTTCGCCAGCTGCGGGAGCTGCAGCTGCTGCGCGGCGGCGTACTGGTTCGGCGAGACGTCGGCGGTCAGCACGTAGTGCTCGTCGTTGGCCTCGCCCGCCTGGTTCACGGCGCTGCGGAAGGTCTGCATCAGCGCGGTGAAGTCGGGGGTGTCCTGCGGCCCGTACGGGTTGTTGTCGCCGGGCTCGTTCGGATACTCCCAGTCGATGTCCAGGCCGTCGAAGATGCCCTTCGCGGCGCCCGGCGCGAGGCCCGGGATGTTGCCGTTGAGGTACTGGTCGACGCATGAGTTCACGAAGGCCTGCCGGCCGGCGGCCGTGGAGGCGATCTTCGAGAACTGACCCGACCAGGACCAGCCGCCGATCGTCATCACGATCTTCAGCTTCGGGTACTTCGCCTTGAGCTCGCGCAGCTGGTTGAAGTTGCCGGCGAGCGCCTGCGTCGAGGTGTCCGCGACGCCGTCCACGGCCTGGTCCGCGGTGAAGGGCTTCTGGTAGTCGGCCCACGAGTCGCCGGAGGTGCACAGCCCGTCGGCGGACACGCTGGAGAACGCGTAGTTGATCTCGGTCAGCTTGCTCGCCGCGCCGTCGCCGATCAGATCCTTCTCGAGGAAGCCGCTGTAGATGCTCCACTGGGTGAAGAAGCCGATCGCGACCTTGTTTCCGTGCCCGGCGTCGGCGGGTGCCGCGGACGCCTGCGCGGCGCCGGGCAGTGCGACGTCGGCGGCGAGCACGGCGGCCGCGACCAGCAGCGGCGCCAGTGACCGTCTGAATATGCTCATGTGCGCTTGCTCTCCTCGGTACGGGGCGAGCCTGAGGTGCGGGCAGCCTGAAGTGGACTAGACCTGTTCGCCGACAGGTATAGTCCACTTTCGGCCGCGGTACAAGAGCAACGCGGTCCGGCGGGTCGGAACGTGGGGATTCAGTGCTTGCGACGGTAGGCGCGCAGCGAGAACGGACGGCGGATCACCAGGCCGAATCCGACCAGGAACACGCCGCTCGCGCCGAGCACCATCCCCTCGCTGTGCACGCCCTCCGAGCTGACGGTGTCGTCCGCCACCAGTTCCGCGGACAGGCCCGTCGAGGTGGCGTCGGCCGACGAGGTGCCGGGCGCGCCGGCGCCGTCGAGGCCGCCCGGCTGGCTGTCGCTCACCCCGGGCGGGTTGATCTCGGAGGCGAGCTTCGAGAGCGTCGAGTACAGCTGGCCGTCGGCCGGGCTGCCGGGGATCAGGCCGGAGCCGCTCACCCCGTCGTACCGGAAGGGCGCGAAGCCGTTGTCCAGGAACGCGGACAGCGGCGCGTCGACGACGTAGCGCGCGACCGTGCCCGGGTGCGCCTCTTCGTAGTAGTCGAACTGGGTGTGCGCCGAGTCCGCCCAGCCGGCGAAGATGATGGTGTGCTTCACGGAGAGCAGGATGTCGCCGGGGAGCAGGTCGCTGGACGCGATGGTGTGCGAGACCAGGTTCAGGTTCCCGGTCCAGAAATCCGTGTTCTGATCCAGCGCCCAGGCCATCGACACGTAGCCGGAGCAGTCCTGCCGGTAGGTGCCGTTCTGGTTCGTGTACCACTCGGTCTGGCTGTAGGGCACCTGCGCCTCGACCCACAGCTGCGCTCGCGCGATGATCTCCGCGCGGGTGATCGTGCCGTGCGACAGCTGGTACGAGGAGTCTCCCGGGGGCACGGCGGTGTACGCGTAGTACCCAGAGGTCCCGTCCAGGTAGTAGCCCGGGATCGACGCCGCGTCCGCGCCCGGCTGCGTGCCGGTGGCCAGCGCGGCGGCTGTCGTGGCCGCGGCCGTGGTCTTCTTCGTGGTGGGCGTGGCGCCGGCCGACTTCGTCGCGGTGCGCGTGGCGCTCGCCGACGCGGATGCCGACTTCGTAGAGGTTCCAGTCGCAGTGGCCGTCGTCGTCGCGCACTGCGTCGCGGTCGCGGTCGCGGTGCCGCCGGCCGAGGTTTCGCGCGTCGCGGTGCCCGTCGCGGAACCCGTCGCGTCGCCTGACGCGGTGCCCGTCGGCGTGGCCGAGGCGGACGCGGAATCCGTGGCCGTCGCGCTCGCCGTCGGCGTATCCGTCGCCGAATCAGTACCCGTCGCGCTCGCTGAGCCGCTCGCCGTCGCAGTCTTCGTCGACGAGGCCGTCGCCGTCGCCGTGCTGCACGACGTGGGCTGCGCCGTCGCTGCAGCCTCCGCCGGCAGCGCGAGCACCGTGCCGTACACCAGGGATCCGGCGCCCACGGAGAGCGCCACGGCGGCGGTCAGCCTGCGCGGCCTGGTGAAGGATGTCGTGTCCTGGTTCCGCGGTCTTGTCACGACCTCTCCCGGTGGGTATGCGCACTCTGCAGCTCTTGCCGGGGACCAACCTAGCAACGCCGCCGTATCTCGGGGAGGGGGAGATCCGTAACAGGAGGGAAATACCGTTCCAAGCCACCCCTCTAGCCAACCGGCTCGCGTCGCATTACGTTGCGAGCGGGGCGCGCGCTGTGAGCGCCCCGTCCTGATACCCGCCCGGAGCGGTCGGCTCGGGAACGGCCACCGGGGGGATCAGAGACTTCAATACTTCATAGAGCTGGGAGCTGCCGGTGAGCATCGGCGCCATGGACGGCCCGTCCCCGAACCATCAGCGCAGCGCCACGGGGGTGGCCGCCGAGACCTGGTCGGACACGGTCGTGGGACTCGACCTGCCGAGACTGACCCGCTATCTCGCGGTCCGGCTGCCCGGTTCGATCAGACCGCCGCTGCGCGCCATGCCGCTGCCCGGCGGCCGGTCCAACCTCTCCTACGAGCTCTGCGACGCCGACGGTCGGGTGCTGGTGCTGCGCCGCCCGCCGCTGCCGCTCGGCCCCGGCGGCCACGTCCCGGTCCCCGCCGCGCTGGCCGCGCCGGCCCCGGAGACCAGCCGCTCGGACATCCGGCGGGAGTACCAGGTCATCAGGGCCATACATCAGACGCACGGCCGGGCCGGGCGGGTGCCGGTGGCCGAGCCCTACCTGCTCTGCCAGGACACCTCCGTGATCGGCGCGCCGTTCTTCGTCACCGCCAAGGCGATCGGCACCGTCTACCGTTCGGAGAAGCAGTGCGCGGCCCTGAGCCCCAGCCAGGCGCGGGCCGTCTCGCACGGACTGCTCGACATCCTCGTCGCGCTGCACCTGCTCGACGTGCGCGCGACCGGCCTCGCCGACTACGCGCGCACCGACCAGTTCCTGATCCGCCAGGTCGACCGCTGGGACCGGCTGCACGCGGCCAGCGCGAGCCGCGAGGTGCCCAGGCTGGCCCGGCTGGCCGCGGCGCTGCGCGCCGGGGTGCCGGCGAACGGCCGGATAGCCATCCTGCACGGGGACTACCGCCTGGAGAACGTCGTGTTCGACCTGGCCTCGGTCGGCCGGGTCAACGCGGTGCTCGACTGGGAGGCGGCGACGATCGGCGACCCGCTGGTCGACCTCGGCCTGCTGCTGACCTTCTGGGAGGGCCCCGACCAGCCGCTCAACCCGATCGCCTCGGCGCACACCCGTACCCGCGGCTTCCCCTCCAAGCGCCAGCTGGCCGACCGCTACGCGACCCGCACCGGATTCGACCTGAGCCGGATCGGCTGGTACATCGCGCTCAACCACTACCGGGTCGCCGGGCTGCTCGAGGTGCTGCACTACCGGGTCAGGCACGGCCTGCCGGTGCCGCCGGGCCTGGAGAAGGCCGGCAGCTGGGTCGCCCCGCTGGTGGAGAA
Organism: Actinospica acidithermotolerans; assembly: GCF_018139625.1. GTDB lineage: Bacteria > Actinomycetota > Actinomycetes > Streptomycetales > Catenulisporaceae > Actinospica > Actinospica acidithermotolerans. The sequence goes on along the minus strand of NZ_JAGSOH010000078.1, from coordinate 4,735 downwards.
CGGCCTCTCGGCGCTCCGCGACAACCTCTGAGCCCTGACACACCTCGAATTGCCGGGCGCGCAGCCCCCGGATGTCCTAGGGTGAACCGAGTGGCGGGACGGAACGGTGCGGAAGCGGGGATTTCGCGGTTCGGCCCGCGGCGCGCCGCGAGAATCCTGGCGGGGGAGGCCGACCGCGTCTTCCGGCCGGTGCTCGTCGAGCTGCGCGCCCGCGGCTGGCGGGCGATCCCTTTCTCGCTCGCGTGCGCCGCGCTGATCGCGCTGTTCGCGCTGCTGCAGCACACCGATCCAGGCTGGTGGCTGGTCGAGCACGTCGCCGCCGTCTACCAGGCGCTTCCGGTGTGGCTGATCGTCCTGCGGCTGCCGCTGTCCATGTTCGCGCCGGCGCCGGACCTGCCCGCCTGGGGCGCCGTGGCCCAGGTGCTCGTCGTATTCGCGGTCGCCGAGGTCCAGTTGGGGCGTTGGCGCACTTTGCTGGTGGCCGTGTGCACCAATGCGCTCACCACGCTCTCCGCGCGCCTGATGTGGATCGTGAGTGCGGTGCTCGGGGTGGGCACTCCGCAGATCGACGCCTACGAACTGGACACGGGACCGTCCACCGTCGTCGTCGCGCTCTCGGTATACGTGCTGCTCAGGTGCCGCGCCTACATCGTGCTGGCGGCCGTCGTGCTCGCCATGGTGCTCGAGACGGTGCTGCTGCCGAACCTCGCGGGCCGCGAGCATCTGGTCGCGGTCGGTCTCGGCATCGCGTCCTACCTGATCGGCGACCGGCTGCCGGTCGCGCTGCGTGACCGCAGGGCCCGGCGTAGGCTGTGATACCGCTCACACCTGACGGCGTATCAGGGGCGCATCGGACGGAACCGAGTCGACAATCGAAGCGATCTTGGAATATATACGAATCCTGATCGCAAGGTCGGCCCGTCCGGTCGGCCCGAGGCCGGAGAAATCGGAGCCGTACCCATCGTGACGCCTGAGCGCGCTATCCCCCGTCCCCGCCGGGGCGCACCGCAGACGGCCGCGACGCAGCCCGCGCCGCAGCTGGCGCCGCACCGGGACCGGGGGACCGTCGCGGTGATCCTCTTCCAGCACGGTCCGCTGTTCGAGAGCTCGCTTCCGCTGACCGTGTTCGGCGTGGACCGGCGCGGCCAGGGACTGCCCTACTACCGGCTGCTCGCCTGCATGGGCGAAGCGGGACCGCTGCCCACCACCGGCGGAATCCTGCTGGCCACGCCCTACGGACTGGCCGCCGCCGAGGCCGCGGGCACGCTGATCGTGCCCGCCTGGCGCTCGCCCACCGACCGCCCGCCGGAGCCCGCGCTGGCCACGCTGCGCCGCGCGGCCAAGGAGGGCGCCCGGATCGTGGGCCTGGACAGCGGCGTGTTCGTGCTCGCCGCCGCCGGGCTGCTCGACGGCCGCCGCTGCACCACCCACTGGCTGCACGCCCCTGCCCTCGCCCGCCGCTACCCGCGCACCCAGGTGCTGCCGCGTGAACTGTGCGTGGACGACGGCGAGATCATCACCGGGGCCGGCGCCGCCGCCGGACTCGACGCCTGCCTGCACGTCGTGCGCCGCGACCACGGCGCCCAGGCCGCGGCCAGGCTGGCCAGGAGGCTCGTCTTCCCGGCCGGCCGGCGCGGCGGCCAGACCCCGTACTTCGACAACGACGTGCCCGACGAGCTGCGCGGCGACCCGCTCGCCGACGCGATGGCCTGGGCGCTCGACCACCTGACCGAGCCCCTGGACGTGGACGCGATGGCCGCCCGCGCGGCGATGTCCCGCCGCTCGTTCGACCGGAAATTCCGCGGCACCGTCGGCGTCGCGCCGCTGCAGTGGCTCAACGCCCAGCGCGTCATGTACGCGCAGCGGATGCTGGAGTCCACGGACCTGCCGATGGATCAGATCGCCATCCGCAGCGGCTTCGGCTCCCTGGTGGCGATGCGCGGCCACTTCCGCCGGATGCTCTCCACCTCGCCGACCGCGTACCGCAACAGCTTCCGCACCTCACCGGAGGAGCGCACGGCCGAGCCCGATTCGTGGGCCGGACCCGTCAAGGACGAGCCGGACGATGTGAGCGAGAACATAGCCGGGGTCGAGACTTCGGTGGATGGTTGAGCGCGCGGAAGGTTACCCTCGACTCCATGAATGACCGGCTGGTGTGGATCGACTGCGAAATGACGGGCCTCGATCTCGAGCACGACGCGCTCATCGAGGTGGCCGCGCTGGTGACCGACTCGGATCTCAACATCCTCGGCGACGGCGTGGACGTGGTGATCAAGCCCCCGGCCGAGGCCCTGGCCCAGATGAAGGACCTGGTCAGGGACATGCACACGCATTCCGGCCTGCTCGAGGAGCTGGACGGCGGGATGGACCTGGCCGAGGCGCAGCGCCAGGTGCTCGACTACATCCGGCAGCACGCGCCGGAGGCCAACAAGTCCCCGCTGGCCGGCAACACGGTCGGCACCGACCGCGGCTTCCTGGCCCGGGACATGCCCGAGCTCGAGGGGCACCTGCACTACCGCGTCGTGGACGTCTCCTCGATCAAGGAGCTGGTGCGCCGCTGGTACCCCCGGGTCTACTTCCAGGCCCCCGCCAAGACCGGCAACCACCGCGCGCTCGGCGACATCAGGGACTCCATCGAGGAGCTCAGGTACTACCGGGCCACGGTCTTCGTCCCGCTGCCCGGCCCGACCTCGGACGACGCCCGCGACGCGGCGGCGAAGCTGGCCGGCTGAGCCGCTTCCGGACCCGCTCCCGGCCCGCTCCGGCGGGGCGCGGAAAACCTGTACCTGAGCACCCCTGCGGACCCGCTACACTAGTGCGAGTGCCGAGCCCCGCAGGGGTGCGGAACGATGGTGGGTGTAGCTCAGTTGGTAGAGCACCTGGTTGTGGTCCAGGTGGCCGCGGGTTCGAGTCCCGTCACTCACCCTTATCAGTCCGGCCCTCATATCGAGGGCCGGATTCTTCTTTCCCCACAGATACTTCCCCACAGGTACTTCCGCTCAGCTACTTCTGCTCAGCTACTTCCGCGCAGCTACTTCTGCTCAGCTACTTCTGCTCAGCTACTTCCGCGCAGCTACTTCTGCGCAGCTACTTCCGCTTAGCGACTCGACCTGAGGACCGCGTGCAGTTGCCGCGCCTGGCGGGTCTCATCCGCCGCCACCTTCACGCCGTCGTGCTTGCGCGCCTCCGCCGCCATCCCCGGCCAGCTGCAGGCGGCGAGCACGCCCACGATGACGAAGGCGCCCGTCAGCCCGCTCATCCCGTGCGCCGCGGCGACGAACGCGAGCACGATGAACGCCAGGCCCCCGATGCCGATGATCCGCCCCCATATCCGCCACTGCTGCCGCGTCCGCATCGTGACCGGTATCGCGGCGACCGTCAGCCGCACCTGCCGACCGCAGGTCCCGCAGAGCACCTCCGCGGTCGTGCTGCCGTCCGCCGGGCGACGCGCCGCGCCGAGCGAGTGCAGCGCGTACCGGGTGACGGTGGTCGTCGTGCGTCCCCTCGTCGTCCTCGCACGGCCCGTCACATGCCCGAGGCGAAGCTGGGTGACGTCCGCCGGCCCCTTCGTGACCATGGTGCATGGCTCCTTCCGCTGCCGTCCCCGGGCCGCTGACGGCCCGCTGCCGGCAGCGTAGGAAGAGCGGTGGGGGACCGGTCCCGTCGACGGAGCGGGTCGACGTGGTATACCCTACAGGGGTATGGTTCGACGGACGGAAGGAGGCTCGGGATGCACGGTTACACGGACGCCAAGGACGACTACCTCAAGCGTCTGCGCCGGATAGAGGGCCAGGTGCGCGGCCTGCAGCGGATGATCGAGGAGGACAAGTACTGCATCGACATCCTCACCCAGGTCTCCGCGGCCAAGAGCGCCCTGGAGTCGGTGGCCCTCGGCCTGCTCCAGGAACATCTGGCGCACTGCGTCTCCGAGGCCATGGCCGAAGGCGGCGAGGTGGCGGACGCGAAGGTGCGCGAGGCCTCCGCGGCGATCGCCCGCCTGGTCCGCTCCTGAAGAACCCGAACACCCCGTACCAGCGAAGGATCGAACGCCCCATGACCGAGATCGAGATCACCCCGAAGCCGTCCGCGCCCGCCGGGAACGCCGCGGCCTCCGCTCCGGCTGCCGCGAGCGCCGAGAACGCCGCGCCCGCCGCCCCGTCCGCCGACATCGCGGCCGCCCCGGTCGTCGCCGTCTACGCGGTGCACGGCATGAGCTGCGGCCACTGCGCCGGCGCGGTGACCCGCGAGCTGTCCGCGATCGAGGGCGTGACCGGCGTGCAGGTGGACCTCGAGGCCAAGAAGGTGACCGTCGGCTCGACCCGTCCGCTGACCGAGGACGAGGTCCGCGAGGCGGTCGACGAGGCCGGATACGAGCTGGTCTGAGGCTGGGGCATGCGGGAGGAGCAGGCGATGGGCGCCATACGTACCGACGACCGGGTCGAGCTGGAGATCACCGGGATGACCTGCGCCGCATGCGCGGCCCGGATCGAGAAGAAGCTCAACCGGCTCGAGGGCGTGACCGCGACGGTCAACTACGCCACCGAGCGGGCGGCCGTCGCATACCCCCCGGAGGTTTCCCCGGCGGACCTGATCGCCGTCGTCAAGGCCACCGGCTACGGCGCAACCCTCCCGCAGCCCTTGGTGCCGGTCCGGCCCGCCGCCGAGGCGGCCGCCGACGCTGGGGCGTCCCCCGCCGGCGACGCCCCGCCCGCCGCCGAGGCGGCCGCCGCTGGTG
>NZ_JAGSOH010000077.1 GCF_018139625.1 Actinospica acidithermotolerans | reverse complement strand
GTATAAGAGACAGGACCCGGACGTCGGACGCGGAGTGGACCCGGCCGTAGCAGGAGGGAGCTGTGCGGGTCAGTCCAGGTCGTCGGCGGCGGTGGAGGCGCGGATGGTCAGGCGGCAGGGGTGCAGGTGGACACCGGAGCGGGGGTGGCCGTCGATGGCGGACAGGAGCAGTTCCGCCGCCTGCCGGCCCAGGCCTTCCAGGTCCATGTCCACGCTGGTGAGGGGCGGGCGGGAGGCGGCGGTCATGACGTCCCAGTCGTCGAAGCCGACCACGGCCACGTCGCGGGGGACGCGCTTGCCGGCCTCGCGCATCGCGTCGACGAGGCCTCGGGCGATCTGGTCGCTCGCGCAGAAGACGGCGTCCAGGTCGGGGTCGCGGCGCAGCAGGATTCTCGCCGCCTGGCGGCCCCAGGCTTCGCTCCACTCGCCGTAGAGGGGCTCGGGGACGTCGCCGCCGGCCGTGCCCGGCGAACCCGCGTCCTGCAGCGTGTCCAGCGCGCTGGTCATGCGCGTGCGTGCGGAGTGGTGGCGTTCGGGGCCGGCGACCAGGGCGACGCGGCGGCGGCCGATGTCGAGGAGGTGGGTGACGGCGCGGCGGGCGCCGTCGGCCTCGTCGGGGACGACCGAGCAGTCCTCGGGGTCCGCGGACTGCATGAAGGCGTAGACGACCGGGACCGGGGGGCGCTGCGCGAGCGGCGGCCGGGGGTCGGTGCGGCGGCCGGTGACGATGATGCCGTCGACCCGCCGGCTCAGCAGGGTCTTGAGGTAGTACTGCTCGCGGATGCGGTCGTCGCGGGCGTCGCAGAGCAGCACGGACATCTGGCCGGCGCCGAGGGTGTCCTCGACCCCGAGCATGACGGGGATGGAGAAGCGGCCGATGCTGTCGGTGGTGATCATGCCGACGGTGTAGCTGCGGCCGGTCTGCAGGCTGCGGGCCACGGCGTCGATCTGGAAGCCCAGCCGCTCCGCCGCCGCCCGCACCCGCGCCCTGGTCTCCTCGCGCATCGAGCCGCGGTCGTTGAGGGCCTTGGACGCGGTGCCGACCGAGACGCCGGCGCTCGCCGCCACCTCGGCGAGGGTGACCCGGGCCGGCGGAGTTTCGGACATCGTGGTTTCCTTCCGTTTCCCCATGCGCATGCGGCCTTCAATGTACCGCACGACTTTCCTTGACACGCTGGGAATCCCGTCCTAGCCTGCCAAAGGCAAACGTTTGCTTTCTCGGGCTCCGGCCCACATTCCGGCTCCACGGAACAGCGCGGATGTTGACGCGCCGCCGGACCGGTTCTAGCCTCCATCGAACCGGTTCGAAGGCGAGCCGGGCACCGCTTCCGCAGGTCAGGGTCCAGCCGTATCCAGCACGTCACGAAACGGTGAGGAGGGGACGCGATGAACACCGCCGAGGTCGCCCGCAGGGCCGGGGTCTCGCTCAGCACGGTCTCCTACGTGCTGAGCGGAAACCGGCCGGTCTGCGCGCAGACCAGGGCGCGGGTGCGGCAGGTCACCGACGAGCTCGACTACCGGCCGAACGCGACCGCGCGGGCGCTGGCGAACGGACGGACCGGCAGCCTCGGCCTCGGGCTCGACGGCTTCGCCTCCGCCACGGCCGCGAGCACCGGGCCCGCTCCATCCTGATTCCCGTCGATGTCAGCCAGCTGCTGTTAGCGCTCACAATCACCACCCCGTCGTCCCCGCTCAACGAAGAGAGAGGCAGATCCCGTGCACACCGACTCCTTCCGCCGCGCCCTCGGCGCCGGCCTCGCGGCCCTCGCGCTGACCGCGTCCGCCGCGGCCTGCTCGACCAGTGCAACGTCGACCGGCTCGAGCGGCTCCTCGGCCGCGGGCGGCACCTACACGATCTGGGACCCGTACCCCCAGCTCGACAGCGGCTCCGCGTGGGTGCAGCTGCTCACGAAGTGCGGCACCGAGGCCGGCGTCACGGTGAAGCGCACGGCGTACGACACGACGGCGCTGACCAGCAAGGAGTTGCTGGCCGCGCAGCAGGGCGTCTCGCCGGACGTGCTGATCGTGGACAACCCCGTCGTCTCCACGCTCGCCTCCGCCGGAGTGCTGACCACGACCGCTCAGACGCACATCGACACCTCGGCGGTCGAGTCGAACATCCTGGCCGCGGGGCAGATCAACGGCAGCACCTACGGCATACCGATCGGCGCGAACACGCTCGCGCTCTACTACAACAAGACCATCCTGCAGAAGGCCGGCGTCGACCCTGCGTCGATCACGAACTGGGCCACGCTCACCGCGGCGCTGGCCAAGGTCAAGGCGATCGGCAAGACCGGCATCACCTTCTCCGCGATCGGCACCGAGGAGGGCAGCTTCCAGTTCGAGCCCTGGTTCTGGGGCGCCGGCGCGAACCTGACGTCGCTCTCCTCCTCCCAGGCGGTCGCGGCGCTGAGCCTGTGGACCACCTGGATCAAGGACGGCTACGCGCCGAACTCCGTGCTCAACGACACGCAGCCGGACAACTGGAACGAGTTCGCGGCCGGGAACACGGCGTTCAGCGAGAACGGGACCTGGGAGCTTTCGGCGGCCGAGAAGGGCAGCTTCCCCTTCGGGATCATCGACATCCCGGCGCAGAACGGCGGCAACGCGCCGACCCCGACCGGCGGCGAGTTCGTCACCGTCCCGGTGCAGTCGAACACCTCGCGGTATGCGACCACTGAAAAGCTCGTCGCCTGCCTGACCAGCTCGGACAACGCCTACACGACGGACACCGCGCTCTCCTACATCGGCGCGACCAGCGCCGTGCAGACGCAGCAGGGGAACACGACGGCCGCGCTCAAGCCGTGGATCACCGCCGTGCAGACGGCGAAGGGCCGCACGAGCGACAACCTCGGCACGAAGTACCCGAAGATCAGCGAGCAGCTGTGGACGGCCGTCCAGTCCGCGCTGAGCGGTTCGGCGAGCCCGCAGTCGGCGCTGAACACCGCGCAGTCCGCGGCGCAGAACGCGATTGGCTGATCAATCATGAACAACGGCTCACAGACTCTCGATCGGTCTGTGCGCGGCCGGGCCGGGGCGGCGAACGACGCCCCGGCCTCCGGCCGTGCCCGGCGCTCGCGCAACCGGTCGTCCCAACTGGCGGCGTGGGCGTTCCTCACGCCGCTGACGGTCTACCTGCTGGCCTTCTACGCCTATCCGCTCTACCGCAACCTCGACCTGAGCCTGCGCGACTACACCGTCTACTCCTTCGTGCACGGCGGCGCGCCGTTCACCGGATTCGCCAACTACACCGCGGTGATCCACGACCCGACGTTCGTGAAGGCACTGGTCAACACCCTGCTGTTCACGTTCATCAGCCTGCTGTTCCAGTTCACGATCGGGATGGCGCTGGCGGTGTTCTTCGCACAGCACTTCCCGCTCTCGCCGATCCTGCGCGCACTGTTCCTGGTGCCCTGGCTGCTGCCGCTGATCGTGTCCGCGTCGACCTGGTCGTGGATGCTGGACAGCGGCTCGGGCGTGGTGAACTACGGCCTGCACTTCCTCGGGATCGGGCCGGTGAACTGGCTGACCTCGCCGAGCTGGTCGCTGGCCTCGGTGATCATCGCGAACATCTGGATCGGCATCCCGTTCAACCTGGTCCTGCTCTACAGCGGCATTCAGGCGATCCCGGCCACGCTGAGCGAGGCGGCGGCGATCGACGGAGCCGGTCCGTGGACGAAGTTCCGGCGCATCACCTTCCCGCTGCTGCGGCCGGTCTCGGCGATCACGCTGATGCTCGGGATGGTCTACACGCTCAAGGTGTTCGACATCATCTGGATCATGACGAAGGGCGGCCCGGTCGACGCGTCGACCACGTTCGCCACCTGGTCCTACCGGCTCGGCTTCGGCAACCTGCTGCCCGAGTTCGGGCCGGGCGCCGCGGTGGGCAACCTGCTCGTCGTCATGGCCCTGATCGCAGGGCTCGTCTACATCCGGGTGCAGCGGAGGCAGGCGGCATGAACAAGGCCCTGAAGAGGCGCGGGAAGACCGTCGTCGGCGTCGTGCTCACGGCCCTGATGCTCTTTCCGGTGTACTGGATGGTCAACGCGTCCTTCACCACGGACGCGAACCTGCGCAAGAACCCGCCCAACCTGATCCCGATCGGCGGCACGCTCGCCGGGTACCGGGCCGTGCTGAGCCAGCAGCTCCCGTACCTGAGCAACAGCCTGCTGATCGGCCTGCTCACGGTCGCGCTCACGCTCGTCGTGTCGGCCCCGGCCGGCTACGCCCTGGCGAAGCTTCGCCCGAAAGGCGGCGGGATCCTGAGCTTCGCGCTCCTCGTCGCGCAGATGATCCCGGGCATCATCATGGCGATGGGCTTCTACGCGATCCTGCTCTCGACCGGCTGGATCAACACGATCCCCGGCCTCGTGGTCGCGGACTCGACGATCGCGGTGCCCTTCGCCGTGCTCATCTTCACCGCGTTCATGTCCGCCATCCCCGAGGAACTGCTCCAGGCGGCGGTCACCGACGGCGCCGGACGCTTCCGGACCTTCTGGTCGATCGTCCTGCCGGTCAGCCGGAACGCCGTCGTCACGGTGTCCCTGTTCGCGTTCCTGTGGGCCTGGTCGGACTTCGTCTTCGCCTCGACACTCGACTCCGGCGGCGGGAACCAGCCCATCACGCTGGGGATCTACCACTACATCGGCAACAACGACCAGCAGTGGAACGCCATCATGGCGACGGCGGTGGTCGCCTCGATCCCGGCGACCGTGCTGCTCGTCATCGCGCAGAAGTACGTGGCGGCCGGGATCACGGCGGGATCGGTGAAGGACTGAATCAGGCGTCGCGCACACTCCTTCGACCGGGTCCGTGATCCAGATGCATACGTGGGTGGGCATCGCGGACGGCCTCGGGATGCGAGGATCTACGGTGGAACCGAGGGTTGGCGGACTACTCGTCCGATTTGACCACTTTTCAACTCGCGTTCACCGGCTCGCACCCAACGGGCCGGCCACCCACACATGAATACCTTCGGAGGAACCGCAGCGATGACCTCATCAGACCCGCCTCGGGCGACGTCGGTGACGGGGGTGGGCGCCGTTTCCCCGGTGACCGCGGCGCGGGCCGTGGCCGACCGGCTCATCGCGGCCATCGCGGTGGGCGACTACAGTCCCGGCGAGCGGCTGCCCGCCGAGCGCGAGCTGGCCGCGATGCTCGAGGTCAGCCGGGTGACCGTGCGCGCCGCGCTGGCCGACCTGCGCGAGGCCGGCTACGTCGAGGCCAGGCGCGGCCGCTCGGGCGGCTCGTTCGTGCGCACGGACTGGGGGATGCGCACGGCCGGCGCCGTGCAGTCGCTGCTGGGGGAGGAGTGGGGCCGGATGGAAGAGCTCTTCGATCTGCGCAGGCTGGTCGAGTCCCTGATCGCGCGCACCGCGGCCGAGCGGCACTCCACGGCCGACGACGCCGCCATCGGCGCGGCGCTGCAGCGCTACGAGCACGCGCACGACTCCGCCGCGGCCCGCGCCGCGGACGTGGAATTCCACCGCAGCATCGCCGCCGCCACCCACAACGCGTCCCTCGCCGCCCTCAGCAGGCAGCTGCTGGCGCAGGTCAGCCTGGGGATCAGCCACGAGCCCTTCAGCCCCGAGCTGCGCGAGCGCGCGCTGCCGCATCACCGTGCGCTCGCGGCCGCCGTCCTCGGCGGGGAGCCGGACACGGCGGCGCACATCGCCCGCGACCACTTCCGGATCACCGAGGACGCGATCCGGATCGCGGTGAACCGCACGGAAGAGGTCTGAGACCCGGCAGGGTCCTCAGGGCACGATGACGAGCTTGCCGCGGGTGTGGCCGCCCCGGCTGGCGTCGAAGGCGTCGCCCACCTTGTCCAGCGGGAAGGTCTGCGCGACCTCGACGGTCAGCCTGCCCGCGTCGGCCGTCTCGGCGAGCTCGGCCAGCTTGGCGCCGTCCGGGCGCACCCACACCCACGCTCCGCCGTGCTGCTCCACGGTCGGATCGGCGACCGAGACGTGCCGGCCGCCGAGGGAGAGCACGGCGAGGGTCGTCTCCAGCTGCCCGCCGACGAAGTCGGCGACGGCGGTCACCCCGACCGGGCTCAGACTCTTGATCCGGTCGACGACGCCGTCGCCGTACGTCACAGGCTCGCCGCCGAGCGCGTGGACGAACGCGTGGTTGCGTTCGGAGGCGGTGCCGATCACGCGTGCCCCGCGCGCCACCGCGAGCTGCACCGCGAGGCTGCCGACGCCGCCGGCCGCGCCGTGCACGAGCAGCACGTCGGCGACCCCCACCTCGAGCCGTTCGAGGCAGCGCAGCGCGGTCAGCCCGGCCAGCGGCAGGCCGCCGGCCTGCGGCCAGTCCAGGCCGCTCGGCTTACGCGCGACGTGCGGCGCCGCGACGGCGACGTACTCGGCGAAGGTGCCCGCGCCGACGACGTCCTTGCGCGCGTACGAGATGACCTCGTCGCCCTCGGCGAATTCCGGCGTGTCCGGGCCCGTCCGGGTGACGACGCCGGCCACGTCCCAGCCCGGAATGACCGGGAAGACGGCGTCCATCATCCCGTCGAGGCCCCCGGCCATCACCTTCCAGTCGACCGGGTTGACGGAGGCCGCCTTGACCTGGATCAGCACCTGGCCGGGGCCGACCTTCGGGTCCGCGACCTCGCCGACCCGCAGCTTCGAGTTGTCCGGGGCATAGGAGTCGTACGTGACTGCGCGCATGGGGCCAGGCTAACCCGGGCGGTTCAGGGCTGCCCGGCGAAGAACGACCAGATGACGACGGTGGCGTCGAGCGCGGTCGACGGCGTGTCGAGGCCGAGTGCCTTCTGGATGAGCGGCCGGTCGGGACTGCCCGGCCACTGATGCCCGGCCCCCGCGATCGTGATCAGGGTGACGCCGCGCCCGTCCGGGCAGTGCGCGACAGAGGTGGTCACCGCGCCGCTGATCGTGCTGCTCGGTGCCGCGCAGCCGTCCACCTGGCGCCAGGTCGCGATGACGCTCGGCACCGCGGGCCCGTCGATGTGCGCGTACCCGTCGCCGGGCCCGCCGTCGTACGGGATGTTGTGATCGGCCGTGCCGTGGATGTGGATGACGGAGATCCGCGCGGGGTCGGCGCACGCGCCGAGCTCGGTGGCCGAGTCCGGCCCGATCGCCGCGAAGATCGTCGTCGAGCACGCCAGCCGGTAGTCCATCATCCCGCCGTTGGAGATCCCGGTCGCGAACACGCGCCGGGCGTCCACCGGCGCTCCGCGCTCGATCTGCGTCACCATCGCGCTGATGAACGCCACGTCGTCGATGTCGCGCGACGCCGGTTGGCCGCAGCAGCCGCCGCCGACGTTCCACGCGCGGTCGTACCCGTCCGGATACGCGACGAAGAAGCCGTGCGCATCCGCCTCGGCGTCCCAGCCGTAGTACTGCTCCGCCTGTTCGCCGCTGCCGAAGCCGCCGTGCAGGAACACGACGAGCGGCGCCGCCGACGCGACTCCGGCGGGCCGGTACACGTGGTACGTCCGCGTCAGCCCGCCGATCCGCAGCGAGTAGCCGGTGGACCCGACCGGGATCGGCGCCGTGCCCGCGGTCGTCGTCGAGCTCGAAGCAGCCTGCTCCGCCTTGCAGCCGACGACGATGCCGCATACGAGCGCCGCGCAGGCCAACGCGATGAGCGTGCGAAGATACCCCGACATAGCTCAATGGAATCAGCTTGCGCGTAAGGCGGGGGTAAAGCCGATTCAGCCCTTGACCGCCCCCGTCAGGTTGAACGCGCCGCCGAGGAACTTGGACAGAACGCCGTAGAGCGCGATGACCGGCGCCGTGTAGATGATCGAGAACGCCGCGAGCTGCCCGTACGCGACCTCGCCGTACTGGGAGAAGAAGGTGTAGATCGTCACCGAGGCCGGCTGCTTGTCCGGCGTGAGCAGCAGGATGAACGGGACGAAGAAGTTCCCCCACTGCATCACGAAGGTGAAGATGAACACGACGACGATGCCGGGCGCCATCAGCGGAAGCACGACGCTCCACAGCGACTGAAGCCAGTTCGCGCCGTCGGTCCACGCGGCCTCCTCCAGCGAGACCGGCACGCCGTCCATGAAGTTCTTCGTCATCCAGATGGCGAACGGCAGCGAGCTGGCCGTCATGAACAGCACGGTCGCGGGCTCCGAGTCCACGAGGTTGAAGCGCGCGTAGAGCGAGTAGACCGGCACCATCACCGCCGTGATCGGCAGCCCGGTCGCGAACAGGATCGTGTAGAGGAACGAACGGCCGAAGCGCATGTGGAAGCGCGAGAGCGGATAGGCCGCCAGCGCCGAGCAGACCACCGTCAGGGCCGCGGTGCCGGCCGAGAGGATCAGGGAATTGAGCATCGGCTGGTAGACGGTGGCGACGTTCATGATCGCCTTGAAGTTCGCCAGCGTGAAGTGCCAGGTCGGCGACGCGTTCAGGCCGGATCCGGTCTCGATCGAGGACAGGATCAGCCAGGCGAACGGCAGCAGGAAGGCCAGGAAGAGGACCAGGATCACCGCGTACGACGCGAGTGCCGCGGGGCCCTTCTTCGGGGACGTGATCCCGCTCGCAGCGCCCCGTCGACCACCTCGCCGGCGCTCGGTGCGCATTCGCGCGAGCGCCGTGCTCGATTGTTCGCCCGCAAGCTCGCTCACGAGTCCTCCAGTTTGATCAGGCGCAGGTAGATCAGCGAGAACAGGGCGCCGAGCACGAGCAGGACGAGCGCCATCGCGGTGCCGTAGCCCAGCTGGTAGAACTGGAAGGCCTCCTGGTACATGTACAGCGGCGTGGTCGAGCTGGCGTTGCCCGGGCCGCCGCCGGTCATCACGTAGATGAGGCCGAAGCTGGCGAGCGTCTGCAGCGTGATCAGCATCAGGTTACTGACGATCGAGCGGCGGATCAGCGGCAGCGTGACGTAGCGCAGCCGCTTCCACGAGGACGCGCCGTCCACGGCCGCCGCCTCCAGCAGTTCCGGCGGCACGTCCGAGAGCGCGGCCGAGTAGACCAGCATGGAGAACGCCGTGCCGCGCCAGGTGTTCGCGAGGATCACCGCGAGCATCGGCATCGTGTAGAGCCAGTCCTGGGAGAGGCCGAAATGGCCGAGGATCGCGTTCAGTGTGCCGGTCTTGTACAGGAAGGCGTACCAGGCGAATCCGGCGACCACCTCCGGCACCACCCAGGCGCCGATCACGACGCCGTTGACGATCGTGCGCACGGCTCCGCCGCGCCCGCGCAGGATGAGCGCGAGCAGCATGCCGAGCAGGTTCTGCCCGATCACCGCGGACCCGATCACGAAGATCACGGTCAGTTCCAGCGACTTGACGAACACCGGGTCGGCGAACATCCGGCGGAAGTTCTCCAGGCCGGTGAACTCGGTGGTGGCCGCGCCGGACAGCGCCATGTCGGTGAACGCGGTGTAGACGCTCCAGATGAGCGGCCCGGCGAAGAAGACGGCGAGCAGCAGCAGCGCCGGGCCGAGCGGCAGCAGGCGGCCGAGCAGACGGCGCACGCGGCGCGGGCGGCGCGCACCCCCCTTGTTCAGGGGGAGGCGCGCCGTGCGCGGCGACTGGGTCGCGACGGTCATCAGCCGGCGGCCACGTTCGACGAGCCGGCTATCCCGCTCACCTGCGTGGCGAGCGTGGACATCGCGGAGGACGGCGAGGACTGCCCGGTCATCACCGACTCCATCGCGACCTGGATCTGGTCCGAGATCTGCGGATAGACCGGGTAGGTGGGCCGGAAGTGCGTCACCTTCACCAGGTTCGTGAAGAACTCCGTCGTCGGGTTCGTCGAGAGGTACGAGGGGTCCGCGGCGACGTCGGTCCGCTCGGCGATCTGGCCCGCGGTGATGTCGTAGTTCAGCGCGTTGGCCTTGTTCTCGGCCAGCGACACGAAGTCGAAGGCGGCCTGCTTGTCCGGGGCGTGCGATCCGACGGAGAGCACCCAGCCGCCGGACATGCTCGTCGTGCCGGGCGCCTGGCCGTTCTGGGTGGGCATCGCGGCCACCCCCATCGTGCTCGACCACGCGGACCACGGCTTGGCCCCGGTCGAGGTCCAGGTGCTCGGCAGCCAGGAGCCGTCGAGGTCGATGGCGAGCTTGCCCTGCGGGATCAGCTCGGTCGAGATCGTGGTGCCGAAGTTCGGGTTCAGCGCGTCCTGCACGTCCGGGGCAAGGCCGGTGGTGTAGATCTGCTTGACGAAGTTCAGCGACGCGAGCATGCCGGGCGTCGAGGGCGTCCACTTCTTGGTGGCCGAATCGTAGAGCTGGTCGCCGGTGCCGTAGAGCAGCATCTCCAGGCCCTGCATCGTCGCGCCCTCGCCGGCGCCCTTGCCGGAGTAGACGTTCAGCGGCGTCACGCCGGGCAGCTTGGCCTTGATCGTCTCGGCCGCCGACAGCACGTCGGCCCAGGTCTTCGGCTGCCAGGGCACGGCGATGCCGGCCTGCTTGAACAGCGTCTTGTTGTAGTAGAGCGCGCGGGTGTCGGTGCCCATCGGCACGCCGTAGGTCTTGCCGTCCTGGCCGACCGCCGCGCTCTTCGCGGTGGCGGTGAACTCGCTCCAGTCCGACCACTTCGACAGGTACGAGTCGAGCGGCGCGAGGTAGCCGGCCTGGATGTCCGAGTTGATCAGGAAGGTGTCCTCGTACATCACGTCCGGCGCCGTCGACGCCGAGCGGTTCATCAGGGTGAGCTTGGTGTAGTAGTCGTTCTCCGAGGCCTGGATCGGCTCGAGCTTGACCGTGGTGCCGGGGTGCGCCGCCTCGTACTGCTTCTTGAGGGTCTGCATCTCCGCGTTGAGCTGGATGAACGAGCCGAACTCCTGATAGGCCACGGTGATCGTCTTCGAGCTCGACGACGCGGAGCCCGAGGAGAGCGTGCAGCCGCTCACGCTCGCGGCCCCGAGCAGCAGCGCGCCGGCTGCCGTGACGATCTTTCTGCGTCCTTGCATGGGATCTCCTGGTCCGTGACGACGGTGTGACGGGTGGAGCGATCGCTGGTCAGTTACGTAAGTCCATTTGATTTATGAAGTCAAGGCCGCTCATCGCCGCTACTGAATCGTTATTGGAAATCCCATCTTTTACGGGCGAATCGGTGTATAAACGGTAAAGCGACTCCCGGATCGGACCCCGGGCTTCCTTCGTAAATCCATTTGATGTACAAACTCTTCGGAGTGCGTCGGGAAGGTCAGGAGTGCGGATGCGGCAGCAGGCGGGAACCAACCTGCCGAAGGTGGGCAGCTACAACCAGAACGTGGTGCTGGACGCGATCAGGTCCTCGGGGACGACCAGCCGCGTGGAGCTCGCGCAGCGCACCGGGCTGACGGCGCAGACCATCTCGGTGATCGTGCGCCGGCTGCTGGCCGACGGCCTGGTGCGCGAGGACGGCGCGCGGCCCTCGGCCGGGCCGTCCGGCAGCGGCAAGCCGCGCACCACGCTGCGGGTCGAGCCGACCGCGGGCTACGCCGTGGGCCTGCACTTCGACCCGGGCTGGATCGACGCGGTACTGGTCGACCTCGCGGGCACAGTCGTCGCGGAGACGCGGCGCGAGATACACCACTCGGTGCGGCCCGGGCAGGCCGTCGCGCTGATGGCCAAGGCCGTGCGCAAGGTGGTGCGCGACGGCGGGGTCCCGCAGCGCAAGATGCTCGGCGTCGGCCTGGCGTGCCCGGGGCCGATCGACCAGGATCTCGGCCTGGTGCTCTACCCGCCGCGGCTCGCCGGCTGGGAGCAGGTCCCGCTCGGCGAGCTGCTCGCGCAGGCCACGGGACTGCCCGTGACGCTGGACAACGACGCCACGGCCGCCGCGATCGGCGAACGGTGGTCGGGGGTGGCGAAGAACGTCGGCAATTTCGTATACGTGTATATGGGCACTGGCATCGGTGGCGGGCTCTTCCTGAGCAGCCAGGTCTTCCGCGGCGCCTATCGCAACGCCGCCGAGCTCGGCCACATCACCGTCGCGCCGGCCGGTCCGCAGTGCTACTGCGGCAACCGCGGCTGCCTCGAGGCCGTCGCGTGCCCAGATGCGATGGTCGCCGACGCGCACAAGCTGCTCGCGGACGGCGGCGGCGGAGCACTCGCCGCCGCGTACGAACGTGATCCGGCGACGGTGGACCACGACGCGATCTGCGCCGCCGCCGACGGCGATCCGCTGGCGCGCTCCGTCGTGGACCGGGTCGCCGGGTACCTCTCGGATGTCGCGGTCAGCGTCGCGAACATGCTGGACGTGGAGCTGTTCGTGCTCGGCGGCCCGGCGCTCGGCCCGGTCGGCGAGATCTACCGCGAGGCGATCGACGAGGCGCTCTCCGTCCGCCCGATCGCCCGCCGCGTGCATAAGGCCCCTGTCTCGCTCTCTCCGGCGGGCAGCAGCGCCGGCGCGGTCGGCGCGGCCTCGCTCGTCTTCCACCGCGCCTTCGCACCCCAGCTCACGACGCTGCTGAGCCCGTGAACCCGAATCGCTCCGAGAGGACCACGCCGTGACCGCGAACGCACCGATCCTGGCGATCGACATCGGCGGCACGAAGCTCGCCGCCGCAGTGGTGGACGAGCAGGGCGGGGTGATGAGCCGGGGCGAGATCCCGACCCCGTCCTCCGCGGTCGCCGACACATTGATCGAACTGGCGAAGACGGTGCTCGGAAACGAGCGCCCGCGCACGATCGGGCTGGCCTCGGCCGGCCCGCTGGACATGGTCGCGGGAACGGTCAGCCCGGTGAACATCCCGTCCTGGCGCGATTTCCCGCTGTGCGACACGGTGGCCGAAGCCTTCCCGGGTGCGGAGACCGTGCTGGTGGGCGACGCGGTGGCCGCCGCCGTCGGCGAGCACTGGCGCGGGGCGGGCGCCGGCGCGGAGGCGATGCTGGGCATCGTCGTGTCCACCGGCGTCGGCGGCGGCCTCGTGCTGAGGGGGCGCGCCTATCCGGGGCCGACCGGGAACGCGGGCCACTTCGGGCACATGCCGACCGACCTGGAGCCGGTCCTGTGCGCCTGCGGTATGACAGGGTGCGTGGAAGCCCTGGGCAGTGGGCCCTCGATGGTGCGCTGGGCGGCGCAGTTCGGCTGGCGGGGCGCGAGCGCGAAGGAGCTGGCGGACGACGCGCGCGCCGGCGACTCCGTGGCGCGGGCCGCCTTCGATCGGGCGGCTGACGCGCTGGCCTGCGGAATCGTCGGCGCGGCCGCGCTGGTGGATCTCGACGTCGTCGTCATCGGCGGGGGAGTGGCGGCGGCGGGCCCGGTGCTTCTCGATCCGCTCCGGGCCCACCTCAAGCGCCGCGCGTCCCTCGGCTTCGTGCAGCGGGTGAAGGCGCTGCCGGGGACCCTAGGCCGGGATGCCGGCCTGATCGGCGCCGCGCGCTGCGCCCTCGAGATCTAGGGCGGGTTCGTCGCGGCCGCGGCGCGGGCGGCGCCAGTTGCGCTCGCCCAGCAGCGTCATCACCGTCGGCAGGAGCAGCACCCTGATCACCGTCGCGTCCAGCAGGATCGCCGCCCCGAGGCCGACGCCGAGCTGCTTGAAGTCCTGCATGCTCAGCGTGCCGAACACCGCGAACACCGCCACCATGATCGCCGCGGCGCTGGTGATCGTGCCAGCCGTGGCGCGCAGCCCCTGGGCCACCGCGTCCTTGGTCGACAGGCCCCGGTCGTGCGCCTCGCGGATCCGGGAGACCACGAACACGTGGTAGTCCATGCTGAGCCCGAACAGGACCACGAACACGAACAGCGGGATCCAGGACTCCAGGGCGCCGACCGGTTTCGTGCCGATCAGGCCCGAACCCCAGCCGTGCTGGAACATCGCGACCATCACGCCGTACGCCGCGCCGGTCGACAGCAGGTTCAGCACGATCGCGGTGGCCGCGATCACCCAGCTGCGGAAGGCGAGCAGCATCACCAGGAAGGTGACTCCGAGCACGAACAGGAACACCGGCAGGATGGTGGCGTCGAGCCGGCCGTTGAAGTCCGTGCTGAAGGCGAGGCTGCCGCCGACCAGGGCCGTGGTGTGCGGGATCGCGCCGAGCGTGTGCGGAACCACCGTGCCGCGCAGCGTGTTCAGCGAGGCGATGGCCCGCGCGTCGCGGCCCTGTCCGGCGACCGGGAAGAGGATCTTCACCACGTGCTGTGCCGGATAGGAGGTCACCTGCACCGGACCGGAGCCCAGGGCGCCGTCCGCCGCCGCCTCGGACTTGAACGCGGCGATCCCCTCCACCACCGCGCTCGACTTCACATCAGGGGTCTGCAGCACGATCATGCCGGGCGCCGGACTGGCCGGGAACTCGGCGCTGATCGCGTCGTAGGTCTGCACCAGCGGCGAGGCGGCGGGCAGCTGCTGGTTCACGTCGAGCGACGCGGTGCGCAGCCCGAGCGCCGGGAGCGCGAGCAGGATCAGGAAGGCCGCGGCGGCGGTCGCGAAGCCCTTGGGGTGGTCGAGCACCTTGCCCATCGTGGCGTTCCAGACCCGGCCGCCGTCGGGGTTGGCCGGACGGTGGCGCCTGGACTTGCGCCGGCCCCAGTCGATCCGGTCGCCGAGCATCGCGAGCAGCGCGGGGAGCACCGTGACCGAGCCGACCATCGCGATGGCCACGACCAGGATCGAGGCGAGCGCGAAGCCCTCGAAGATGTGCATCCCCGTGATGAACATGCCGGCCATCGCGACCATCACCGTCAGGCCGGAGACCAGCACCGAGTGGCCCGAGGTGGCCGCCGCGACGCTGAGTGCGTCCTTCGGGTCACGCCCGGCCGCGCGCTCCTGGCGCTCCCGGCGCAGGTAGAACAGGCAGTAGTCGACGCCGACCGCCAGGCCCATCAGCAGCATGACGGAGTTGGACGAGGAGGACTGCGGCACCGCGTGCGAGATCAGGTCGAGCAGGCCGAGCGCCGCCATGAACGCCGTGACCGCGAGCAGCACCGGGAGCACCGCGGCGATCAGCGCGCCGAAGGCGGCGAGCAGGATGCCGAAGGCGAGCGGCACGGCGGTCCATTCGGCGCGCTTGAAATCGGTGCCGAGCGTCTCGTTCACCCAGTGGCTGCCGGACGCGTCGCCGACCTCGCTGATCCGCAGGCCGGGATTCGCCGCCTGCACCTTCGCGACGGCGTCGAGCACCGGCTGCACCCGGCCGTCGGCGCTCGACGCGTCGCCGGTCATGTCGAACTCGACCAGCGCGTAGTGCCGGTCCTTGGAGATCAGCCCCGTCGCATAAGGGCTCTGCAGGTTGTCGGTCTGCCCGGTCCCGCGCACGGCGGCGAGGACCTGGTCCACGGCCTCGCGGTAGGTCGCGGCGTCGGCCGTCTGCGTCGTGCTGTGCACCAGCACCATCTCGGAGGCCGGGTCGGAGATGCCGGCGTCCTGCAGGATCTGCACCGCCCGCGCCGAGTCGCCCACCCCCTGCTGCGCATCGGTGAGCTGCTTCTGCCCGACCGCGCCGCCGATCACCGTCGCGAGGATCACGAAGAACAGCCAGCCGAACACTGCGGTCTTGCGGTGTGCCGCGCTCCAGCCGCCGAGCGCGGCGGCGGGCCTGCGTCTGTGCGCCATGGTGTCCATCCCCCTGGGATTTCCGATTCCGGTGCAGGTCACCGGCTCGGACACCACGCTATTGACGGGACGTCAGCATCGACATCCGGCCAACCGGTGTCTTGGGGGTGGCACTGAGTACACCCCAGGCCGGGTGCCTGGGGCCAGTGCGCGCGCGCCGCGCGACCGCGAGACTTGGAGCCATGGGAGAACTGAAGGAGCGGCTGCTGCTGGCGCCGCTGCGGGGCTGGGCGCTGATCGGCTTCGGGATGTGGAACGCGATCCTGTGGAGCCTCGTGGTGACCGCGGGCTCGCTGGTCTCGTCGATGGGCGTCGGACTGCTGCTGCTGCCGGCCACGCTGGCCATGCTGCGCTCCACCGCGAACACGGCCAGGCGGCTGGCGCGGGAGTGGGGCGGCGTCGAGATAGAGGAGCCGTACCGGCCGATTCCGCCGGAGCTGGCCGCGGAGCCCGGCCTCGGCGGGATGCTGCGCCGGCTGCTCGCGCGGGTCAGCGACACCCAGACCTGGCGCGACTTCGCCTGGGCGATCCTGGACTCGGTCGTCGGCGTGACCATCGCGAGCTTCGCCGCGGGCCTGGTGCTCTACGGCGTGTACGGCTTCGTGATCGGCATCCTCTGGCCGACGCTCACGAACGCGGGCATGAACGACTGGTACACCTTCGTGCACGTCTCGAAGTCCGGCGCGCTGACGAATCTGCGCTGGGCCGCCTTTCCGGTCGGCGCCGCGTTCCTGGTCGGCGGCGCGTACGCCGGGCCGGCGCTGATCCGGCTGCACGCGCGGTGGACCTCCGTGCTGCTCGGCCCGACCGCCACGGCCCGCGAGGCCGCGCTCAACCGCCGCGTGGCCCGGCTGACCGAGACCCGGGCCGACGCGGTCGACACCCAGGCCGCCGAGCTGCGCCGGATCGAGCGCGACCTGCACGACGGCGCGCAGGCCAGGCTCGTCGCCATGGGCATGAACCTCGGCGCCGCCGAGGCGCTGATCGACCAGCACCCGGAGGCGGCGAAGGCGCTGATGGCGGAGGCGCGCGAGTCCTCGGCCAAGGCGCTGACCGAGCTCAGGGAACTGGTACGCGGCATCCATCCCCCGGTGCTCTCCGACCGCGGCCTCGGCGACGCCGTGCGCGCGCTGGCCCTGGACAGCCCGCTGCACGTGGACGTCACCGCCGACCTGCCCGGACGGCTCGAACCCGCGGTCGAGTCGGCGGCGTACTTCGCGGTCAGCGAGCTGCTGACCAACGCGGCCAAGCACGCGCACGCGACCCGCGTCCGGATCGACCTGTGGCACCGGGACGGCCGGCTGCGGGTGACCTGCACCGACGACGGCCGCGGCGGCGCCACGGTGGGCTCGACCGGCAGCGGACTGGCCGGGATCGAGCGGCGGATCGGTACATTCGACGGCGTCATGGCCGTGCGTTCCCCCGTCGGCGGCCCCACCGAAGTGACCTTGGAGATCCCGTGCGCGTCGTCCTCGGCGAAGACCTCTACCTCCTGAGGGAGGGCCTGGCCAGGCTGCTGATCGCGCACGGCTGCGAGGTCGTCGCGGCGGTCGGCGACGGGCCCGGCCTGCTGGAGGCCATGATCGAGCACCGGCCGGACGTCGCGGTGGTGGACGTGCGGATGCCGCCGACCTTCACCGACGAGGGGCTGCGGGCCGCCCTGGCGGCCCGCGCCCGGGTCCCCGGCCTGCCGGTGCTGGTGCTCTCCCAGTACGTGGAGCAGCTCTACGCCCGCGAACTGCTGGCGGACGGCGCTGGCGGGATCGGCTACCTGCTCAAGGACCGGGTCTTCGACGCGGCCCAGTTCGTCGACGCGGTGCGCCGGGTGGCCGCCGGAGGAACCGCCATGGACCCCGAAGTGATCGCGAAGCTGCTGGCGCACGGCGGCGCGAAGGAGCCGCTGGGCACCCTCACCCCGCGCGAGCTCGAGGTGCTCGGGCTGATGGCCGAGGGCCGCTCCAACGCGGCGATCGCGGCGAAGCTCGTCGTCACCGAGCGGGCCGTGGCGAAGCACACCTCGAACATCTTCGCCAAGCTGGACCTGCCGCCCTCGGACGACGACAACCGGCGGGTGCTGGCCGTCCTGGCCTATCTCAACCGCTGAACGAAAAGCCTCGCGCGCCCCTCGGTGGCGAAAACCGGCGGCCCGGATAGACTGAAGGCGTCCTGGTAGGAGGGACGCCATGATGCCAACCAGCATCGGCCGCGTGATCGTCGGCGTCGACGGGTCTCCTGGCAGTCTGCACGCCCTGCGACGCGCGGTCGAGTTCTCCCGAGCCTGGCGGGCTCCGCTGTATCCGGTGCTCGCCTGGACGCCGCCCGGCGGCGAGAGCACCGCGAGGCTGCGCCCGGTCCCCGAACTCGAACGCGATTGGTGGCAGAGCGCCGAGCACCGGCTGAACGCCGCGTTCGAGGAGGGCCTCGGCGCGGTCCCGATCGACATCGACTGCGAGCCGCAGGTGGTGCGCGGCCCGGCCGGCGCCGCCCTGGTGGACGTCGCCGACCAGCCGGACGACCTGATCGTGGTCGGCTCGGGCCGGCACGGCGTGTTCCACCGGCTCACCCACTGCCACGTCGCAGGCTATTGCATCGCCCACGCGGACTGCTCCGTGTTCGTGGTGCCCCCGCCGCCGCTCGCCGGCACGCCCCGGCATCTGCGGCACCGCAAGCGACTCGCTGCGTGAGAGTCAACCTGCGAACGGTCACAGTTGAGCGCCGAGCACTGACAGAGATCGTCCCCGCCGTTATCCTGGAGGACCCTCACCTTCACCTTCGACGACGGGCCGATCATTGCACCCCGCCAACCTCGACGTGCTGCTGCTCATCGGCGCCGCCGTGGTGCTCGCGGCCATCGGCGCGGCCCGGCTCGCGCACGGGATCGGGCTGCCCGGCCTGCTGGTCTTCCTCGGCCTCGGGCTGCTGCTCGGCGAGTCCGGATTCGGCATCCGCTTCGACGACGCGGGCCTGGCCGAGGTGCTCGGGCTGAGCGCGCTGGTGCTCATCCTGGCCGAGGGCGGTCTGACCACGCGGCTGGACACCGCCCGGGCGGGCGCGACCCCGGCGCTGCTGCTGGCCACGGTCGGCGTCGGCATCACGACCGTGATCGTCGCCGTCGCCGCGCACGTCTTCGTCGACCTGCCCTGGCGGCAGGCGCTGCTGCTCGGCGCCGTGCTCGCGCCGACCGACGCCGCGGCCGTGTTCTCGGTGCTGCGGAAACTGCCGCTGCCACCCCGGCTGTCCGGGATCCTGGAAGGCGAATCAGGCCTCAACGACCCGCCCTCGGTGCTCGCCGTGACGCTGCTGAGCGCGGGCGGGCACCATCCCTCCGGCGTGTTCATCGCCGGCGAGGTCGTCTACGAGCTGATCGTCGGCGCCGCGATCGGCCTGGCGCTCGGCCTGCTCGGCGCCGAGGTGCTGCGCCGCGTCGCGCTGCCCGCCTCCGGCCTGTACCCGATCGCCGTCCTGGCGATCATCGTCGCGGGCTACGGCGCGGCCTCGACGGCGCACGCCAGCGGCTTCCTCGCGGTGTACGTCGCCGCCCTGGTCCTCGGCAACGTCCGGCTGCCGCACCGCGCCGCGACGCGCGGCTTCGCCGAGGGCATCGCCTGGCTGGCGCAGATCGGCCTGTTCGTGATGCTCGGCCTGCTCGCCGCGCCCTCCCGGCTGCCCGCGCAGATCGTGCCCGCGATAGTCATCGGCCTGGTGCTGACGGTCGTCGCGCGGCCCCTCGCGGTCCTGATATCCACGATCGGCCTGCGGATACGCCGGCGGGAACAGGCCTTCCTGTCCTACGCCGGACTGCGCGGAGCCGTGCCCATCGTGCTCGCGACGATCCCGATGAGCGCGCGGGTGCCGCAGGCCTCGCGCCTGTTCGACCTCGTATTCCTCGTGGTCGGCGGCTTCACCCTCGTGCAGGGTCCGACGCTGCCCGCCGTCGCCCGAAGACTCGGCGTCCTCACGTCCGCCGAACCGACCGAACTCGACGTCGAGTCCGCGCCGCTGGAGGACCTGCACGCCGTGATGCTCCAGGTGCAGATCCCCGAGGGCTCGCATCTGCACGGCGTCGAACTGTGGGAGCTGCGGCTGCCCGAGGGCGCGAGCATGTCCCTCGTCGTGCGGGACGGCCGCGGTTTCGTCCCCGCCCCGACGACGCGGCTGCAGGTCGGCGACCGCCTCGTCATCGTCGCCGCGTCACGCGTCCGCCGGGACACCGAGCGCCGGGTCCGCGCCGTCAGCCGCGCCGGAAAACTCGCGCACTGGCACGGCGAACGCGGCAACTGATCATTACCGGGAGAAGCACCGCTCCAGATGCCCGCGCGCGGCGGCGAAGGACAGTTCGTCGGCCTCGCGGTCGTATTCGACGCCGGGGATCGCGCCGGGAACGGCGTGATCGTGGGTGAACCCGTGCATGGCGCGGCCGTAGACGTTCAGCTGCCAGTCGGCCTCGGCGTTGGTCATCTCGGCGGCGAACGCGGCGACATCGGTCATCGGGACGTGCGGATCCCGTGCCCCGTGGCAGACGAGGAGCCGCGCGCGCACGGCGCCGGGCTCCGCCGGACGCGGCGTCGCGAGGCTGCCGTGCATGCTCACCGCCGCGGCCAACGGCAGGCCGGCGCGCGCCAAGGTGAGCGCCGCGAGCCCGCCGAAGCAGAAGCCGATCGCCGCCGCGCGGCCGTCCGTCTCGAACGACTGCACCAGCGCCTCGAACGCCGCGCGGCCGCGGGCCACGAGCAGGTCCGGATCGTCGCGCAGCGCGGTGACCGTCTCGATGATGCGCGCACGATCGCCCGCGACCCCCGGACCGAACAGGTCGCAGGCCAGCACCGTGTACCCGAGGCGGCTGTAGCGCCCGGCCTGCCCGCGGGCGTGGTCATCGAGCCCCGCGCCGCCGTGGATCAGCAACAGGCCGGGCCGCGGACCGTCGGCGTTCGCGGCAGGATAGAGAATTCCGGGCATGTTCTCGGTCATAGCGCGGAGGCTAACAGGAATTCCCGGAGAATATATGACAGCATATCACATTCATGTATATTCCGCAAGATCATTCGGGTAACGCTTGTTAAGGGGATGCGGGTCTTCGGGCGCTCTGCTACGGTCCATCCCATGATGCAGCGCGCACCGCAGACGACGACGCCGGAGGCTGTCCCGGCGCGCTGACGAATGTCATCTTCTGCAAGCCCCGGGCGAGCGCCCGGGGCTTCGCCGTTCTCGCGTTCCCGCAGGCCGCCCGCCCTCCCGAGACCAGGGAGACCACCGTGAACGACCACCGCAGACTCGGCCGCGAGCTCGGCTTCTTCGACACCGATCCGCTGATGGGCGCGGGCCTGCCCTACTGGCTGCCGGACGGCGCCGTGATCCGCCACGAACTCGAGGAATACGTGCGCGGACTCGAGCAGCGCGCCGGATACCGGCACGTGTACTCGCCCGTCCTCGGCAAGCGCGAGCTGTACGAGATCTCAGGGCACTGGTCCCACTACCAGCAGGACATGTACCCGCCGATGGAGGTCGGCGGCGAGCAGGTTCTGCTGCGGCCGAGCCTGTGCCCGCACCACGCGCTGATCTACCGCTCCCGCGCGCACAGCTACCGCGAACTGCCGCTGCGGATGGCGGAGCTCGGCGGCATGTTCCGGCTTGAGCTGTCCGGCGTGCTCGGCGGCCTCAACCGCGTCCGCTCGATCCAGCTCAACGACGCGCACATCTTCTGCACCGCGGAGCAGGTCGCCGAGGAGGCCGAGGCGGCGCTCGCGCTGATCCGGGAGGCCCACGGCCAGTTGGGCATCGTGGGCGCCCGCTACCGGCTCTCGCTGCCCGGTCCCGGCGGCAAGTACGTCGAGAACCCGGAGATGTGGCGGCGCTCGACCGCTCTGCTCCGCGAGATCCTGAAATCGTCAGGGCTCGACTACGAGGAGGCGGAGGGGGAGGCGGCGTTCTACGGGCCGAAGATCGACGTGCAGGTGCACGACAGCGCCGGTCGCGAATTCAGCCTGTCCACCGTGCAGGTCGACTTCCACCAGCCCGAGCAGTTCGACCTGCGCTACACCGGCGCGGACGGCGCCGGGCACCGGCCCGTGATGGTGCACCGAAGCGTCATCGGCAGCGTCGAGCGCGTCGTCTCGCACCTGATCGAGGTGCACGGCGGCAGCTTCCCGGCGTGGCTCGCGCCCGTCCAGATCGCCGTTCTGCCGCTCACCGACGCCGAGCTCCCGCAGGCCCGAGCCGTCCTCGCCCGCTGCCTGGAGTCGGGCCTGCGCGCCGAACTCCGGGATCCAGAACGCGGCAGCCTCGGTGCCCGCATCCGCGAGGCCCGCCTCGTGCCGTACCAGGCGGTCATCGGCCCGCAGGAAGCCGCGAACGACGCCGTCTCGCTGCGCCTGCGCGACGGCCGCCGCGCAGGTGCCCGGCCCGCGGAGCAGGTGCTCGCCGAGATCCGCGAGCGGATCTCGCGGCGGGAGGAGTGCTTGGGCTAGAACCCCGGCGCACGCAGCGGCCACGGGCGCACGGCCTCCAACTGCGCGGCCAGGTTCAGCAGCGTGTGCTCGTGGCCGGGTCGGGCGACGAGCTGGACGCCGATCGGCAGGCCGCGGTCGTCGACGCCGGCCGGCACGTTCATCGCGGGCCAGCCGGCGATGTTCCACGGAGCGAAGAGGCTGGCGACCTTGAGGCTCGTGACCGTGTTCGGCAGGGCGCCGCGCTGTCCCCAGCGGTGAGCGGCCGCGGGCGGCTGCGAGAGCGCGGGGAGGAGCAGCACGTCGACGGCGTCGCCGAAGAACTGCTCGGCGGCGCCGTCGCGCCACCTGGCCCGGGAACCGGCGCCGTCGAGGCGGAGGGAGTTGAGCGTGCGGCCGATCGCAGCCATCTGCCTCGTGCGCCGATCGAGCCGGGCGCGCTCGAGCGGCCCGGACGTCTCGGCCGCGAAGCTGAACCAGCTGCGGACGGCGCCGTTGCCCAGCCACAGCGGATAAGGCGTCGTATGCGGCGTGACCGGATGCCCGATCTCCGCGAACGCGGCGGCGATGGCCTTGGCGGCGGTGACGAACTGCGGGTCGATCGGCAGGCCGGCCTGGGCTTGGCGGAGGGAGAAGCCGATGCGCAGCCGGCCCGGATCGCCCAGCGTGGCAAGAGCCGGATTGGCCGCCATCACGGACAGCGCGAGCGCGGTGTCCTGCACGGTCGCGGCCAGCGGGCCGTTCTCGGACAGTCCGCCCCAGACCGGCGTGCCGTCGATGCTCACCGGGACGACGCCGGTGCCCGGCTTAATGCCGACCAGCCCGCAGCACGCGGCGGGGATCCGGATCGAGCCCAGGCCGTCGTTGCCGTGCGCGAACGGCACCATGCCCGCGGCGACCGCCGCCGCGCTTCCCCCGGACGAACCGCCCGGCGTGCGGCCGCGGTCCCAGGGGTTGCGCGCGATGCCGTAGACGCTGTCGGTCGTCGGCGGCAGGCACAGCTCGGGCACGTTCGTCAGCCCGACGACGACCGCGCCGGCCGCGCGCAGCCGGGCCGTCACCGGATGGTCCCGGGCGCTCGGCGCCTCGTCGGTGGCCGCCGAGCCGTTGCGCATCGGCTCGCCCGCGACCTCGATGTTGTCCTTGACGGCGACGGGCACGCCCGCGAGCGGCAGCTCGGCCAGATCCGCCCGCGCCTCGACCTGCGCGGCCTCGGCGAGCGCGCTCTCAGCCCGGACCGTGCGGAACGCGCCGATCCCCGGCTCCAGCCGCGCGATCCGGTCCAGGGACTGCCGGACCGCGTCCGTGGGGCGCAGCTGCCCGGCTCGCACTGCGCGCGCGATCTCGCCGGCGCTCGACGTCGTCGTCATGAGGCGATTATGCCCGGACCCCGCAAGGGGCCCGGGCACCTGAGCGTCCCGGGCTAGCGCACCGGGCTAGGACATCTGGTACGGGCTAGGACATCTGGTAGAAGTCGCTGTAGTGGTCCGGGCTGTAGTACCAGGTGTCGGTGTCGATGTCGTGCACGATCCGGTACGCGTCACGGTGGGCCCCGCACGCGCGCTCGTACACGTCGTACTCGTAGTAGGTGTCGCCGTCGGGCAGCTGGCCGTCGTCGTTGTAGTACTCGCCGCCCGCGTAGTCGCACTCGCCGTCGGACAGGTCGTACCAGCCGCGGGCCGTCGGCAGCCCCAGGGACTCCCAGGTGCTCACCGCCGTCGCGGCGTCGCCGCAGCCGGAGATCGTGCAGGAGCCGTAGACCTCGGCCTGGGCCGGACCCGCCGTCAGGGTCACGCCGGCCCCCGCCGCCACCAGCACCGCGGTCAGCGCCGCCGCGGTCCGCCGGGGCAGCGCGATGCGCTTCATCATGTGGGTAGACACAGTATTTCCTTGTTGCAGTGTGTGGGTAGAGCATCAATATTCTGATGCGCTTCTTGCGCCACCCAACGTAACGCCGTCCCCCGGGCGGGTCCAGGCCTCCCGGCATTAACGCGCGATTAACAGGGTTCGGCGATCCTGGCCTGCTGGGCTCGGGAGGTCAAACTGCCGGTAAAGCCTCCGCAGGCCCGCTCACAATGCGCGGACCTGCGGTTTCCACTGCCCGCGGAAAGGCGGGCCGGCCACTTCGGCCGCCCGGCCGGGGACGGCCGGGCCGAACCGCGTGACGCGACCCGCGAGACCGGAC
The DNA here is from genome assembly GCF_018139625.1 of Actinospica acidithermotolerans. Taxonomy (GTDB): domain Bacteria; phylum Actinomycetota; class Actinomycetes; order Streptomycetales; family Catenulisporaceae; genus Actinospica; species Actinospica acidithermotolerans. Next base: position 12,624 of record NZ_JAGSOH010000077.1, on the reverse strand, counting down.
CGGACCCGCCGCCGTCATCCGGGAATTGCGCCGGCCGCCTCGATCCGCCGGAATTCGGCCGTCCCGCGATGGAACGCGCGCCACGAATGCCGCGGCGCCGCCGCCCGTCCGGGGGATCGCGCGAAAAGGTCGCCGGCGCCGGCCGTATTGACGCAACGTTCCGGGGCCCGTACACGTCTTAACCCCCCGAGGGAATAACCAGGAGGGGTCTCCACTGTGAGCTTCGAGAATCCCGGCAACGGGCCGGAAGGTTGGAACAACGCCCAGCGGCCCGGCCCGCCGAGCGGCTACGGCCAGCAGCCGCCGCAGCCCCCGCAGCAGCCGGCCGAGGGCTACGCCCAGCAGCCCCAGGCACAGCCGCCGCGGCAGCCCGCCGATGGGCAGGCCTGGCAGGCCCAGGCCCCGCAACAGCCTCAGCAGTCCCAGCCGCAGCAGCCCGCGGGGTACGCGCAGCAGGTGCCTCAGCAGCCGCAGGCGCCGCAGCAGTCCGGCGAGGCGTACGGCCAGCCTCAGCAGCCCGTGCCCGCTCCCGGCATCGGTCCCGGCGCGCCCACCGAGCAGTTCGGGGCGCCGCCGTCCGCCGCCGCGCCCACCGAGCAGATCGGTGCGCTGCCCGCCGCCGCACCCGGTGCCCCCGCGCCGAACCCTGGCCCCTTCGCGTCCAACGGCGGCGGGTTCACGCCGTCGAACGGTGGCGGGTTCACCTCGTCCAACGGCGGCGGGTTCACGCCGTCGAATGGCGGCGGGTTCACCTCGTCCAACGGTGGCGGGTTCGGCGCTTCCAACGGCGGGCCGTTCACGCCGTCGCCCGGTCCCTTCACCCCATCCGGCGGTGAGCCGTTCGGGGCGGCGGAGCAGTCGGGGCGCCGGCCGCCGCGCACGAAGGTGGCCGTGGCCACCGGGATCGGCGTGGTCGGGATCATCGGCCTGGCCACCGTCCTGATCATGAGCCAGAACAGCAGCGCGGCGCCCGGCGGCAACACCGCCGGCGGCTCCTCGCACAGCGCCTCGGCCTCGCCGACGCCCAGCGGCTTCCAGCCGACCGCGACCGCCCCCGCTGCCGCCGCCGCCCAGACGGCGGCGGTGTTCCTGAACGCCTGGCAGAGCGGGAACTTCAAGCTGGCCGCGTCGTACACCGACGATTCGGCCGCAGCGCAGAGCGCGCTCAGCTCCTACACCTCCGGCCTGAACCTCGGCGGCCTGAAGATCAAGCCGGGCGCCTCGACCGCCGCGGGCACGGTCTCGTTCTCGGTGGCGGCCGATGTCGCCAGCGGCGGCTCCAGCACGAGCAAGGCGAGCTACGCCAGCGGCACCTGGACCTACACCTCGCAGCTGACCGCCTACAAGAAGGACGGCGGCTGGTGGATCAAGTGGGATCCGAGCCTCGTCGTGCCGGGCATGACCGCCACGACGCACCCGGTGGCGGTCGCGGTCAAGCCGGGCGCGGCGAAGGTGACCGACTCCTCCGGCGCCGACCTGTCCGCGAGCACGCAGACGGCGCTGCAGAACATCTCCGCGACGATCAAGGAGAACACCAAGTCGACGCAGGGCACCGCGGGCCTGGAGATCGCGCTTGAGGACTCGTCGGGCAACGTCGTCTCCGGGTCGAAGCAGGTGCTGTCGAAGGCCGTGAGCACGGCCACCGTCAAGACCACCATCGACCCGACGGTGGAGGCCCTCGCCATCAGCGCGGTCGGCGAACTCCCGCGCAGCTCGATGGTCGTCATCCGGCCGTCCACCGGCGCGATCCTGGCCGTGGCCAACAGCGCCGGGCTCAGCGACGTGGCGCTGACCGGGACGCTCGCGCCCGGCTCGTCGTTCAAGGTGGTCAGCACGACCGGCCTGCTGGTGGACGGCCTGCTGCCGCAGGGCATCGACACCAAGGTCGGCTGTCCGCTCGTCGAAACCGTGCAGGGCGTGAAGATCCACAACAGTACGACCAGCGCGAACAGCTCGGCCGGCACCGAGGATTTCGAGCCGAACACCACGCCGTTCAGCACCGACTTCGCGCAGTCCTGCAACAACGCCTTCACCCAGTGGTGGCAGCAGATGGCCGGCGGAAAGCTGGCGAACGCCGCGACGACGTACTACGGCCTCAACGAGGAGTGGGACATCGGCCTCGGCGGTAAGGGCTCGTACTTCTCCATGCCCTCGCACCAGAGCGGTTCGGAGCTGGCCGAGGAGCTGTACGGCCAGGGCGAGATCGAGGCGAACCCGCTGACGATGGCGTCGGTCGCGGCGACGGTGGACACCGGCACGTTCCACCAGCCGTACCTGGTGCCCGGGCTGACCGATATGGCGACCGCGACCTCGCTGCCGTCCTCGGTGAAGTCGCAGCTGTGGAGCGTGATGCGCGAGGTCATCACCAGCGGCACGGCGTCGGCGGTGGGCTTCGGCTCCGGCGTCTACGGCAAGACCGGCACCGCCGAGGCCGACGCGAACAAGGACAACTACCCGAACGGCTGGATGATCGTGTTCGATCCCAGCAAGGACCTGGCGATCGCCGCCGAGGTGACCGACTCCAACTTCGGCGCGAAGACCGCCGGGCCCGAGGTCAACTACGTGCTCCAGCACTCGTAGGCTCCGAATCACCGCCACCGGTGCGGCGCCGCACAGCGCCGCACCCCACTGCTTCGCACAGCGTGGCGAACGGCCGAGGGCCGCTCCGTACCCACTCCGGGTCCGAGCGGCCCTTTCCGTTGCTCCGCCCCGGTAGCCCGCCGCGGCCGCTTCCCGCCTCTCCGGGGACCGGTCCCTGCGGCGCTCGCTCACAATCGAGCCCTGAGAGCGCGGCTGACGGCGCGGAGGGCACGATGGCAACGTACGGACACTGGCAGCGGACGGCGGCTTCGGGCGGCGGCTCCGGCGGACCGGGCAGGCCGGGCGGGTCCGGCGGACCGGGTGCACCAGGCGGATCCGGCGGACCGGGCGCACCAGGCGGCTCCGGCGGACCGAGCACTCCGGGCGGACCGGGCGCACCAGGCGGGTCCGGCGGACCGCAGCAGCGGCGGGGGCACGGGTGGCGCGGCGCGCTGTATGGAGCGTGGCCTGCGGTGGGGGTCGCGCTCGGCGTGGCCGCGCTGCTCGTGAGCGTGATCGGCGTCGGGGGCAGTGGGAGCTGGAACCCGGCCGGAGCGTCCGTCACGACTCCTCAGCAGCGCGGGCCGTTCTACGGCGCCGTCGTCGCTCTGTCGCAGAGCCCTGCGGTCAGCTACCAGACGCCGTCGGACATGGCCGGCGTCTCGGTCACGGCGTGGGTCACCGACAGCAGCGAGATCTCGGGCACGATCGTGGTGGACGGGGAGAAGTTCGGCTTGCTCATCGTGGGCGGCAAGACGTACTTCAAGCCGCCGGCCGCCCTGCTCGACTCCTACGCGGGCGGCAGCTCGTCGGCCGGCCTGCTGGCCAACCGGTGGATCACCGACGCCGACATCACGAGCGGGTTCTCCACCGCGACCACGAGCCTGCCGACCCCGACAGCGCTCTCCGACGAACTGCTGACCGCGCTGAACGACTCGTCCACGCGCTGGCCGGCCCCCGGAGCGAAAGCCACGAAGATCGACGGCACGTCAGCGCTGGAGGCTGAGACCCCGATCGGCGAGATCTACGTCTCGCAGGACATGCCGTACCGCGTACTCCGCATCGTCCCGAGCACGACCCCGGCATCGTCCACGACCCCGGCATCGTCCACGACCCCGGCAGCGTCCACGACCTCAACCACACCGTCCCTCAGCACCACGTCGCTGAGTTCCCTCGGCGCCGTGCCATCGACCGCGCTCGCCGAGATGCGCGCCCTGCCCGCCACGCTCGACCGGCTGGCCAAGCCCACGACAGCCCACGCGAGCGCGATCAACGCGTCGTACCAGCGAGCAACGACCTCGTCGACCACTTCACCGACCACCTCGTCGACCACGGCGGCGTCCGCGGCGGCGTTCGCAGCGGCGTCCGCAGCAGCCGAGCACGCCCACCGCACCTTCGCCGCCCTGGACGCGGACGCCGCGGTCGCGACGCTGCCGAGCACCGTCGACACCCAGACCCCGCGCGGCTCAGCCCAGGTCAACAGCATCTACAACGGACTCGGCTCCTTCGTGAAGCAGCTCAGCACCGCCGCCGACGAGGGCGTGACGTTCACCGAGCAGTCCGACGCCAAACTCTCGTGCGGCGACGGCGGCTGCATCGTCACGTCGACCGTGACCGGCCAGGCGTCCAGCACGTCATCGAACACGAAGGTGACCGGCGGCAGCGTCACCGCCCAGCTCCTGGCCACGGTCGCCGTCGACGGCATCAGCGCCGGCGGGTGCGAAAACGCCTCCACGCTCCCGCTCGACACCACCAGTACCATCAGCTGCGACGACGGCGCGGCCGGCGCCGAGGTCGCGAGCGAGACCGCGAAGAAGAAGGCCCAGGCCCAGGCCGAATCAGAGGCCGAAGGCGGCGCCGAGGTCGAATACACCGTGGACTGCACCGGCGAGGCCCTGGTCACGGCACTCGCCACGATCCAGGTGGCGGTGCTCGTGCAGGACGTCGAGCAGGAGCAGCAGAATGCTGACGACTCGCCCGACCCCTACAGCATCGACACCACCCAGCCGTCGCCCGATGAGAGCACCACGCCCGGCAGCCGGACGTCCACCCAGCCGAGCCCGTCGGCCAGCCCGTCCGAGCAGCCGACGTCATCCTCTTCCGCGTCATCGCAGGAGTCGTCGTCCGCCTCGGCATCGGCCGCGGAATCAGCCTCGACCGGGACGTCCCCGTCCTCGGACACCGTCACGACGCCCTACGGCACCGTCTACCCGAACTCGCTGAACCCGTACGAGCCGGTGACCGCCTCCGCCTATTCGTCCGTCACGACCGACCCGGTCACCACCGCTCCGACCCAGAACCCCGCACCCGCCCCGGCGCAGTCCGACCAGGCAGCGGCGAGTCCGACGCCCAGTGAAGACGAGAACTTCTGCGAACGCATCAAGCCAGCCAACGCCGACGCCAGAGGCAGCAACTGGATCCGGTACACCACCGGCCGCTCGCAGATCGCCCTCAACAACGACGCGTGCTTCACCGGCCGCGTCATCTCTAACATCAACGATCCCGACACGCCCTACGAGTTCGAGATCGCAGTCCAGAAGCTTGCAGCCGACCGGCACCTGTCGGCCACCGCCGCGAACGCGATGCTCCAGAGGTGCCATCTCATCGGCGCCCAGTTCGGCGGCAGGAACGACACGATCAACATCGTCCCCTGCTTCAGGAGAGTCAACAACCCCGGCATGGAAAGCTACGAGAACAGGGTGATCGGGCATGTCCCGGCGGACAGGCAGGAGGGACTGCTGTACCGGGTGATGGCCGTCTACAAGAACGTCAAGAGCGACGTCCCGAGCGGATTCGTGATGACCGCCTACGTGATCTCGGTGACGGGCGCGTTGGGCTGGTCCGAAGTCAACACCGTGACGAACGCCTACGACTTCACCGGCTCCGCTCCGGGCTGGTACAACCTGGGCAACTGACGCCCAGCCGCTCTCACAGGTACATCCCCGGCAGCGGGCCGTGCCCCGCGGCCAGCGAGTCCGGGAGGTCTTCCGCGAGCAGCAGGCCGATGTCGCCGTCGAAGCCGGGCTCTGTGATGCGCAGGGCCTGGCGGGCGATGGTGCGCTCCAGGGCGTTGCGGATCAGGCGGGCGTTGCCGAAGGCGGTGTCGCGGGGGACGGGGCGTAGCCGGTCGAGCAGGGACGTGCGCAGGCGCTCGTCCAGCGTGAGACCGGCCGTCGACGCCATCGCGGCGAAGATCTCGGCCAGCTCTGCGTCGGTGTAGTCCGGGAAGCGCAGGTGCAGCGGGAAGCGTGAGGCCAGACCCGGATTGCTGGTCAAGAAGCCCGCCATCTCCGCCTCGTACCCGGCCACGATGACGATCAGATCGCCGCGGTTGTCCTCCATCAGCTTCAGCAGCGTGGCCACGGCCTCCTGGCCGTAGTCCCACGGCGCGCCCGGGGTCAGCGCGTACGCCTCGTCGATGAACAGGACGCCGCCGAGCGCCTGGCGGACCACGCCGGCGACCCGTGCCGCGGTCTGGCCGACGTAGCCGGCCACCAGGTCCGCCCGCGAGGCCTCGACGAGGTGGCCCGAGGAGAGCAGGCCGAGCTGCGCGTAGACCTCGGCGATCGCCCGTGCGACGACGGTCTTTCCGGTGCCCGGGTTGCCGGTGAAGACCATGTGCCGGGCCGGGGCCGTGACCGGCAGCCCGGCCTCGCGGCGCAGCGTCTCCGCCTTGACGCCGGCGGCCAGCATCGCCACCTCGCGCTTGATGTCCGCGAGCCCGACCATCGCCTCGAGCTCCTTGAGCGGGTCGCCGGGCGGGGTGGTGCGGATCCGGCCGCTGAGCGTCTCCGGGAAGTCCTCGGCGAGCAATTGCTCGGCGAACTCGGGTGTCGGGGCGGATTCGATGAGCGAGAGGCGCCGCACCTGACGGGCCATCGCGCGGTCGAGCACGTTGCGCATCAGCCGGGCGTTGCCGAAGGAACGGCCGCGCGACTGCTTGAGCAGCATGCCGCCGACCTTCTCGCGCACGCCCGCGCCGAGGCTCAGCCCGGCCGAGCGCGCCTGCGCCTCCAGGATCTCCAGCAGCTGGTCGTCGGTGTAGTCCGGCAGCCGCAGCGTCGTCGGGAAGCGCGAGGCGAGGCCCGGGTTCGCCGCGAGGAACTGGTGCATCTCGGATTCGTAGCCGGCGACGATCACGACGAGCTCGTCGCGCGAGTCCTCCATGTGCCGGACCAGCTCGCTGATCGCCTCGGGGCCGTAATCGTTGCCCGTCCCGCCGACGAGCGCGTACGCCTCGTCGATGAACAGCACGCCGCCGATCGCCTCGCGGATCTTCCGCCGGGTCTTCGCGGCCGTCTGGCCCACGTAGTCGGCGACCAGGTCGACCCGGGAGACCTCGACGAGGTGCCCGGAGGAGAGCACGCCGAGGTTCTTGCAGATCTGCGCGACGAGCCGCGCGACCTGCGTCTTGCCGGTGCCGGGATTGCCGGTCAGCACGAGGTGGCGCACCGGCTCCGGCAGCACCGTCCCGTTCTCCCGGCGGCGCTTGGCCGCGGCGGCCTGGGCGAGCCAGAGGTCGATCTCCTCCTTGACCTCTTCCACGCCGATCATCGCGCGCAGCTCGGCCAGCGGGTCGCCCGAGTCGGCGTCGACGAGGAACGCACCGGGCGCCGGGATGTCCGCCTTGCGCACGGCGCGGGCGTCGGCATCACCGTCGCGCCGTTTCCCGGCGAGCACCGTGTCGGCGAGCCGATGCGCCAGCCGCGCGTTACGCAGGTTGCGGTAGGGCGCCGTGCGCGCGAGCAGTGCGCCCGCGGCGACGGCGGCCGGCCGGGTCACGGTGCCGCCGCGCTCCTCCACGGCGCGGGTGAACAGCTCCGCGTATCCGTGCTCGTCGAAGGCCCGGGTGTGCACGATCTCGAAGCGCTGCATGAGCGCCGGGTTGATGCGGCGGATCTGCTCGTCGCCGTCCTCCTCGGTGAGCGCCACGACGTGCAGCCGGGGATGGACGTCGATCAGCCGGTGCAGCTCCTCGGCGAGGCTGCCGCCGTGCTGCGGGTCGAGCGCGATCAGGTCCAGGTTCTCGATCACCAGCAGCCGCTCGCCGACGCACTCGCGGGCCAGCTTGTGGAAGGTGGAGACCGCGTCGGCCTGCCGGGCGAACATCGCGTCGGAGACCCACAGCGGGTCCTCCCTGAGCCCGCGGCCCCGCATCATCCGGGCCAGCTCCAGCGTCAGATCGTGCTTGCCGGTGCCGTCCGGGCCGGATATGAGGACCTTGAGCTGGTCCTGCGGCTGCGCGGCCAGCGACCGCAGCGCCGCGACCGCCTCCCGCTGCCCGATGAGCCGCGACTCGATCTCCCCGCCCTCGGCCGGCTTCTCCGCGGCCCCGGTCCCGGCCTCAGCCCCGGTCCCGGCCGCGGAACCGCGCCCGCGCCGCGCCAGGCGCGCCGCGATCGGGTTCTCGGTCGCGCGGCGCGCCTCGGTCAGCCGGACGCGGTCGAAGGTGAACCCGCCGATCTGCACCACGTAGTCGTCCACGTCGACGGGCTCGTTCGGCAGGCCCCTGAGGGCGCACACCAGGCGCACCGCCATATCCACCCAGGTGCGCGCGGCCTCCTCCTGCCCTGCGGCGACAGCGCGCGCGAGCCACGAGCGGGTCTGCTTGGTCCACTGCGCCGGGCTGCCGATCTCGCACGGCGCGAGCACCTGCGCCGCGCGGTCGCCGAGCGCGGCCGTGAGCTCGACCGGGGGAGTGCCGTAGCCCGCGGCCTGCAGCAGCCCGGAGAGCCCGGCGATCGCGGACTCCGGCGCCTCCGGGATCGCCGCGCGCAGGAACTCGTGTGCCGCGACGACGCCGTCGGCGACCCAGCCGAGGTGGTTGATCGGCCCGGCGAGCTCCGGGAGGACCTGCACGGCCCGGTCGTCGGCCGCCGCGGCCCAGAGCCTGCGCTGCTCCTCCGGGAAGGCCGTGTGGTCGGCGGCGGGCTTCGCGTAGAGGGCCAGCAGCGCCCTGGTGCGCTCGCGCAGCGGGATCAGCGGATCGAAGGCGCGCACGCAGTCCGCGGCCAGCCCGATCGCGTCCTGCCGGTGCTTGAGGTACCACTCCGGCGAGTGCAGGTCGAAGTTGTGCGGCGGACGCCACTCGGTGCACGCCACGGCCCACGTCGCGGGCTCCCGCTTCGGCTCGCGCGGCGGATCGTAGAACGAGCCGAGGATCTCCTTTTCCACGTCGACCCGCGAGCCGCTGCGCACGGCGCCGATGCCGAGCAGGTAGTCCAGGATCCGGGAGAGCTCGGCGCGCACCACCTCGGGCCGCCCGTCGGCGCGCGGGTCGTTCATCAGCGCCGCGGCCCGCTTGGTGATCTTCTCAAGCGTCCCGTCCGGCACCCGCCACGGCTCGGGGTACGCGTAGACGTCGAGGATGGGCGCGTCCATCAGGCGGCCCCCCACGGCGCGCGGTTGAACACGCTGCGGCCGTTCGCCGGGTCGAGCAGCCGCTGCACGGCCTCGACCTTCCGCCGGTGCTGGAGCGGCCAGGATCCCGGGTCGTCCGGATCGAGTCTCGCCCACAGCTGCCGGCCGGCGAGGTAGTCGCCGAGGAACGCATGCCAGGAGTCGTACGTCTGCACCGTCATCGCAGTGATCTTATCCAGAAGCTCCCAGGCTTCTGATTCACCGAGCCAGCCGACGGTGGCGCCGTCCCGGACGTTGTTGGCGTACCGGGCGATGTCCCACGCCAGCGGCTCGTGGCCGAGGTCCGGTGCGAACGAGCCGCGGTGTCCGACGGCCTCCAGGCGTTCCAGGGAGTCGAGCAGTTCCCGCCGGGAGCCGATGCCCCACCAGCGGCTGACCGAGTCCGCGGTGCTCCCGGCGTCGAGCCAGCGGCTCGAGTGCAGCGTGTCGAGGGCGTGCCCCTGGTCGGCCACCTCGGCGACGATCACCGCGCCGAGGGCAACCTGCCACAGCCTGCGTCCCTCGAGCACCTGCCGGTTGCGCCAGGCGTCCGGCGCGTCGCGGGAGAGGTCCGCGCCGAGCGTCTTGCGGATCGAGGAGTTCTCAGGCAGCGCGCGCACGGCGTCGGCCAGCAGGGCCCGGTACTCCGCGAGCGCCTCCTCGCACCGGCCGGATCCGTCGGTGCAGCGGGCCAGCGACCAGCGAATGTTCAGGGTATTGTCATCTCGGTCGCCGTGCCTGCGCCTGAAGTTGTCGAGCACCTGCTCGAACAGCGGCCGCGCCTGGTCGAACCGGCCGGCCCACATGTGACGGTAGGCAAGGCAGCGGCGCGCCTCGACGGTGTCGGCGTGCTCGGGTCCGAGCGCGCGCTCGCCCGCCTCCAGCGCGCGCGAGTAGGCCTCGGCCGCGTCGGAACAGCGGTAGGCGTTCTTCTCCGCGTAGCCGAGGTGGAGCAGGGCCTTGATGGTCTCCGGGGCGTCCGGGCCGTGCACGCGCTCCAGCGACTCGACGTTCTCCCGGCGCCGGTCCGCGCACTCTTCGTCGCGGTCGGCGCCGCTCAGCGCCTTGGCGAGCACGGAACGCGTGTTGACGGTGTCCGCGTCGTCGGGCCCGAGGATGCGCACGCGGTCCTTCAGCGCGCGCTCCAGCAGCGGTATCGCTTCGTCGTACTCGCCGCGCGACTGGTGGAAGTCGCCGACGTCGTGCCGGGCAGAGACGGTGTCCGCGTGGTGCGGCCCGAGTATTCGCGCGCGCTCGGTCAGGCAGGCCCGCAGCGACTCGATCGCCGGGCCGTAGCGGTGCACGTGGTACTGCGACCAGCCCAGCCAGTGCAGATAGGTCGCGCGCTGGAGATCGTCCTCGCCGCCGAGCTTCTCCCGCAGGACGACCAGGTGCGCGAAATGCGTCTCGGCATCCTGATAACGGTCCAGGTGATAGAGGCACACGGCCAGGCGGTCGAGAGTGTCGAGGGTGTCCTCGTGCTCCTCGCCCAGAATGCGCGCCCGCTGCTCGTACAGCGGCTCGAATAGCCGGGCCGCCGACTCGCGTTCGTTCAGCGCGGCGTGGCAGATGCCCAGATTGCTGCGCGAAAGCAGCGTCTCCGGATGCTCGGCGCCGAGCACCCGTTCGCGCGTTTCGAGTGCGCGCCGATAGAGCGGCAGCGCTTTGCGCTGGCGGCCCGTGTTCGCGTAGTAGACGGCGAACTGGTTGACGTCGCGAAGCGTCTGCGGATCGTCGGGGCCGGCGATCTCCTCCTGCGTCCGCACGATGACCTGCCAGAGCGCGTCGCCCTTCGCCAGCGCCCGCTGCGCACCCGGCCCGGTCACCTGGCGGTAGAGGTCGGCCAGCGTCACCCGCACGCCGCGCAGGGCGTTCGCCTCGACGACCGTCAGATCCCGGTTCTCGTCGCTGATCTCCTCGAGCAGTGCTATCGCGTCAGCCGTGCGCCCGGCCGCCTGCAGCACCGTGGAGAGATTGCGGCACAGGAAGAACAACGCCGGGCCGTGCGGTTTCACAAAAGGCGCGATATCCCGGCGGGCCCGCTCGATATAGGGGATGCCTTCTTCCGGGCGGTCGTTCCGATAAAGACAGAACCCGTAGTTGTGCGCGGCGACGGCGGTATCATTGTGCTCAGCCCCGTGCCGCTTCATCAGATCGGCGAGGACGCGTTCGCGCAGCGGCAGCTCCTCGGCGTACCGGCCGGCCGAGTTCAGCGCGTCGGCTATCGTGATGCGCAGCTTCACCGAGTGCGGGTGGGCGGGACCGAGCACCTCCTCGGCCTCGGCGAGCTCCGCCCGCGCCAGCTGCACCGCGTCCCGTTCTGCGCCAGGCACCCGATTCGCCCCCCGTTCCCCGTCAGACCGGCCGCGCGCCGCGATCCGGCCAGCATACCGGAGCGCGGATTCCGCGGTCCCCGCGCCACCTGGCGTTTCGAGCCTGAAACTAAGCCAAGAATAAGATAAGGATCCGGTTCACTCATCCTTTTCTCATTGAGCCTTAACTTCACGCGAAGGATCGGGTCCACATTCCTAGGTCGTAATGTCATGTCCTCGACCTACTCATCAGGGACCATAGAGATGTTCTTCACCTACCTGGGCCGGGAGCTGCGCAGACGCAGTCGACAAGCCCTCGTCATCGCGCTCGGCCTGGCGCTCGGCATCGGCCTGACCATCGCGGTCAGCGCCGCGTCGTCGGGTGTCAAGGTGGCCCAGAACGACGTGCTGAAGTCGCTGTACGGCGTGGGCACGGACATCACCGTGACGCAGACCGCCACCCGCGGATCCGGCGGCGCGGGCAGCTTCGACTTCCGCGGCCAGTCGCAGAGCACGACGGGCACCAAGACCACCCAGGCCGCGCAGGACACCGCCTCGCTGGCGCCCGGCTCCGGCACGCTGGCCACGACCACCCTGACGAAGATCAAGGCCCTGTCCGGCGTCTCCGGCGCGGTCGGCAGCATCTCGCTGACGGACTTCAACATCAGCGGCTCGCTGACCCAGTCCTTCACCCAGCGGCCGGACACCTCGTCCACCGGCGGTACCGGCGGCTTCTCCCGGAGCGGCAGCGGCAGCAGCGGCTCCGGCGGCAGCTTCTCGGCCGGCCCGCCCTCGGGCAGCTTCAACTTCAACCAGACCACCATGCAGGGCGTGGACGTCAGCGATCTGTCCATGGGCCCGATGTCGTCGGTGACGCTGAAGTCCGGCCGCGACCTCGCCGCGGGCGACGCGAGTTCCGCCGTCGCCGTGGTGAACTCCAGCTACGCCACCCAGAAGAGCATCACCGTCGGCAGCACCGAGAAGCTCGGGGGCACCAGCTTCAAGGTCGTCGGCATCGTGACCACCACGTCCAGCGAGGACTACTTCATTCCGCTGGCCGAGGCGCAGAAGATCTCCAGCGAGACCGGCAAGGTCACCACGATCTACGTGAAGGCGGCCAGCAGCACCCAGATCAGCGCCGTGGCCAGTGAGATCTCGAAGACCGCCTCCGGCTCGACCGTCTCCACCTCGGCCGAGCTCGCGAACTCGGTCTCCGGCTCGCTCGCCTCGACCGCCTCGCTCGCCAACAACCTGGGCAAGTGGCTCTCCATCGGCGTGCTGCTCGCCGCGTTCCTGGTCGCCGCGCTGTTCACGATGTCGGCGGTGGGCCGGC
>NZ_JAGSOH010000076.1 GCF_018139625.1 Actinospica acidithermotolerans | reverse complement strand
CTCCTGATCCCGTCCCGGTCCCCCATTCCATCCCCGTCCACCTCCTGCTCCGCTCCCGCGGAATACGCCCTGATCTTCCGCTGTTGGCCGAGTACGTGAAGTACTCCCTGCTCGATGTCGCCGCCGTCGGTCCCGGCGAGCACCCGTCCGACGCGCTGCACGGCGCCGTTCCGCTCGCCCGCGCCGCTGAGGCATCCGGCTTCCACCGCGTCTGGTACGCCGAGCACCACAACATGCCGGCGATCGCCTCGGCCGCGACCAGCGTCGTGATCGCGCACGTGGCCGCGAACACGGAGCGGATCCGGCTCGGCGCCGGCGGCGTGATGCTGCCGAACCACTCGCCGCTGGTCATCGCCGAGCAGTTCGGCACCCTCGCCGCGCTGCACCCGGACCGCATCGACCTCGGCCTCGGCCGCGCACCCGGCTCCGACCAGGCGACGATGCGCGCGCTGCGCCGCACCCCGTCCTCGGCCGACACGTTCCCGCAGGACGTCCTCGAACTGCAGGGCTACCTCACCGGTGACACCCGCATCCCGGGCGTGCGCGCGACGCCGGGCGACGGCTCGAACGTGCCGCTCTACATCCTCGGCTCGTCCCTGTTCGGCGCCCAGCTCGCCGCGGCGCTCAGCCTCCCCTACGCCTTCGCCTCGCACTTCGCGCCCGCCGCCCTGTTCGCGGCCGTCCAGACCTACCGCTCCGAGTACCGGCCGTCCGAGCTCAACCCGGAGCCGTACCTCATCGTCGCCGCAAACCTGATCGCCGCCGACGACGAGGACGCCGCCCGCGCCCAGCACCAGGCCTCGCTGCGCTGGCGCGCCCGCCGCTTCCTCAAGCCCGCGGCCGACCTCACCGACGCCGAGATCGACGTCGTGCTCGGCACCCCCTCCGGGGAGCATGTCAAGGACATGATGCGCTACACGGCGGTCGGCACTCCCGACCAGGCGCAGGCCTTCCTGGAGCAGCTCGCCGAGAAGACCGGCGCCGACGAGCTCATGCTCGCCCCCGCCTCCCCCGACCGCCCGGACCGCATCCGCGCCGTCGAACTGGTCAAGGCCCCGGTGAACTGATCCCCGGTGGCCTGATCCCTGGCGATCAGAGCTTCGGTGTCGCAATGTACGTGGACTTGCGCCGCGACGGCCGCCGACCGGGCGGCTGCGTACGAGTCCTTATGGCGCTGACGCAGTGTCGTGAAACAGGACCGTGGCCCGGCGACCGCTCTGGCGGGAGCGGGGCCGGGCCACGGAGGCTAGATTCTGCCGACGGGTTCTGTCAGCAGGCGCCGTCGTCGTTCCAGGCGCCGGACGCGCCGCCCGGGACCTCGTTGTAGTTCCACTGGTTCGCCGTCCAGTTGTGGCCGTTGTACGACACCTCGTTGCCCGAGGAGTAGGACGTGGAGGCGCTCCAGGCCGTCGCGCACGAGCCGCCGCCGCCGGTGCCCGTGCCGGTCGCCGTGGCGGAAGCCGTAGCCGTAGCCGTCGCCGTGGCGGAGGCCGAGGCGCTTGCACTGGCCGAGGCCGAGGTGGTCACCGGCGGGGTGGCCCCGGCGAACTCGGCGTCGTACTTGGTGAAGTCCCAGCTGTTCTGCGTGACGCTGGAGCAGCTGCCGGAGAGCGTGCCGTTGTTGTCCGGCGGGCTGCACTCGCGGTCGCGGTTGACCGACCAGAACGAGTAGCGGCCGAGGCCGACTCCTTCAGCCCAGGTCAGCACGGTCTGGAAGTCGGACTGGTAGAAGTACTCCGCCGAGTCCGTGCGCCCGTTCATCGAGGAGATGCCCTCGTGCGCGTACGCGGTGGCCGAGCTCCAGCCGAACGTCGACGTCAGGATGCTGTTGAACGCCTGGAGCGCGGAGATCTGCGAGGAGGCGCCGCTGAAGCCGCCGTCGAACGGCATGATGGTGAAGGCGTTCGGGGTGAAGCCGAGGGTCTTGGCCTCGTCCAGCAGCTGGGTGCCGAACCAGCCGGTGCCCGCCGACGTGCCCGGGATGGTCACCGAGATGTACAGGCCCGGGTTGTTCGCCTGCAGGATCTGGGCGGCGCCGAGTTCGTTGGCGATCGCGGAGGTGTTCTCGTACTCAGGCTCCTCCAGGTCCAGGTCGATGGCGTGCAGGCCGTAGGCGGTGATGACCTGCTGCTCGGCGGCGGCGGTCGCCGCGGCGGTGCCGCAGACCTGGCCGAGCTTGGTGCCGTTGTAGCCGCCGAAGGAGACCGCGACGTCGCCGCCCGCGGCCCGCAGGGCGTTGATCTGGGTGCCGACCGAGTCGCCGGAGGAGACGGTTGAGGAGCCGCCGTCCCACGCCGGGGCGCAGGCGCTGCCGTTCTCGGCCAGCACGAAGGCCAGCACGAAGGCCTTCTCGCCGGTCGCCGACATGACCTGGGTCAGGTCCGGCGGGTTGTTGTCCAGCGGCATGTCGTAGGGGGCCGACGCGTACCAGTTGCTGCCGAGCGCGGTGGTGGCCGCCTGCGCGGAACCGGTCGCCACGGTCGCCACCAGCACGCCGCCGGCCACCAGGCTCACCGCGGCCGCGGCCGCCAGTCCGGCCCTTGGCACACGTGTGCGTATACCACTGTTCTTGCGCACTCCATCTGCTCCTTCGGGATGGGTGGGATGCGGCGAAGGCCGTGCGCGGGAGGAGGCGCACGGCTCGACGCCGCCCGAAACGAAGGATCCTTCAGGGCGAGAATGGACTAGACCAGTGTCACTGTCAAGGAGCCAGCTTTAAGGGAGCCTTAGTGCGGGCTGATCATTCCCGCTGGTCGGCGGGCTCCGCCGACTCGGGCCAGGTGCCGCGCCGGATCACCTCGCCGCGGAAGAAGGCGGGACGCAGGGCCCGGTAGATGTACATCAAGGGGATGCCGAGGACCAGCGCGCCGACTCCGGTGAGGAACACGCCGCCGATGATCCAGTGCGGCGGGAACGGCATGTGCCACTGCGTGTAGCCGTAGGCCGGGTTCCAGAACTGGTACGCGCCGTAGACGAAGAACGTGAAGAGGATCAGCGCGCCGAGCAGCGGCAGCACGAAGCGCAGCCAGAGCGTGCGCTGCGTGGACCGGAAGGCCTGCGGCGCGAAGTGCCAGGCGCAGGCGAAGCCGGTCAGGCCGTAGTAGAAGGCGATGGCCAGCCCGAGCGAGGAGATCGAGTCGGACAGCACGTTCGTACTGATCTTCGACAGCAGCGCGTAGAAGGCGATGGACGCCAGGCCCATGCCGACCGTGGACCACGTGGGCGTGCGGAAGCGCGGGTGGATCCTGGCGAAGGCGGACGGGATGCCGCGGTGGTCGGCCATGGACAGCGCCGTGCGCGCGGTGGGCATGATCGTGGTCTGGGTCGACGCGGACGCCGAGGTCAGCACCATCAGCACGAGCAGCTTGCTGAGGAACCAGCCGAAGCCGACCGTGCCGAAGACCTCGCCGCCGAGGCCGGAGAGCACGTCGCCGGAGTTGTTCGCGTTGGCGAGGCCGGCGCCCGTCGTCCCGACCCCCGCGAAGGCCTGCGCGGACACGGTGACCAGGCCGTATGTGACCAGCAGCAGCACCGTGGACAGGACGGCGGCGCGGCCCGGAGTCTTCGAGCGGTCCCGCGTCTCCTCGTTCACGGAGACGGCCGTGTCCCAGCCCCAGTAGATGAAGATGGCCGTGAGCAGGCCGAGCGTGAGCGCGGAGAAGGAGCCGATGTTGAAGGGGTTGAACCACGACGCGGACACGTGCAGCGAGCCGTGGATGCCGTGCCCCGAGTACACCTTGGCCAGCGCGGTGATCGACAGGACGCCCAGCATGAGCAGCTCGATGGACAGCAGTGCGATCTGCATCCGGGCCGAGACCTCGATGCCGAGGTAGCAGATCAGCGTCATCAGCGCGATCCAGACGATGCCCGCCACCTCGGACCAGCCGGTGCTGGCGGCGAGCCCGTACGCGCCGACCAGCTGGAATCCGTACTGCCCGGCGATCTGCGCCAGGTTCGCCATGACGATCACGTCGGCCACGATGATGGCCCAGCCGCCCATCCAGCCGGTCTTCGGCCCGAAGACCCGCGCACCCCAGGTGAACGTCGTGCCGCAGTCCGGGTCGATCTCGTTCAGGCCCTGGTAGCCGAACGCGATGAACAGCATCGGCACGAACGCGAGCAGCATCACGATCGGCGCCTGCGCGCCGACACCGGCGACGACCAGGCCGAGCGAGGCCGCCAGGCTGTAGGCCGGGGCCACCGAGGCGGTGGCGATGACGATGCTGGAGGCCAGCCCGAGGGCGTTCGCCTTCAATCCCTTGCTCGAGGTGGCGGCGCCCGGAGGTGCGGAAGTCGCGGACATGGGGCTCTCCAAGATCGACGGATGAGGACCGTTTAGTGTCAAATATCTCTCCACGTCCGCGTCTTGTCATGCCACGCGGCGGGTGATTTCACCGATGAGCGGCCTGGAACGGCCGGAGGCCTTGACGTCCGATACGCCCGGTTCGACGCTGCGCATCAGAGTACGCACGGATACGACCACCACTCGCGTCCGCGCCGTCGCCGCGTACGGACGCACGGAACCGAACCGGAGAACCGAATTGCAGCCCACCCGACCCACGGACCGTCGACCAGTTCGGATATCGAAGCCCGGCCGAGCCACCCACCGTCAGATCCCGTTTCCCCGCCGCCTGATCGCCACCGTCGCAGCGCTCGCGCTCGCCCTGCTCGGGCTGGGCGTCGGCCTCGCGGCGCCGGCATCGGCGCAGTCGTCGGCGCACGCGCAGACGCAGCCGGCGCGCTCGTCCAACCCGGCGGCCGCCGCGAGTTCCACGACCGCCACGGCGTCCACGACCTCCGCGGATTCCGCCACCGGCCCCCTCCCCTTCGGCTGCAACGCCGCCACGTCCCCCGGCGTGATGCACTGCCTCGGCTACACGGCCAAGGCCAGGGGCACCCGGCACGGCGCGTCGTCCCGTGCCGGATACCAGACCACCGGCACCTCGACGAGCTCCGGCTACACGCCTGCCCAGCTGCGGTCCGCGTACAACCTGACCGCGAGCGGCAGCTCGACCGAGACCGTCGCCATCGTCGACGCGTACAACGATCCCAACGCCGCCTCTGACCTGGCCGTTTACCGCAGCGCTTACGGCCTGCCCGCGTGCACGGCGGCGACCGGCTGCTTCAAGCAGGAGAGCGAGACCGGCTCCACCACCTCGCTGCCGTCCACCGACTACGGCTGGTCCGAGGAGGAGTCGCTGGACCTCGACATGGTCTCCGCGATCTGCCCCGGCTGCCACATCCTGCTGGTCGAGGCCGCTTCCGCGAACGAATCCGACCTCGACACGGCCGAGAACACCGCGGCCGCGACCAGCGGCGTCGTCGCGATCTCGAACAGCTGGGGCGGCTCCGAGTCGTCCAGCGAGACCACCGACGACGCCGCGTTCAACCACTCCGGCATCGCCATCACCGCCAGCTCCGGCGACAGCGGCTACGGCGTGATCTGGCCCGCGGCGTCCCCCTACGTCACCGCCGTCGGCGGCACCAGCCTGAGCACGGCCTCCAACGCCCGCGGCTGGACCGAGTCGGTCTGGTCGACCTCGTCCACCGAGGGTACCGGCTCCGGCTGCTCCGCGTACGAGACGCAGCCCTCCTGGCAGAAGAGCCTCAACCTCCCCGCAGGCTGCTCGAACCGGATCGTCGCCGACGTCTCCGCGGTCGCGGACCCGGCCACCGGCGTCGCCGTCTACGACACGGCCAACAGCTGCGGCACCAGCTCGTGGTGCGACCTCCTGATCTCGCTAGGCCTGGTCACCGGCGCCGACGGCTGGGTCCAGGTAGGCGGCACCAGCGCCGCGTCCCCGATCATCGCATCCGTATACGCCCTGGCGAACAACACGTCGTCGATCACATACGGTTCGTACCCGTACAGCCACACCGCCGATCTCAACGACGTCACCTCGGGCTCGACGAGCACCTGCACCCCCGCCTACCTCTGCACCGCCGAACCCGGCTACGACGGCCCCACCGGCCTCGGCACCCCGAACGGGACGGGAGGCTTCTGAGCCGCAGCCACACCTCGGCCGGGGGCCCGTTCCCGCGACGGACTCCCGGCCGGCGCTCAGGACCGGGAACGAGCGAGGCGAATCAGCCTACGAGCCTACGCAGAACCGCACCGCAGGCGAGTGCATAAGCATTCTGAAAAACCACGACGAGCGGACCTGCCGCCCGCGTGAACCACCTGCCACCGACGCTGAACGCCGTGATGCTCAGCCAGACTGAATCGTCCTCGGCCCAATCCACGACGAACGACTCCTCGCCGCACTCCGGATGCCCGGGCAAGGTGCCGTAGGCGAACCCTCTGCGGCGCGGCTCATCGACCGTCCAGACCACTTCGCACGGCGCGGTGAGACTCAGCCGCCCGATCCCGAGGAAGAGCGTGACGCGCGTCCCCGGCTCTGCCCGTGGCCGGTCCGCCCTTGGGCGTACATGCATCCCCGAGTGCATCCGCCACTCGACCACGGCGGCGCCGGCGAGCTCGAACGCCCGCGCCCCCGATCCGATACGCATCCGCCGGCGAAGGTGGTTGTAGCCCTCGGGCAATGCACCCCCTTCTCGGGTCGCCCCCACCTCCCGATACGTGAATCGGTTCACACGCTTACTCTAAAGCACGTGTCACACATCAGGGCGGTGCTGGCGCAGCAGAAATGCTACTGAGCAGTATCACCGGAGGCTGAGATTGATATCGACACGTAGCCTTCTGACCCCTCCGGCCTGGATAACATCGACTCCTCCGTAGCCGAGAGGTGTGTCGATGGCGATCTTGAGCCGCCGCAGCAAGATCCTGGCTCCGCGTCTCTCGCCGGAACTCGATGATCAGGTGCTGGCGAAGACGTGCAAGGTCATTTCCGTGCCGGTGCGCGGAAACTACCAGGTGGACCACTACATCGCCGTGGTCGAAGAACTGCTGCAGGAGTGTGACACGGACCATGACCGGCGCGCGTTCCGGTTCGAGGTGATCGCGCGCCAGGCCGAGAACGTCGCCCGCCACTGGCGCCGGCACTCGCCGAACGAGCCGGACGCGCTGGTGCTCTCCGCACTGGCGCGGCTGGCCTCGGCCCGGGAGGCCGGCGCGGTCGGCGGCGGGGCGCCCGCCTACCTCACGGCCGCGCTCGACGACTGCCACACCGCCGCCGCACTGAACCAGGCGGACAGCATGCCGTGGATCGCCGCGCTGGCGATCATGCGGCAGCAGCGCCGGCCGTGGCCCGACGTGCAGCCGGTCTGGAACGAACTGCGCGCCCGCGACCCGTGGAGCCGCGCGGGCCATCTCGAACTGCTCGGCTACCTCTCCCCCGACGAGTGCGGCTCGCAGACGGCCGTGCGCGACTTCGTCAACGCGGTGACCGAAGCCGCTCCGCCCGCGTCGCCGGTGGCCGCCCTTCCGCTGGAGGCGGAGCTGCGCCGCTACCGCCGCACGCTCGACGCGGGCGGCGCCGGTGCGATCACCGCCGACGAGGCCTTCCGCCAGCCCGCCGTCGCCGCCCTGCTCGATCGTGCGCGGGTCGAGTGGCTGCAGCCGGGCGCCTTCAAGCACGCCGCGGCCATCGCCGATCTCAACCTGCTGGCTTACGCGCTGCTGCGCACGGGTTATCCGCAGAACGCGGCGCCGGTCTTCCAGCGGCTCGGCGGCGTGGTGACCGCCTGGCCCTGGTCCATCGACGGCGACCCGGTCGAGCGCTTCACCCTCTGGAACCAGCGCTTCGCCGGCTGACCGCTCCGGCTGTCGGGCACGGCCGTCCGGGAGTGGCAGGCGGCTAGTGCCCGAGGTCGGAGAGCCTGGTCAGCGTGTAGATCAGCAGGCCGGCGAGCGCGCCGACGACGGTGCCGTTGATGCGGATGAACTGCAGGTCGCGGCCGATCTGGATCTCGATCTTGCGCGAGGTCTCCTCGCCGTCCCAGGCGTTGACGGTGTCGGTGATCAAGGCCGTGATCTCGCTGCGGTACGTGGAGACGACGTACACCGCGGCACCCTCGACCCAGCCGTCGACGCGCGCCTGCAGCTGCGCGTCCTCGGTCAGGCGCACGCCGAAGGAGCGGGCGGCCTCGGCCAGGCGGGCGCGCAGGTCGCCGTCCTCGTCGGTGAAGCCCTCGAGGATCATCCTGCGCAGCGCGGCCCACGCCGAGACGACGGCCTCCTGCGTCGCCGGGTGCGTGAGCAGCTCGTTCTTGAAGCGGTCGGCGCGGGCCATCACCTGCGGGTCCTTCGCCAGATCCTCGGCGAAGTTGGCGAGGTAGCCGTCGATCGCGCGGCGCACGGCGTGGTGCGGGTCGTCGCGCACTGCCCTGGCGACCCGCAGCAGTTCCCGGTGCACGCGGCGGGCCAGCCGCTCGTCGATGAACCGCGGGGTCCAGCCGGGCGCCTCGCTCTCCACGGCCGACTCGATCGCCTCCGGGTTGTCGACGAGCCAGTCCACGGCGCGCTGCGCGAGCAGGTCCACGACAGGCTGGTGCGCGTCCGCCTCGGTGTACCGGGCCAGCAGCTTTCCGGCGGGCGGGCCGGCGGGCACGGCCTCGAGGCGGCGGGTGAGCGCGTCGGTCAGCGTCTGGCGCACCTTTTCGTCGTTGAGCACGGTGAGCGCGCCGCGGATCAGGCCGCCCGTCTCGTGGGCCACGCGGCGGGCGTGCTCGGGGACGGAGAGCCAGGCGCCGAGCCGGGAGGACAGGCCGACCGCGCGCAGCCGGCCGCGCACCACCGGCTCGGACAGGAAGTTCTCGCCGACGAACTCGCCGAGCGAGCGGCCGAGCACCTCCTTGCGCCGCGGGATGATCGCGGTGTGCGGGATCGGCAGGCCGAGCGGACGGCGGAAGAGCGCGGTGACCGCGAACCAGTCCGCGAGCGCGCCGATCATGGCGGCCTCGGCCGCCGCCTCGACGTACCCGGCCCAGACCGCGCCGCGCCCGTTCTGCCAGCGTGCGACCACGTACACCACGGTGGCGACGGCCAGCGCGGCCGTCGCCACGGTCTTCATCCGGCGCAGTCCGCGACGCTTCTCGGCCTCGGCCGGTGACAGTGCTCTCACCGCAGCATTGTCACCCGGCCGAGCGATGAACGGCGCCAAGATCGCTCAAAGCGGACGCGGACGCGGCCGGCGCGGCGGCGGGCGCGGGGTCCTCAGCCGCGCAGCTCCGGGAACTGCTCCTCGCGCCACTCGGTCAGCTCCTCCCCGCCGAGCTGCGCGCGCTCCTCGCGTCCGCGCAGGTCGACGCGCCGGATCTTGCCCGAGATCGTCTTCGGCAGCTCGAAGAACTCGAGCCGGCGCACCCGCTGGTACGGCGCCAGGTGCTCCCGCGCGTACTTCAGGATCTCGAAGGCCGTCTCACGGGTCGGCTCGTAGCCGGCGGCCAGCGCGACGTACGCCTTGGGCACCGCCAGCCGCAGTTCGTCCGCCGCCGGGACCACGGCCGCCTCGGCGACGGCCGGGTGCTCGATCAGGACGCTCTCCAGCTCGAACGGCGAGATCTTGTAATCGGAGGCCTTGAACACGTCGTCGGTGCGGCCGATGTAGAAGATGTAGCCGTCGGAGTCCCGGGAGGCGACGTCGCCGGTGTGGTAGTAGCCGTTGGCCATGGCCTCGGCGTTGCGCTCCGGATCGCCCTGATAGCCCGTCATCAGGCTCATCGGACGCTTCGCCAGGTCGACGCAGATCTCTCCCTCGTCGGCCGGCTTGCCGGTGACCGGGTCCACCAGCACGATCGGCACGCCCGGCAGCGGCAGCCCCATCGAGCCCGGCTTGACCGGCATCCCCGGCACGTTGCCGACCGCGAGCGGCAGCTCGGTCTGCCCGTAGCCGTCCCGGATCGTCAGGCCCCAGGCCTCCCGGACCTGGTCCATCACCTCGGGGTTCAGCGGCTCGCCGGCCGACAGCAGCTCGCGCAGCGCGCCCGGCCCGCCGGACAGGTCCGCCTTGATCAGCATCCGCCACACGGTCGGCGGCGCGCAGAACGTGTTCACCCCGGCGCGCCGGATCTGGTTCTGCAGCGCGACGGCGTCGAAGCGCTTGTAGTTGTAGATGAAGATCGTCGCCTCGGCGATCCACGGCGCGAAGAAGCAGCTCCACGCGTGCTTCGCCCAGCCCGGCGAGGAGATGTTCAGGTGCACGTCGCCGGGCTTCGCGGCCACCCAGAACGACGTGGCCAGGTGCCCGACGGGATACGAGACCTGGGTGTGCTCGACCAGCTTCGGCCGGTTGGTGGTGCCCGAGGTGAAATACAGCAGCTGCGGGTCGGAGGGCGCCGTGCCCGGGTGCGCAGCCGGAGGGACATCGAGCTCGTACGCGCCGCGGTAGTCGATCCACCCCTCCGGGATTTCGCCCTCGTCGCCGACCGCGAACCTCCGGTACTCCCCCGGCACGCCCGCGAACTTGCCCGCGTCCGCCGCGTTCGTCAGCACGTGCTTCACCCCGCCGCGCGCGATCCGGTCGGCCAGGTCGGCCGGCCCGAACGCCGTCGTGGTCGGGAGGATGACCGCGCCGAGCTTCATCACCGCGAGCATCGACTCCCAGAGCTCGACCTGGTTGTTCAGCATCAGCAGCACCCGATCGCCGCGCCGCACCCCGTGCGCGGCCAGCTGCGCCGCCACCTGGTCGGACCGCCGCGCCATGGCGTCGAACGAGTAGCGCGCCTCGCTGCCGTCCTCCTCGACGATCCACAGCGCCGTCCGCTCGACCCCGCGGGCGACGGCGTCGAACCAGTCGACCGCCCAGTTGAACCGCTCCCCGAAGTCCGGCCAGGAGAACCGCGCCACCGCCGCCGCGTAATCCCGCGACGACTCCTGCAGCAGGTCACGCGCGGCACGGTACTTCTCGGTCGTCGACTCCATCGTCGTCCATCCTCAGCGGCTCGAGTGCGAGTTTTGCCTGATCTGAATTTAACAACCATGTCGCGGTTCCCGTCGATCAACGCATCACGCTGATCGGCACCGACCCCCCTGGACGGATGTTGGAAAGGCGTGATCCGTGAGCACACTCGACACGAGCGTGGAGTCCGCCGCACCGGCCGCGACCCACGGCAGTCTGCGCAAGAACGCCGTCGGCATGATCGGCGTCATCTTCATGGTGCTGGCGACAGCCGCGCCCATCACGGCGATGACAGGCAACCTGCCGATCGCGATCGGCTCGGGCAACGGCGCCGGCACTCCCGGCGCGTTCCTGTTCGCCACCGCCGTGCTGGCCGTGTTCACCGTCGGCTACTCGGCGATGGCGAGACACGTGACGGCGACCGGCGCGTTCTACGGCTTCATCACCCGCGGTCTCGGCCGCGCGGCCGGGCTCGGCGCGGGCCTGATGGCGACCCTCGCGTACATGGTGTTCGAGGGCTCGCTCATCGGCATCTTCGCGTCCTTCTTCAAGACCGACGTCGAGACCTTCGGCGGCCCGAAGATCAGCTGGGTGCTCTACGCGCTGGTCGGCATCGTCGTGATCGCGGCGCTGGGCTACTTCGACATCTCCATCTCCGGCAAGGTGCTCGGCGTGTTCCTGGTCGCCGAGGTGCTCATCCTGGCGGCGCTGGGCCTGTCCGTGCTCTTCCACGGCGGCGGCTCGTCCGGCCTCGAGACCCGGTCGCTGAACCCGGGCAACGCGTTCACGGCGGTCGCCGGCGGCAGCGCGGCGATCGGCTTGTTCTTCGCGTTCTGGTCGTGGGTCGGCTTCGAGACCACCGCGGTCTACGGCGAGGAGTCCCGCAACCCCACCAAGATCATCCCGCGTGCCACGCTCATCGTCGTGATCGGGCTCGGCCTGTTCTACACGTTCATCTCGTGGATGACGATCTCCGGCAACGGCCCGGAGCAGGCGATCGCGATCTCGAACGGCTCGACGGGCAACGCCTTCGACCTGTTCTTCGGCATCACGCAGAAGTTCATCGGCGTGTGGGCGAAGGACGTTTACATGGTGCTGACCGTGACCGGCTCGTTCGCCTGCGCGCTGGCCTTCCACAACTCTGCCTCGCGCTACCTCTACGCCTTCGGACGGGATGAGCTGCACCCGGTCGTGCGCCACCTCGGCCGCACCCACCCGAAGCACAAGTCGCCGCACGTCGCCTCGATCCTGCAGTCGCTCGTGACCCTCGCGATCACGCTCGGCTTCTTCTGGTTCCAGGCACCGACCAAGTCAGCGCCGGACGTCGCCTACTACTTCCAGTTCGGCCTGCTGGCGATCATGGGCACGATGGCGATCCTGATCGTGCAGGCCATCTGCTCGGTCTCGGTCATCTGGTATTTCCATGTGACGAAGCACGAGCCGGACTCGCCGGTCCTGGCCACCCGCACGTGGTGGCGCACGCTGCTCGCGCCGGCCGTCGGCGCGCTGGGCATGATCTACGTCGTCTACCTGCTGTTCAGCCACCTGAGCTTCGCCGCCGGTGCGGCGGCGACCAGCCCCGTGTACCAGATCACGCCGTACGTGGTGATCGGCACCGGCGCCGTCGGGATCGTCGGCGGCCTGGTGCTGCGCGCCGTCAGCCCGGCGCGGTACCAGAAGATCGGCGCGACGGTCCTCGCGGACGCCGTGGAGAAGACGGAGACGGCGGAAATGGCGGAGTCGGCTGAGCCGACCGGGCCGGCTGCATCGGCCGCATCGGCTGCGTCAGCGGAAGAAGCCGCAGCGGTCTGATTCTGTCCCGATCCTGGCGAACACGCGGCCCGCGGCTTGTCCGCGGGCCGCGTCGCGCTCGCGCGATAGCCGTTGTGGGAGACGAGCGCGCATCTTGCCCAGCGGAGAGACGGCCGGTCGCGTCGGGTGTCGGCGGCGGCTGTCGGTGGCAGCACGTAGGATGCGGCTCATGGTTGATCGGCCACTGACGTTGATGGCGGTGCACGCCCACCCGGACGACGAGGCGACGGGCACCGGGGGGATTCTCGCGCGGTATGCCGCCGAGGGCATCCGGACCGTGCTGGTGACGTGCACGGACGGGAGCTGCGGGGACGGGCCCGGCGGGGTGAAACCGGGCGAGCCCGGGCACGATCCGGCCGCGGTCGCCGCGCTGCGGCGGGAGGAGCTCGAGGAGGCCTGCCGGGTGCTGAAGATCGGCGAGCTGGAGCTGCTCGGCTACGCGGACTCGGGGATGATGGGCTGGGCCCAGAACGACGCGCCCGGCTCGTTCTGGAGGACGCCGGTGCCCGAGGCGGCGGAGCGGCTGGCCGAGCTGATGCGCGAGTACCAGCCGGACGTCGTCGTGACGTACGACGAGAACGGGTTCTACGGGCACCCGGACCACATCCAGGCGCACCGGATCACGATGGAGGCGGTCGCCCGGACCGGCATCCCGGCGAAGGTCTACTGGACGACGGCCCCGCGCTCGATGATGGCCGAGTTCGGGCGGATCGTCCGGGAGCTCGGCGGGGACTGGGACCTGCCGGAGGAGGGCGAGGACGGGGCGCCCGCGCAGATGCCGGAGATCGGCCTGCCGGACGAGGAGATCACCTCCTGGGTGGACGTGACCGAGTTCGGGCCGCGCAAGTTCGAGGCCTTGAAGGCGCACGCCAGCCAGAGCGAGAACATCTTCTTCCTGAACATGGGCGTGGAGCGGTTCACGCAGCTGATGGGGCACGAGACGTTCGTGCGGGTCCAGGACAAGACCGGCGCGGCGACGCCGGAGGACGACCTGTTCGCGGGACTGCGCTGAGGGGACCGCGCCGGACGCTAGTCGTCGACGTCAGCGTCGACGTCGACGTCGACGTCGACGTCGAACAGCGTCAGTTGGGTGGGGTGCGGACGCGCGGGCGACTCCGCACCCCGATCCGGCCCCGCGGCTCGCTTCGACTCCCCAGCTCGCTTTGGCTCCGTATCCCGGTCCGACTCCGCGGCCCGGTCCGACTCCGCACCTCGCTTCGACTCCGCACCCCGCCTCGGCTGCGACCGCGTCTCCGGTTCCCGTTCCGCGTCCTGCACCGGCTCGCGGCGGTTCGAGCCGCGGGCCGACTGGTTCATGCCGAATTCCGCCGCGTACTCGCGCACGAGGCTGGTGACCTTCTCGCCGTACCAGGCGGGAAGATACGACCCGCGGCGGTAGAGGCCCCGGTAGCGCGGCACCAGGTCGGGGTGGTGTTCCTTCAGCCAGGCTGCATACCACTCGCGGGCGCCGGGGCGCAGGTGCAGCATCAGCGGGGTGACGGATCTGGCGCCGGCCTTCGCGATGGCCTCGACGGTGGCGCGCAGCTGCTCAGGGTCGTCGGCGAGGTGAGGGAGGATCGGGGCCATCAGCACCGAGCAGCCGATGCCGGAGTCGGCGAGGGTGCGGACGGCGTCGAGGCGTCGGGCGGGGCTCGGGGTGCCGGGCTCGACCTCGCGCCACAGCTTCTCGTCGACGAAGCCGATCGACATGCTCAGGCCCACGTCCACGTCGCGCGCCGCTCGCTTGAGCAGCGGCAGGTCGCGCAGCATCAGCGTGCCCTTGGTCAGGATCGAGAACGGTGTGCCCGAGTCGGCCAGTGCGGAGATGATGCCGGGCATCAGCCGATAGCGGCCCTCGGCGCGCTGGTAGCAGTCGACGTTCGTGCCCATCGCCACGTGCTCGCGGGTCCAGGACGTGCGTGCGAGCTCGCGGCGGAGTACCTCGGGTGCGTTGACCTTCACGACGATGCGCGTGTCGAAGTCCAGGCCGGCGTCGAAGTCGAGGTACGTGTGCGTCTTACGCGCGAAGCAGTAGACGCAGCGATGGCCGCAGCCCCGGTACGGGTTCACGGTCCAGTCGAAGAACGGCATGCTGCCGGGCACGCGGTTGAGCACCGTCTTCGCGCGCACCTCGTAGAAGGTCGAGCCGCGGAACGCGGGGGTGTCGAACGTGCGTACCACCGGGCCGGCCTCGAACAGCGCGCCCTGGCGGGCGCCGCCGTCCTCGGCGTCGATCAGCTGGCCGGACCATCTCACCCCGCCACTATAGAACGCATGTTCGATCAGGCGCCAGGGAAGAACCCGGGCCGCGGATGGGTTGTTCAAATTTGAAATCAGGCGTACGCTCGAGCCCGAGTTCAAATTTGAAGCCGACCGACATTCGTCAGGAGCACATCATGGCGACCGAGCTCCCCGCAGCCACCATCCGCACCCGCGTCACCATTCCGCTTCGCTTCCCCGACGGCTACTCCGTGACCGCCGAGGCCGTCACGTTCCACGGCCTGGTGGACGGCGCGGAGCACCTGGCGCTGCTGCTCGGCGAGCGTTCGAAGGGGACGGCGCCGCTGGTGCGGATGCACTCGGAGTGCCTGACCGGCGACGTGTTCGGCTCCACCCGCTGCGACTGCGGGCCGCAGCTGCGCGAGGCGGTCGAGCGGATCGAGAACGCCGGAGGCGTGCTGCTCTACCTGCGCCAGGAGGGCCGCGGCATCGGCCTGTACAACAAGCTCGACGCGTACGCGCTGCAGGACGCGGGCCTGGACACCTACCAGGCCAACCTGGCCCTGGGCCTGCCCGAGGACGGCCGCGACTACACCGCCGCCGCGCAGATGCTGGAGGCGCTCGGCGTCACCGAGCTCGACCTGCTGAGCAACAACCCGGACAAGGCGCGGCAGCTGCGCGAGCTCGGCGTGAAGATCTCCGAGACGGTGCCGACCGGCGTTCACGCGACGCCGGACAACCTGCGCTACCTGAGCGCGAAGGTCGAGCACACGCACCACACCATCGCGCTGACCGAGCCCTCCCGCGTGGCGGGCTGAACCGCGCCCGAGGTTTCGGGGAAGAGAAGTAGGCTGAGGGTCGTGGCTGAGCAGGTGGAGTGGTTGTCCGAGGACGAGATGAAGGCCTGGCTGGCGTTCTTCGCCGCCGCGGCCCTGGTGGACCGCAAGCTCGACCAGCAGCTCAAGGACGAGGCCGGCCTGACCCACGTGCAGTACGAGGTCCTCTCCCGGCTCAGCGACGCGCCGGACCGGGAGCTGCGGATGACCGAGCTCGCCGACACCCTGTTCACCACGCAGAGCGGCACGACGTACCAGATCTCGCAGTTGGAGAAGGCCGGGTACGTGCGCCGCCGGGAGTGCCGCGGCGGGCCGCGCGGGGTCTGGGCCGTGCTCACCGACGCGGGCTACGACGTGCTCAAGCAGGCGGCGCCCGGCCACGTCCGGGCCGTGCGCAACCTGCTGATAGACGTGCTCACCCCGGACGAGCGCGCCGCCGTCGCCAGCGGGCTCGGCCGGGTGCGCGACCGCATTCTCGCCGCGCAGGGTCCATGCGCGGGCAGCAGCAGCGGCTGAGGGGCTCGCGGGCGACCGCGAACGACCGCTATGACGGCCCCTGACAACCGCGGGCTACTGCTGACGACCCCTGACGATCGCCGACGCCCGCCGACGCCCCGACCCACACGACGTTGCCGAGGACGGGCCCGTCGGCGCGGCCGCGTCATCGTCCTAGCCGACTGCCGAGCGCGGGAATCAGACCCAGCCTTTACCGCCGGTTCCTTGCCCGCCCCTGCGGACCGGCGGTACGAACGGTACAGCTGCCCCGTGAAGAAGGAGTCTGCGATGGTGGACCGGAGGACCCGGCGTCCGTTGAGAGCGCTCTCAGCCCTGCTGCTCGCCGGAGCGACCGGCCTGCTCTTCGGCGCGTCCCTCGCTGATCCCGCGCCCGCTCGCGCCGCCGCGATCGGCACCCAGTGGTTCGACGACGCGGCCGACTCCGTGCTCACCGTGCAGAACGGCGAATACGTCGACGGATACGGCCGCGAGGTGGTGCTGCGCGGATTCAACGTCTCGGGTGAATCGAAGCTGGCGGAGAACGAGGGACTGCCCTTCGCGAGCGTCGCCGACGCCGAGAAGTCGGCTGCCGCGATGCGCCAGCTGACCGGCGCCGACGCCGTGCGATTTCTTGTCACCTGGGCCTACGTCGAGCCGGAACCCGGCCAGATCGACTACACCTACCTAGCTGACGTCGTCGCGCAGATGAAGGCTTTCCTCGACGAGGGGATCTACGTCTTCGTCGATTTCCATCAGGATCTGTATTCCCGCTACATCTTCAACTCGGGCAGCTGGTACACCGGCGACGGCGCTCCGGACTGGGTCATCGCGGACGGTGGCTATCCGACCGAGAACTGCGGAATCTGCGTGACCTGGGGCCAGAACCTCACCTCGAACGCGGCGGTCGAGGACGCCATGTACGACTTCTGGCACAACAGGACCCTGACGACCACCGCGGGCCAGATCTCGGTGCAGTCCGAATACCTGTCCACAGCGGAGACCTCGCTCGCGTACATCAAGTCGGCGCTCAGCACGGCCGAGTTCGACCACATACTCGGCGTCGACCCGTACAACGAGCCGTACGCGGGCAAGTACGACTCGGGCCAGACCAGCTCGAGCTGGGAGAGCGGCGTCCTGTGGCCGTTCTACGAGAAGTTCCGCGCTGAGATGGACGACGCGGGCTGGCAGGCCAAAGAGGCTTACATCGAGCCGAACGTCTTCTGGAACACGGACATCTCCGCCTACCAGCAGGCCGGCGGCCTGACCAACATCGGCTCGATCGGCACGCACTACGTCTTCAACGCGCACTTCTACGACGCGGCGGCGCTCTCCGGCATCCTGCTGCTGGGCGACGCGTCGGACGGCCAGTACATCTCCGAGTTCAACACCATCCGCGGCAACGCCTCGGCGCTCGGCACCGCGGCCATGGTCAGCGAGTTCGGCAGCCCTGTCACCGGATACACGTCGGACAAGAGCCCGAGCGTACTCAAAGCGATGTACCAGGCGCTGGACTCGGGCGTGGACGGCGCGAACTGGTGGACCGACGCCGCGGCGTCCTCGGGCTCGGTGCTGTCGGGCACGGAGTGGCAGTGGGACATCTACAACGGCCGGCACGACGAGCTGATGAACGGCAACTCCAGCAAGGTCGAGACCAGCGGCGACGCCTGGAACGGCGAGGACTACTCGGTCGTCGACATGGACAGCTCGGGCACCGTCGACCTGCGCTACTCCTCGAAGCTGCTCGACCGCGTCTACCCCGAGGCCGTGGCCGGCACGACGCTCGCGTTCACCTACGAAGACCGCTCCCCCAACGGCTCGACGACGATGACCTGGAATCCCGTGCCCTCGTCGATGACCGCGGTCTCCGCGCTCGTGGGCAGCGGCCAGTACAGCGTGCTGGTGTGGAAGTCGAACGGCGGCAGCGCGCCGACGCAGATCAACCTCCCGCTGTCGTTCACGGCCTCGAACACGACCGTGGTCTCCGACCTCGGATCCGTCCTCGACCCGCCGACGTACTCCGCCAGCAACGACGTCGCGGGCCACGCAGTCGCAGTCGCCGCGCTCCCGGGCGGAGGCGGCGCCGAGCGCCTGCTGCTGTCCGACCCCGGGGCATCGGGGACGGTGCATTTCGCGCTCGTCACCAACGGGTCGACGACCGCCACCGCGACGCAACTGGCCACGGCCCAGTCGGAACTGGCGAGTTGGGTGGCGAGCCAGAAGTTCTGAGTTTCCAGAGCTCCGGGATCGGCGGCGCTCCGTGAGGCGCACCCGCCGAGACGGAGTGACGCAGCGACGCAATACTCTGTCATTGGTCTGATCGACGCGGCCGGGATCGCGCTGAGCCCGAGATTCAGGCCGCGGTTCCGGCCCCGGATTCAGGCCGAAACTTTGCCTTGCTCAAAAGACCACGTGACGTTGTCATAGCTCTGCTACGACGTGGCCGCGGCCGCGGCGCCGGGGGGTGCCGGTCCGTTAGTGTCGGTATGCCAACCGCTCCCGAGACGTCAGGCAGGCGACCCGCAGTGGCACTGGTCAGGAACGTGTACAGCCGTGTTGAGCACCTGGTCCACGAGGTTGCCAAGTTCGGCGTCGTCGGCTGCGTCTCCTACGTCACCACGGTCCTCGTCGACCTCCTCTACCTGCAGGTGGAACGCGACGAACATCTCACCGCGTACGTCGTGGGCAACGTCGTGGCCACATGCGTGGCGTATCTGGGCAGCCGCTTCTGGACGTACAAGGAACGCGAGGGCGGCGGCGTGCGCGAGATGGTGCTGTTCGCGGCCATCAACAGCATCGCGATCGCGATGCAGGCCGGGATCGTGGCACTGACCTTCTACGTGCTGCACATGACGGGCAAGGTGCAGAACTTCTTCAGCGAATTCGTCCTCGCGGTCGGCTTCGGCATGGCGTTCCGGTTCTTCTGCTACCGGACCTTCATCTTCCCGAAGGCGGAGCCGGCGCTGGCCGCAGACGCATTCCGGTACAGCGAGCCGCTGCCGACGAGCGAGTCGGGGTCCGTGGTCCCCGCGCGTTGAACTCGGACTATCGCGGCTCGTCGCCCGCATCGCTCGCGCCCACGGTCGCCCTGCGTACCCGGGCGCCGAGGAACTCGATCGGGGCGGTGAGCGCGGCGGTGTAGGCGGAGCCGGCGCTGATCTCCACGACGTCGCCGCGGCCGAGCGGGCGGAGCGCGCAGAGCTGCTCGGCCACGAAGCGGCCCCAGGCTCGCTGGTAGTTCACCGACTGCTCCGCGAGGGAGAAGGAGTAGGGCGCCAGGACATCGCCGGGGGCGAGAAGCCCCCAGCGGCCGCTGACGACGAACCACGGCACACCGCTCGCCTCGGCCCGTGCCCGCCGACGTACGAACTGCGGGCTGACATACAGGTCGCGGGCCGCTGCGGGCTCGCTCAGCTGGGCGCTTCCACCTCCGACGAGGATGACGGACGCCGCGGTCGACGAGGCGGCCGAGGACGCGGCGGACGGTGACGCGGATCCAGCGCCGGGGTGCATGGGCATGGCAGATAGGTACACGATCGCGGCGCAGCGCGCCACACCGGGGTGGCGGGCGGGTGAAGCAAGCCCCCGAACACCGCGCGACTCAGCATCCAGCGAACCCCGAACCCCGCCGGCACCGGGCCAGCTCAGCCCTCACCCCACCTGAGCATCACGAAGCGCACCGGACAGCTCACCCCTCACCCCACCTGAGCATCGCGAAAGGCACCGGACAGCTCAGCCGTCACCCAACCTGAGCGTCGCGACAGGGCACCGGACAACTCAGCCCTCACCCCACGTGAGCATCACGAAGCGCACCGGACAGCTCACCCCTCAACCCACCTGAGCATCACGAAAGAAAGGCACCGGACAACTCAGCCCTCACCCCACGTGAGCATCGCGAAGGGCATCGGGCGGCGCAGCGTGAAGCCCAGGTTCTTGTACAGCCGGAGGGCGTTCTCGTTCGTCGCGGCGGCATGGAGGAACGGGGTCTCGCCGCGGGCGACGATGCCGGCGGCGACTGCTCGCAGCAGGCGGGCGGCCAGGCCCTGGCCGCGGTGGGCGGGGTCGGTGCAGACGGCGCTGATCTCGGTCCAGCCGGGCGGGTGCAGGCGCTCGCCGGCCATCGCCACCAGGGCGCCGTCGCGGCGGATACCCAGGTACGTGCCGAGCTCAATGGTGCGGGGGCGGAAGGGGCCGGGGTCGGTGCGGGCGATCAGGTCGAGGATCTCGGGCACGTCGTCGGCGCCCAGGACCACGGCTTCGGGGTCCGGCTTCGGGCCGACGCCGCTGCCCTCCATTTGCACGCCTTCGAGCAGTCGCACCGCGTGCCAGTCGTCGGGCCACCGGGTGGCGCCGGGGACGACGAACGGGGTGTCCGGCTCGACGAGGTGGACGGCGTCCTCCCAGGCGCGGGGGTCGGCCGGGTCGTCGAGGGCTGCGAAGACGGCGGCGTCGGTCCGGTAGCGCACGGCCCGGCCGTGGCGGCGCGCGAAGGGGGCGTGGTGGCCGTCCAGGGAGGCCGCGACGGGACGGTCGAGCACGTGGACGTCGTGGGGAGCGGCGGTCATGTGGTCAGTCTCCGATCGCGGATTTCGGGCTGTCAAAGGCGTTTCGCTGTTCGGAGCTCGGGCGCCCGGCACCGCGTCACGGCGCGGCAGGTGCCGTGCGCAGGCCGTCCATCAGGAGGTCGAACAGCCGCGTCGCCTGATCCTGCTGCTCGGGGAGCGCGCAGACGGAGACGATGCCGACCATGCTGACGACGACGTCCTCGGCCTCGACGTCTGCTCTGAGCGTTCCGGCCGCCGCGCCCGCGTCGAGGATCCGGCGCACGGCGGCGGACAGCTCTTCGCGGGCCTCGGACTTCGTGATCGTGCCGGATGCGACCAGCGCGCGCAGGGCGTCGCCCAGCCCGCGTTTGGTCGCGATGTACTCGGCGAAGCGGCCCATCCAGGCGCGCAGCGCGCGGTCGGGCGGCAGTTCGGCGAGCAGTTCGGCCGCCGTGTCGCACAGGCGGGTGCGCTCGGCACGGTATACGGCCTCGACGAGCGCCTCGCGGGTCGGGAAGTGGCGGTAGAGCGTGCCGATGCCGACGCCCGCCTCCCGGGCCACCGCCTCCAGGGAGACCTTGCCCTCCCCCGCGTTGAACGCCTGCCGGGCGACCTCGATCAGCCGCTGCCGGTTCCGCTGCGCGTCGGCGCGCACGCCGCCGGTGCCGCCACTGCCGCCACTGCCGCTGCTGTTGCCACGGCCACCGCTGCCGCTGCGGTTGCCACCGCTGCCGCCGCCGCTCGTGGTGGTTCGGGTGTCCGCCATGAACCGGAGGCACCTCCGTTTCTGCTACGCTGGCCTTACCGGAGGCTCCTCCGGTTAACTCTCACGCACCACGATAGCCATCTCCAGACGGGAGCGGAAACGTGAGCAGCGGCAATGGCGGGTCCAGCGGCAGGAACAGCGAGAGGAACACCGGCGTGCTGGCCGGGCGTCGGGTGGCCCGGGTCGGGTTCGGGGCGATGCAGTTGGCGGAGGGTTTCGCGCGGCCCAAGCCGAGCAGGGAGAGCGCGGTCGCCCTGCTGCGCACGGCGCTCGAACTGGGCGTCGACCACATCGATACCGCGGAGTTCTACGGGACGCGGGCGGAGAACGCGAACGATCTGATTCGGGAGGCTCTGCATCCGTATCCGGCGGATCTGGTGATCGCGACGAAGGTCGGGGCGGAGCGGGACGCGGACGGCAGGCTGGTGGCGGCGCAGCGGCCGGAGCAGCTGCGGGCGAGCGTCGAGGCCAATCTCGCGCGTCTCGGGGCGGAGCGGCTGGGCGTCGTGAACCTGCGGCGGCTGGACATGCAGCCGGGCATCCTGGCCGAGGGCGGCCAGATCGTCGATCTCGACAGCCAGATGGCCGAACTCGCCGCACTGCGCGACGAGGGCAAGATCGAGGGCATCGGGCTGAGCAACGTCAGCGCCGCGCAGCTGCGGCAGGCGCTGCCGCTGGGCATCGCGTGCGTGCAGAACTCGCACAGCCTGGTGGACCGGACGTTCGAGGACGTGCTCGACGTGTGCCGCGCGCACGGCGTGGCGTGGGTTCCGTTCTGCCCCTTGGGCTCGGCCTTCCCGAACCACCCGAAGGTGGTCGACCTGCCGGCGGTGCGCGAGGCGGCCGGTCGGCTCGGGGTGACGGCCGCGCAGGTGGGACTCGCCTGGCATCTCGCGTATTACGAGGGCACGCTGCTGATCGCCGGGACCACCGATCCCGCGCACCTGGCGGAGAACATCGCGGCGGCCGGCATCCGGCTCGACGCCGCGGTGCTCGGCGCGCTCGAGGGTGTCGGGAAGTAGCTCGGGGCCGTAGCGTCGGGGTGTGGCGAGGCGGGCGCGCGTTCCCCGGAACGCCGCAAGACTTGCACCTCTCGTTTACTTGAACTCTTCGCCTTTACGTGGATAGGGTGGCCGCATGACCGCATCCCAGACTCCGAACACCGCCGAGGAGCTGCGCGGTGCCGGCCTGCGGGTGACGGCCGCCCGGGTCGCGCTGCTCGAGACCGTCCGCGACGGCGCGCACCTGGACGTCGACGCGATCGCCGCCGGAGTGCGCGAGCGGGTCGGGCACATATCCCTCCAGGCCGTCTACGAGGCGCTGCACGCGCTGGCCGCGACCGGTCTGATCCGCCGGATCGAGCCCGCCGGCAGCCCGGCCCGCTTCGAGGGGAGGGTCGGGGACAACCACCACCACGTGGTGTGCCGCGCCTGCGGCCTGGTCGCCGACGTCGACTGCGCGGTCGGCGACGTGCCCTGCCTGACCGCCTCCGAGAGCCACGGCTTCGCCATCGACGAGGCCGAAGTCGTCTACTGGGGCCTGTGCCCCGACTGCCAAGCCACCCGCAGCTCCTGAGCATCGCACAACCGCAGCCGGAAGGATTCCACCCATGTCCGAGAACCACGAAGCACACGCAGAGGGCGCCGGCCAGTGCCCGGTCGCGCACAACCGCGCCCCTGAGCCGGTCCGCGGCGGCGGCAACCGCCAGTGGTGGCCGGAGCAGCTGAACCTGAAGATCCTGGCGAAGAACCCGGCCGAGGCCAACCCGCTGAGCCCGGACTTCGACTACGCGGCCGCGTTCAGCGCGCTGGACCTGCCGGCCGTCAAGGCGGACATCGCCGCGGTGCTCACCGACTCCAAGGACTGGTGGCCGGCGGACTTCGGCAACTACGGCCCGTTCATGATCCGGATGGCCTGGCACAGCGCCGGCACCTACCGGATCAGCGACGGCCGCGGCGGCGCCGGCGGCGGCCAGCAGCGCTTCGCGCCGCTGAACAGCTGGCCGGACAACGTCAACCTGGACAAGGCCCGCCGGCTGCTGTGGCCGGTGAAGAAGAAGTACGGCCAGTCCATCTCCTGGGCCGACCTGTTCGTCCTGGCCGGCAACGTCGCCCTGGAGACCATGGGCTTCAAGACCTTCGGCTTCGCCGGCGGCCGCGAGGACACGTGGGAGCCGGAGGAGGACGTCTACTGGGGCCCGGAGCAGGTGTGGCTGGACGACCAGCGCTACACCGGCGATCGCGACCTCGAGGACCCGCTGGGCGCGGTCCAGATGGGCCTGATCTACGTCAACCCGGAGGGCCCGAACGGCAACCCGGACCCGCTGGCCGCGGCCCGCGACATCCGCGAGACCTTCCGCCGGATGGCGATGAACGACGAGGAGACCGTCGCGCTGATCGCCGGCGGCCACACCTTCGGCAAGACGCACGGCGCGGGACCGGCCGACCACGTCGGCCCGGAGCCCGAGGCCGCGCCGATCGAGCAGCAGGGCCTCGGCTGGAAGAGCACCTTCGGCACCGGTGTCGGCGCCGACGCGATCGGCTCCGGCCTGGAGGTCACCTGGACCAACACGCCGACCCAGTGGAGCAACAACTTCTTCCGGATCCTGTTCGAGTACGAGTGGGAGCTGACCGAGTCGCCCGCCGGCGCCAAGCAGTGGAAGCCGAAGGACGGCGCGGGCGAGGGCACCGTCCCGGCGGCGCACGACGCGACCAAGAAGATCGCGCCGAACATGCTGACCACGGACCTCTCGCTGCGCTTCGACCCGATCTACGGCCCGATCTCGCGCCGGTTCTACGAGAACCCGGAGGAGTTCGCGGACGCCTTCGCCCGCGCCTGGTACAAGCTGACGCACCGTGACATGGGCCCGGTCGCGCGCTACCTCGGCCCGGAGGTGCCGAGCGAGGTGCTGCTGTGGCAGGACCCGCTGCCCGCCGCCACCGCCGAGCCGCTCGGCGCGGCCGACGTCGCGGCGCTCAAGGAGCAGGTGCTGGCCACCGGCCTGACGGTCTCCCAGCTGGTCTCGGCGGCCTGGGCCTCGGCCTCGACCTTCCGCGGCAGCGACAAGCGCGGCGGCGCCAACGGCGCCCGGGTCCGGCTCGAGCCGCAGAAGGGCTGGGCCGTCAACGACCCGGACAACCTGGCGATCGTGCTGCGCGCCCTCGAGGGCGTCAAGGCGGGCTTCGGCAAGCCGGTCTCGCTGGCCGACCTGATCGTCATCGCGGGCAACGCCGCGGTGGAGAAGGCCGCGAAGGACGCCGGCGTCGAGGTCGAGGTGCCGTTCCGCGGCGGCCGCGTCGACGCGTCGCAGGAGCAGACGGACGTCGAGTCCTTCGCGGCCCTCGAGCCGAAGGCGGACGGCTTCCGCAACTACGTCGGCAAGGGCAACCGGCTGCCGGCCGAGTTCCTGCTGCTCGACAAGGCGAACCTGCTCACCCTGACCGCCCCCGAGACCACGGTCCTGGTCGGCGGCCTGCGGGTGCTCGGCGCGAACTACGACCAGTCCGCGCACGGCGTGTTCACCGACAGGCCCGGCACGCTCACCAACGACTTCTTCGTCAACCTGCTCGACCTGGACACGACGTGGAAGCCGGTCTCCGAGGACGCGACCGTCTTCGAGGGCAGCGTGAACGGCACCCCGAAGTGGACCGGCACCCGCGCCGACCTGGTGTTCGGCTCGAACTCCGAGCTGCGCGCGCTGGCCGAGGTCTACGCGAGCGACGACGCCAGGGAGAAGTTCGTGCGCGACTTCGTCGCCGCCTGGGCCAAGGTCGCCGATCTGGACCGCTTCGACCTGGTCTGAGCCGTCCGGATAGGTGAACGACGTCCGGGCCGGCCCCTCCTCCTCGGGGCCGGCCCGGACGCTTCGCGTTCTGCGGGCCGTCAGACGAACAGGATGACCGGCTTGCCCTCGATCGCCTCGATGTCGGCGGCGGTGGACTGCACGAGGCGGGAGCCGAGGTCGATCAGCGCCCGGCCGATCGCCAGCTCGTCGCCGATCTCCGGCACGTCGAAGTCGGTCGCCTTGCGGCGGGCCTCGCCGCGGCCGGTCAGCAGCCGCCCGTTGACGAACAGTCTCGCGCGGGCCTCGGTGCACTCGTCGCGCTCGACCAGGTCGACCTCGAGCTGCCAGTGGTGCTTCTCGGACTTGGCGGAGCGGGACGGATTCGCGGATTCGACCGCGGTCACGCCGTGCTCGCCTGCCTCCCCGGGACGATCTTGGCGTCCGGGCCGGGGAAGATGAGCCCTTCGTGCTCGCCCTCGGACCAGTGCACCAGGTACGGCGGGGTGCCGTCCTCGCCGTGCACCTCGATGATCTCGCCCTCCTGCACCGCCTCGTCGAGGTGACGGGACATGATGACGAGCTTGTCGCCGACGTGTGCCTTCATCTCCGCGCTCCTCTCTGCGCCTCCTCCACTCCACGCTAGACCCGTCCTCAGGATCCGCCAGTGGAGATACGGCCCTGAGTGCTCTCCCGCACCACGAGCCGGTAGGGGGCCTCGATCTGGACGCTCTGCGCCGGCTCGGCGGCCTCGTCCGCGGCGTCGATGCGGGCGATCAGCTGGCGCACCGCGGATCGGGCGATCACCGCCTTGTCGGGAGAGATCGTCGTGAGCGTCGGGGTGGCGTAGCGGCCGTCCTCGATGTCGTCGAAGCCGATGACGGCGAGGTCCTCGGGCACGGACAGGCCGCGTGCGAGCGCCACCCGCTGCGCGCCGAGCGCCAGCAGGTCGGAGAAGCAGAACACGGCGTCGGGCGGCTCGGGCAGATCGAGCAGCCGGGCCATCGCGGCGGCGCCGTCCTCGCGGTGGTAGTGGCCGACCTCGACGAGCAGGTCCTCGTCCACGACGGCGCCGGCCGCGGCGAAGGCCCCGCGGAAGCCGATCGTGCGCAGTTTCGCCGTGCCGGTGCTCTCGTGCTGCACGCCGATGGCGGCGATCCGGCGGCGTCCCAGCGAGAAGAGGTACTCGGTCGCCTCGCGGGCGGCCCGGACGTTGTCGATCGCCACGTGGTCGACGCCGGCCGCGAACAGCCGCTCGCCGAGCAGCACCACCGGCGCGGAGGCGCGCCGGCCCTCGAGC
Organism: Actinospica acidithermotolerans; assembly: GCF_018139625.1. Lineage (GTDB taxonomy): Bacteria > Actinomycetota > Actinomycetes > Streptomycetales > Catenulisporaceae > Actinospica > Actinospica acidithermotolerans. Next base: position 11,000 of record NZ_JAGSOH010000076.1, on the reverse strand, counting down.
GCCTCCTCGGTCAGCGACAGCGGGCTGGCGATCACGCCGTCGAAGTTCACCCCGCGCGCGTCCTCGGTGACGAGTTCGCGTTCGCGCCGCTCGTCGCCGTCGGTCTGGTCGATCAGCACGGTGTAGCCCGCGGTGCGCGCCTCATGGATGATCAGCCGGGCGAGCTCGGCGAAGTAGGGCACGTCGAGCTCCGGCACGACGAGCGCGAGCATCTTCGTGCGGCCGAGCTTGAGGTTGCGGGCGAGCAGGTTCGGGCGGTACCCGAGCTCGTCGATCGCCGCCTGGACCCGGGCGCGGGTGTCGTCCGCGACGTACACGTAGTCGTTGACGACGTTTGACACGGTTCGTACGGATACGCCCGCGCGCAGGGCGACGTCCTTGAGCGTCGGCGCCGCCATCGGCACCCCTTCCTCTCGTCGTGGCCACCAGCTTAGGGTGCATCGTTGCAAAGCGCTGCATCCCGTCCCACTCCGCGAACCTGAAAACGTATGACGTCCGATGCATGAGAAGATGCGGGCGCCATGGATGCCATAGACAGAGCCGCTGCCCCTGTCCCCGTTCCACCACTGGGCCCGTCCGCCGCGACCGCCTCCGCGGCCGCCGGACGCGTCGCCGACGATCGTGCCGCCGCCGAGCACGCGATCCGGGCCGCCGCGATGGCCGCGGATCTCGCCGATCCGGCCGCGGACCTCGCGGCGAGCGCCGCCGCCACCGCCGACGCACCCCCGGCCGGGGCCCGCGTCCCGACGCGCGCGTGGATCATGTGGTCCGCCGCCGTCGCCGTCTACTTCGTCGCCGTCTTCAACCGCAGCAGCCTCGGCGTCGCCGGGCCGGATGCCGAGCAGCGCTTCGGTATCAACGCCGCGTCGCTCTCGACCTTCTCCATGCTGCAACTGCTCGTCTACGCGGCGATGCAGATACCCGTCGGCCTGCTCGTCGACCGCTTCGGCCCGCGCAAGCTGCTGATGACCGGACTGAGCGTCATCTGCGTCGCGCAGGCCGCGTTCGCCGCCGTCGACTCGTTCGGGCTCGCGCTCCTCGCGCGCGGGCTGCTCGGCTGCGGCGACGCGATGGTGTTCATCAGCGTGCTGCGGATCGTCGTCGCGTGGTTCCCGAGCCGCCGCGTCGCCCTGGTCACGCAGCTGACCTCGCTCGCGGGCGCGGCCGGCGGCATCGCCAGCGCGTGGCCGCTCGCCTGGGCCCTGCGCGAGCTCGGGTGGAGCGGCACGTTCCTCGCCGTCGCGGCGATCGGCGCGTGCGTGCTGGTGCTGCCGGCCGCGATCGTCCGCGACACCCCGCACGGCTCGGCCGCCCACGTGACCCGGCACGCCGCGCGGCTGCGGGACCAGATGCGCAATGCGTGGTCGCGCCCGCAGACGCGGCTGGGCCTGTGGATCCACTTCACCACCGGCTTCCCGGCGGCGGTGTTCGGCCTGCTGTGGGGCTACCCCTTCCTGGTGCAGGGCGAGGGCGTCGGCTCCGGGGCGGCGAGCGCGCTTCTCACATTGCTGATCTGCGCGAACATGGCCTGCTGCTTCGCTTTCGGCATCCTGCTGACGCGGCGGCCCGAGCTGCGCGTGCCGCTCGCCCTCGGCGTCGCGGCGAGCACCGCGCTCGCGCTCGCGGCCGTCCTGCTGTGGCCGGGGCGCGCGCCGCTGTGGCTGCTCATCGTGCTCGTATTCGCGTACGCGGGCAACGGCGCCGGGTCGATGATCGGGTTCGACGTCGCGCGCAGCGCCAGCCCGCCGGAGCAGCTGGGCACGGCGTCCGGCATGGTGAACATCGGGACGTTCATCGCCTCGGCGATCACGCTCGTGGCCACCGGAATCCTGGTGGACGCGACCGGCGCCGAGCACGCCGCGTCCGCGGCGGCCGCGCTGGACGGGTTCAAGGTCGCGTTCTGCTTCCCCTACCTGCTGCTCGCGCTCGGCTCGGTCCAGATCGTGCGGCTGTCGCGGACCGTGCGCCGCGGTGCCGGTTCGCCCGCCGGTGCACTGTCACTCTCTTGGTCCTACCAGCAGGGAGTCCCCGTCCGTCAGGATTGAACGGTGAACAGGACCCTTCTCGTGCAGACCCTCGCCCGGGGTCCGCTGGTGGCCCGCGAGCGCATCAGTGTGCTCACCCGCTTCGAGCATCCGACGCGCGGTTCGGTGCGCTGCCCGGCGGCGCCCGCGTTCGCCGCGACGCTCGCCGAGCGGCTGCGCCCGGGGGCGGGGCTCCCGGGCCGGGACGTGCTGCTCGACTCGGACGTCGACGCCCGCCGGCACACCCGGACCACGATCACCGCCGCGGTCAGCTACCTCGACCGGGACGGCCACGCGACCGGGCTGGCGGCCGCCCTGCCCGCCGACGACTCGGCGGCGCTCGACGCCGTGCTGCGCGCGCTGTGCGAGTGGACCTCCGTGATCCACACCCGCCGCATCCTGGTCGCCGAACAGCCTTCCTGCGCCACCGCGACCGCGGCGACGGCCATGTGCCCGCACCGCCGCTCGGCGCACGCGTCAGTCCTCGACTTCGCGCACCGCGGCGACACGATCGTGCTGGTCGCCGAGCCGGACAACCCGCTCGCCGAGCAGCTGGCGGCGGACGCGCGCGGCGCCGGGGGCCGGGCGGAGGTCGTGCGCGAGCCCGCGACGATCGCGCTCGACGACGTGAACCCGAACGCGCTCTCGTTCGTCATCGTGCCCGGCACGCGCATCGAGTCGGCGATGCCGATCGTGCGCGGGCTGCGGGAGCGCTTCCCCCGGCTGCGCGGCCAGCACCCCGACGAGTACTGCTACGGCCGGTCGGACTGGTACGAGACGGTCCGGTCGGTGGCGGCCGCGAGCGAGTGCGTGCTCGTCCTGTGCGAACCGGCCGAGCCGACGGACCCCACGGTCGCCGCGGTCGTGGACGCGCTCGGCGTGCCCTGCGTGCGCGTCACCGATCCGGTCGACCTGCGGCCGGAGCAGCTCGCGCACCGCTCGATCGGCCTGATCCCGGTCGGCTCGGTCACCGCCGACAAGCGCGTGGCGGAGGCGATCGACCTGTTCGGCGGCCTCGGCCAGCTCTCCGCCCGGCGCCGCGCGACGCGGACCGAGCCGATGCGGCCGTCCTCGCTGAGCCAGGGGACGAGGCCGGGCACGGTGGTCCAGGACGCGACCGGCTGGTGGGGGTCCGGGCTGCTCTCCTGACGCCGGTACAGCGGACGTAACCGGCGTGTCGCGCGCGTGAAACGACCGGTTGGGTACCGTGAAGTGCAATGTCTCACGATCTCGTCGTCAGGTCGGAAGCCGTCCACACACCGCAGGGCCCGAAGCCCGGCGCGGTCGTCGTGGACGGCGAACGGATCACGTCCGTGCTCCCCGTCGATGCGCCGGTCCATGCGCGCCGCGAGGTCGTACTGCCGCGCGACGAGGTGCTCATCCCCGGCGTCGTGGACACGCACGTGCACGTCAACGAGCCGGGCCGCACCGAGTGGGAGGGCTTCGCCACCGCGACCGCCGCGGCCGCGGCGGGCGGCGTGACCACGATCATCGACATGCCGCTGAACAGCGTTCCCCCGACGACCACCCCGGAGGCCCTTGCGGTCAAGCGGAAGGCGGCGGACGGCGCGTGCTCGGTCGACGTGGGTTTCTGGGGCGGGGCCGTGCCGCAGAGTCTCGGGCACCTGGCGGCGCTCCATCTGGCCGGGGTCTTCGGCTTCAAGGCGTTCCTGTCGCCCTCCGGGGTGCCGGAGTTCGAGCATCTGAGCGCGCAGCAGTTGACGGCCGCGGCGGCGGAGATCAAGGACTTCGACGGCCTGCTGATCGTGCACGCCGAGGACCCGCACGTGCTCGCCGAGGCGTCGTCCGCGACCGTGGTGGGGCGCGGCTACGGGAGCTTCGCGGCCAGCCGACCGGACACGGCCGAGGTCGCGGCGATCGAGAACGTGATCAAGGCTGCTCATGCGACCGGAGCGCGTGTCCACATTCTGCATCTCTCGTCGGCCGCGGCGCTGCCGAGGATCGCGGAGGCGCGGAGCGAGGGCGTGCGGATCACGGTCGAGACCTGCCCGCACTACCTGGCCTTCGCCGAGGCGGAGATCCCGCCGGGCGCCACCCAATTCAAATGCTGCCCGCCGATCAGGTCCGCCGAGAACCGCGACCTGCTCTGGCAGGGCTTGCAGGACGGCGTCATCGACATCATCGCCTCGGACCACTCTCCCGCGACCGCCGAGCTCAAGCTGGCCGGCGGCGGGGACTTCGAACGCGCGTGGGGCGGGATCGCCGGGCTCCAGGTCGCGCTGCCGGCGGTGTGGACGGCCGCCGCGTCGCGCGGCATCCCGCTCGGGTCAGTGCTCGAATGGATGAGCGCGGGCACGTCCCGGCTGGTCGGCCTCGCCGATCGCGGCCGGATCGAGCAGGGGGCGCGGGCCGACCTCGTGGCCTTCGCGCCGAACGAACCCGTCCGGGTCGCGGCGAGCGCGTTGCTGCACCGCAATCCGGTCAGCGCGTACGACGGCGCGCGGCTGATCGGCGCCGTGCGGCGGACGTGGCTCGCCGGCGCCGAGGTGTTCGGACCGTCGCCGGATCAGCCCCCGACACCGCGCGGCCGGCTACTGGAGAGAGGAAGCCACCGCTGATGGCGATCGTGCTCGGCCCCAACCGGTACGGCAAGGCGGAGAGCCGCGTCGTGCGGATCCAGCGCGACACGCCGCGCCACGAGATCCGCGACCTCAACGTCTCGACCGCGCTCCGCGGCTGGTTCGACGCGGCGCACATCGAGGGCGACCAGTCGGCCGTCCTGCCGACCGACAGCCAGAAGCAGACCGTCTACGCGTACGCGAAGCAGGCCGCGTGGGACACGACCGAGGAGTACGCCCTCACGCTGGCCAGGCACTTCGTGGACGACATCGAGCCGGTCGACACGGCCCGCGTCGAGATCGAGGAGTACGCGTGGGAGCGCGTGACCACGGCCGACGGCGCCGAGCACGACCACACGTGGGTGCGCCGCGGCCCCGAGGTGCGGACCGTCGCCGTCACCGTGTCCGGCGCGGGAGCCGCGCAGCGCACCTGGGTCGTCGGCGGCGTCAAGGATCTGACGATCCTGAAGTCCACCGGCTCCGAGTTCCGCGGCTTCCTCCAGGACCCGTACACGGTCCTCGAACCGGCGGCCGACCGCGTGATGGCCACGTCGCTCGTGGCCGGGTGGCGGTTCTCGACGCTGGAGGTCGACTGGGATGAGGCGTACGCGAGTATCCGCCAGGCCTTGGTCGCCACCTTCGCGAACCTGCACTCGCTCGCCCTGCAGCAGACGCTCTACGCGATGGGCCGTGCGGTCCTCGAAGCATGCCCGGAGGTCGCAGAGATCCGGCTCTCGGCCCCGAACAAGCACCACTTCGCCTACGATCTGGCCCGCTTCGGCATCGAGAACCGGGGCGAGATCTTCCACGCCGCCGATCGCCCATACGGCCTCATTCAGGCCACCGTCATGCATGACGACGCCGAGGACGCGGGTCCCGCGTGGGAGTCGTTCACCGGTTTGGTCTAATTGAGCGCGCCCGGCCCGCGTCAGCTGCCGCGGTAGGTCGAATAGGCGAACGGGCTCAGCAGCAGGGGCACGTGGTAGTGCGCGGCGGCGTCGGCGAGCTCGAAGACGATCGTGACCTCGGGATAGAACGTGTCGGTGCCCTGGGCCGCGAAGTACGTCCCGGTGTCGAAGCCGACGCGGTAGCGGCCCTCGGGGAGGCGGTCCGGGCCGAGCTCGTTGATCCGGCCGTCGGCGTCGGTGGTCCCGGTGCCGACGACGTGCCATGCATCGCCGCCGTGCTGCTCCAAGGTGACGAGGACGCCTGATGCCGGTGCGCCCTTCGCCGCATCCAGCACGTGCGTCGTGACGTGGCTCCGCACCTGGCTACGCTCCCATCCCGATCAGCCGCGTCAGCCGGAGCAGCGCGATCTCCCGCAGTTCGGCCGCGACGATCCGCAGGTCGTCTTCGTCGTCGAGCGCCAGGCGGCGCGATTGCTCGGCCAGGATCTCGGCGCGGGTGCGGCCGGCCGCGCGGATCAGGAAGACGCGGCCGAAGCGGGCCTCGTACGCGGCGTTGCCCTGCGCGATCCGCGCGGCAAGCTCGGCGTCGCCGGCGTCCGGGGACTGCTGCTCGGATCGGGAGAACGCGGCCGACCTGCCGGATCCCGTCGGGCGCTCGCCGATCCGCGGGTGGTCGGCCAATGCGAGCTCGACCTCGGCGGCTTGGAGCGGATCGGCCGCGCTCGCCGCGCGGTCCAGGAGTTCGGCCGCGGAGGCGAAGGGCGCGGCCGACGCCACCTCGTCGATCCAGCGCGGCACGGCCAGGCAGGAGCGCAGCAACTCGCGCAGGTCGGACTCGGGCGCGTCGAGGATCACCAGGGCTCCTCCAGTTCGTCGAGCTCCTCATACAGTCCGCTGATCACGGAGACGCGGGTGCGCCCCTGCCGCGTGCGCCGCGCGAGCGTCGCGGTGGCCAGCACGTTGACCAGGCTCATCGCGGCGGCGTAGCTGTCGAACGGCGACGGCGCGTCGAGCGGCACGGGCAGGAAGTGCGCCACCCGATCCTGCCACGGTTCGAGTGACTCGTCGCCGATCAACACGACCGGCACACCGCGTGCGGCCAATACTTCGACCAGGCGGGCGAATCCCCGGGGACGGCGCCGGAAGCCGACGAGCACCGCGGCGTCGCTCGGTCCGAGGGCCGCCAGGTCCTCGCCGAGGCTTTGGCCGGGCACCGGCAGCAGCGCGACCCGGCCGCGGATCTGGGCGAGTTGCTGCCGCAGGTGCAGGGCAACGGGGTAGCTGTTGCGGCGGCCGATGACGGCGACCGCCTCGGCCGAGGCGAGCAGCGCGGCGGCCTTCTCGGCCCGGCCGTCCGCGAGGGTGCGAAGCAGCATCGACTCCAGGTTCCGCAGCTCGGAGGCCAGATGCGCGGCGAGCGTGGACGAGCCTCCGGCGACGGTCGACGCGTCGGCGGAGGCTTCGTATGCTGACGAGGCCAGATGCGCGGCGAGCGTGGACGAGCCTCCGGCGACGGTCGACGCGTCGGCGCAGGCTTCGTATGCTGACGAGGCCAGATGCGCGGCGAGCGTGGACGAGCCTCCGGCGACGGTCGACGCGTCGGCGGAGGCTTCGTATGCTGACGAGGTTCCAAGGGGTGTGCCGAGGCTGCGCAGTGTTCGCGCCTGTGCGCGGACCTGAGCGAAGTCCTCGTAACCGAGCCGCCGCACGAGCCGTGACACGGTCGCCTTCGACACGCCGCTGATCTGCGCGATCTCCGACGCGTTGTAGACGGCGAGGTCGTCGAGGCGATCCAGCACGACGTCGGCGGCGCGCTGCTCCTGCGGCGAGAGCGAGGCGTAGAGCCGGTCGATCCGCTGCCCGAGCCCGGCGTCGTTCACTGCGGCGCCGCCGCGTACTCCTCCGCGAGGTTCAGCACCGCCGCGTGCATCGCGTCGATCGCGTGTGACACGTCTTCCTCGAGCACTGACTCGTCGGGGTGGTGGCTGACGCCGCCGGCGCAGCGCACGAAGAGCATGCCGACGCGGGTGAGCGCGGCGAGCGCCATCGCGTCGTGGCCCGCCGGGGAGAACAGGTCGAGCGGATCGGCGTCGCCCGTTGCGCTGATCGCCCGTGACAGGGCGGACCGCAGCCTCTCGTCGCAGTGCACTGTCTCCGCGGCGTGCGTGTGCTCGACGTCGACGCTCAGCCCTCGGCGTTCGCACGTGTCGCCGATCGCGGCGAGAAGGACGTCCAGGCCGTCGTCGCGGATATCGTCGGAGGTCGCGCGCACGTCGAGGCTGAACGTCGCCGCGCCGGGCACGACGTTGACCGCACCGGGCAGCGCTCCGACCCTGCCGATCGTCGCGATGAGCCCGAGGCCGGGGGCCAGCGATTCGACCGCGACCATCGCCTCGCTCGCGCCCGCGAGGGCGTCGCGCCGCATGGCGTACGGCGTCCCGGCGTGCGAGGCCCGGCCGGTGACCGTGACCAGCATCCGTCGCGCGCCCGCGATCGTCGTGACGAGACCGAGCGCCCGGCCGCGCTGCTCGAGGATCGGCCCCTGCTCGATGTGCGCCTCCAGGTAGCCGATCACGTCCGCGGGCCGCCGCGCCGCGCGTCCGATCGCCTCCGGATCGAGTCCGAACGCGGCGAACGCCTCGTGCAGCGACACACCGTCCGCATCCGTGCAGTGCCACCATGCGTGGTTCCAGGTCCCAGCCACCGCGCGGCTGCCCAGCAGCGTGGCGCCGAAGCGGGTGCCCTCCTCGTCGCCGAAGCCTATGACCTCGACCGCGAACGGAAGCGCGTTGCCGCTGCGCCGGATGCGCGCGGCTACCTCGATGGCGATCATCACGCCGAGCACGCCGTCGTACCGCCCGGCTCGCGGCACTGTGTCGAGGTGCGAACCGAGCAGCAGCGCCGGCAGGCCAGGACGCGCGCCTTCCAGCCGTCCGCACACGTTGCCCGCGGCGTCCTGCCAGGTCGCGAGACCGGCCTCGGAAAGCCACTCGGCGACGGTGGCGTTCGCGGCCTTGTGCTCGACGGTCAGGTAAGTGCGCTCGATGAACGTCTCGGGCAGCGCCGATATCGCGGCCATCTCGTCGCAGCGTTCGATGACGTTCCGGGCCGCACTCATGCCGCCGCCCCCTGATATGCCTCGCGCGCCGCCTCGACCCCGCCGCCGACCGGGACCTTCGCCCCGGCGCCGCGCAGCACCTGCTCCAACGCGGCCAGCGTCGTGAGGACCGCGTCCTTGCGCGCGTTGTAGCCCATGGCCCCGATCCGCCAGACGCGGCCGCGCAGCGGGCCGAACGACGTGCCGATCTCGATGCCGAACTCGTCGAGCATTCCGCCGCGCACGGCGGCGTCGCTTACACCGTCCGGGATCAGCGCCGCGACCACGTTGTTCATCCGATGCCGCTGGTCGCCGAACACCTCCAGGCCGAGGCCCCGCACTCCGGCGGCCAGCGCGGATCCGTGCAGCTCGTGCCGTCGCACGGCCGCCTCCATCCCCTCCTCGACCAACAGCGCCGCGCATTCGCGCGCGCCGTACAGCGCGCTCGTGGCCTCGGTGTGGTGATTCAGCCGACGGTCGCCCCAGTAGTCGAACAGCATGGCCATATCGAAGTAGTTGGATCCGATCCGCAGCTCGTTCTCCACGTCTCCGGCCTCGCGCAGCCCCTCCTCGATCTGGCGGCGTCCGCCGATAACCTCGACCGCGCGGGGGGAGAACGTCACCGGCGCCGTTCCCGAGGGGCCGCCGAGGCATTTCTGCAGGCCAGCTGTCGCCGCGTCGATCCCCCACGCGTCCGCGGCGAACACGTTCCCGCCGAGGCTCGCCGTCACGTCCGCGTACAGCAGCGCGTCGTACTCGGCGCACACCGCGCCGAGCCCGTCCAGCGGCTGGAGCATCGTCGTCGACGTGTCGCCGTGCACCATCGCGAGCAGCCGCGGCCGGACCCGCCGGACCGCCTCCGCGATCGCGGCGGGATCGAACACCGTCCCCCACTCCGCCTCGATCGTGTGCACCTGCGCGCCCGCGCGCTTCGCGATCTCGACGAGCAGGTGCCCGAAGCGCCCGAAGACCGGCACGAGCACGCGCTCCCCCGGAGCGACGAGCGAGACGAGCGCCGCCTCGATCCCGGCCCGCGACGTGCCGTTCACCAGCAGCGTCTCCCGGTTGGCCGTGCCGAAGACGGTCCGGTAGAGCGCCGAGGTCTCCGCCATGTACGCCGTCATCGCCGGGTCGTACTGTCCGATCAGCGGCACCGACGATGCCCGCAGCACGCGCGGATGCGCGTTGACCGGCCCCGGCCCCATCAGCAGCCGCGGCGGCGGATCGAGCGGGCGAGGCGGGGCCGCGGCGGCGTCGGCGGCGTCGACCGCCGTCGCGGGCCGGGCCGTGACCACGTCGGCCGCCCTCGCGGGCATCTCAGTCATCTGCTCTCCTTCGCCAACGCGCCTGCGCGCCGCACCAGTTCGACGTCCGAGCCGCGCGGCCCGAGCAGGCTCAGCCCGACCGGCGCGCCGTCGCTCTCCAGCAGCGGTGCCGAGATCGCGGGCCGTCCGAGGATCGGCGCCAGGCAGGTCAGGGTAATCGTCGCCGTGCGCACGGCATCGAGCGTCGCCGCGTCCGCCGTGCGCAGCGGTGCGGCCGTCGGGGTCGCCGGCAGAACGAGCACGTCGTCGCCCAACACGTCATCTACCCGCTCGCGGAAGCCTCGCAGCGTCGCGCGCGCCTCGTCTTCGGCGGACGCGTCCACTGCCGAGGCCCATGCGAACCGCGCCGCGACATCGGCGCCCAGCGTGTCAGGGTGTTCCTTCACCCACGTGCCGTGCACCCGCCAGGCCTCCGCCGCCTGCACCACCCGAAACGCCGCATACGCCGCGTCCAGGCCGCCGATCTCCACCTCGCGCATCCGCCCGAGCCCGCGCGTCACCGCACCGAACGCCTGCCGAACCCCCGCGTCCGCCGGCGCCAGCGCGTCCTCGCAGACCACGACCTCCCCGAGTGGTGGGACGCCGGTCCCGCTCGTCTCCGTCGCTGCGAACACAGTCCGCACGACGCGCTCCAGCAACTCCGCCGACCGCGTCAGCCACCCGACCGCGTCGAAGCTCGGCGCCAGCGGCAGCACTCCCTCGCGGCTCACCGCTCCGTACGTCGTCCGCAACCCCCACAGCCCTTGCCACGACGCGGGAACCCGCACCGAACCGGCCGTGTCCGTTCCCAGCCCGACGCTCGCCTCGATCAGCGCCACCGCCGACGCCGGCCCGCTCGACGAGCCGCCAGGCATCCGCGACGGCGCCCGCGGATTCGGCGGTGTCCCGTAGTGGGCGTTCGCCCCCACGATGCTGTACGCGAACTCATCGGTCCGCGCGATCCCTTGAATCGACGCCCCCGCGTCCACGAGCGCCCGCACGGCTTCCGCGTGCTCACCGGCCGGGCCCGCCGCCTCTGCCGACGCTAGGTACGCCGGATTCCCCGCCCCGACCGCGTACCCCGCCAC
>NZ_JAGSOH010000075.1 GCF_018139625.1 Actinospica acidithermotolerans | reverse complement strand
CCTCACGTCACTCCCGAACCCCCTGGGCTTCGCCCCCGTCCGCCTGGCCGACGGCACCGCCGTCCCCGGCTTCGTGGCCACCGGCCCCATCCCGCCCGACGCACCGGACGTCACCGACCACGGCGGCTGGCGCGCCTACCTGGCCCAGGTCGATGGAATGCGCGATATCTAGCGACACTCATCTGGCGCTGACAGCCGGTCCCGGGTGCCGCCCGGGCTACAGGGTATTGACGGCGGCGGTGAGTCGGCGGATCGCCTCGTCGACGGTCGAGCGCGGGCAGCCGAGGTTCACGCGCATGTAGCCGTGGCCGGCGAGGCCGAACTTCTGGCCCTTGTCGAGCCAGAGGCGGGCGCGGGTCAGCATGAACTTGTCGAGGGCTTCGGCGTCCAGGTCGAGGCCCCGGCAGTCCATCCAGGCCAGGTAGAGCGAGTCCGCCGGCAGTACCCGGATTCGGTCCGTCGCGGCGTTGACGGCGGCGGCGAAGCGGGCGTGGTTGCCGCGCAGGTAGGTGAGTTGCTCCTCAAGCCAGGGCTCTCCGCCGGTGTATGCCGCCTCGGCGGCGACCATGCCCAGCACGTTTACGTACGGGAAGATGTTGCGCTCGTACTGCCGGGCCAGCTCCTCGCGCATCCGGCGGTCGGGGACGAACACGTTGGCGCTCTGCAGGCCGGGTAGGTTGAACGTCTTGCTGGGCGACGTGCACGTGATGCTGTTCTGCGCGAACTCGGTGCCGAGGGAGGCGAAGGGCACGTGTCGCTTCTCGGGGTTGATGATCAAGTCCTGGTGGACCTCGTCGGAGACCACGATGACGCCGTGCCGTGCGCAGATCTCGCCCATCGTCCGCAGATCGTCCTCGGACCAGACGTTGCCGGTCGGATTGTGCGGGTGGCTGAGGATGAACAGCTTGGTGTCCGGCCGGATCGCGGCCTCGAAGACCCGTGGGTCGAACCGGTAGCCGGCCTCGGTCCGGGTGAGGGGAGCGAGGGCGAGGTGGCGTCCGTTGAGCCGCACGTCGTCGTGGAAGTGCGCGTAGACCGGCGGCTGGATCAGGATCGAGTCGCCGGGCGCGGAGAACGCCTGGACCGCGGTCTTCAGCGTGGTGATGATGCCGGCGGTCTGCATGATCCACTCGCGCGGCACGTCCCAGCCGAACCGCCGCGCCTGCCAGCCGACGACCGTGTCGACGTAACCGGCCTCGGCGCCTCCGGGATACCCGAAGACGCCGTGGTCCACCGCCCGGTGCAGCGCGTCGAGCACCACCTGCGGGGCCTTGAAGTCGGTGTCCGCGACCCACATCGGCAGCGGATCGGCCGCGACCTCGTCCGGCGTGAGGTAGTCCGCAGCGTACGCCCACTTCATCGAGTTCGAATGCTTCCGGTCGACGACCTCGTCGAAGACCGATGTCGGCGAATCCCCTGAAGAGGTTTTCATCGTCATGTCTCGAGACTAGTCGCCGATCGCCGATATCCCTCCGGCGATCGGCGGCCGGCCGTCAGCCGGACGGAGCATCGCCGGCGCGGCGACGCCAGCGGGCCACGGCGGCTTCGGCGCAGGCGACGTCGTCGGCGGGATCAGGAGCGCCGCTCACGCCTACCGCGCCGACGATGCGGCCGGTCGCCCGGCCGCCTTCGCGCAGCGGGATGCCGCCGCCGAAGATGACGAAGCGGCCGCCGGCCGCCGCGTGCAGGCCGAACAGCGGTCCGCCGGGGGCCGCCGCCTCGGCGAGTTCGTGCGTGGCCGTGCTGTTGGCGACGGCGGTGTACGCCTTGTCCGGGGCGAGGACGGTGCCGGCGATCTCCGCCCCGTCCATGCGCGCGAAGCTGACCAGGTTGCCGCCCGCGTCCACCACTGCGACGGAGACCGGCAGGCCGCGGGCCTCGGCGGCCTCGACCGCGGCCGCGCACAGGGACGCGGCGGCGGCGAGGTCGAGTTGCCGGGCGCTCACGCGGGCTCCGGCGCCGCGGCGGGGTCGGCGGGGTCGGCGGCGTCGGCGCGGGAGCCCGGGACGGCGACAGTGTCCGAGACTTCGTCCATGCCCGCCGCCTCCGCGTCCGACTCGACGCCCGCGAGGACGCCGCCGGCGCGGGCGAGGAACTCGGGGCGGCGTCGGCCGAGGACGGTCGCGATCAGGGCCATGACGATCGCGTAGGCCAGTACCGCGTACGGGAACCAGTTGTACGGCGCCGCGGGCACCGGCCAGACGCTGCCGTAGATCGGGATCACCATCAGCAGGATGCCGAGCACCGGCAGCACCACGTGTCGCAGCACATTGAACTGATCCGGCCGGTACTTGCGGAAGAAGCGCATGCAGGCGATGTTCGTCAGCCAGTACACGGGGATGATGCCGAAGGTGAGCACGGCGCCGAGGTACGCGTAGGCGTTGAAAGGGCCGACCCAGAACCCCACGATCACGGTCACCACGAGCGCGAAGCCGGACTGCGCCAGCACTGCGAACGCGGGCGTGCCCAGGCGCGGGTGCACGGTGCCGAAGCGGCGCGGCAGCATGCCCTCGCGGCCCATCGCGAACAGGATGCGCACGATGCCGTTGTTGGAGTTGACCGTGACCGCGAAGATGCTGGAGATACCGGCCAGGCTGATCAGCAGGTTCATCCAGGGCGCGTAGGTCTGGCCGAGCGTGGTGAACGGCGCGGCGTCGGCGGCGAGCTTGCCGATGCCGGTGGAGTCGGTGCCGAATCCGATGGTCTCGGCATACGTGCAGAAGACATAGATCGCGCCCACGAGCAGCAGGGAGTAGACCAGGCCGCGCGGCACGTTGCGCTTCGGGTCGCGGGTCTCCTCGCCGAGGGTGGCCGCGGCCTCGAAGCCGACGAACGAGAGCACGCCGTAGACCATGCCGAGCGCGATGCCGCTCAGGCCCTTGGGCGATTCGCTCGGGTTGAACGGTGCCGCGGTCAGGCCGTGCGCTCCGCCCTTGGCGAGGACGATGACGCTGATCACCAGGATGACGGCAACTTCACACGAGAACATCACCAGCGCGACGCGGATCGAGCCGCTGATTCCGCGCACGGCGAGCAGGGTCATCAGTGCGCCGGCCACCAGCGAGATGATCACCCACGGGATCTGCACGCCGTGCTGGGCGAGCAGATCGTGCGTGTAGCTGCCGATCAGCGCGAGCTCGGCGGGCACCAGCAGTGCGTAGGCGACGAACATCAGTCCGCCGGTGACGAACGCGGTGCGGGCGCCGATACCGCGCGCCACGTACGTGTAGAACGCTCCGGCGCTCGGCAGTTCGCGGGCCATCTGCATGATGCCGTTGGCGACGATCAGCGAGGCGACCATGGAGAGTGCGAACACGAACGGCGTCGCGGCACCCGCCTGCGCGGCCACGAGCTGCGGGTTGAAATACACTGAGACCGCAGGACCCATGAGCGCCGCGGACATGATCACGGCGCCGCTCAACCCCAGCGCGCCGCGCTTGAGTGAGCCGGACTGCGTCGTCGGATCGCCGGGTGCGGCGGCGAGGTCTTGTGACATGTGGTGCTCCCCTTCGGACCTGAGGTGCGCGGGTCACCAGCTTGGGGGTGCGACGCAGCGCACGGGGACTGCCGACCTCGTTCAGCAGAGCACTGGATTTCTTACACACCGTCGGGTGAGCCAGTGCCCTGATCAGGGCGGAGGGGGCGCGTCCGGGGACGCGCCCGGGACTGCGCTCAGCCGAAGCTCTGCTGGAGTCCGTCGAGGGCCGAGCCGATCGCGCTCTTCGCCGCGGCGGTGACCTCGTTGTGCTCGACGAAGGCGGTCAGCTCCTGGCGCATGTTCTTGATCTGGCCGTCGAACTGCTGCTGCAGGTTCTTCACGACCTGGGTCTGGTTCTGCGGGTTCTGATCCACCTGGGTCTGCGCCTGCGAGAGGGACTGGCGCATGTTCTGGAGCTGGGCGTTCAGCGCGCGGCGGGCGGTCGCGCCGAGGCCGCCCGACTCCGCCTGCGCGGTGACGGTCTGCTGGAGCGCGGTCAGCGCCTGCTTGACGTTGGCGAGCGGCGACGCCGATGCCGTCGTGGCGGCCGGGCTGCTGCTGGTCGTGGTCGCCGTGGTCGCGGCCGCGGCGGTCGTGGGGATGTCGATCTGCGCCGGCGCGGTGCTCGCCGCGGCGGCCGTGGTCGCGGTCCTGGTCGCGGCGCTGTCGGCGGACGGGGCGGGAGTGGAGCCGGAGGAGAGCGCCCAGATCGCGATCCCCACCACGGCCACCGCGCCGACCACGACGCCCGCGATCAGCCCCGTGCGCGGTCGCTCGTCCCGGTCGGCGGGTGCGGAGCGGTGTCCGGCGGGCTCGGGCGGCAGGGCGGTGGTCGGCCGGGTCGGGTGCGGATCGTGCGCGGTGAGCGCGACGGTCGAGCGGTGCGCCGCCGGGGCGAAGGCCTGGGCCGCGGCCGCGAGCAGCTGCGCGGCCTGGTCGGCGGTGGCCGGGCGCTGGTTCGGGTTCTTGGCCATCAGCGTCGCGACGACGTGGTCCAGCTCCGGCGGGATGCCGGGGACGAGCGCGGAGGGCGGCGTCGGGACCTCGTTCAGGTGGCGGGTGAGGACCGTGAACTGGTCTTCGCCCGGGAACGGCACGGAGCCGGTGAGCATCTCGTGCAGGACGGCGCCGAGCGCGTACAGGTCGGAGCGGGCGTCGGCGGCGCCGCCGGTGATCTGCTCCGGCGACATGTACGCCGGGCTGCCGAGCACCGCGCCGGTCCGGGTGAGCGCGTCGCCGGCCTGGGCGCGGGCGATGCCGAAGTCCACCACCTTCACCGTGCCCGAGTCGGTGATCATGATGTTCGCGGGCTTGATGTCCCGGTGCACCAGGCCCGCGCCGTGCGCCACCGACAGGGCCTGGCAGACCTCGATCGCGATCCGGCACGCGCTCGCCGGGTCGATCCGGCCGCTCGCGTCGATCGTCTGGGCCAGCGTGCGGCCGCTGACCAGCTCCATCACCAGGTAGACGCTCTCCGCGTCCTGCCCCGAGTCGAAGATCGTCACGATGCCGGCGTGCGGCGGGAGCATCGCGGCGGTGCGCGCCTCGCGGGCGAATCGCCCGATGAACTCCGGGTCCCTGGCCAGGCCCGGGTCGAGGACCTTGACCGCGACCTGGCGACCGAGCGCGAGGTCGGTGGCGGCGTACACCCGGGCCATTCCTCCGGCCCCGAGCACCATCCCGAGCTCGTAACGCCCGCCGAGCCGCGCCGACATCCCATGACCTCCAAGTTCCCGGCGACCGGTTCGGCGCCACGACCACTACCCCGCACACCGTACCCGAGCGTGCGAACGCCTGTGCGGAGTCGGGCGAAGCGGAGGGTCAAGCTTCGGTACGGTCTGCGCGCTCACGCGGTCCGGCTCAGCGGCGCGCGCAGCCGCTCCACGGCCTCGAGCAGGTCGGCGACCTGATTCCGTTCGAGCGCGGCGCGCGCGGCCCGGTCGCCGCTCTCGGCGTCCAGGCGCAGGCGGCGGGTCAGCGCGATGCCCTCGCGCAGCGCCCACGGGCACACGGTCAGGCAGCGCAGATCGAACGTGTCCATGACCGCCTCGGCCACCAGCGCGCCGGCCAGGATCTGCGGCGCCCGGCCCTCGGAGATCCCGTGCAGGTCGGCGCGCTCGGCCCAGCGCATGCCGGCCAGCCGCGGCACCTGCCGGCGCAGCGCGCGCCGCGTGATCGCGGGACGGCCGTGCGCGTCGCGTCCGCCTGTGAGCACGGCGAGCTGCGCGAGGGTCTTCGAGGTGGCCAGCACGAGCGCGTCCGGCGGCAGGCTGCCGGCGTGGTCGTCGCGCAGCTCGGCCAGGTCCTGGGAGAGCCTGCTGCGCAGCCGTTCGACGTGCTTCGACTTGGGCGGGTCGTCCGGCAGGCAGGTGCGGGTCAGCCGCCGGGCCCCCAGCGGCAGCGAGGCGGCCCAGTGCGGCCTGCGCGCGTCGCCGGCGGCCAGCTCGAGCGTGCCGCCGCCGATGTCCGCGACGAACAGGTCCGTGGCCTCGCTCCCCGCCCATTCCCGCGCGGCCCGGTAGGTCAGCAGCGCGTCGTGCTCGCCGGAGATGAACCCGAGGTCGATCCGGCAGGTCTTGGCGATGCGGGCCCGCACCTCGGCCCGGTTGGGCGCGTCGCGGATCGACGAGGTGCCGAACGCGATCAGCTCGGTCAGCCCCTCGCGCTGCGCCGCGCGCAGCGCACTGCGGATCGAGGCGACGAGCCGCTCCGTGCCGTCCGCCTCGATCGTTCCGTCCGGCCGGATCGAGGCGGCCAGCCGGTTCGGCCGCTTCGAGACGGCGAGCACCCGGACCGGCCTCCCGGCGCGCAGACTCAGCACGTCGAGATGTGTGCCTTGAGACCCGATGTCCAGAATGCCCATGCGCATTCTGATAACTCTACCGCTCAGCACGCCGGGACGGATATCAGTTTCATGCGTCGGCCTCGGCGTTTCCGGCTCCGGCGACCGCGGCGTCGCGGTACGTGACGAGGAGCGGGGGCGAGGGCCGACGCGCGGGGAGGTGGGGCTTAGGGTGCTGATTCGCGGATGACGAGATGGGTCGGGAGGATCAGCGGGCTGGGCCGTTCCCCCTCGATCAGGCCGACCAGCATCTTGGCCATCTCCCGGCCGAGGGCCTGCACGGGTTGGTGGATCGTGGTGAGCGCGGGATCCGTGCCCTGCGCGATCGGCAGGTCGTCGAAGCCGACGACCGCCACATCGCCGGGCACCGATCGGCCGGCGGCCTTCAGCGCGCGCAGCGCGCCCGCGGCCATGGTGTCGGACTCGGCGAAGACCGCGTCGAGGTCCGGGTGGCGCCCGAGCAGGCGCGTCATGGCCGCGGCGCCGCCCGCCTCGGTGAAGTCGGCGGTCTCGCTGCGGACCGGTTCGAGCCCGGCGACGGCCATCGCCTCGCGGAAGCCCTGGTGCCTGGCCACGCCCACCTGCGTGTCCTGCCGCCCGGAGATCGCGGCGATCCGGCGTCGGCCGGACGCGATGAGGTGCTCGGTGGCCGTTCTGCCGCCGCCGCGGTTGTCGGCGTCGACATACCAGGCCGGCTCGCCGTGCAGCGGCCGGCCGCCGACGACGACCGGGAGTTCGAGGCTCTGCGCGAGGTCGTAGAGCGGGTCCTCCCCGTGCAGCGCGAGGAGCATGATCCCGTCGGCCCGCCGGGAGCGCAGGACCCGCTCGAGGCGCTCCTTCCCGCGCTCGGTGTCGGCCAGCAGCAGCATCAGGACCAGGTCCGTGCGCTCGAGCGCGGCGTTGACGCCGACGATGACGTGGCCGAAGAAGGGGTCTGCGAACAGGTTCGGGTCGTCGTGGGAGACGGCCAGCAGCACGGAGCCCGACTGCGCGGTGGCCAGCGCCCTGGCCGAGGGGTTGGGGACGTATCCCAGCTCCTTGACCGCCTTCTGGACCGCCGCGCGGGCGGTGCTGCTCACGTCCCGGGTGTTGTTGATCACGCGCGAGGCGACCGAGCGTGAGACACCTGCCCGCAGCGCGACCTCGTCGAGGGTCGGACGGCGGTTGGCCTGGGCGCCCATCGGCGGCTCGGCTCCTTCCTGGGGAGGCGGGGCCGGAATCCGGCCCGGCTCATGCTACCGCCCGGTGGGCATGACTGGAAGCGCTCCCGGTTTTGTGAAAGATTCACGGCCGCTCCCGACGTTGACCACCGGATTCGGTTCGTCCGGACCCCGGGGTATTGACAGCTGACGCCGAAGGGTCCAGCATCCGCTGCAGCCTATTCGGGACCGGGAACTACTGGAAGCGCTTCCAGTCAGCCGACCGATCCACCGCGTGTACGGCTACTGAGCGAACCAGCAGAGAGGAACCACGTTGCCCACGTTGTCAGGAGCGTCCAGCCGTCGACGCGTCGTCATCGCAGGTGCGATGGCGGCCGCGGCCATCGTCGGCACTCCGCTCACAGCGACCGCCGCGACCGCGAGCCAGAGCGGCGCCGCGGCCACCCGCGTACTGTCGGCATCCACCCGCTTCTTCACCCCGCCTCCCGCCGAAGGTTCCGCCGCGCAGGCCCTCCAGCTCGCCGAGCAGGGCGATCTGACCGACGCGGCCGGCATCGCGAGGATGGAGGCGACACCGCAGGCCGTCTGGTTCACCGGCGGCACCCCGGCCCAGGTGCGCGCGCAGGTCCGCCAGACCATGGACGAGGCGGCACTCGAGCACGCCGTCCCGATCCTGGTCGCCTACGACATCCCCGGCCGCGACTGCTCCGAGTACTCCGCGGGCGGCGCGGCCGACGAAGCCGCGTACCAGGCCTGGATATCCGCGTTCGCCGCCGGGATCGGCGGCGGCAAGGCGGTGGTCGTCGTCGAGCCCGATGCGCTGGGCAACCTCCCCAGCGACTGCGCCGTATACGGCACGGCCGCCTACCCGTTCACCGACCAGGACCGCATCGCGGAGGTCTCCGACGCCGTGACCGCGCTGGAGCAGGACCCCGGCACCGACGTCTACCTGGACGGCACGAACAGCCACTGGCAGTCCGTCGGCACGATCAGCACCCGGCTGCTCGAGGCTGGAGTGCAGAACGCCCAGGGCTTCTTCCTCAACGTCTCCAACTACCAGACCGACACCGCCTCGACCACCTACGGCACCTGGGTCTCGGACTGCATCGCCATGGCGACCGACCCCGCGAACTGGGCCTACGGCAAGGAGGCGGACTGCGCGAGCCAGTACTACCCGGCGACCGTCGACGACCCGTCCACGTGGGCGCTGACGACGGCCTGGTACCAGCAGAACATGGGCGGCGCCGTCGCCTCGACGCACTTCGTCGTCGACACCAGCCGCAACGGCCAGGGCCCGAACTCCATGCAGGTGTACGCGGCGGCGCCGTACAACCAGCCGGCTTCCGTCGTGTCCACCCTCTTCGCCGGCAACTGGTGCAACCCCACCGACGCCGGACTCGGCGTGCGACCGACCGCGAACACCGGCATCGCACTCCTGGACGCATACCTGTGGATCAAGACGCCGGGCCAGTCGGACGGCCAGTGTGACGCCGCCGGCGGCGTGCGCGCCTGGGACTACACCGCCTACACCCAGCCCGGTTGGCCAACCACCTCCGCCGACCAGTCAGTGTTCGACCCGCTGTGGGGCGTCGACGACCCGGCCGCCGGTGCCTGGTTCCCCCAGCAGGCCCTCCAGCTCGTACAGAAGGCGAACCAGTCGGTGTCGTGATGCCCGGCCGTGACCGGGCAGTAAGCGCGCACTGTGCGGTGGATCAAGCGCGGTGATCGTCAGGCCGTCATAAGGAGTGCAGTCAGTGCGAGCCCGCGACGGCGCCGTTCGCCTGCCAGGCGCGGGCACCGGCCAGCGTCGCGTGCTTAGCCTGGTGCAGTTTCGCGGAGGCGGTGGCGGCGGGGGAGAAGTCGTTCTGCCGCATCCAGTCGCGCGCGACGCGGGCCACGGCGGCGCCGGCGAGTCCCACGCCGACGGTCGCCAGCAGCATCCCCGCGCCGGTGAGGATGGCGCCGACCTTGATCATTGTCGTGTCGAGGACGAGCTCGGCTGTTTCTTCTGAAGACGTCATGGTTCAACAGTGCGTCCGTACGCCGGGAATCGGCGTGTGTCCGGGCCATTCAGGTGAACCGACACGCGGAACGGCGCACCGGATTCCACCGGTGCGCCGTTCCGCGCTCGACCGCCCGAGGGCCGGTCAGTCCATGGCGTAGCCGCTCCACCCGCTGCCGACCTGCGTGGGCGGGCCGAATGAGACGCTTCCGCCGACGCTGGTGTTCGGGTACTCGTACAAGGCGCCGGACGAGTCGATTCCCAGGATCTCGGCCGGCGCGGATCCGGCCAGCGTGCCGACGTCGATCGCCTGCCAGCCGCTCCATCCGCTGCCGACCTGGGTCGGCGCGCCGAAGGTGGCGCCCGTGGCCTGGCCGGTGTTCGGGTACACGTACAGCGCGCCGGTGCTGTCGACCGCGAGCAGGTCGGGCCTGCCGTCGCCGTCGATGTCGGCCACGTCCACGGTCCAGCCGTTCCAACCGCTGCCGAGCTGGATCGGCGCGCCGAAGGTGCCGGTCGCGGTGCCGCCGGTGTTCGGGTAGTAGTCCAGCGTGCCGTCGGCGGCGACGGCGAGCAGGCCGGGTCTGCCGACGCCGTACACGTCGGCGGATGCCACGATCGTGAATCCGTTCCATCCGCTGCCGATCTGGATGGGCCCACCGAAGGTATTCATCCCGCTGCCGCCGGTGTTGGGGTAGTAGTACAGCGTGCCGTCCGGGGAGACGGCGATGAGGCCCGCGCGTCCGGACGCGTACGGGTTGGCCACCGCGACGATCGTGTAGCCGTTCCATCCGCTGCCGACCTGCATGGCCTGCCCGAACGTGTGCACGCCGGCGCCGCCGGTGTTCGGATACACCACCAGGTTGCCGTTCGGCGCGATCGCGAGGATGTCGGGTCTGCCGTCGCCGGTGACGTCGCCGAGCACGCCGCCGACGGGCGTGTTGAACGATCCCTGCACGTCGAGGTAGTCCTGGTCGACGTTGATCGAGTAGCCGCCGAAGGTCTGGGTCACCCCGCCGCTGTACTGGTGAATGCGCTCGTGGTTCGCCCAGTCGGCGTCAGGGATCGAGGAGTCGCCGGTGAAGGCGTTGCCGTCCCAGGCGGCGAAGTCGATGAGGTCCGGCGTCGTGGAGCCGGGGTTCGCGATCAGGTCGCTGATGCCGGAGGAGAGGCTGCTGTACTCGCCGGCGCTGTATCCGAGCGCGTGCAGTTCGTTCGCCCACGACGACATGAACGAGAGCACGGCCGGGGTGCCGCGCGGCGCGTAGTCCTCCATGTCGTAGATGATCGGCGTGCCCGCGCCGAAGCCGAGGCTCGCGGCGTGCGACGCGGCGTCCTGCGCGGCACTGGCGCCCTGGCTGGAGGCCGAGGTGATGGTGCTGCACGACGTGCACGAGGAGCCGGGCGCCTGGGGGCCGACGTAGAGAAGGAAGAAGCGCCAGCCCGCCGAGACCTGGGCGGACACCCAACTGGCCGTCAGGTTGGGCTGGCTGCAGCCCATGTTGACTCCGCCGAGGTAGACGCCGATCGCGCCGTAGGGGGAGCTGTTCTTCCAGGCGTTCATCGTGCTGGAGCTCGGCGCCGTGCACGGGTCGAAGGCCCGACCCGTGTAGCGCGAGGCGGCGGCCGAAACAGTGGCGGCCGCGGGCGCCGTGCGCGTCTGCGGCGTCGGGTTGGCCGGGGCGGCGGCGGCCGAGGTCGGCAGCGGCAGCCCGGCGGAGGCGAGGATCGATCTGACCTCGTCCGGACTGGAGAAGTACGTGGCGGTCACCGAGATCCCGGCCGCGTACGAGTCGATCTCGTGGCTGACCGCGTCCTCGGTCGCCCGCGCGGGGCCGGACCCCGAACCGCCCGTCGACGCCGGCTGGACGACGAGCGCGTCCGTTCTGCCCATCGTCCCGGCCGGGCAGTCCTCGTCCGCCGGGGGCGTGCCGAGGTAGACCGCGTGCCGGTCGTACTGCACGCAGGTGTCGGAGCCGGCCGTCAGGCTGATGACAGGCCAGGACGCGGGGACGGTGAAGCTGTGCCCGAGGTAGGACACGCTCTTGGTGCCCGACGCGTCGGCCGGGCCGCCGACGGTCGCCTGAGCAGGCAGGAGCACCGCGGACGGGCCCGCGACCAGGAGCGCGGTCGTCAGCACCCTGCCGAAAGGTCTGATTCGCATATGCACATCCTTCTATCGTCAGAACGACGATAGGCGATCAGATCTCATCATTCGAACACCGACTCGTATGATTAATCCGGGAGGAAGCGGTTTGATCGGCGCGATCCGGGTCAGCAGCGACGCCATGACTCGAATCGGATACACGATGATGTGCGAGCAGTCGGGCCCGCGCGCTCTGGTGAACGACCTGGTCGGCGCGGAGAAGGCCGGATTCGACTTCTCGGTGGCCTCGGACCACTACTTCCCGTGGCTCGAGGAGCAGGGGCACTCGCCGTACGTGTGGAGCGTGCTCGGCGCGGCCGCGCAGGCCACCGAGCGGATCCCGCTGATGACGTACGTGACCTGCCCGACGATGCGCTACCACCCGGCCGTGGTCGCGCAGAAGGCGGCCACCGTCCAGCTCCTGTCCGAGGGCAGGTTCCGGCTCGGCCTCGGCTCAGGCGAGAACCTGAACGAGCACGTGGCGGCGGCCGAGTGGCCGTCCGCCGCGACCCGCCAGGACATGCTCGCCGAGGCGGTGGAGATCATCGGCGCGCTGTTCGACGGCGGCTACGTCAACCACCGCGGCCGCCATTTCCAGGTCGGCTCCGCGCGCCTGTGGGACCTGCCTGAGAAGCGGGTCCCGATCGGCATGGCCGTCTCCGGCCCGCGCTCGAGCCGCCTGGCCGGGCAGCACGCGGACTTCGCCATCGCGGTCGAGCCCGAGCGCGGGCTGCTCGAGGACTTCGACCGGCGCGGCGGGGCCGGAAAACCGCGGGTCGGCCAGCTGCCGGTGTGCTTCGACACGGATCGGGAGGCGGCCGTGGCCCGCGCGCACGCGCAGTTCCGCTGGTTCGGCGGCGGCTGGAAGGTCAACGCCGAGCTGCCCGGTCCCGCCGCGTTCGACGCGGCCAGCCAGTTCGTGACCCCGCAGAACGTGGCCGAGTCGATCCCCTGCGGCCCCGACGTCGAACCTTTCGTCAAGGCCGTGCGGGAGTACGCGGACGCCGGCTTCACCGAGATCGCCCTGGTCCAGATCGGCGGCGAGCATCAGCGCCCCTTCCTCGAGTGGGCCGAGAAGGAGCTGCTGCCGGCGCTGCGCGAGCTGCCGTGAAGAGTTACGTCACCTGACAGAGAGAAGAGGCAGGTTATGAAGGCTGTGGTGTACCGCGGTCCGTTCGAGATCGCGACCGAGGAGGTCGAGGACCCGCGGATCGAGAAGCCGTCCGACGCCGTCATCAAGGTCACGACCGCCAATATCTGCGGCTCCGACCTTCACCCGTACGAGGGGCGCGCGCCGCTGGACGCGGGGATGGTGCTCGGCCACGAGAACATGGGCGTGGTCGTCGAGGTCGGCGCCGCCGTCGAGCGCGTCAAGGTCGGCGACCGGGTGTCGGTGCCGTTCAACATCGCCTGCGGCACCTGCCGCAACTGCGACGCCGGCTGGACCAACGCCTGCCTGCGGGCGAACCCCTCCGGCAAGCCGACCGCCGGCTACGGCTACCCGATGATGGGCCCGTACCGCGGCGGCCAGGCGGAGTACCTGCGCGTGCCGTGGGCCGAATTCAACCTGCTCAAGCTGCCGCCGGGCACGGAGTACGAGAACGACTTCACCATGCTCTCCGACATCTTCCCCACCGGTTACCACGGCACCGAACTCGCCGGAGTGAGGCCGGGCGACACCGTCGCGGTCTACGGCGCCGGACCCGTGGGACTGATGGCCGCGCACAGCGCGATGCTGCGCGGCGCCGCCCAGGTGTTCGTCGTGGACAAGGAGGCCGACCGGCTCGCCCTCGCCGAGAAGTTCGAGGCCAGCCCGATCAACTTCGCGCAGACCGACCCGACCGAGGCGATCCTGGAGGCGACCGGCGGCCTCGGCGCGGACTGCGGCATCGAGGCGGTCGGATACCAGGCGCACGACGCCGCCGGCCACGAGCACCCGGAGATGGTGCTGGACAAGCTGGTCGAGGCCGTGCGCTCGACCGGCCGGATCGGCGTGGTCGGGGTGTACAACCCCGAGGACCCGGGCGCGGCGACGGAGGGCGCCAAGAAGGGCCGCATCGGCTTCGACTACGGCAGCGTGTTCGACAAGAACATCGCCATGGGCCACGGCCAGTGCCCGGTCAAGCGCTACAACCGGCATCTGCGGGACCTGATCGTCGCCGGCCGGGCCCGCCCCGGCGCGATCGTCTCCCATGAGCTGCCCTTGGAGGAGGCCGCCCGCGCCTACGACCAGTTCGACAAGCGGATCGACGGCTGGACGAAGGTGCTGCTCCACCCCGCGGCCGCCTAGCGGCCCTCGCGTTCGTGCATCGCCGAGCTGCCCGGTCCCTGAGTGAACCGGGCAGCTCAGCGTGTACCCAACAGCTCAGAGCCCTGCCTGATCACGGCGCGGCGCCGCGATTCTCCTCGGCCTCCTCCTCCTGCTTCTCCCTCTTCGCGCCCACGTAGTCCGTCCACGTCCGGGTCGCGAGGCTGAACGCGCCCAGCAGCACGAACGCGGCGACGCCGATCCACAGCAGCACGCGCGGTCCGACGGTCAGGCCGATCGCGCCGAGGATGAACGCCGCCAGCATGGACAGGGACAGGGCCCACGCGCGGCGCGTGCCGCTGTGGCCCAACGGCGCGTCCCAGGTCTCCTGATCGGCGAGGGAAGGGGTGTCGGCGATCTTCTTGATCTCGCTGCCCTCCACGGCTCGCTCTTCCTGAGCCTTGTTGCGCAGCGGCCCCGTGGTGTGTCGCGTGTGTCCAGTCATGGACCCCGGCTACCCGCGGTTCGATGCGGCATGCACGATGAGGAACCGCCCGGCCGGTCCCGACGGGAAGTCGGGACCGGCCGGGCGGTCGCTACCGGCTCGGTGAGGCGTCACCACCGGCCGTACCAGCGGCGGCGGCCGGCGCCGGCGCCCTCTCCGCGGCTGATGCCGAAGCCGATCAGCCAGGCCACGAAGACGACCAGCGCGATCCACCACAGCACGTGCGCGGCGAATCCGAGGCCGCCGAGGATCAGCGCCAGCAGCAGAACGAGCAGGATGACACCCATCTGGAAACCCTTCTTCCTCGGGCCGCCCGCAGGAGGCGGACGGCCGCAATGGCGGGGACGAAGATCAGTTCGAACCCTGCTCCACGGGTTGCCCGCTCCCGCCGGTTCAAACGGGGTGGCTCCCGGACGGGATGCGGCATGGGTTCCCTTGCTACTCAACGGTTTGCCTCAGCCGGTTTCGGGGCACTCGTGCGCGGCCTGAACCGTGCGCGCAGAGATCGAGAGGACGGCTGGGATGTCGGAGACCGGGAGCGAAGCGTCGGCGGTTCGGGCGTACCAGCTCGCCTTGCACGAGGTGGCCGAGCGCCTCGCCGTGGACGAGGCCGAAGAAGTCGTCGCGCGCGCCTGGATCGCGGAGCTCGACGACATGCGCCGGAAGGGGCTGCGGCTGGCGATGGCCGTGCGGGTGGCCGAGCGGATGGCGCGAGAGTCGCTGCGCGAGGCGCAGGTGGCCGGCCGACCGCGCGATCTCGCCCGCGCGCACACCCGGTTCGCCGCGGTCGAAGCGGAGTCGGCGAGCGGTCTCGCGCACGCCGACGCCCTGGTCGCGGCGGTCGACGCCGAACTCGCCGCGGTCTGCCGGGCCGGGCTGGAGCGGGCCCGGCGCTGCGAGCTCGAGCTGCGGCGGCTGCGTACCGCGTGGACGGCCGCGTACGACGGTGCGGACGAGGTCGCGGACGAGCCGGGGGACGAGGCCGGCGACTGAGGCGGCGGGTTCGTGCCCGGTCGGAGGTTTGCGGTCCACCGGCGCTGGAAAGCCGGAGTGGCGTCGAACGGTGGAGAGGTCGGAGGTGGGTGGTGGCGCGCCGCGAGGAGTTCGTGCGGATGGCCGAGCTGATCGTACTCGCGGACAAGGACTACCTGGCGCTCGCCCGAACGTCCGCGATGCAGGTGGCCACGCTGCTCGACCTGCCGCTGCCCGAGGTCGCCGACCTCAGGCTCGCCGTCGACGAGGCGTGCACGTCGTTCCTGGTCGCGGCGCCCGGGCGGCGGATCGAGCCGGCCGAGGTGACCGGGGCGAAACTGCGGCTGTGCTACGACCGCTACCCCGATCGACTGGAGGTCGTCGTGCGCAGCGAGGCGCCGCCGATGTGGCCGGCGCAGTACGAGATCGGCTGGGAGGTCCTGCGCGCGGCGGTCGGCCAGGTGCGCGCCGACGTGGTCGACGGCATCGGCATCCTCACCCTGGTGATGCCGCTGCCGAACTGACCCGTAAGGGGCGCGGAACCGGTCGACCCGTTTAAAGTGCGCCGGAGCGGTTAACAGGCAGCACCGCCGCGAGATCCGCGGAGGCTTGATGCCACGCTCGGAGGGCTGAGTCGTGACGACCGCTGCCGTGTACGACGTTCCGACCGTCACCCATGCTCATCGCGCGCCCGCTCCTCCCGCGCCCAACACCCCTCGCGCGCGCCCGTACGCCGCCGAACGCTCGGCGCAGCGCGCGGAGACCATGCGCCAGCTGCGGCGCCTGGCCGCTCTGCCGGCGGGCGATCCGGAGCGGGAGCGGATCCGCGCGGCGGTGATCGAGGACCACATGCCGTACGCCAGGCACATCGCGCGCCGCTACGGCAGCCACGGCTCGACCAGCGAGGACTTCGAGCAGGTCGCCTTTATGGGGCTGGTCAAGGCCGTGGACAACTTCGACCCCGAGCACGGCACCGCGTTCCTCGGCTACGCGACCCCGATGATCCTCGGCGAGATCAAGCGGTACTTCCGCGACTCGACCTGGTCGGTGCACGTGCCGCGCCGGATGCAGGAGCTGACCGGCGCGCTGCACAAGACCACTGACGTGATGACCGCCGAACTCGGCCGCGCGCCGACGGTCCGCGAACTGGCCGAAAGGCTCGGGGTCGGGATCGACGAGCTGGTGGAGGCGATGGACGCGTCCTCGGCGTACAGCACCGCGTCGCTCGACCAGCCGATGAGCCACGACGGCGCCGAGAACGGCGCCAGCCTCGGGGAGATGATCGGCGAGGACGACCCCGGCTACGAGCTGGCCGTGGACCGCGAGGTGCTGCGCGGCCTGGTGCGGGAATTGGGCGAGCGGGACCGGCGCATTCTGCTGATGCGCTACTTCCACGGCATGACGCAGTCCGAGATCGGCGAGAAGCTGGGAGTCTCCCAGATGCAGGTCTCCCGCCTTATCACGAAGATCCTCAGCGGGCTGCGAGCCGGCTTCGAGACGTGATCCGCGGTGCGGCGCGGCCGGCGTGAGAGCGGGCTGCCGACGGACGGAACCCTCCGTCCGCCGGCAGCCCGCGTTCTCTCGGCCTTCGCCGTTCCGGCCCGTCAGCTCCGGTACGAGTCGCGGGCCCGGTCCAGCATCGCCGCGAACGGCCCGGCCACGCGCTGCGCCATCGGCGAGCCGGCCGTGGACGGGTGCGGATGCGTCGGGGCCGTGCGCTCCGCCTTCAGCAGCTTCTCGCCCAGGGCCGCGAGCTCCTGATCGGTGTGCGCGTTCTGCAGGGCTGGAAACTCCTCGGTCTCCTCGTGCTCGGCGTGTTCGGAGACCGCCGCGGCCAGCGCGTTCAGCCGCGCCGCGAACTCGTCGCTGGACGAGTCCATGCCCTCCATCTCGGCCAGCACCTTGGCGGCCTGCTTCTCCTCGTCGTTGCGTGCCGCGGCGATCTGCGCGCCGGCGTCCTTGCGGGAGACGGGCCGCACCACGATCTCCTCGGCCGCCTCGTGCACCGCCAGCATCTCGCGCAGCCGGTCGAACGGCTCCTGCCGCTGCGCCGGCGGCGCCACCTGCACCGCCGCGAACTGCTCACGGATCCTGGCGTGCTGCGCCAGCAGGACGGCGATGACGCTGCCCTCCGGGAGCCGCTCCGCGCGCGCCCGCTCGTTGTCCGCCTCGCCCATCAAGCTCATGGAATCTCGTCCTTCCCGGTCACGGCTGCTCGCCGTCGATCGCTTTCGCGTGCGTGGAACCCGCGCCGGGTACCCGCGACCGAGCGAACAAACCGTCCGAAATCAGCGGACCGAACCGGTGTCCGCCGGGTAGCTCCAGCCGTTGAGCAGCCGATCGGGTGAGCCGAGCACGCTCCGATCGAGTGCCGCGAGCAGCGCGGCGGGATCCTCGTGCACCTCCAGGGCGCCGGCGTCGAGCAGCTCCTGCCTGCTGAATCCGCCGCTCAGCACGCCGATGCAGCGGACGCCGGCGCGCTCCGCCGCCAGTACGTCCCAGACCGCGTCCCCGACCATGATCGAGCGCTCGGCGTCGGCGCCCGCCTTCGCGAGCGCGACGCTCACCAGGTCCGGCGCCGGCTTCGCGCGTTCCACGTCGTCCGCGTCGGTCATCGCCGTCAGCACGTCGTCCACCTCCAGGACCCTGCGCAGCACCTTCGCCTCGCGCGCCGACGCCGACGTGGCGAGCACCGTCGACCAGCCGCGCGCCGCGCACGTCCGGACCAGGTCACCGGCGCCGGAGAACGCCGCCAGGCTCGGCCAGAACCGCGCGGCCAGCGCCTTGTGCGCCGCCGAGATCGCGGCGCTCTCATCCGCGTCCCGGTCCTCGCCGAGGACGTGGTCGAGCAGCTCCTCGCCGCCCATCCCCACCGACCGGTGCGCGAGCGCCGTCGACACCGTGTACCCGTACTGCCGGAACGCTTCCCACCAGGTGAGCGCATGGATATAGGCGCTGTCCACCAGGGTTCCGTCGACGTCGAAAAGCACGGCCGCCTGACCGCGGCCGTCATTGCCCGACCCGTGCTCCATGTTCCCACGCCCTCGCTTCGCAGAGTCCGCGCACGCCCAGGTCACCGCGCACGTCCGGATCCCTGTGTCCGAATCTCGGCAATCCATCCGGGTTGAGATGAATTTCTCGGCGTTTTCGGGGCACCGCGCCGGAACGTCCGGGAAGATCACGCGCGAACGCGCACGAGGAGACGAGGTCGCGATGACGGCGGTAGCGGTGCTCGGCACCGGCCTGATGGGAGCGGGAATGGCCCGGAGCCTGGCACGCGCCGGGCTGGAGACGACCGTGTGGAACCGCACGAAGGAGAAGGCGCTGCCGCTGCGGGAGGAGGGGATCGCCGTCGCCGACGAGCCGCGGTCCGCGGTGGCCGGCGCGGACGTGGTCGTGACCATGCTCTTCGACGCCGATTCCGTCGAAGCCGTGATGCGGCAGGTGCTGGACGACATGCCGGACCGGGCGGTCTGGGCGCAGTGCGCGACCGTCGGTCTCGACGCCGCCGAGCGGCTGGCCGAGCTGGCCGGGGAGCACGGGGTCGCCTACGTGGACTCGCCGGTCCTCGGCACCCGCGCGCCGGCCGAGAAGGGCGAGCTGACCGTGCTGGCCGGCGGCCCCTCCTCGGCACGCGAACGGGTCGCGCCGGTTTTCGACGCGATCGGCTCGCGCACCGTCTGGGTCGGCGAGAAGCCCGGCAGCGGGCACCGGCTCAAGCTGGTCGCCAACGCCTGGGTCCTGTCCGTGACCGGCGCCACCGCGCAGAGCGTGGGCCTGGCCGAGCGCTTCGGCATCGATCCCCGGATGTTCCTGGAGGCCATCTCCGGCGGCCCGCTCGACTGCGCCTACGCGCAGATGAAGGGCGAGGCGATGATCCGCCACGACTTCGCGCCGTCGTTCAGCCTCGGCGGAGCCATCAAGGACAGCGCGCTGATCGGCGACGCCGCGACCTCGGCCGGATCCGACGGCTCGCTGATGCGGGCGCTGCACGCCTGCTTCGAGTCGGCCGTACGCGGCGGTGACGCGGCGAACGAGGACATGGCCGCGGTCGTGCGGGCTTTCACGTGAGCGGTGCCCGCCCGCGTTGTAGCAGCACACGAAAACGAAGCGGGGAACATCGATGCACATCGGAATCATCGGCAGCGGGAAGATCGGCGGTACCCTGGCGGCGCACTTCGCGACGGCAGGCCACGAAGTCGCGATCGCCAACTCGCGCGGCCCGGAGACACTGCGCGAACTCGAAGCGGAACTCGGCGGCCACGTGCACGCCGTGACCGCCCGCGAGGCGGCGGAGTTCGGCGAGGTGACCGTCGTCGCCATCCCGTTCGGCCGCTACACGGACCTGCCGTCCGGGGCGTTCGACGGCCAGATCGTCATCGACACCTGCAACTACTATCCGGACCGCGACGGGCATCGCGCCGACCTCGACCGGGACGCCACGACCTCGAGCGAACTGCTCCAGGAGGTCCTTCCCGGCTCCCGGGTGGTCAAGGCGTTCAACGCGATCAGATTCGACGACCTGCGCGAGCAGGCCCGGCGCGACGGAGCGCAGGGACGCCGCGCGATCCCCGTCTCGGGCGACGACGCCGAGGCCAAGACCGTGGTCGGCGCGCTGATCGACCAGATCGGCTTCGAGCCGGTCGACGTCGGGACGCTGGCCGAGGGAGGGCGGCGCCACCAGCCCGGCACCGCCGTCTACACCGTCGACCTGAACGCGCAGCAGCTACGCGAGCAGCTCGAAAGCGCCCCTAAGCATCCGTGAGGGCCGCCAGAGCTCGACCAGGAGGGAATTCACGCATGACCGAGACCACCGAACAGCACGAGACCACCGGCCAGCGGAAGACGGACACCGGGCCGCACCGCGCGCCGGCCCACGTGCACGCCGACCAGCGGGACGGGACGGCACGCGAGGACGACAAGCAGCGCCAGCTCGACGGGTTCCGGGTGGGCGCCGAGGGCGCCACGCTGACCACCGACCAGGGCGTGCCGGTCGCGCACGACGACGACTCGCTCAAGGCGGGGGAGCGCGGTCCGACGCTGATGGAGGACTTCCAGCTGCGCGAGAAGCTCACCCACTTCGACCACGAGCGGATCCCCGAGCGGGTCGTGCACGCGCGCGGCGCCGGCGCGTACGGCTACTTCGAGCTCTACGACTCGCTCGCCGAGTACACCCGCGCCTCGCTCTTCACCAAGACCGGCGTGCGCACGCCGGTGTTCGTCCGCTTCTCGACCGTCGGCGGCTCGCGCGGCTCGGCGGACACCGTGCGCGACGTGCGCGGCTTCGCGGTGAAGTTCTACACCGACGAGGGCAACTTCGACCTCGTCGGCAACAACATGCCGGTGTTCTTCATCCAGGACGGGATGAAGTTCCCCGACTTCGTGCACGCGGTCAAGCCCGAGCCGCACAACGAGATCCCGCAGGCCTCCTCCGCGCACGACACGCTCTGGGACTTCGTGTGGCAGCAGCCCGAGACGATGCACATGATGATGTGGCTGATGTCCGACCGCGCGGTCCCGCGCAGCTTCCGGATGATGCAGGGCTTCGGCGTGCACACGTTCCGCCTCGTCGACGCGCAGGGTCGGGCGACGTTCGTGAAGTTCCACTGGCTCCCGCGGCTCGGCGTGCACAGCCTGGCCTGGGACGAGGCGCAGCAGGTCGCCGGCGCCGACCCCGACTTCAACCGGCGCGACCTGTGGGACTCGATCGAGGCCGGGCACTTCCCGGAGTGGGAGCTCGGGCTGCAGCTGATCTCCGAGGACGAGGCGCGCGCGCTCGACGTGGACCTGCTGGACCCGACGAAGCTGGTCCCGGAGGAGCGGGTGCCGCTGCGGATCGTCGGGCGCATGGTGCTCGACCGCAACCCGGAGAACTTCTTCGCCGAGACCGAGCAGGCGGCCTTCCACCTCGGCAACCTGGTGCCCGGCATCGACGTGAGCGAGGACCCGCTGCTGCAGGCGCGCCTGTTCTCCTACCTGGACACGCAGCTGATCCGGCTCGGCGGCCCGAACTTCGCGCAGATCCCGGTGAACCGCCCGGTCGCGGACGTGCATAACAACCAGCGCGACGGCTACCACCAGATGCGCGTGCACCAGGGCGAATCCAGCTACGAGCGCAACACGGTCGGCGGCGGCCGGCCCGCGCAGGCCGATCCGTCGGTCGGCTACGACTCGGCGCCGGTGAACGTCGAGGGGACGAAGCTGCGTCGCCGGGCCGGTTCGTTCTCCGACCACTACACGCAGGCCGCGCTGTTCTGGCGGAGCATGTCCGAGGTCGAGCAGGAGCACATCGCCGCCGCGTTCGGCTTCGAGCTCGGGAAGGTCGGCCGCGTCGAGATCCGCGAGGGTGTGCTCGAGCACATCGCCCGCGTCGACACCGGCCTCGCCGAGCGCGTCGGCTCGTGGATCGGCCTCAAGCCGCCGGAGGCCGAGCCCGTCGGCCCGCTCACGGCGTCGCGGGCGCTGAGCCAGCGGCACCGCCCGGGAGACGGCTCGCTGTGCGCGCGGAAGATCGCGGTGCTCGCCGCGGACGGACTCTCGGGCGCCTCGTTCGAGCACGTCCGACGAGAGCTCGCCGAGCTCGGCGCCGACGTCGAGATCGTCGCGCCGCACGCCGGCGAGGTGAGCAGCGAGGACTCGGCCGGGCCCGCGAAGCCGCTGACCGCCGCGCACAGCCTGCTGACGGCCAAATCAGTGATCTTCGACGCGGTGCTCGTCGCGGACGGCCGGCGGAGCACGGACGTGCTGCGGGCCCGCCCGGACGTGGCCGAGTTCCTGCGGCAGGCCTACCGGCACGGCAAGGCGATCGGCGTCTGGGGCAGCGGCCGAGACGTGCTCGCCGCCGCGCGCCTGAACGGCGAGCAGCGCGACGCGGCGGTCGGCCACGGAGCCGGGACGCCCGCCGAGGAGGGCGTGCTGGTCGCGGACGGCAGCGCGGCCGAGGACGCGGCACTGTCGGAGTTCACCGCGGCGTTCGGCGCCGCCGTGGGCCGGCACCGCGCCTGGGATCGCACCCTGCCGGCGAAGACGGTCTGAGAACGAGGAGGACAGCGTGGCACGCGTCGGATACTTCCTCTCCAGCGAGGAGTTCAGCCCGCCGGAACTGGTCGAGCAGGCGAAGATGGCCGAGGACGCGGGGTTCCACGCCCTGTGGATCTCCGACCACTTCCATCCCTGGAACGAGGAGCAGGGCGAGAGCGGGTTCGTCTGGGGCACCATCGGGGCGATCTCCCAGGCCGTGGACCTGCCGATCACCACGGCCGTGACCTGCCCGACCGTCCGGCTGCACCCGGCGATCATCGCCCAGGCGGCGGCGAGCGCGGCGGTGCAGACCGGAGGGCGGTTCACCCTCGGCGTCGGCTCGGGCGAGGCGCTCAACGAGCACATCCTCGGCGACGGCTGGCCCGCCTCGACCGGCAAGCGGATCGAGATGCTCGAAGAGGCCGTCGAGGTCATCAGGAAGCTGTGGACCGGGGAGGTCGTCACCCACCACGGCAGCCACTACACGGTCGAGGGCGCGCGCATCTACACGCTGCCCGAGCAGCCGCCGGAGATCTACGTCTCCGGGTTCGGCCCCCGCTCGGCGCGGCTGGCCGGGCGGATCGGCGACGGATACGTGTCGGTGTTCCCGGACGCCGGCCTGGTCGGCGCCTTCCGGGAGAGCGGCGGCGCGGGAAAGCCGGCGCAGGGCGGGTTCAAGGTCTGCTGGAGCCGCGACCGCGCGCAGGCCGAGAAGACCGCCTACCGGCTGTGGAACACCGAGCTCCTGCCCGGCGAGCTGGCCCAGGTGCTGCCGCAGCCGGCGCACTTCGAGCAGGCCGCCGCGCTGGTGACCGAGCAGGCCGTGGCCGACCACTTCGTCTGCGGCGACGACGTGGACGAGCACCTCGGGCGGCTTTCGGGCTATTTCGGCGCCGGATACGACGAGGTGTTCGTCAACCAGATCGGCCCGGAGCAGAGGGGTTTCTTCGACTTCTACGCCAAGGAGATCCTGCCCGCGGTCGAGTCCCCGACCGACTGAGGTCCGTGACCGACTGAGGTTCGCGACCGGTTGAGGTCCCCGACCGCGCGGAGGACTTCGCGCGGTCGGCCGGGCCGTTCCGGGTCGCTGCTCGTCGAGGCCGAGGAGGCCGAGTACGAATCCGTGGTCGGGCTGCTCGCCGGCTGACGCTAACCGGCGGCGAGCCGGGTGAGGTAGTCGGAGAAGCCGCCGCGCACGCGCCGGCTGACCCGGGCCGACGTGCTCACGACCAGATCACGGCGGAAGACGACGGATTCCCCCGCGGCGCGCAGGGCCGCGACGAGGGCGCGGTCCTCGGCGACCGGGAGCGCGCTGAACCCGCCGACGCGCAGATAGGCGTCCGCGCGGACGCCGAGATTGGCGCCGTGCACGCGATGGCCGTCCGGCTCGGCGGCGGAGGCCTCCTCGAACCGCCGCGCGCAGGTGAGCCCGCGCGGGGCCCAATCGCTGACCTCCACAGGCCCGAGTACCGCGTCGTGGTCAACGGCGAGACGCAGGTGCCGGATGATCCAGTCGGGCGGGACGACGCTGTCGGCATCGGTGTGCAGCAGGTAGACATTCGGGGGCAGGTATCCATCGCGCGCAAGCATCTCCAGCGCACGTTCGGTGCCGGCTGCCCGGGCGGCACCGACGTTCTTCACGGTCGTGGTGATGCTGACGGCGCCATGCGCGCGTGCAGTGGCGCGGGTCGCGTCGGTGCAGGCGTCGGCGACCACGAGTGTGGACACGCGCAATCCGCCGCGCCGCGCATGCCAGGCTGCGGCGGCGAGGGCGTTGAGACAGCCCTCGAGCAGCCGCTGCTCGTCGTGCGCCGGCACGATCACGGCGACGGCGCCGAGCTCGGGCCGAAACGTCCGCTGTGAGCGATCGACCATCGTCTCGCGTCCTCTCGGTACCAGTCGTGTCTGGTGGGTTGCCGCGATCACGTGCTCCAAACCGCCAGGCGACTGTGTCATCGCCCCGCGCCCGCGACCGTTTAGCGGCGGTGAACCGGGTAAACCAGGCGCCTGAAAAGAGGTGGGACATGACTGCGAACCCGACCCGGGCACCCGAGCGGAGCGCCGATCCGATCCAGCGTCCCGGCACCCCCGAGCGCCTCTGGCAGCATTGGGGCGGGCTGCGCAAGCTGCCGGCGCAATCGCTCGACGGCGTGACGTCGGCCGTGGTTCTCGCCGCTCATCCCGACGACGAGATCCTCGGCTTCGGCGGAAGCATCGCAGTGCTGGCCGAGCGCGGTGCCAGGCTTCGAATCGTGATCGCGACCGACGGAGAGGCCTCGCACCCGATGAGCACCGCGATCTCCCGGGAGCGCCTTGCCGAACTGCGCCGCACCGAGGACGCGAACTCGCTCGCCGTCCTCGGCGCCGCCGACGCGGAGGTCGTACGGCTGGGACTGCCGGACGGCGGCCTCAACCTGGACGACGGGACTCTCACGGCACGGATACGGGAACTGGTCAGCGGCTTCGAACTCTGCGTCGCGCCGTGGACCGGCGACGTGCACCCCGACCACGAGGCGGTCGGCCGCGCGGCGCTGGCCGCGCGCGAAGGATCGGGCGACGGGACGGTGTGGCAGTACCCCGTGTGGATGTGGCACTGGGCCGCGCCCGGCGACGCGCGCGTGCCGTGGCACCGCGCCGTGCGCGTCGAGATCCCGGCCTGGGCGTGGGTCGAGAAGCAGGAGGCCGTCGCGTGCCACCGCAGCCAGATCCTCCCGCTGAGCCCGGCGCCCGAGGACGCCGCGGTGCTGTCCGAATCCGACCTCGAACATTTCCGCCGCCGCGGAGAGGTGGTCCTGCGATGATGAACCGGCCGAGCGTTCCCGGGACCTACTTCGCCGAGATGTACCGCGGCCGAGCGGACCCTTGGCACTTGGCCGAGCGCTGGTACGAACAGCGCAAATACGCCCTGACGATGGCCTCGCTCCCCGTCCGCCGCTACCGCCGCGCCTTCGAGCCCGGCTGCTCGGTCGGCGTGCTGAGCGCCCTGCTGGCCGAGCGCTGCGACCGGCTCCTGTCCTGGGACCGCCGGCCGGAAGCCGTGGCGGTCGCCGCGAAGCGCCTGGCCTCGTTCGACGGCGCCGAGGCCGTGCACGGCGTCGTCCCCGAGCAATGGCCCGACGGCGAATTCGACCTGATCGTGTTCTCCGAACTGCTCTACTACTTCGATGCGGAGGACCGGGCCTGGCTGCTGTCCGAGGCCGTCCGCTCGCTGGCCGAGGGCGGCCACGTCGTAGCAGTGCACTGGCGTCACCACGTGCCCGAGCACGCCGCTGACGCGGAGACCGTGCACGCGGACGTGCGCGCGCAGCCCGGCCTGACGCCCTTGGCCCGGCACGAAGAGGACGACTTCCTCCTCGACGTCATGGGCCGCCACGAGACCTCGACCGACGCCGGGACCAACGGCGCCGCCCTATCGGTCGCGGCCCTGGAAGGCCTGGTGTAACTGGCGTAATCGGTCGCTGCCGGTCGCTGCTTCAGCGGTCATTGCTTCAGCGCTCATTGCTTCAGCAGCTTGGCGAGCTTCCGCATGTCACCGACGAACCCGGCGTACGCGACCTCCCGATCCGTCGCCCTCAGCACGGCCGAGGGATGGATCGTCGCCAGGACCGGGATCGTCCGGCCCCCCGGCTCCTGCCACTCGAGCATCGCTCCCCGCGTCGAACCGACGCGGAACGACGAACCGAACAGCGCTTGCCCGGCCGTCGCCCCGAGCGCGACCAGGATCTCCGGCCGCACCGCCCGCACCTCGGCCAGCCACCACGGCCGGCACGCCGCCACCTGCCCGGCGTCCGGGCGCTGGTGAATGCGCCGCTTTCCGCGGGATTCGTCGCGGCGCCAGCGGAAGTGCTTGACGGCGTTCGTCAGATAGACGCTCCGCTCCGCCACGCCCGCGTCGACGAGCGCGCGCCGCAGAATCGCCCCCGCCGGCCCGACGAACGGTTCGCCCTGCCGATCCTCCTGGTCGCCCGGCTGCTCGCCGAGCATCAGCACCCGCGCACGTTCCGCGCCATTGCCGAACACGGTCTGCGTGGCGCCGCGATAGAGGTCGCATCCGCGGCACTCCCGCGCGGCCTCGGCCATCTCGGCCAGGTCGTCGGTGTCCGGGATGAAGCGCTCGGCGCCGGGATGACGTGCCCGGGAAGCTTCGTTCGACATCGTGCCCGGCTACCCGCTAAGCACCCGGTCAAACGATCACCGCCCGTTCGGCCGATCGCTCTCGGATCGGTGCGGGTGCTCGCGGCGTTCCGCGATCACGTCGGCGAGCGCGATCAGCAGCGCGACGCCGACCAGCACGATGATGACGGTCAGGCCGCGTTCGAAGGCCGTCGACCAGGTCTGCGCGGCGCCCGTGCCGGGCTGGCGGCTTCCTGACCCGCTCGACCCGGCGGAGGCCCCGCCTCCGGGGAGGGCGGCGAAGAAGACGACGCCGACGGCCGCGACGCCGATGGCGGAGCCGATGCGCTGCGATGTCTGCAGCACGCCCGCGGCGGTGCTGGCCTCGCGGACGGGGACCTCGGAGAGGGTGATGGTCTGGTTGGGCGCGATCACCAGCCCGCTGCCGATGCCGGCGAGCAGCAGCGGCGCCGCCGTGGCCCAGCCGACGTCGGGACCGGCGACCGCGCGCGCCGCGATGAGCGTTCCGCCGAGGCCCACGACCACGGCTACCAGTCCTATCGCGACGAGGGGGCGTCCGGCGCGCTCGACGAGCCGGCCGCCCACGGCCGCCGCGCCGGCCGATCCGACGGCGAACGGTGTGATCGCGAGGCCGGCGATCAGGGCGCTGCGGCCCAATCCGTTCTGCAGGTACAGCGTGAAGATGAAGAACAGCGCCGTGAAGCCGGCGAAGTAGGCGAGGGCGAGCGCGGTGCCCAGGGAGAAGGAGCGGCGGCTGAACAGCCTGAGGTTCACAGCCGGCTCCTGCTGCCGGCGCTCCCAGGCCGTGAAGGCCGCGAACAGCAGGAACGCGACAGGAATCAGCAGCCACTTGAACCAACCGGACCACTGCTGCGCCTCGACGAGCGGCACCAGCAGCAGCACGACCGCGCTGCCGAGCAGCGCGATACCCACCGCGTCGAGCCCCTTCGGCGCGTCGCGCACCTCGTCCTCGTCGCGCTCGCTCTGGCTGGGCAGCAGCCGCCACGCGGCCGGCAGCGCGATCAGCCCGATCGGTACGTTCACGTAGAAGACCCAGCGCCAGCCGTCCGCCGTGCCCCCCGCCGCGATCAGCAGCCCGCCGAGCAGCGGGCCGACCGCGGTCGAGATCCCGATGGCGGCTCCGAGCAGGCCGAACGCACGTCCCCGCGCGGCTCCCCGGTACAGCTGCTGGATCAGGCCCGCGACCTGCGGGCTGAGCGTTCCGCTCGCCAGGCCCTGCGCGAACCGCGCCGCGATCAGCCACAGCGCTCCCGTCGCCACGCCGGC
Organism: Actinospica acidithermotolerans; assembly: GCF_018139625.1. Classification (GTDB taxonomy): domain Bacteria; phylum Actinomycetota; class Actinomycetes; order Streptomycetales; family Catenulisporaceae; genus Actinospica; species Actinospica acidithermotolerans. The sequence goes on along the minus strand of NZ_JAGSOH010000075.1, from coordinate 10,643 downwards.
CAGGGCGCTGGTCAGCGTGAACGAGGCGAGTCCCACCATGAACATCAGCCGTCGGCCGTGTGCGTCGCCGAGGCGGCCCGCCGGGACCAGCACCAGCCCGAACGCCAGGGCGTAACCCGACAGCACCCACTGCAGATCGTCGGCGGACGCGTTGAGCCCTGAGCGGATCGAGGGCAGCGCGACGTTGACGATGCTGACGTCGAGCAGCGTCATGAATCCGCCGACCAGGCACACGAACAGGGCCGGCCGGCGGTCCAGCTTCTCAGACTGGGAGGCTTCGGCGGTGGTGAGCATGGTCGCGCGGCTACCCGACGATGTCCCGACTATGCGCGCTCCCGGCTATGCGGCGAATGGACCGGGACGGGTTTCGCCGCCCGCGGGCCGGTCACCTGGCACGCGTGACAACGCACAAGGATCAGGACCAGGCCGATCGGCTCGCCGAATACCGGCGGCGCCGCGATCCGAAGCGGTCGCCGGAGCCACCGGGGCGCGATGGCGCCGCGGACGGCGGGGAGCCCGTGTTCGTCGTCCAACTGCACGACGCGAGCACGATGCACTTCGACTTCCGGCTCGAGGCCGACGGCGTGCTCAAGTCCTGGGCCGTGCCGAAGGGGCCGTCGAGCGACCCGCAGACGAAGCGGCTCGCCAGCCCGACGGAGGATCACCCGATGGACTACCGGTCGTTCGAGGGCGTCATTCCGAAAGGCGAGTACGGCGGCGGAACGGTCATGGTCTGGGACGAGGGCACCTACCGCAACCTCAGCAAGAAGTCCGGCCGCGAAGTGCCGTTGAGCGAGGCGCTGGAGAAGGGCCACGCGTCGTTCTGGCTGGACGGCCACAAGCTGCACGGCGCGTTCGCGCTCACCCGGATGCGCGCGGACGACAACGGCCGTGAAGCGTGGCTGCTGGTGAAGAAATCCGACCGGCACGCCGGCGCCGACAAGACGCTCGACCCCCGACGGCTGCGCTCGGCGCGCAGCGGTCGCACGCTGCGGCAGATCGCTGATGAGGAGAGCGACAATTGCTGAACACGGATACACCGCCCCGCACGCTCGCGATCGCCGATCGGTTCGCGACGCTCGTGTCGCGCGGCACGCTGGAGCTGCCGCCGCCCGGTGCCGGCCGCACGCGCGCCCGCTGGGCCCGGCTGACCGCCGTGGCCGAGGAGGACCTGACCCTGGCGCGCCTCGCCGAGGGGCATGCCGACGCGCTCGCGATCCTGCACGAACTCGGCGTCCGGCCATACCCCGACAGGCCGCACACCGATGACGTGCCGCGCGCCGCCAACGCCGTGGCCGCTCCCCCCGAGCTCTGGGGAGTCTGGGCGGCCGAGCCGCCCGGCAGCGGGCTCGCCGCGATGCGCACCAGCGAGAGCCGATGGAGGCTGAAGGGCCGCAAGGCGTACTGCTCCGGGGCGCGGACGTGCACCCGGGCACTGGTCACCGCGCGTTCCGGCACCGAGCGTCGACTGTTCGCCGTCGAGTGCTCGGACCCCGGTCTGCTCCCGCTGCCGGACAGCTGGCCCGCGGACGCGATGGCCGCCTCCGACACCCTCGACATCGACTTCGACGACGTGCCGGCGACTCCCGTCGGCGCTCCCGGCGCCTACCTGGAGCGACCAGGGTTCCAGCACGGCGGAATCGGTGTTGCAGCATGCTGGTACGGCGGTGCGAGGGCGGTCGCGCGTACCCTGCACACCGCCGCCCGCAGTTACGACGTCGGACCGCACGCTCTCGCCCACCTCGGCGCCGTCACCTCCAGCCTCCGCGCGGTCGGTGCCCTGCTGGATGTCGCGGCTATCGAGATCGACGCGGATCCGGACGACGTCGCCGGCGGCGCGGCGGTGCGGTCCAAGCAGGTCCGTGCCGCGACCGAGCGCACGTGTGCCGAGGTGATCGACCGCGTAGGACGTGCGCTGGGCGCGAGTCCGCTGGCCCACGACGAACGTCACGCGCGCCTCGTGGCCGACCTGACGCTGTACCTCCGCCAGCACCACGCCGAGCGCGACTACGCGACGCTCGGCCGCAGCCTCGCGGACCTTGAGTGGGAGCACGTGGCGAAATAATGCGCGAAGGTCGCCTCTGGTTGCGCGGGCCGCCGCAGCGTGTTGAGCTCGGGTCATGGATGCTGAGCAGTCCCACGACGCTGGAGCACCGAACGCCGTTCTCCGCGGCGGCCCGTTCGACGGCGAGCGCGTGCACGTGACGTCGGCGGTACCCGTCGTCCGGTACGCCGGCCAGGTGCGGCACGTGTATCGCCCGACTGCGGATCTCGACGACGAGTACCCGACGATGGCTGTCTACGTCTATGAGCGCACGCTGATCTACTGAGCACTGGGCACCGGGCACCGGGCACTGAGTACTGAGTACTGAGCACTGAGCACTGGGCACTGAGTACTGACGCTGATCAGCTGATCCGCCGACGGCGCGGCCGGATGCGCAGGCCGCTCAGCCGCGGCGGAGGATCGCTCCGGCGACGCCGTTCGGGCCGGGTTCGGCGCCGGAGCACAGCAGAAGTTCGCCGTCCATCTGAACCAGCGCACGAATGAGCACGTCCGCCGCGCGGCCGCGCTTGATCAGGTTCGCGCGCAGGTCTTCCAGTTCGCGCGGTTGCAGCGTCAGTTGGCCCGGCTCGGAGCCCCACCACACCGGGGCGCCGGCGTCGGGCGCGTCGTGACGCAGCAAAAGCGTGGCGACCTCGCCGGTGCGCAGCGCGTCGACGGTCGCGGCCAGTCCGTCGACGGCAGTGCCGTTCGCCAGGCCTCGGGCGAAGTGGTCGACCACATCGGCTCGCCAGGCGCACTCGAACTCCGCGGCGATGCGTTCGGCACCGTCGGCGGCGTCCACGACGCGGTCCTGCCAGGAGGCGCCGAGCTCGTCGCGCAACAATGTGCGGGCACGTACATCGCCGTCGACCGCGACCAGGTCCACGTCGTGCCGGGCCGCGATCTCGCCGACGCGCCACGCGATGTCGCGGGCGTTGGCGCGCCATGTGTTCTGCACCGTCCGCTGTCGGCGGTCCTGCCGCCAGTCGCCCGAGCTGTTCTTCGAGACCGGGTACGTACGCCCCTTGACCTGCTCGGTCTGCTCGGGCTCGCGGCGGCCGCGCGCGTGCAGCTCGATCTGGGCGCCCTCCCGGTCGGTGTGTACGACCAGGTAGTTGCCCAGATCCGGCAGCTGGGCCAGCAGCGTGACGGCGTCCGGCAGGTCCCCGAAGGCGGCACGCGGCGCGACGGGGTGCGCGGACAGCTCGCGATCGAGCACGACGGTGCCCTGCGAGGCGAAGACCGCCAGTCCGGGCGGCGAGCCGTGTCCCGCCGGCTGCGCGGCCGACGACGACGCGAGCGGCTGTCCGACCGCGTCGTCGATCGCCCGCAGGTCCGCCTCGGGCGCGCCCTGCCCGGCGAGATCCTCGCGCAACTCCCGCCAGGTCAGCTCGATCCGGTGCGCGGCGTCGGCCTCGTTCCCGGGAGTGGGCAGGTAGACGGAGGTGAACGGGCCGTCCCCGTCGTAGAGCGGCTTGAAGGGCTTCGCGTCCATTCTTCGGCTCCTCTCGCGTGGTCGGGTTCGACGCGGTTACCCGAAATCGCCCGTCGTACGCGAAGCCCCACCGCCGGTTATGACTCGATGTCGACGACGGCGAGTACGGGTGACGTCGGCACCGCCGTGGGGCGCGGGGTCCAGGCGATGCGCGTGGTGCAGGCTGCGACGGCGGCTGCGGCCAGGGCCACGGCTCCCATGCCCCACGCGAGACCGGCGCCGCTCGCGATCAGGCCGATCAGGCCAGGACCGGCGAGCAGGCCGACGGTGCCCATCGCGGCCACCAGCGCCAGTGCGTCGGTGCCGGCTCCCGCCGCCGCGACGTACACGCACGGCGTGACCGCGGCGATCCCGAGGCCCACGCACGCGAACCCAAGCAGCGCCGGGAACACGCCGCCGACCAGCACTCCGGTCGCGAGACCGAGCCCTGCGAAGGCGCTGCCGAGCACGACTACCGGGCCGTCGCCCCAGCGCTTGCGCCAGGAGTCGGAGAACACGCGAGCGAGCACCATCGCTATGGAGAACACTGCGATGCCCATGGGAGTGAGGCCGGCCGCGGCCTTGGCGACGTTCTTGAGGTACAGCGCCGACCAGTCGTTCATCGCACCCTCGACGATCGTCCCGAAGGCCATGGCCAGGCCCAGCCAGAGAGTCAGCCGGGTCGGCAGCGGAATGCCGAAGGCGCGCTTCTTCGGGCTCGACGGCGCGTTCTCGGCGACCTCGGGCGCCGCAGCCTCCGGCATGGGCTCGGCCTGCGGGAGCGGCGTGAGCAGGTCGCGCTGGGCGTAGGCGAGCAGCGCGAGGATCAGAATCGCGGCGACGCCGAAGTGCACGCTGACGTCGGACGTGGCCGCGTTCACGGCGGAGGCGAGCAGCGCGCCGCATAGCGACCCGGCGCTGAACGTGGCGTGCAGCTTGCCCATGGCCTTGCGGTCGAAGCGCTCTTCGAGCTCCGTGCCCTGTGCGTTCATCGCCACATCGAGGCAGGCCACGCCGACGCCGTCGCAGCACACGATGATCAGCGCCACCGCGTAGTCCGGCGCCACGCCGAGCGCGAGCGGCAGCAGGCCGAGCAGCGCCGCCGACGCCACGCACAGCCCGCGCGAGCCGAGCCATTTCATCAGCGCTGCCACCAGCGGGAACGACGCGGCCGCGCCCACGCCGCACACCATCAGCAGCAGGCCCACCTCGGCGTCCGAGAGGCCGAGCCGCGCCTTGATCGCGGGAAGCCGCGAGACCCAGGTGGCGTACTGGAAGCCGAGGAGCAGGAACAGGGAACCGACCGCAACCTGCCCGCGGCGGAACTCATCTCGGATACGGAGCAAGGCGATCGACCTCCACAGATTTCGACATGTAGACCGCGCGATCGCCGTAGCCGGCCGGCGGGTGTGCGGCGGGTTCGGCGTGGAAGCCCGCCGCCGCCCAGAAGCTCTCGCTGCCCTCGACCGAGACGAGGGATATGCGTTCGTACATAGCGGCACAGGCCGCCGATTCGAGATGGCGCAGGAGCAGCTTCGCGTAGCCCCGGCCGCGCTGGTCCGCCGCGACGACCAGGTCGTGCAGGTGCAGGTTGGCGTGCTCCGCCGCCGGATCGCCGACAGTGTGCTCGGCCATGCCGCGTTCGCGAACGCTCAGGTCGGGGTGGCTTCCCGGTGGATACGGCAGGGACAGCACGTATCCGGCGACCCGGCCCTCGACCTCCACGACGAAGCACGTCGCCGGGGAGATCCGGGCACGCGACTCCAGCGTCTCGCGGTCCTCGGACAGGCCGCATGCGGCGTACGTGTCGTGTTCGAGTGCTGCGATGGCGTCCCAGTCCGCCTCCGCGATCGGGCGCACGCGCGGGCCGCGGACCCAGTGCACGGGCAGCGGATCGATTCCGTTGAAGCCCCGCGTCGTGTAGCTCGTCGCATACGCCCCGCAGGACAGGATCCACACCGGCTCGCCCGATTCGAGCGACGCGGGTACCGGCACGAGGTTGTCTTCGTGCGCGTACGCGTCGTCGCTGTCGCAGGTCGGCCCGGCGACCACGGCCGGGAGCCGCTCTCCGGCCGCCGCAGCATCGGACTCGTGGCGCGGGAAGACGAGGCGGTACTGCAACTCGTCCATCTCGTAGAGGCCGTTGTACTTGCCGACGCTGAGGTAGAGCCAGTTCTCCCGCTCGCCGCCGTCGACGAGTTCGCGGGACGACAGACGCTGCACGTGCGCCCGGATCGCGCCGAGGTCCGCAACGAGGTAGCGGCCGGGCTCGGCGATGAAGTCGAGCGTGCCCGACGCAAGACCGGACAGGTGCTGCATGCCGTCGCGGATCGTGGCGAAGATCTTGTCGAGCGGCGGATCCAGCGGCACGCCGCGCCGGTCCAGATAGCCGAGTGCGGGCAGTCCGCCGCCGAGGTTGACGTAGCTCACGCGGATGCGCTGTTCCTTGAGCCCTTCGATGACCTGGGCCAGGTCGTCGAACGCCGTGCGCCAGGCCTCGGGGCGCATCTGCTGCGAGCCGACGTGCACGGACAGGCCAGCGGGCGTCAGGCCGAGCTCGCGAGCCGCCGCCATCACGGCCATGGCGTCGGACGGCGAGCAGCCGAACTTACCGGTCAGGCCCCAGAGCGCTCCCTCGCCGGATGTCGCGAGCCGGCAGAAGACCCGTGAGCCGGGTGCGTGCTCGGCGATCGCGGCCATGTCCTGGAGGCTGTCCGTGGCGAAGTCGCGCACGCCGAGCCGGAAAGCCTCGGCGATGTTGACGTCTGATTTGCTGGTGTTGCCGTAGTGGATGCGCTCGACCGGCACGCCCGCGCGCAGGGCCTGGGCGATCTCGTTCGGGCTCGCCGCGTCGCAGCCCGCGCCGCGTGCGGCGAGAGCGGCGATCACCTCGTCGGCCGGGCACGCTTTGACGGCGAAGCGGACGGCCACGCCGGGCAGTTGCCGCACGAGCTCGTCGTGCCGGTCCTCGATGCCGCTGAGATCGAAGACGAGCCGATCCGAGTCCGCCGCCGCCAGCGCCGCGCGCAATCCGTGACTCAGTTCCATGACGTGCTTCCCCGATCACCGTGCTGCACGCGGAGCGCGCCGGCGGCCTTGCGGCTCGCCTCCACCAGCGGCTGCCAGGCCTCGACGAGCATCGCGAACTCCTCGATATCGGTGCGCGCCTGCTCGAGCAGCCCGTCACCGCGCTCCGTCAACGTTTCCGTAAACCGCGCGTACCGACCGCCGAGCTTGCGGTAGCCGCGGCCGATCACATCGAGCCGCCACCGGTTCTCGGACGTGTCCAGCAGGGTGCTGTCACGGGCCATCGCGGCGATCGTCTCCGACCGCAGTCGGCCGCCCTCGTCCAGGAGCGACGACCCGGCTTCGTCCATGCGCTCATAGATGTCGTTGAGATAGAGCATGGAGAGAAAGAACTTTGCGAAGCGCAGCTGGTATGCGGCGAATCCCTCGTCGGTCCGGCGCTCCGGCGTGTAGTAGTTGACGATGTGCCGGTTGTGCAGCACGCCCGGGAGCCCGGCTGAGTGGACGGCGTGCATGAGGAAGTAGTCGCTGCCGATGGTGTCGAGCGCGGGAAGCACCGGCACGCGCTCATACGCGCCGCGGTGGAACGCGATGTTGCACATGTCGATCCGCATCGGGTCGACCAGGCCGAGCGTGGCGTGGTCGCTGACGAACGGCTCGGTCCCGGCGCCCCGGAACGACTCATCCACCAGCTCGCGCTTCTGCTCCTCGGTCCAGTCCGACGGCGCCCACAGACTCACGACCTCGCGGTAGACCTCGGGGTCGAGCTGTTCGATCTCGCTGATGTCCACGGAGAGCTCGCCGACGAACGACGCCCCGGCGATCGCGACCGTCCTACCAGCCTGATCGCGGTCGAGCGTGCTCTCGCTCACGGAGTCGGCGAGGTCGCCCGCGACCCGGCCGAGTGCACCGGCCTCGTGGTGGATCGGGAACATCGGCTCGCCGCCGAGACTCTGGTAGCGGCTGTCGGAGTCCCGCCGGTGCACGGACTCGCAGCCGAGAGCCGCCGCGATCAGGAAGATCCGGTTCGTGACCGCGCCGTACGAAACGCCCCGTGGGAGCATGAGGTCCAGCAGCCGGTCACCGTCGGCGAGCCCTGATATCGCGATGGCCTCGGTCAGGAACGCCCGCTGCGCGTCCTCGTCGAGCAGGCTGACGACGACGTTCGGCGTCGGCGGCAGGCCGTCGACGGTGGCGCGGTGCCGCGCCCGGACCGGGGGAGCGGAGGAGTCGAGGACGACCATGTGGACCTCCACGCCGAACTCGCGCGCGGCGTACGCGGCCTCGTCGTAGAGGCCTGCGATCGCCTCCGGACAGGCCCGGTTCGTCGGCAGGGCCAGGCAGATCCGCCTCACGCCGCGCCCTCCCGTCCGCCGAGCTCCGTGCCCCGCTCCGCGGCGCCGTGCTCTGCGGCGCCGAGCTCCGTGCCCTGTTCCGCGGCGCCGTGCCACGAGCGTGACCCGAGCAGCTTCTCGCCGAGCTCGGTCAGCTTCGCCGGGCCGTAGCGCAGGGACTCGGGCCGGTGCACGTCGCCGAGCAGCGTGCCGTTCCACGTTGGCGTGCTCAGCGTGCGCCAGGATTCGATGCGCGAGCGCTTGAGCTCGAGGTGGGACTCGAGCGCGGGCATCATCGAGAGGTACTGGACCGCGCGCACGCCCTTCTCCGACCGGTTGCCGGCGACGCCGTGGGCCAGCAGCCCGTTCCAGATCAGCAGGTCGCCCGCCTTCAGCTCCGGACGCACCACCGGGAACTCGTCCCAGGAGACCGCCGGACGCACCGGGTCGCGGTCCGCGGGCTGCTCCGCCTTCCAGCGGTCGAACCGGCGGAAGAGCTCGGGCGAGCACTGGAACCCGCCGACCTCCGCCTCCGTGTCGGTGAGCGCGATGATCCCCTGCACACGCTGCTGCGGCACGCTGCGGGTCGAGTCGACGTCCCAGTGCAGCTCGATGTCGAATCCGGTCTCGGTGGGCGCGATCAGCTTGCGGTCGCGGTTGCGCACGTTCGGCGGGTTCAGGTTGAGCCGGTCCAGGGTGACCCACAGCTCCTCGCAGTCCCAGACGTCGACGAACGCGTCGTACACCCGCTGCGTCTGCCGGCTGTCCCAGAGCAGCTGGTGGTGGTAGGCCTCGACGAAGCCGTAGATGTGCAGCTCGCGGTCGATGTCGCTGCGGTAGGGCCGATCCCGGTACCAGGTCTCGGGATCGTGCGGGTCCAGGCCCTGGAACTCCCAGGCGAACTCGTGCAGCGCGGCCGCCGCCTCGGGCGCGATCGCCGAGCGCACCACGGCGTAGCCGCGCTCCTGCCAGGACTCGAAGTCGGTTTCGGACAGCACGCGCAGCGGCAGCCTCTTGCGCAGATCACGCAGTGGGAACTCGGCAAGGTATGTATCTCCATCCCTGCTGAAGTAGGGCAGATCGCCGGAGGCGCGGTACAGGTGCGGAGCGTTTTCGGGCATGATCCCTTTCTCGCGGTGGTTTGCCGCGGGATTGGAAAGGGGGCCGAGTGACGCCTCGCGACGGCGTCCCAGGTGGGAGGCCCCGGAATTGCTATCAGGATATGAATGTTCGGGCAGCCGGGAACGGCCGGCCGGCACCGTCGACGGCCGGCCGTCGACGCGAGTGCATTCGTGCCCTCATACGTCATCGGCCGCACCTCCAAAGTGGACTAGACCACATGGCCGTGTCAACCCCTCCGGCCCCACAGGCCGGAAACCGCCACGCCGGCCCCGCGGTCCCAGGCGGGTTTCGGACGATCCTCAGCTGGCCGCGGCGGCGTACGGCGGCGCCGCGTCCGCCGCGAGAACGGGCGCGCTCAACGCGGCGAGCGCGTTCCCGAGGGCGACCTCGCTCGCGGCCATCAGCGGAAGCCGGACCGATGCCGACGGGATACGTCCCTGCGCGGCCAGCACCGCCTTGACCACCGCCGGATTCGGCTCGGCGAAAGCGGCCCCAGACACGCGCGTCAAAGCGCGGCCGAGCACTCGCGCCCGCGCCAGATCCCCGTTCTCCCAGGCTTGGAAGAACTCGACGAAACGTGCCATGGCCAGATGCGCGGAAGCCAGGATGCCGCCGGCGGCTCCCAAGCTGAGCAGGGGGCCGAGGAACACGTCGTCGCCGGCCAGCACGGCGAATCCGGGCGGCGGGTCGTTGAGGAGTTCGACCGCGTCCTGATCCACCGCCCCGCGCGCGAGCTTCGCGCCGATGACGGCAGGCAGCCGGCCGACGGCGTGCAGGGTCTGCGCATCGAGCGCGCACGCCGTGCGATACGGGACGTCGTACACGATCAGCGGTACCGGACTGCGTTCGGCCAGATGAGTGAAGTGCGCCAACACGCCTTCCGGCGACGGTCGCACGAACGGCGGAGTCGGAACCAGCGCCGCGTCCGCGAGCCCCGCCAACTCCTCAAGCTCGCGCGCACTCGCCTCCGTGGCGCCGCCTCCCGCCCCCACGATCAGCGGCGCCCCAAGCTCCCGACACACGCGGCCGCACACCGCCAGCACGTCGCTCTTCTCCGGCGCGGTCAGCAGCGCCGGTTCCCCGGTCGTGCCGAGCGCGACCAGTCCCGCCGCTCCCTCCGCCAGCACCGCGCGCGCCAGTTCCTCCAACGCGGCCACCGCGACCGATCCGTCCTGCTCGAACGGCGTGACCAGCGGTACGTAGATCCCGTGCATCCTCATGGCTCTGAGGATGACGGCCCGTCGAGCATCAGGTCTATCTCGCATTTCCGACGCTGAGCGTAAGCTGAGCTGATGCTCGATGTGAACCGCCTGCGGCTGCTTCGCGAACTATCCCACCGCGGCACGATCGCCGCTGTCGCCAAGGCGCTGGCGTTCACCCCTTCGGCGGTATCGCAGCAGCTGTCCACCCTCGAACGCGAGGCCGGTGTGCCGCTACTGACCCGCACCGGACGCCGCGTCACACTCACTCCCGCCGGGGTGAACCTCGTCGAACACACCGAAGCGGTCCTCGAACACCTCGCCCGCGCCGAAGCCGAGCTGGCCCGCGCACGCACCGGGCCGGCCGGCCCGGTCCGCATCGGAAGCTACCCGACCGCCGCCCGCGCCCTCATCCCCGCCGCCCTGGCCGCCCTGGCCCGGAC
>NZ_JAGSOH010000074.1 GCF_018139625.1 Actinospica acidithermotolerans | reverse complement strand
CCCTCCCCTCCCGAGGACGCCGCCGACGGCCGGGGGCCGGCAGGGGCCCACCGACCCCGCCGGCCCCCGCACGAGCCGGCACCCCGCAGGCGATCGCCGCCGCGCGAAGGGAATCAACGGCCGATCACCGCGTGCGCACGCTCGCGAACGCTTCGCGTGCACCCGGGCACCTGGCCCCAGCATGGCGGACCCGCCTACCGTCCGACTACCACGCCGGTCACATAACCCTGTTCCGGTCACGCACCGCGTCGGGCTACTATCTGGCTGTCGCGCTCCGGGGACGGGCCGATGGTCGGAAGGAAGAAGGCTCGGTGCGTTTCGCTCTGCTCGGACCCGTGCAGGTGCACGGCGAGGACGGCCCCGTGGAGATTCGCGGGACCCTGCGACGCACGCTGCTCGCCGCGCTGCTGCTGCACCGCGACTCCGTGGTCTCCGCCGACCGGCTCGGCGACATGATCTGGGGCGATAGGCCGCCGTCGTCCACCACGACCTCGCTCTACAACCAGATCATGCGGCTGCGCCAGGCCCTGGGACCGGACGCCGAGCGGATCCAGGCCGTCGCCCCCGGCTATCTGATCCACGTCGAGCCCGATGAATTGGACCTCGACGAGTTCTCCGGACTCTGCGCCCAGGCGCGGCAGGCCGCGGCGGACGGCGACTGGGCGCGCTCGGCCACCCGCTACGCGGCGGCGCTGGCCCTGTGGCGCGGCGAGATGCTGGTCGACGTCCCGACGCTGCTGGACCACGCCTCCGTGCACCAATTCGCGGAGGACCGGCTGCTGGCGCTGCAGGGCCGGATCGAGGCGGACCTCAACCTCGGCCGCCACGACGAACTCATCGGCGAACTGAGAACCCTGACAGTGTCGTACCAGCTGCGCGAGGCGTTCCACGCGCAGCTGATGCTGGCCCTCTACCGCGCCGGACGCCAGGCCGACGCCCTGGCCGTCTACCGGGACCTGCGGCGTGCCACGGTCGACGAGCTGGGGGTGGAGCCAGGCGCGGCGGTGCAGGCGCTGCACGCCGACATCCTCGACTCGGCCGCGTCGCTGAGCCTGCCGAAGCAGAGCCCCGCCACGCCCGCGGCGGTCGGCACCCCGGCGCCCCGGCACGTGCCGCGCCAGCTTCCGGTGGACGCGCGGCTGTTCACCGGCCGGGCGGCCGAGTTCCACGAGCTGGTCGCGCTGGCGCAGAACGCGGACGAAGAGGCCGGGATGTTCGTGATCTCCGCGATCAACGGGATGGCCGGGATCGGCAAGACCGCGCTGGCCGTGCGGTCCGCGCACCGGCTGGCCGAGCGTTTCCCGGACGGCCAGCTGTTCATCGACCTGCGCGGCTACGACGCCGAACTCGCGCCGCTGAGCGCCGAGGACGCGCTGGACTACCTGCTGCGCTCGCTCGGCGTCGAGCCGCGCGCGATCCCGGCCGACCCGCACGAGCGCGCGGCGCTCTACCGCTCCCGGCTGGCCGGCACCCGGACGATGATCCTGCTGGACAACGCCGCCAGCACGGCGCAGGTCATGCCGCTGCTGCCCGGCACCTCGGGCTGCGTGGTGCTGATCACCAGCCGGAACCGGATGATGGGCCTGGACGACGCGCACTTCTTCGCGCTCGACGCGCTGGCCCCGGACGAGGCGATCGCGCTGCTGCGCATGGTCGCCGGGGAGAACCGGATCGCGGCGGAAGAACCCGCCGCGCGCGAACTCGTCGAGCTGTGCGGCTTCGTCCCGCTCGCCGTGCGGATCGTCGCATCCCGGTTGCGGCACCACCGCGGGACCACCGTCGCCGGGCTCGTCGCTCAGCTGCGCGCGGAGCCGGACCGGATGATGGAGGGCCTGCGGGACGAGGAGCGGACCCTGGCCGGCGTCTTCGAGTCCTCCTACCGCGGGCTGCCGGAGCCCGAGGCGCGGCTGTTCCGGCTGCTGGGCCCGCTGCCCGGCATGCACCTCGACGCATACGCCGCGGCCAACCTGCTCGACGCCCCGCTGCGGGAGGCGGGCCGGCTGCTCGACTCGCTGCTCGAGCAGAACCTGCTGGCCGAGCACGCGCCCGGCCGCTACCGGATGCACGACCTGCTGCGCGCGTTCGCCCGCGGCCTCGCCGCCCCGCCCGGCGAGCAGGGCGCGGCGTTCGACCGGCTGCTCGACTACTACGAGTCCACCGCCCAGGTCGCCGCCGACCGGCTCGCCCGCCAGGTGCGGCCGCCGTCCGCGCGCCGGGCGGCGAACCTCGCCGTCGTCAGGCCACTGCGAGACGACGCGGAGGCGGTCGCCTGGATCTCCGCCGAGCGCGGCAACCTGCTGGCCCTGCTGGAGCAGGTCGGGGAATCCCGGGATCTGCTGACCGCCGCCATCGCCGCCTACGAGCACGCGGGCGACGAGGTCGGGCGCGCGGAGGCGTGGATTCTGATGGGCGCACTCGTCGCAGACGTCGGCGATACCGAAGCGGCACTCGCCTGGTATCGCAAGGCCCTGACCAGCGCACGCGACGTGGACGCCGCGGCGCTCCAGGCGGAAGCCCTCGCCGGCATCGCCACGTGCCTCGCGGACACCGACCGGCCGCGGGCCGTGCAGGCGCAGCGGGAGGCCGTCGAGATCTACCGTCAGCTGGCCGTGCCAGAGGCGGCCCGGGCGGAGGGGTACCTCGCCGAGCTGACCGGACCCGAGGCGGCCCGGGCGGAGGGGTACCTCGCCGAGCTGACCGGACCCGAGGCAGCCCGGGCGGAGGGGTACCTCGCCGAGCTGACCGGACCCGCCGACGGCGAAGATCTCTGACATGCGCTACTCCCTGCTCGGCCCGCTCCGCGTCTGGTCCGACGGAACCGAGATCCCGATCCGCGGCCGGCTCCGCCGCGCCCTCCTCGCCGCCCTGGTCCTGGACCACGACACCGTCGTCCACGCGGATCGGCTCGTCCAGCTGCTCTGGGGCGACAAAGCCGATTCCGGCGCGCCCTTGCACAACCAACTAATGCGCCTTCGCCAGGCCCTTGGCGACAGTGCCCTGATCCGCGCCGTGCCGCCGGGCTACCTCCTGCACGTGGCCCCCGCAGACCTCGACCTCGCGGCCTTCACCGACCACTTCGTCCAGGCCAACGAGGCAGCCGCATCCGCCGAGTGGCTCAGCGCCAGAAAGCTCTACGCCGCGGCATTGGACCTGTGGCGCGGCGAAATGCTCGTCGACGTCCCCGCCCTGCACAGCCATCCGGCCATCCAGCGCTACGCCGAGGACCGACTCGTCGCCCTCCAAGGACGCATCGAGGCCGACCTCAACCTGGGGCGCCACGCCGAAATCATCGATGAACTCAAGGTCCTGACCGTCTCGAACCCGCTCCGCGAGGCGTTACACGCCCAACTCATGCTCGCCCTCTACCGCGCAGGCCGCCGCACCGACGCCCTAGACGTCTACCGCGACCTGCGCCGCACTACGATCGCCGAACTAGGCGGCGAGCCAGGTACCGCGATCCAGGCCCTGCGTAGGAACATCTTCAACGCGTCCCCGTCGCTCGCCGTGCCTCCGTCGCTCAACACCTCCACCTCCGTCGGCACGGGAACTCCCCGTTCAGCACTCCCCACACCACGCCAACTCCCCGCCGACACCCGCCTATTCACCGGCCGCCACTCCGAACTCGACGAACTGACGTCACGTGCCACCGATGGATCGGGAGCCCAGCCCTCGGGCACGGTGGTCATCTCCGCCATCAATGGCATGGGCGGCGTAGGCAAAACCGCATTAGCCATCCGCGCCGCGCACCGCATGCGCGACTGCTACCCCGACGGCCAACTCTTCATCGACCTCCACGGCTACGCCGCGGACCTCGATCCGATAGCCCCCGAAGACGCCCTCGACTACCTGCTGCGCTCTCTGGGAGTGCCCCCGCAGGCAATCCCAGGCGATGTAGAAGCCCGCACCGCCCTGTACCGCTCCAAGCTCGCCGGCACCAGAACCCTCATCGTCCTCGACAACGCCGTGAACGCGGCCCAGGTCCGTCCCCTGCTGCCCGCAGCACCCGGCTGTCTGGTCCTCGTCACCAGCCGAAACCGCCTGACCAGCCTGGACGGTGCACACCTGCTGGCCCTGGACGTCCTCTCCCACGACGACGCCGCGGCCCTGCTCCGCGAAGTTGCCGGCCCCGCCCGCGCAGCCGACCTCGCCGCCCGCGCCGACGCCGCAGCCGAACTCGCCACCCTCTGCGCCCACACGCCCCTGGCCCTGCGCATCGTCGCCGCCCGCCTCCGCCACGACAGCACTCTGACCGTCGAGACGCTGACAGCCGAACTGGCCGAGGAGGCCAACCGGCTGGCCGGCCTCCAGGACGACGACCGCGACCTCACCACCGTCTTCAACGCCTCGCTCCGCATACTTCCCGAGTTCGCGCAGCAACTGTTCCGCCTGCTGGGCCTGGTCCCGGGACCCGACTTCGACCTCTACGCCGCCGCCCACCTCGCCGCCACCGACCTCTCCACCGCCGAGCACCACCTCAGTACCCTGCTAGACCACAACCTGCTGATTCAGCACACCCCCGGCCGCTACCGCCTCCACGACCTCCTGCGTGCCCACGCCCGCACCCTCGCCGCCGAGGATCCCGCAGTTTCCACCGGCGCCTTCGACCGGCTGGTGGACTACTACCTCGCCGTCGCCTGCGCCGCGGACGGCCCGGCCCCCCGGCTGTTGGCCCAGCGGGTATCCAAGGTGATCAAGCCCTTCCCGGACCTCGCCGAACTGTCCTCGGCACGGCTCTGGCGCCGCACCGAACACGCGAACCTGCTGGCGCTCATCGCGCACCCGTCCACGGGCACCCACCGACGCGACACACTCATCGATGCCCTGTCCGAGTTCCACCGGTCCGAGGGGCCTTGGAGCACGGCGGCGGAACTGCTGACGATCCTGCTGGCCTCGGCCCGCGATCGAAGCGACCGAGCCGAAGAAGTGCGCATCCTCTGCGAGCTGAGCGTCGCCATCTGCGGACTCGGCGAAGCCGAAACAGCGCTCGATCATCTGGGGCGAGCGCTGGCCATCGTCCGAGAACTCGGCGACCGGCGCGCGGAGGCCGACGTCCTGAGCTCCATCGGGGCGACGCACTTCCAACGCGGCGACAACCACCTCGCCGTCGAACCGTACGAACAGGCGAGCGCCATCTACCGTGAGGTCGGTCCCCCGGTCCTGCTGGCCGGCGTGGTCTTCCGCCTCGCGATACTCGCCCACTGCGAGGGCCGCAACGCGAGCGCTCGTGAGCACTTCGCGCAGGCAGCCGACCTCTACCGGGCGGCCGGATCAAAGGACGGCGAAGCGAACACCTTGCTCACCAGCAGCCGCGCGGCCTACGCGCTCGAGGATTTCGGCGCGGTACGGCCGATGCTCGACCGCGGCCTCGAGCTGACACGGCAGACCGCGAACAAGATCTCCACTGCGAACGTACTGCAGGAAATCGGGCGTCAGCAGCTGCTCACCGGGGACTTCGAGGCGGCTGCGGACAAGTTGGACGAGGCGCTGACCCTGCACCTGGAGATCGGCTTCAGACTCGGCGAGGCCAACATCTACTTCGAGCGCGGCCGCATCGCAGCCGCGCAAGGGCACGTCGATGTCGCAGAGGGCTGGCTCACCCGGTCGCTGGATCTCAGCCTTGAGATCAGGAACGCCTTCGGCGAAGCGCAGGCCAGGAACGAACTCGCGAAACTGCTCTGCGCGGCGGGTGAACTCGATCTCGTCGCGCCGCACCTCGACCGGGCGCTGCAGATCAACCTCGAAGCCCAGTACCTGGTCGGAGAGGCGGAGGTCCGGAACACCATCGCCGCGTACCGGGCCGCATCGAACGGCGCCGAGGCGGGACTGGCGCTGTACCGGGATGCGTTGGATCTCGCGGTCAGGGCCGAGCATCCGCTGGAGAAGGCGCGGGCGCTGGAGGGAATGGCGCGGTGCGAGGTACGGCTGGGGATGCTGGAGTCAGGGGTGGAGCATCTGCGCGCCGCGGTGGATCTGTATGGGCGGATGAAGGTCGTCGAGTACGAGCCGGCGGCGGCTTGGCTTGAGGAGCTCGCCGGGGCCGGTGGCATCGGCTAGCGGCGGGTGCGGTCGCGGCGGGTCAGGAGGTAGACGAGCAGGCCGATCAGGACGAGGATGCCGACGGCCAGCAGGCCGACGACCGGCAGGTTGAAGCCGTGGTCGGTGGGGTCGACGACGAGGATCTTCACGCTCTCGGCCGTGGAAAGCACATCAGCGAGGCTAGCCGACGTGGCGACTGTGCGGCGTGATCGAATTACCCGGCGGAATGATCGATGGTCACCTGGAGGGTCTGGAGCACCTGGTCGAGGACCAGCTCGGCGCCGCCGAGGAGGGCCGCGCAGTCGAGGGTGGCCGGGGCCACGGGGACGGGGACGGCCCGCTCGAGGAAGGAGCGTTCGGTGATCTCGGCGGCGATGCGGTCGGCGCCCAGCGGGTAGAGCTTGGCGAGCAGGCCGCCCAGGACGATGCGGTCGGGGTCCAGGAGGTTGATCAGGCCGGCGATGCCGCTGCCGAGGAGGGTGGCGACGTGGTCCACGGCGGCCAGCGCGGCCGGGTCCGCGCGCTCGGCGGCCTCCAGCAGGACGCGGGCGCGGTATTCGATGCCGGTCACCGGGGCGTCCGGCAGGAACGCGGCACGCATCAGGGCTCTCGTGTCGGCGACGAGTTCCAGGCAGCCCCGTGAGCCGCAGGAGCAGCGGGGGCCGTCGGGGTCGGCGGTGGTGTGGCCGACCTCCATCGCGTAGCCGCGCGCGCCGCCGAAGACGTTTCCACCGCTGATCAGCGCGCCTCCGATGCCGATGTGCTCGGTCGTCAGGTAGAGCAGCTGGTGCGCGCCGCGGCCGGCGCCGTGGCGGTGTTCGGCGAGGGCGGCGAGGTTCGCGTCGTTGCCGACGTGGACGGGCCACGGCTCGTCGAGGCCTTGGCGCACGAGGTCCCGGGTGGGGACTCCGGCCCACTCCAGGTGCCGCGGTTCGAGCGCGTAGCCGTCCTCGGTGCGGACCGGGGACGGCATCGAGACCCCGACGCCGGCGACGGGCCGGCCCGCCTCCCGGCCGATCTTGCGCAGCAGCCTGCCGATGCGCAGGAAGATCGAGGCGACCTCCGGGCGCTCCTCGACCGGCTCGCGCTCCACCCGCAGCACGCGGCCGCCGAGCTCGACCACTGCGACGTCGAGGGTGTCCACGCGCAGGTGCACGGCGAGTGCGACCGGCGACGTCGGCGCGACGAGCACGTGGTGCGACGGACGGCCGGGACCGCCGGCGCCGGCGCCGTCGCCGCGGCGGGCGGCCGGGTGCTCGTCGATCCTGACCAGTCCGCGGTTGACCAGGTCGGTCAGCGCGTACCCGGCGGCGGAGCGTCCGCAGCCGAGCCGGGCGGTCAGTTCGGCCCGCGTCGCCTCGCCGCCGGCCTGGTGAAGGAGCGTCAGCAGGCGCGAGGCGTTGTTGGCCGAATCGTTGCCGTTCGGACCGATGATCGAACTGGACAGGGGTGGGGTCACCCCCTGATTATGTATTTGTACAGCGTCTGCACAAAATTATCGAGGCCCGGAGCACCCGCCCGGGACCGTGGAGGAGGGGGTCGGTCGTGAACACCGCCATGCTCATCGGCCTGCTGGCCGGTTCGATGACCACCGCGGCGTGGCTGCCGCAGGTGGCCAAGGCCTTCCGCACCAGGTCCACCCAGGACTTCTCCTGGGGCTGGTTCGCCATGTTCGGATTCGGCGTCGCGTTCTGGCTGGTCTACG
Source organism: Actinospica acidithermotolerans (assembly GCF_018139625.1). Taxonomy (GTDB): domain Bacteria; phylum Actinomycetota; class Actinomycetes; order Streptomycetales; family Catenulisporaceae; genus Actinospica; species Actinospica acidithermotolerans. The sequence continues at coordinate 31,086 of NZ_JAGSOH010000074.1, read as the reverse complement.
GCTTCGCGGTCTCCGCGCTCGCGGTGATCCTGCCGAACGCGCTGACGCTGCTGCTCGTGCTGAGCCTGTTCGCGTTGAAGGTGCGGCACGTGCGCATGCTGTGACCCAATTGAAATGCACTGCTTCCGTGGCAAGCGGCCGATTCGCAACTAACCTCCAGAAGAGATACCCACTGTGATGTAGCTCTCACTCCTGGAGGTGCCCATGGCCGGGGGAACCACCCCGCCCGGGATGATCACTCCGCTGCGGCTGTTCGCAGCCCTCTGCATCCTGGCGCCGACGGTCGCCGTGATCGCCGTGCCGACGTACAACACCGCGACGCCCAAGCTGGGCGGATTCCCGTTCTTCTACTGGTACCAACTGCTCCTGGTGGTCGTCACCGGGATCCTGATGGTCGCCGCCTACTGGGCGATGAAGATCGATGAGCGGCGGCGCAAGGAGTTCCGCGCCGCCGCACCCGCCGAGCCGGCCGGGCGCGACGGCGGGGAGGCGGGGGCATGAGGTACCTCGCGGCCTCCACCGGCGTGCACGGCGTCGAACTCGGCGTGGTCACGGCGCTGTTCGTACTCGTCGCCGTGCTCGGCTTCCTCGCCGCGCGCTGGCGGCGCACCGGCTCTCCGCAGCATCTGCACGAATGGGGACTGGGCGGCCGCTCCTTCGGCGGCTTCATCACCTGGTTCCTGATCGGCGGGGATTTGTACACCGCCTATACATTCGTCGCGGTCCCGGCCGCGCTGTTCGCCGGCGGCGCGCTCGGCTTCTTCGCGGTCGGATACACGATCCTGGTGTGGCCGCTGGTGTTCATCTTCCTGCCGCGGCTGTGGTCGGTCTCCCGTAAGCACGGGTACGTCACCCCGGCCGACTTCGTGAAGGGCCGGCACGGTTCCCGCTCGCTGTCGCTGGCGATCGCGGTCACCGGGATCGTGGCGACGATGCCGTACATCGCGCTGCAGCTCGTCGGCATCCAGTCCGTGCTGTACGTGATGGGCATCGGCTCGAACAGCTCCTCCTTCGCCCAGGACCTGCCGCTGTTCGTCGCCTTCATCATCCTCGCCGCGTTCACCTACACCTCCGGCCTGCGCGCCCCGGCGATGATCGCGTTCGTCAAGGACCTGCTGATCTACGTGACGATCCTCGTCGCAGTGATCTACATCCCGACCCGCCTCGGCGGCTGGACGCACATCTTCGGCGCGGCGAGCACCCGGCTCGCGGCCAAGAACCCGGTGACGCACCTGCCCGCCGGTTCGACGCTGCTGGCCCACGGCGGCACCCTGCCGTTCGCCACGCTCGCGATCGGTTCGGCGATGGCGCTGTTCATGTACCCGCACGCGCAGATCGGCGTGCTGGCCACGAAGCAGCGCAGCACCGTGCGCCGCAACGTCTCCGCGCTGACCGTCTACTCGCTGATGCTCGGCTTCGTCGCCCTGCTCGGCTACATGGCGATCGCCGCCGGGTTCACCGGCAAGAGCCTCGGGGGCAACGCTCAGCACGCGGTTCCGGCGCTGTTCGACGCGATGTTCCCGTCCTGGTTCGCCGGGATCGCGCTCGCGGCGATCGTCATCGGCGCGCTGGTCCCGGCGGCGATCATGTCGATCGCGGCGGCGAACCTGTTCACCCGCAACATCTACGTCGACTTCGTCAATCCGGCCGCGACCGACTCGCAGCAGACGAACGTTTCGAAGTGGGTCTCGCTGCTGGTCAAGTTCGGGGCGCTCGCCTTCGTGCTCGGCCTGGACGCCACCAGCGCGATCAACTTCCAACTGCTCGGCGGCGTGCTGATCCTGCAGACCTTCCCGGCGATCGTCGGCGGCCTGTACACGCGCTACTTCCACCGCTGGGCGCTGCTGCTGGGCTGGGCGGCGGGCATCGTGTACGGCACCGTCGTCGCGTGGCAGCAGTCCTCGGCCACGCAGCACCACTTCGCCTCGCAGGTGGCGCTGATCCCGTGGACGCATCAGAAGGCATACATCGCCGTCACCGCGCTCGTGGTCAACCTGGTCGTGCTCGTGGTGTCGAACCTCGTGCTCCGCGCGATCAAGGCGCCGGCCGGGGTCGACGCCACGTCACCGGCCGATTACGACCATGACAGCGATCTCGAGCAGACGGCGAGCGTGACGACGGAGCCGGAGACCGTCTGAGCGGCGCGTCCCTTGCCACGTAAGATCGCGTGTATGGATCTGGTGGTGCGCGAGGCGCGGGAAGCAGAGCTGGATCGGATCGGCGCGCTGACCGCCGAGGTGTACGAAGCCGACGGCCTGGCCGGCCCGGAGTACGTGCAGGTGCTGCGCGATGCCCGGGCCCGCTGGGAATCGCCGGCCACCACCCTGCTCGTCGCGTTCGACGACGGTGCCGAGGAGCCCGAAGACCTCCTCGGCACCGTCGTCTACGCCGCGCCCGGCTCGCCGTGGCAGGACCTGGCGACGGGTGCCGAGGCGGAGTTCCGGATGCTGGCGACGGCGGCACCGGCGCGCGGCCGCGGCGTCGGCGAATCCCTGGTGCGCGCGTGCATAGACCGCGCGAAGCTCGCGGGGGCGCCGCGTCTCGTGCTTTCCACGGGCCCGCAGCACGTCGCGGCGCATCGGCTCTACGGCCGGCTCGGCTTCACCCGGGTCCCGGAGCGGGACTGGGCGCCGACCACGGACCTCATGCTGCGCGCGTACGTGCTGGAGCTTTAGCCGGCGCGCGGGGTTGGGCGGGCCGGCGCGCGGGCTTGGGCGGACCCGGCGATGGTCTGAAGCCGCGGCTAGATCAACCGAGGTCGCCGTGCGCGGAGCAGCGGGCGCGATAGCCGGTGGGCAGCACCTGGACGATCAGCCGCCTGCGACACTGGGCGCAGTAGCGCGGCGGCTCGAGCGCCAGGCGCGCTTCGCAGGCCGGATGCGGGCTCGGCGCGGGCTCGCCGCAGTGGCCGCAGTACGGGGCGGTGGGGACGGAGTCGGTCATGGCCATCGGGTCGCGCGTCAGCCGAGAACGGCGATGACGTCGCCCTCCTGGAGCACGTCGCCGGGCACGACCTGGACCTCGGTCACCGTGCCGCCGAACTCGCAGAGCACCGGGATCTCCATCTTCATGGACTCCAGCAGCACCAGCGCGGTCCCGGCCCCGACCTCGTCACCGGCCTCGACGTGCACCTCGGCGACGTTCGCCACCATCTCCGCGCGGACCACTTCGCTCATGGCTGAACACTACCAATCCCGGGGGAACGGCACGGATACCCGGCTCCGGCGTCATTCGGCCGGGACCAGCCTGGTGAGCGACTCGACGGCGCGCGGGTCGTACGGGTCGCCTATCCCGCGTCTCATCCGCGCCAGGGCCCTGACGTGCGCGGCGGGTCCTGGCTCGGCGGTGCGCAGGTCCTCGAAGTCGTTGGCCACCCGCAGGATCGCGGCGGCCCGGCGCTCGCTCTCGTCGCCGACCGCCTCGTCGTCCCCGACTGCGGCCTCGGAGACGGCGAGCTGGGCCCGGTAGGACAGCGGCTGCGCCTCCAGCACCCGCGCGACGCGGTCGAGCACGCCGGTCTGCCGGACGACCTCCGCGCCGCGAGCCGCCACCTCGGCCGCGACCCACGGCGTGGCCAGCACGGTGGCGCCGCCGGGCAGCGGGTCGGCGAGGGAGAGCTGGCCGATGTCGTGCAGCAGCGCCGCGTATTCGAGGTCGAGCAGTTCCGGCTCGGTCAGGTCCAGGTCGCGGCCGATGGCGAGGGCCAGCCGGCACACGCGGCGGGCGTGGCCGGGGTCGGTGTACCCGGCGAGGTCGGTCATCCGGGACAGCGCGCGGATCGTCTGCTGGTAGGTGGCGCGGATCGCCGAGTAGCGGCGCAGCGCCCGCTGCATCACGAGGACCGGCACGGCGGCGACCGGCAGCACCCACAGGCCGAGCGGATCGGCGGCGAGGGCGGTCGCGACGGACAGCGCCGCGACGGCCGGGCAGACCCGCGCCGTGGCCGCGCATTCCTCGAACCAGCGGCCGAGCAAGCGCTTCATGCTGCGCGGCACGGCAGCGTGCTGCGGCGGCCTGACCTGGCCGAAGGACGAGTCGCCGTACTCGGAGTGGCCGATCAGCGAGCCGTTCGCGTAGTACCCGGAGGACGTCGCGAACACGGCCGCGAGCCCGGGGTCGATCAGCAGGGCGAGGATCGCCATCGCGCTCAGCAGCAGGAAGCGCTCGGTGTGCGTGGCCGACACGACGGTCGAGGCCAGCACCGAACGGAGCAGCCAGGCGATCATCGCGGTCACACCGATACGCCGGACGAGGTACCCGATCGGGGCCGGGCGTCCGGCGATCGCCTGCGGGATCGAGCCGATCACGGCGGCGACCGCGACCACGACGACGACCTGCACCGGGCCCCAGAGCGCGGGCTTGCCGCCGATCGTGGTGGTCAGCGCGTAGCCGAGCGACGCGGTGGCGGCCAGCGGCGCGTTGTCCCGGCCGCCCGGCAGAGTGATCCGCAGCGCCTCGCCGACCGCGATCACCGCGCCGAAGGCGATGGCGTCGGCCACCTGGACCGGGCCGTGCACGAACAGCTTCAGCACCGCCGCGAGCACACCCGCCGCGAGCAGGCAGCCGAGCAGCACCGGCGTGGCGACGACGTGGTGCCGCGCCTGCGGGCGCGGGCCAGCCTGCTCAGGAAAGGGGCCCGGCCGGCGGAAGTAGCGGTCGGCGCCGGTCATCGAGCCTCCGTCTCAGGGCCCGTGTTCGTCGGGGCGTCGAGATCGGCCTTCGCCTCCCGCTTGGCCTGCGCGGGCAGGTTCAGCTCGGGGCGAAAAGGGCCGAGGCGCAGCTCCTCGCGCGGCGCCGCGTGCTCGGCGAACCCGGCGTCGGCGGACTCCGGTTCGGCGGCCTCGGCCGCCACGGACTCGCGCTCGGCGGACTCCAGCACGACGGACGCCGGTTCGGCGGACTCGCGCTCGGCGGACTCCAGCACGACGGACTCCAGGCCGGCGAAGTCCGGGTCGGCGTACTCCGGCTCGTCTATCGAGGGCTCGGCCTCGGGATCGGGGCCGGGCGCGTAGTCGTCGGACTGCGGCTTCTCGGCGAGCTCGAGGTCCACGGCGAGCAACTGGTACGCGGGGTCGTCGTGGTCGAACTGGGCGACGACGGCCCCGGGCGGCAGCTCGGCGAGCTCCGGCCGGCCGCCGCGGCCGTTCGGGCAGGCGGTGCCGTCGCCGCGCCACGGGCGGCCGGAGAGCTCGGCGCGGGAGAGCGCGGCCGCGATCGCGTCCACGATCGCCGGGTCGAACTGGCTGCCCACGTTGGCGCGCAGCTCGGTCAGCGCTTCGTCGGAGCCGCGGGCGCCGCGGTAGGAGCGGGTCGAGGTCATCGAGTCGAAGGCGTCGGCCACCGCGATGATCCGCGCGAACGGCGGAATCCTCATACCGCGCAGGCCGCTCGGATAGCCGAGCCCGTCCATCCGCTCGTGGTGGTGCAGGATCGCGCTGTACGCCTCGTCCAGGAAGGCGATGTCGCGCACCACCTCGACGCCGCGGGAGGGGTGCAGCCGGATCTCCTCGAACTCCTCGTCGTCCAGCCGCTCGGTCTTGCGCAGCAGCCGGGTCGGCACGCCGAGCTTGCCCACGTCGTGCAGGGTCGCCGCGTACCGCAGCACCTCGACGCGCTCCGGCGTCAGCCGCAGCTCGGCGGCGATCATCTCGCTGATCTTGGCGACCCGCTCGCTGTGCCCGCGGGTGTAGAGGTCCTTGATCTCGACGGCCTGGACCAGGGTCCTGATGATCGCGTCGTGCGCGATCCGCTGCTCCTCGTACTGCACCGTGGCCCAGCGGGTGACGACCACCGGGCCGAGCAGCACGATCGCGGCCAGCGCGTCGTAGGACACGCTCCACAGGACCGCCGTGAGCAGGCCGACCAGGGCGTAGGCGATGTTGCGCGGGACCATCCTGAGCTCGAAGTCGCGCCACGCGGCCCGCGGCGTCTGCCGTCCGGCCTGCACCAGGAAGGCCTCGATCAGCGCGGCCGGGACCATGCTGAGCACCAGCACGGCGAGGCCTATCGGCAGCAGCGCGCGCGGGAAGTCCGAGCCGGTCAGCGCGACGTAGCCGTCGGCGGCGCGGTAGACCCCGCCCGCGGCCGCGGCGGCCAGGAAGGCGACGGCGCAGGCGAAGGCGACGCGCAGCGGATCGCCGCGCCGCAGCACCATGCACGAGGAGCCGACCGCGCCGGTCAGCGCGGCGGCGCCGGGCGGCAGCAGCACGATCGCGGCCAGCAGCACCGAGACCATGGCCGGCCCGGCCGGGCTCTCCTGGGTGTCCGGCAGCCTGATGGTGAGGTTCAGCACGACCTGCAGCAGCAGCAGGACCAGGAAGGGGGCGCGGGGCACGTGCGCCCAGTCGGTCTCCGGCAGCACGCAGGCCCCGACGATCGCCGCCGCTGCGATCACGGCGGAGAAGAAGTACCGTGCGCGCTGCGGCATCCGGTCCGTCCTCGCCAGCCCCGTCGATCGGTCCCTCCGATCGGACTACCGGCTAAGCCTACTGAGGATATGCGCCGCGAGGGGGCGTAGTCGTGAGGAATTCATTTCATCGAGCGAACGTCGAGTGCGCTGGTCGGCGCGCCGTGAACGTTCGGTCACCCCGGCGTCACGGTACGCCGCCGAACGGCGCCGCACGGACCCGCGACTCAGGCTCTTGCGATGATCGGCCGGTACCCGGCGCGGCGGCCGGGCCGCGGCGGACCCGCCGCCGGGGGGCTACGACAGGGCCGGGCTCTGCTTCGCGGCGTCCGGCTCCTCGGCCGGGACGCGGTCGGCCTCGGCCACCGCGCCGGCCTGGACCTGGCGGATCTTGGAGAGCACCTTGGCCCGCAGGTCCTCCGGCGCCACCTCCGAGCAGCAGCGGTGCACCAGCGACTTCACCGCCTGCTCGAGACCGTATTCGGCGAGGCAGGGGCTGCAGTCGTCGAGGTGCTGCTTCACGGTGGCGAGGTCGTCGTCCGCCATCTCGTGATCGATGTACTCATAGACGTGTTCGAGCACCGACGCGCAGTCGTCGTGCGGGTGGCCGCAGCTCATGACACCGTCTCCTTCTTCTCGCCGCCGAAGCCCCTCTGCTCCGCGTAGTCGGCCAGCAGTTCCCGCAGTTGGCGCCGTCCCCGGTGCAGCCGGGACATCACCGTGCCGATGGGTGTACCCATGATGTCCGCGATCTCCTTGTACGGGAAGCCCTCGACGTCCGCGAGATACACCGCCATCCGGAAGTCCTCGCCGATGGACTGCAGCGCCTCCTTGACGTCCGAGTCGGGCAGGTGGTCGAGCGCCTCGACCTCGGCCGAGCGCAGCCCGGTGGAGGTATGCGACTCGGCGCGGTGCAGCTGCCAGTCCTCGATCTCGTCGGTCCCGGCGGACAGCGGCTCGCGCTGCTTCTTCCGGTAGCCGTTGATGAAGGTGTTCGTCAGGATGCGGTACATCCAGGCCTTGAGGTTCGTGCCGGGCCGGAACTGGTGGAAGGACGCGTACGCCTTGGCGTAGGTCTCCTGCACCAGGTCTTCGGCGTCGGCCGGGTTGCGGGTCATCCGCAGGGCGGCCGAGTAGAGCGCGTCGAGGTACGGCATCGCGTCCCGCTCGAACCGCGCGTCGCGCTCCGCCGGGGTCTCCCCGTCGAGCGCGGCGGCCTCGGGTTCGGCGCCGACGGCGAGCGTGTCCTCGACGTCCGCCGACGCCGCGGGACGGCCGTGATCCGCGATCATGCCCACGCCTGCTGCAACCTCCGTGTCCAGGACAAGGCCACGGCGCTCCCGAACGGCGCCGACCACCTTGACCCCACCCGACTCTAGCCGCTGAGGCGTCGGGTCAACGAGTCGAGGCCGCACGAACACGTCGTCGGCCGACTGCAGGGGGCTTCTCGTCATCAATCCAGGCACGTGGTCTAGAACAGCGTCTCCGGGCCGGTTAATTCCCGGATCAGCTCGGGGCCGTTGTTGCGCACGTTGCCCACCTCGGGGCCGACCGGATGAGCCGTCCAGGCGGGGGCGGCCGTCAGGTCGAGTAAGGAACGCACCTGGTCGACGTCCCGGACGCCCTCGTCCAGCCACGGGTCGATCGCGTCGCGCGCCAGGGCCAGCGGCATCCGGTCGTGGATCTCGGCGAGCGGACCGAGCGCGGGTCCGGTGAGGATCGAGACGGACCACAGCGGCCGGTTCCCGGGGTCGATCCACCGCTCGTAGAGCCCCGCGAACGCCAGTTTCCCGCCGTCCGCCGCGTGGATGAACATCGGCTGCTTGCGGGCGCCGTCCTTCTTCCACTCGTAGTAGCCGTCGGCGGGCAGCACGCACCGCCGCCGGGCGAAGGCGCTGCGGAACATCGGCTTCTCGGCGGCCGTCTCGACCCGCGCGTTGAACGCCCGCACGCCGACGCCCGGGTCCTTCGCCCAGTAAGGGATCAGCCCCCAGCGCGCCACCGAAAGCCGCCGTTCGCCCTCGTCCTCGCGCCGCTGCCACACCACCGGGACCGGGTCGGTCGGGGCGGTGTTGTAGTTCGGGGCGAAGGACGCCGCGAATCCGTTCCCTGCCACGGCCCCGAACTCGAGCTCCAGCTGCCGGTACGGCGTGGCCACCACATATCTCCCGCACATGTCCCCCATCTTCCCGGATACCCTTGGGCCATGAGCAGAGACGAGCTGTGGGACGCACCGGCCGCCACTGAACCGATCCGCGCCCGGGTGACCGTGCCCGGTTCGAAGTCCGCGACCAACCGCGCGCTGGTGCTGGCCGCGCTGGCCGAGGGCCCGTCCACGCTCTATCGCCCGCTGCGCAGCCGGGACACGCTGCTGATGGCCGGGGCGCTGCGCGCGCTCGGCGCCGAGATCGAGGACGTCCCCGCCACCGCCGCCGGGGCGGTCGCGTCCTGGCTGGTCAAGCCCGCCGAACAGCTCACCGGCGGCACCGAGGTGGACATGGGCGCCGCGGGCACGGTGATGCGCTTCGTGCCGCCGATCGCCGCACTGGCCGACGGCCCGGTGCGCTTCGACGGCGACCCGCGCTCGCACGAGCGTCCGGTCGGCCCGCTGGTGGACGCGCTGCGCGCGCTCGGCGCCGAGATCGACGACGCGGGGCATCCGGGCCACTTCCCGCTCACCGTGCTCGGGCGCGGCGGCCTGCGCGGAGGCGCCGTGGAGATCGACGCGTCGGCCTCCTCGCAGTTCGTCTCCGCACTGCTGCTGAGCGGCGCGCGCTTCGCCGAGGGCGTGGACGTGCGCCACGTCGGCGGCCGGCTGCCCTCGCTGCCGTACATCGCGATGGCGGTGCAGATGGTGCGCGAGGCAGGCGTGGAGGTGGACGACTCGGAGCCGGAGCGCTGGCAGGTGCGGCCCGGCGCGATCAAGCCGGTCACCCAGACCATCGAGCCCGACCTGTCGAACGCCGCCCCGTTCCTGGCCGCGGCACTGGTCACCGGCGGCGCGGTGACCATCGCCGACTGGCCGCGGCAGACCACGCAGCCCGGCGATCGGCTCCGCGAGATCCTCACGCTGATGGGCGCGACCTGCGAGTTCACCGAGTCCGGCCTGGAGTGCCGCGGCTCCGGCACGATCCACGGGGTGGACCTGGACCTGGCCGACGAGGCCGAGCTCACCCCGACCATCGCGGCCCTGGCCGCTCTCGCCGACGGCCCCTCGCGGCTGCGCGGCATCGGCCACATCCGGCTGCACGAGACCGACCGGCTCGCCGCGATCGCCGCGGAGATCAACGGCCTCGGCGGCCGGGTGAAGGAACTGCCGGAGGAGCTGCTGATCGAGCCCGCCCCGCTGCACGGCGGCGTGTTCCACACGTACGAGGACCACCGGCTGGCCACCGCGGGCGCGGTGCTCGGCCTCGCGGTCCCTGGCGTGCAGGTGCAGGACGTGGCAACGACCGGCAAGACGCTGCCGGACTTCACCGGACGCTGGGCGGCGCTGCTCGCCGGAACGGACTACGCGGGATGACGGCGGCCGACGCGCGTCCGCCGCGACCGGATTTTAGCGTTCGCCGAAACGGATGCCGTACCGACCTACGCGGGACGACGGTGAGCGACCTGCGTGCCGACCTTCGCGGGACGACGGCGGGCGACGTGCGTCCGCCGCGACCGGGCAACGTTCGCCGGAACGGACGCCGTACCGATTCTCGCGGGACGACGGTGAGCGACCTGCGTGCCGGCCTACGCGGGACGACGGCGGGCGACGTGCGTCCGCCGCGACCGGGCAGCGTTCGCCGGAACGGACGCCATACCGACGTACGCGGGACGACGGCGGGCGGCTGTGCGTTCCCGCGTGGAGTGCTCCCTTGGTGAGGCGCGGCCGGGACTTCGACGAGGACGACGTCCGCGTCCGGGCCAATCCGCGCGGCTCCCGGCCCCGCACCAAGATCCGTCCCGCGCAGGAGGACGCCGCCGACGCGATGGTGCTGGCCGTGGACCGCGGCCGGTACACGTGCCTGGTGAGTTCGGGCGAGCGCGAGGGCGCCGAGGTCACCGCGATGAAGGCCCGCGAGCTGGGCCGCAAGGGCGTGGTCGTGGGCGACCGGGTCTCGCTCGTCGGCGACCTGCGCGGCGGCCCCGACTCCCTGGCCCGCGTCGTGCGGGTGCAGCCCCGGCAGCACGTGCTGCGACGCACGGCGGACGACACGGACCCCGTCGAGCGCGTGATCGTCGCGAACTCGGACCAACTGGTGATCGTCACGGCACTCGCCGACCCGGAGCCGCGGCCGCGGATGATCGACCGCTGCCTCGTCGCCGCACTCGAGGCGGGCCTGGCCACGGTGCTCTGCCTGACGAAGGCGGACCTCGCCGACCCGAGCCCGCTGCTGGCCGCCTACCAGCCGCTCGGCGTGACCGTCGTGGTGACCGAGCGCGGCGGCGACCTGACGACGCTGCGGCAGGAGCTCGCGGGAAAGACGAGCGTCCTGGTCGGCCACTCGGGCGTCGGCAAGAGCACGCTGGTCAACGCGCTGATCCCGGGCGCGGACCGCGTCGTCGGCGTGGTCAACGACGTGACCGGCCGCGGCCGGCACACCTCCACCTCGGCCGTGGCCCTGCGGCTGCCGGAGACCGAGGAGCTTCCCGGCGGATGGGTGATCGATACCCCCGGCGTACGCTCGTTCGGCCTAGCGCACGTCTCCCCCGAGGCCGTCGTCGCCGCCTTCCCCGACCTCGCCGCCATCACCGCCGAATGCCCGCGCGGCTGCACCCACATGGCCGACGCCCCCGACTGCCTCCTCGACGAGACCGAAGGCGTCGACCCGGCCCGCCTCGACTCCCTCCGCCGCCTCCTGACGGCACTCACCTCGGGCGACTGAGACCCGCGCTCAGAAATCAACCCGCATCACGACGAGTTCGGCGTTCGCTCGACCCGCATCACGACGCGGCCGGCGTTCGCTCGGACCGACGACCCTGAGACCCGCGCTCAGAAATCAACCCGCATCACGACGCGGCGTTCGGTCGGGCGGGTGAGCTCGCGGAAGCCGGCGGCGAGGAAGACGCTGCGGCTGCCTACGTACAGTTCGCCCCAGGAGAACTCCTGGCCGGGCTTGGCGGCGATCGGGTAGCCCTCGATCGCGCGGGCGCCGCGGGCCCGGGCGAAATCGACCGCGGCGGCGGCCAGGGCCTTGCTGACACCGCGCCTGCGATAGCCCACGCGGGTGACGAAGCAGGTCACGGCCCAGACGCTTTCGTCGGTCTTGGACTCCTCGCGGCCGGACCAGGGGATGCGGCTGTTCAGCAGGCGCGGGTAGGCGGTGCGCGGCTCGACGGCGCACCAGCCGACAGGCTCGGCGTCGAGGTACGCGATCAGGCCACTTGTCGTACCGGCGTCCGGATAACCGCACTCCGTTTGGCCGCGCAACTGCTCGGCGCGGTCCTCGGGGCTGAGCGCACGCCACTGGGCCGCCGGCACCTTGAACCACTGGCATTGGCAGCGATGGGCCTCGCCGCGGCTCCCGAAGACCGTCTGCAGGTCGTCCCAGGGCGCCTCGTTCGCGGGTACGACCGAGATGACTGAGGTGTCTGTCATGCGCGCTCCAATCGGAAGACCATGATCTCCCGACCGGAGCTCGCCTGCACTCGCCTGGCGTATTCGTCGTACGCGGGATAGACCTCCAGCATCAGCGGCCAGACCTCGGCGCGCTCCTGCTCCGTCAGCCGCCGGGCACGGACCGGGATGCGCTCGCCGTCCAGCGTGGCGACGGCGTCCGGGTTCGCGACCAGGTTGAGGGCCCAGGCCGGGTTGTGTGCCTGGCCCCAGTTCGAGCCGACGACGACGAAGTCCGAGTCCTGTGTCGCGAAGATCAGAGGTGTGACACGCGGTTCGCCCGAGCGGCGCCCGATGGTCTCCAGCATCAGCAGGCGCATGCCAATGGCGCGGGTGAGCGAGGCGCGTCCGCGCGTCGCGCGCTGCAGGGCCGTGTCAACCGGCGGGAACACCCGTCGGCCGATCGCCGAGGCGTACTTGCCGCCGATCAGCCGAGCCGGCACCAGCCGAGTTATCCGCATCCGGCGATTCTAGGGCGTGTTTTGAAACTATCGCCGGGTCCGCGACGCCTGCCACGCACGCTCGCCGCGTTGCCGGATCGCCCACGTACGCCCAGTATGCGCACGACCCGGCGCCTTGCGATCGCACGCGTCAGACGCCGCGGCCTGATCCGACGCTAGTTTCAAAACACGCCCTACCTAGTGCGGCGCACCCGGATCTGGGCCGGTGAGCTGCGAGGACGCGATCTTGCGGAACGCCGCGACGAGGCGGCTTCGGTCGTCGGACCGGGTGGCGAGCGCGACGTGCACCGGCTCGACCCCCTCCAGCGGAACGGTCGTCAGGTCGGGCCGCAGGACCTGGCCGAGCTGCTGCGCGGCGATGGCCACCGCCTGGCCCGCCGCGACGACCTCGAACTTGTCCTCGATCGCGTCGATGAGCGGGCCCTTCGGCGCCCGGCCGCCGCCGGGCCTCGGCTCGATGTTCCAGAACGCCGACCAGGCCGGATCGGAGTTGCGCATCTGCGGCAGCGGCTCGTCGGCGATGTCGTCCAGGGTGACGGACTCCTTGCCGGCCAGCCGGTGGTCCAGCGGCACGATCACCACCCGCCGCTCGTCGTAGAGGATCGTGACGTGCAGCCGGTCGGTCGCGAACGGCAGCCTTGCCACCGCCGCGTCCACCCGGTGGTCGAGCAGCGCGTCCCGCACCTCGTCGTAGCCCAGGTGCACAGCCTGCACGTCTGCCTCGGGATGCTGGCGGCGCAGCTCGCGGACCGCCGGCGTGACGATGATCCCGCTGATGTAGCCGATCGTGATCCGGCTCGGTTCCGCCGCGGCCCGGGTGCGCGCCACGGCCTGCCCGGCCGACCTGAGCAGGGCCTTGGCCTGCGGCAGGAAGACCTCGCCCGCCTCGGTCAGCTTCGTGCCCTGCGTCGTGCGGTCGAGCAGCCTGGCGCCGATCTGCGCCTCGAGCCTGGCGATCTGGCGGCTGAGGGAGGGCTGCGCGACGTGCAGCGCGGCGGCGGCGCGGCCGTAGTGCCGGTACTCGGCGACGACGGTGAAGTAGCGCACCAGCCGCAGGTCGAGGTCCGCGGCGTGGCCGGCAGCGGGGCTGGCGGGAGGGACGGAGGCGTTCTCGGAGGCGTGCGATGCCGTATCCGTCATACAAGAATGATATCGCGCACTCTCTAGACCGAATAGCCTCCACCCTGGGTACTAGCTGGTGTGATGCATGTTCCGTATTACTCCATCCGGAACAGGACTTGGACACGCGCGGCTCTCGTCGCGCATCGTGAAGGAGTAACCGGAGGACCTTACCGAGGGAAGAGAATCATGCGCGTATTCGTCACCGGAGCGACCGGCTTCATCGGCTCCGCCGTCGTCCGCGACCTGCTCGACGCGGGACACCAGGTCGTCGGCCTGGCCCGCTCCGACGAGGGCGCCGCCTCACTCGCCGCGACCGGGGCCGAGGTGCGGCGCGGCACGCTGCACGATCTCGATGTCCTGCGTTCCGAGGCGGACGCGGCGGACGGCGTGATCCACACCGCGTTCATCCACGACTTCGCCGACTTCGACGCGTCCTGCGAGACCGACCGGCTGGTCATCGAGGCCTTCGGCGAGACGATGGCCGGCTCCGACAAACCGCTCGTCGTCGCGGCCGGGACCGCGCTGATCCGGGACCACGTGCTGCTCACCGAGGACGTGCCCGCGCCGATCCCGCCGCTCTATCCCCGCGTCTCCGAGCAGACCGCGATCATCTTCGCGAAGCGGGGCGTGCGCGCCTCGGCGATCCGGATCGCGCCGAGCGCGCACGGCGAGGGCGACAAGGGCTTCGTCCCGCTGCTGATCGGCCTCGCACGGGAGAAGGGCTACGCCGCCTACCCCGGCGAGGGCAAGAACGTGTGGCCCGCCGTCCACCGCCTCGACGTCGCGCGCCTGTTCCGCCTCGCCCTCGAATCCGCCCCGGCCGGAAGCACCCTGCACGCCGCCGCCGAGCAGGGCGTCGAGTTCCGCCGCATCGCCGAGGCCATCGGCGCCGGCCTCGACGTGCCGGTCAGGTCCGTCGCGGGCGCCGAGATCCCGGCCTACTTCGGCGGCTTCACCGGCTTCGCGCAGATCGACAACCCCACGTCCAGCACGCTCACCCGCGAGCGCTACGGCTGGGATCCCCAGCAGCCTGGCCTCATCGAGGACATCGAGCGCGCCGGCTACTTCACGCAGAAGTAGCGGCCTGCTCAGTCGCAGTGGTCTCTCTGTCGCAGCGGCCCGTTCAGTCGTAGCGGTCTCTCAGTCGAGCCTGATCAGCCGGTACCGCCTCCACCTGCCGTCCACCGGGCAGCGCCCGTACTTCCACAGGCCGAGGTGGATGGTGAGCAGGCCCTGCAACCAGGTCCGCTGGAACCGGTGGCCGTCCGTGCATCGGTACTCGAACACGTCAGTCCCCTCGTGTCGCGATTCCCTCTCGTGTCAAGGTAGCCTTTACAGGCAGAGCTGTAAAGGCTACCTTGACACGTGGAGGCGACATCGGCGATGACCAGGGACGGCGGCACCGACGAGGCGATGGCCGCGGCGGTCGGGGATGCGGCTGCCGCGCTGGGTGACGCGCTGCGGCACGGCGACGAGCGGCACGTGCCGGCGGAGCTGAACACGGTGCGGCTGGCGGCCCGGCTGCGGGCGGTGGCGGACGCCGCGCTGCAGCTCAGCGTCGACCGGGCCCGGGCAGTCGGGCACACCTGGCAGGAGATCGGCGACGCCCTCGGCACCAGCCGTCAGGCCGCGTTCCAGCGATTCGGCAAACCGGTCCATCCCCGAACAGGAGCCCCGATGACCGTGAATCCGCTGCCCGACGCCGGACGGCTCGCCCTCGAGGTGCTCGAGGCGTGGATGTCAGGGCGCGACGACGAGCTCATCGCGAAGTTCGACGACACGATGCGCGCGCAGCTGCCGCCCGACAAGCTCGCGCAGACCTGGCCGCAGCTGACCTCGCTGGTCGGCGCCTACGAGAGTTGCGGCGACCCGGTCGCGCGGCCGTTCGGCGAGCACACGATCGTGAATGTGCCGCTGGAGTTCGAGGGCGGTCCGATGACCGGGCGCGTCGTGTTCGACGCCGACGGGCGCATCGCCGGGCTCTTCGTACTGCGGCCCGGAGTCTGACGGCACCACGCCCCGGGGACGCGCCGGGCGCGCCCGCCTACCAGCGCTTGGACACGCCGCGACCGACGCGCGTGCTCAAGCGCCGCGGGACCACCTTGCTCGCGCCCACCAGGGCCTTGTACTTGATGCTCGGGACGCTCACCGTCAGGCCCTTGCGGAGATCGTCGATCGCGGCGTCGACGACGTCGGGGGCGTTGAGCCACATCCAGCTCGGGATCTCGTTGGGGTCGACCTCGGCGCGGTCGTGGAACTCGGTATGGGTGAAGCCGGGGCACAGGGCCATGCAGCGCACGCCGGTTCCGTTCAGCTCGGCGGCCACGGACTCGCTGAAGCTGACGACCCAGGCCTTCGACGCGCTGTAGGTGCCGCGCGGGACGAACGCCGCCACCGAGGCGACGTTGATCACCGAACCCTTGCCGCGCAGCACCATGCCGGGCAGGGCCGCGTGGGTGAGGCGCAGCACCGCGCGGATGTGCACGTCGATCAGGCGCTCCTCGTCGTCGAGGCTGCCGGAGCGGAACGAGTGGCCGAGGCCGAAGCCCGCGTTGTTGACGAGGATGTCGACCGGCCGGTCCTTCTCGCCGAGCCGTTCCTCCACCAGCGCCCGGCCCTCGACCGTGGCGAGGTCCGCGCTGAGCGTCTCCACCCGGACGGGGCCGTGCTTCCGCTCCTCGCCGGCCTCGCCGCGCAGCTCGGCGGCCGCCTCGTCGAGCCGTTCCTGGTTCCGGGCGACGAGGACGAGGTCGTAGCCGAGCGCGGCGAACTTGTCGGCGAACGCGCGCCCGATGCCCGCCGTGCCGCCGGTGATGAGAGCGGTAGTCATGCCGCCGATCCTTGCACCGCGGACCGGTCGCGTCGAGTGACGTCGCTCACGCCCGGGTCACCCTGAGTCATCGTCATACGCCCGTTCGGTCGCGGATCGAGCCTGGCGCGGACCAGCGAATTCACCCGAACGCACCACGCGTAGCAGCCGAATGACCTAGCGTGAGGACTAACTCATCCCGACGGCCTGCCGCCGGGCGGAGCCCAAGCAACCGACCACGAGGGGACCCCCGGATGCCGACGCCCTTCGATCCCCGCCTCATTCAGGAGTCGTTCGCGCTGGTCGAGGCCGAGGCGGACAAGCTGGCGAGCCACTTCTACGCGCTGCTGTTCCTCGAGGACCCGTCGCTGCGGGACCTGTTCCCCCCGATGATGGACGCGCACCGGGACCGGCTGATCACGGCGCTGGTCACGCTGGTGCACCGGGCGCACGACACGGAGGCGCTCGAGGAGTACGTGCGCCAGCTCGGCCGCGACCACCGGCGTTTCGGCGTACGGCCCGAGCACTACGGCGTCGTCGGCCAGTGCCTGCTGAGCACCCTGCGCAGGTTCGCCGGGCCGCGCTGGACGGCCGAGATGGACGGCTGCTGGTGCGCCGCGTTCCAGCGTGTCGCGGGGCTGATGGTGGAGGCGGCGAACGAGGCGGCGTTGACCGCTCCGCCCTGGTGGACCGCCCGCGTCGTCGGGCACGCGCGGCCGAACGGGTCGACGGCGATCGTCACGCTGGAGCCGGATTCGCCGTACCCGTACAAGGCCGGGCAGTACGCTTCGGTGGAGACGATGCGCTGGCCGCGGGTGTGGCGGTCGTATTCGATCGCGAACGCGCCGGCGCCCGACGGGCTGCTCTCCCTGCACGTCAAGGCGATCGACGCGGGCTGGGTCTCTTCCGCGCTTGTGCATCACACATACCTCGGCGACACCGTGCGCCTGGGGCCTCCTGTCGGCACCATGGTCTGCGACCCGCGTTCGCAGCGTGACATCCTGCTCGTCGGCGGCGGCACCGGCCTCGCACCCATGGTCGCGCTGGCCGAGGAGTTGAGCCGTTGGAATGACCGCCGACGGGTGCACCTCTACTTCGGCGTACGCCGAGCGGAGGATTTGTATGCCATGGACAAGCTCTCCATGCTCGTCCGCCGCGATCCGTGCCTGCGCGTCGTCCCCTGCGTATCCGACGACTACCGCTTCCGCGGCGAGCGCGGCACGCTGGCGGATGTGCTGCGGCGTCAGGCGCTGGAGCACGACAACTGGACCCGGCACGACGTCTTCCTCGCCGGCCCCGGGCCCATGGTGGCCGGCACCGTGGGTCCGCTGCTCGAACTCGGTGTGGACGAGCGGCGTATCCGCTTCGATTCCTTCGACCGGCAGTCCGGCGTGATCCTCGACGTGCGACGGCTGGCCCTGGCGCAGTCGGCGTGACCGGGCGTCGGAACCAGTCGGGCCTCGGCCCTGATCAGGCGCCGGAATCGATCAGGCGTCGAAGTCGAGGTCGACGACGCCGGTCGTCGGCAGCGACTGGCAGGTCAGAACGAAGCCGGCGGCCTTCTCGGCGTCCTCCAGCGCGTAGTCGTGGGTCATCTCGACGGCGCCGGCGGTGACCTTCGCTCGGCAGGTACCGCAGGCGCCCGCGGTACACGAGTACGGTGCGTCGGGTCGGTGACGCAGGACTGCGTCGAGGACGCAGACGTCGTCCGGGCGCATGGCGCAGACGGTGGTGCGGCCGGCGAGGGTGACGTTGAGGGTGGCCGTCGCGGTCTCGGCGGACCTGGCCTCGGGGTGCGGGGCGCGGCGCGGGCCGCTGTCGAAGAGCTCGAAGCGCACGCGCTCGGCGCCCATCCCGTGCAGCACGTCGCGCGCGGATTCGACCATGGCGGTCGGGCCGCAGAGGTAGTACGCGTCGTCCGCGGTGGCGTCGACCGCGGCGAGCAGGTCCGGCAGGCGTTCGGCGTCGATCCGGCCGCTGAGCAGCGGGATGCCGCGCTCCTCGCGGGACAGGACATGCAGCAGGTTCAGCCGCTCGCCGTAACGGTCCTTCAGGTCGGCGAGGTCCTCGAGAAACATGATCTCGGCCGTGGTCCGGTTGCCGAACACGATGCTGACGCGGCTGGCCGGATCGTGCGCGAGGCGGTCGGCGAGGATCGCGTAGACCGGCGTGATTCCGCTGCCCGCCACGATGGCGACGTGGTGCGTGCCCGGCTCGGGATACGCGTGGAAGCGGCCGGTGGGTGTGAGCGTGTCGAGGGTGTCGCCGACAGCCAGTTTCCGTACCGCGTAGTCGCCGAAGCCGCCGGGGACCGAGCGCTTGACCGCGATCTGCAGCGTGCGCGGGGCCTTCTCGCTCGGCGGGGCGCACAGCGAGTACGAGCGTCGCAGCTCGACGCCTTCGCCGTCCGGGCCCTGCGCCGAGAAGCGGATGGTCACGTGCTGGCCCGCGATGTAGCGGTACGCCTCCGCCAGCTCCTCGGGCACCTCGAGGATGATCCGCACCGCGTCGGGCGTGAGTGCTTCGAGTACGCCGACACGGAGCGGATGGAAGGCCAGGCTCATGCCCGCACCGCCGGGAACGGCTCGGGCCCGGCCGTCTCCGGGCCGGCGATCCGGGAGACGAGCCGGTGCGCCGGGGGGCGTGTGGAGCCGGCCGAGCCGGCGGAACCGGCAGTGCGGGCGTGGTGCATGACCGTCACCAGGTGACCCCGGGGTGCGCGCGGTGCACGGACTGCATCTCGGCGAGCAGGCGGCCCAGCGCCTCGGTGTGCAGCCCGCTCCGGCCGCCGCCGGGCCGCCAGGCCACGCTCGGCGAGGTGCCCAGCGTGGCCTCGGCGAGGATCGAGACGACCCGCTCCGTCCACGGGCCGTGGATCGCCTCCGGCTCGGGCACCAGGCCCTCGGCCGCGAGGGCGGTGACCAGTTCGTCGCCGGCGAACAGCTCGGCCGTGTACGGCCAGAGCTCGGCCAGCGCGGCGCCCGCCCGGTCGTGGCCCTCCTCGCCGCCGTCGCCGAGCCGCAGGGTCCACCCGGCGGCGTATTCGTAGTGGTAATCGACCTCGACGCAGGCCTTCTTGGCGAACGCGGCGAGTTCGTCGTCGGCCGACTCGCTCAGCGCCTCGTAGAGCCCGCGCTGATACGCGCTGAAGAGCAGCAGCCGCAGGATCGTGTGCGCGAAATCGCCGTTCGGCACTTCGACCAGCAGGCAGTTGCGATACTCGCGCTCGCCGCGCCGGTAGACGAGTTCGTCCTCTGTCAGGCCGCTGGAGCGGCCCGCGTAGCCGAGCAGGAACCTGGCCTGGCCGAGCTGGTCCAGCGCCACGTTCGCCAGCGCGGCCTCCTCCTCCAGGTCGGGGGCGCGGGTGAGCCACTCGGTGAGCCGGTGCGAGGCGATCAGCGCGTCGTCGCCGAGGCGGAGCACGTAGGCGTCCAGCGGCTTAAGCGTCCTGGCCAGCACCGTCAGGCCGCGCACACGTGTGTTCACAGGCCTCGCACCTCCCTAGGCAACTCATAGTAAGTCGGATGGCGGCAGTCCTAGTCCCGGGCCGGAGTGAAATAGGGCTCTTTTTCCCGGGTGCCGCTCGCGGAAACCGCCCCCGCCGGAACGATCCGGAGGAAGGCCGAAGGGCGTCGGGAGCGTCCGGCTCTAACCGACCGAACGTTCGGTTTAAGTGTTGCCGAGCCGACCTGGGCCGTCAACGGAGCCGCCGCGCGGAATGCTCCAACCGAATGACCGAAAGGGAGGTCTCTGCTTGTGGCCGGACGGGTACGGACCGTACGAGCGCAAGCCGTCTAGGGGTGGAAGGAAGCGGATCGATGAAGCAGGTCATATCGGCTCTGGGAGTGGCCGCGGGCACGCTGGTCCTCTGCACGGCGTGCGTCGGCGGCTCCTCCGGGGGCGGGAACGCGGCGAGTACCGCTTCGGGCTCGCACCCGGCGGCGACCGCGGGCACCGGCGGCGCCGGCACGGCGGCGGCCGCCTCGGCGACTCCGGCGAACGCCACCGGGACCGCGGGCGGGACCAGCACCGCCGGCAGCGGCAGCGGCGGCAGCGGCTCCTCCGGCGTCGCGACGTGCTCGGCGCGCTATCTCAACGGCTCGGTCAGCGGCGAGCAGGGGACGGCCGGATCGATCTACGTCGACATCGTCTTCAAGAATCTGAACAACGAACCGTGCACCATGTACGGCTACCCGGGCGTGTCCTTCGGCGCGGGGACCCCGGTGCAGCAGGTGGGCCAGCCCGCCGCCCGCAGCCCGCAGGTGACTCCCTCGCTGGTGACGCTGCAGCCGGGCGGCCACGCGTACGCGGTCCTGCAGATCGGCGACGCGGCCAACTGGCCTCCGACGACGTGCCAGCCCACGCCGACGACCTACCTGCAGGTCTATCCGCCGAACACCAGCAACCTGCTGTACATCGCCTTCGACTCGACGGCCTGCAAGGGCGACGTGGTGACCCTGCACGTGGAGGCGGTGCGGCCGGGCACCGGCAGCTGAGAGCGTCCCGGCGGCCGCAAACGGTAGTTTGGTGCTGTGACGGGATACGACGACGACCTCAGGCTCGCGCACGTGCTGGCGGATCAGGCTGATTCGCTCACGACGCAGCGCTTCAAGGCCCTCGACCTCAAGGTCGAGACCAAGCCCGACCTGACCCCGGTCAGCGACGCCGACCGGGCGGTGGAGGAACTGCTGCGGAGCGCGCTCGGCCGGTCCCGTCCGCGCGACTCGATGCTGGGCGAGGAGTTCGGCACCGTCGCGGGCCGCGCGGACGGCCGGCGCACCTGGATCGTCGATCCGATCGACGGCACCAAGAACTACGTGCGCGGGGTGCCGGTGTGGGCCACCCTGATCGCGCTGATGGAGGACGGCAGGCCCGTCGTCGGCGTGGTCTCGGCGCCCGCGCTGGGCCGCCGCTGGTGGGCCTCGGCCGGCGGCGGCGCCTACACCGGCCGCTCGCTCTCGCAGGCCAGCCGGCTGCAGGTCTCGAAGGTCAGGGAGCTCAAGGACGCCTCCTTCGCCTACTCCTCGGTGATCTCCTGGGAGGAGTACGGCAAGCTCGACGGCTTCCTGGCGCTCTCCCGGGCGTGCTGGCGCACCCGCGCCTACGGGGACTTCTGGTCGCACATGCTGGTGGCCGAGGGGGCGGTGGACATCGCGGCTGAGCCGGAGCTGTCCCTGTGGGACGTGGCCGCGCCCGCGATCATCGTGACCGAGGCGGGGGGCCGGTTCAGCGCCGTGGACGGGGACCCCTCGCCCTCGGCCGGTTCCGGGATGACGTCGAACGGGCTGCTGCACGAGGCGCTGCTGGCGTATCTCGGCGAGGACACGGGGGACTGACGTGCTCAACGTGATCATCAACCACCTGCTGATCTTCAGCGGCTGGTCCGCGCTGGCGCTGGTCTTCCTGCTGCCGGCCCTGGAGTCCTCGGTCTTCCTGGGATTCGTGGTACCGGGCGAGACCGCGGTCGTGGTGGGCGGATTCCTCGCCTACGAGCACCGGGTCTCGCTGCCCGGCGTGCTCGCGGCGGCGATCCTGGGCGCGATCGTCGGCGACTCGATCGGCTTCTGGGTCGGCGGGCGCTGGGGCGACTCGCTGCTCGCGCGGCTGCCGAAGCGGCTGGTCAAGCCGGAGCACGTGGAGCAGGGCAAGCAGACCATCCACCGGCTCGGCGGCCGCGCGGTCTTCTCCGGCCGCTGGGTCTCGGTGCTGCGCGCGCTGGTGCCCGGGCTGTGCGGGACGAGCCGGATGAAGTACGGCACGTTCCTGCTGTGGAACGCGATCGGCGGGGTCACCTGGGCCACCGCGTACATCCTGGTCGGCTACCTGGCGGGCTCGGCCTGGCAGCGGGTCGAGCACTACACCTCGGTGGTCAGCTACTCGCTGCTCGGGGCCATCGCCGCCGCGATCGCGGCGGTCGTCCTGGTCAGGCGCCGCAGGCAGCGGGCCAGGGACCGGGAGACGCTTCAGGAGATGGCCGTGGACGAGGCCGAGGCCGGGCCGGCGGAGCCGGGCGGTGCGGTGCCCGCGCCGTCCTCCGCGTCCCGCTCGTCAGAGGTCTGATCCAATAGGACGGCGTCCCCGTCCGGCTCCTGCTCGGGGATCTCGGCGAAGCGCGCGAGGGCGAGCGCGCCGCCGACCGCGAGCAGGAAGCCGAAGACGCCCACCACGCCGTAGCCCGGGCGCGCGCTGTCGCCGAGCAGGGTCACGCCGATGAGCGCGGGCACGGCCGTCTCCCCCACCACCAGCGCGGCGGCGGTCGCGTTCACCGAGCCGCGCTGGAGCGCCGTGGTGAAGAACAGGAAGCCGGTGACCGAGGCGATCACCGCGGCGTACGCGGCCGGCTCGGTGACCAGCTTCGCCGGCTCGATCGAGGGCAGCACGCGCACCGCGATCCCGAAGACGCCGAACAGGAAGCCCGCCACCGTGCCGAGCAGGGCGGGGTGCGCGCTCTTGTAGACGTTGCCGAGCACCAGCGCGGTGACCGCCAGCAGCAGCGAGACGCCGAGCAGCGCCCAGCGTCCGGCGATCGTGAAGCTGCCGGAGCCCTCGGGACCGGCGGCGAAGCCGAGCAGCACGAGGCCGCCGACGACGGCCGCGACCGCGAGCTTGTCCTTGCTGGTCAAATGGATGTTCAGCAGCACGCTCGCGAACACCGCGGTGACCGCGAGGTTGGTGTTGACGATGCCCTGCACTTCGAAGAGCGGCAGCTGGCGCAGCGCCAAGAGGTTGAAGATCAGGCCCAGCGCGTCCATGGCCGTGCCGAGCAGGAACGGCAGCGAACCGAGCACGCGCATCAGCAGCCGCGGGTCCACTCCTTCGGTACCCTCGACGCGCCGGGCGCCCATCGCCTGGAAGACGGTGGCCACCCCGTAGCAGAGGCAGGCGATCAGAGCGCCCGCCAATCCCCAACTCACTTCAGACTCCCTCGCCGGGATTCCACCGATCTTCTTAAGGATCCAACTCTACCCAGGCGCGGCGCGGGGGGACCCCCGTCCGCATGATCTATCTCACGTGGCGTACCGGCCGCGGACCGGGCATGCTGAATCAACTCATCCGCGGAACGCATGGCTTCGCCCTGATCGGGGCAGAATCCAGCGATACCGCGTAATTTCACTCCCTCGGGTGGAGCGTTGTGCGAGAACGCTCTCCCACGCCTGAACCAGCCAGCTCGCCGCTTCCGCGTACCCGCGGACGGCCCCGTCATCCGTGAAGGAGTCCGACCGGTGCCCACCCTCGCCCCGTCGCCCGCCTGCCATGCCCTCGAAGCCCCCCGCGTACTGGACCTGATCAAGGCGGACGTGGCCCGGATCGCCGCGCTGGTCGCGGAGGCCGATCCCGGCCGCCCGGTCCCCTCCTGCCCGGACTGGACCCTGGCCGACCTGGTCGAGCACCTCGGCCGGATCCACCGCTGGGCCACCGCCATCGTCACCCGGCTCCCGCAGGAGCGGATCGAGCTGAGCGCGCAGGAGATCGGCTTCCCGAAGGACGCCTGGTCCGCCGCGCCCGATTGGGTCGCCGCGGGCGGCGCCGCGCTCGTGGAGGCGCTGGGCCGAGCCGACCTGGACGCGCCGTGCTACGCGTGGGGCGGCGACCAGCACGTGCGCTTCTGGCTGCGCCGGATGCTGCACGAGACGGCGATCCACCGGGTGGACGCCGAGCTGGCGGTCCTCGGCGAGGCGACCGCGCTGGAGCAGGCGGTGGCCGTGGACACCATCGACGAGTTCCTGGCCAACGTGCCGTACACCAAGCGCTTCCGCCCGGCGGTGCGCGAGCTGCACGGCGACGGCGAGACGATCCACCTGCACGCCACGGACCTGGACGAGAGCGAGCTGCCCGGCGAATGGCTGATCACGCTCGAGCCGCACGGCTTCCGCTGGTCGCACGCGCACGTCAAGGGCGCCGCCGCGGTGCGCGGCACGGCCTCGGACCTGGCGCTGTGGATCACCCAGCGCAAGGGCGGCGCCGAAGCCGGCCTAGAGCTGCTCGGCGAGGAGCCCCTGCTGGCCTACTGGAGCGCCAAGACCGCGCTCTGAGATCTGCCGGAGCACCGGGCCCGGATCCGCCGCCACGGCGGGTTCGGGCCCTGATGCGTTTCCGAGGCCCGCCGCCTCGGCGGCGGCGACCGGCGCGGCCGGGGGCTCGGCCGGGACCGCGGCGCCGGGGAAGCCGGCCGGCGGGACCACGCGGCCGGCCTGCACGGTGAACCCGGCGGCGACCAGGTACTCCTTCGTCTGCTCGAACAGGTCGGTGATCCGGCGGGAGACGTAGAAGCAGATCAGCGCGCACGGGATCTCGGCGAACGCGGCCATCAGGATCGATATCAGCTGGCCGCCGCGGTGCGTGGTGAGCACGTCGAACCAGGCGTCGATCAGCAGCATCGTGCCGGTCATCGCGGCGGTGACCGCGCCGCGCGGCGAGCGCCGGATCAGGTTGAAGGCCGTGCGCGCGAAGCCGAGAACCAGGAAGCAGTCGAAGCCGCCCCAGACGAGCTCCCAGCGCCGGGTCACGTCCACCGCGTCCGGCACCGTGAACATCAGCACGATCCACGGGATCAGCACCACGGCGCCGCCGAGGAAGAACACGACGACCCAGCGTGGCAGGATCCTGGAGGGGCCGAGGTCGAAATCCATGGCGCACTCTCCCCAAGTCGTCGTCCGGCGGGCTGTTGGTAAAGATCCCCGCTCCGTCACCGCAGCATGCATCCTGAACCTTCGGGCAAGCTGGGAAATTCCCGATGAAATCCTCAGCAGCCGCGCGCCCTTCGATCATCCGGCCCGCCCTGTATGTTGGGCATCAGGAGCGAGTGGATCTGAGACCCTGCCTGGAGGGCGCGTGGTGCGACAGCCGAGCGAAGGTACCGCCGAGAACCCCGCCGCGGACGGCGGCTTCCGCTGGCCGGTGCGGCAGTTCTCGCTGGACAACGGCCTGCGGGTGGTGGTGTGCGAGGACCGCACCTCGCCCATCGCGGGCGTGAACCTCTGGTACAACGTCGGCTCGCGGCACGAGCCGGCCGGCAAGCACGGCTTCGCGCACCTCTTCGAGCACCTGATGTTCCAGGGCTCGGCGCAGGTCGGCAAGACCGAGCATTTCAGTGTCCTGCAGGAGGTCGGCGGCAGCGCGATCAACGCCACCACCAGCGCGGACCGGACGAACTACTACCAGACCGTGCCGAGCGCGGCGCTGCCGACGGCGCTGTGGCTCGAGGCGGACCGGATGGGCAGCCTGGCGCTGACCCAGGAGAACCTGGACAACCAGCGCGAGGTCGTCAAGAACGAGCGGCGGCAGCGGTACGACAACGTGCCCTACGGCCGCTGGGCCGAGATCCTGCTCGCGCTCGCCTACCCCGAGGGCCATCCGTACCACCACTCGACGATCGGCTCGATGGCGGAGCTGGACAGCGCCGAGCAGTCCGACTTCACCGCCTTCTACGAGTCCTACTACTCCCCGGACAACGCGGTGCTGACCGTGGTCGGGGACGCGGACGAGGCGCAGGTGCGCGGGCTCGCCGAGGAGTACTTCGGCGCGCTGCCCGCCCGGCCGCGCCCGGCGGCCCCGTCGGTGGCCGCGCTGCCGGCCGGGATCGAGGGCCCGGTGCACGAGGTGGTCGTGGAGCCGGTGCCGCTGCCCCGCTTCTTCTTCGGCTTCCGGGCCACCCGGTTCGGCCGGCCCGGCGCGGCGGCCGACGAGGTGCTCGCCGCGGTCCTCGGCCGCGGGCGCGGCGCGCGGCTGTTCAGCGAGCTGGTCACCAAGCGCGAACTGGCCCAGGCCGAGGGTTCCTACCTGGCCTCCTGGCAGCTGGCCTGGCACGAGTCGATGCTCAGCGGCATGGTCACCCCGCGCCCCGGCGTGGACCCGGCCGAGCTGCTGGCGGCCTACTTCGAGGTCTGCGAGCAGGCGGCGAGCCTGGCTCCGACCGAGGCGGAGCTGGACCGCGCCCGCTCGATGCTGGAGGCGGACTGGGCGCGCGAGCTGTCCTCGGTCGGCTCCCGGGCCGACCAGCTGAGCCGGCACGCGGTGCTGTTCGGCGACGCGGACCGGGTGCGCGACCGGCTGCCCGAGCTGCTGAGCGTGACCGCCGAGGACGTGCGGGCCGCCGCCGAGCGAATCTTCACCCCGAACAACCGGGTCACCCTGGAGTACCGGGTTTCCACCGCGAGCGAAGGGAACTGACGTGACCTCACCCCGACTGGCCGCGCGTCCGACCGCGGCGGCCCAGCGGCCGTATGCCTTCCCCGAGGTGCGCAAGCTCGAACTGGCCGGCGGCCGGGTCGTCGCCGCGCACCTGCCCGGCCAGCCGCTCGCCTGGCTCGGCGTGATGCTCGGCGGCGGCGCGCTGGCCGAGCCGCTGCCGGCGGACGGCGCCGTGGCGCTGGACGGCCTGTCCCGGGCCACCGCGAGCCTGCTCGACGAGGGCACCGAGAACTACACGGCCGACGAGTTCGGCGCCGCGGTCGAGTCGCTCGGCGGGCGCTGGGGCGTGGACAGCGGCTGGCAGAGCACGAAGGTGACCATCGACCTGCCGGTCTCCCGCGCGGAGGCGGGCGTCGGCCTGCTCGCCGAGGCGGTGCGCCGGCCCGCGTTCCGCGACGTGGACACCCGCCGCTTCCTGAGCGACCTGGCCTCGGCCAAGCGCGAGCAGTTCGCCCGCCCCGGCGTGCGCGCGCAGCAGGCGCTGCGCAACGCCCTGTACGGCGAGCAGGCGCGCTTCGGCCGTCTCGCCGGCGGCACGCCGGAGAGCACCGCCGCGCTGACCGGCGACGCGGTGCGGGAGTTCCACGCGCGCTGGCTGCGCGGGCCCGGCGTGCTGCTGGTGGCCGGAGACCTGGACCTGCTGGACCTGGAGGCGCTGGCCGCCGCGGTGTTCGCGGACGCGGCGACCGGGGCCCCGGCCACGCCGGACGGCGGCGCCCCGCTGGCCGAGCGGCAGCGGCTGACGATCGCGGACCGTCCGGGCGCGGTGCAGTCGACGCTGCGCATCGGGCACCCGGTGCCGACCCGCAGGGAGCTGATGGCCGCGGGCGTGGACATCGTGGCGCTGCGCGTGGCCAGCACGATCCTCGGCGGCTCGTTCAGCTCCCGGTTGAACCACGAGCTGCGCGAGGTGAAGGGCTACACCTACGGCGCGCACTCGTCCTTCGACCTGGGTCGGCCGCAGGGCCTTTACTCAGCGAACACCGAGGTGCAGACGGACTCGACGGCTCCGGCCGTGGCCGACGCGCTGCGCATCATCAACGAGTTCTTCGACGGCGGCGCGACCGCGGCCGAGCTGGAGCTGACCCGCGCCTACCTGGCCGGCGCCACTCCGATCGGCCTGCAGAGCCCGGGCGCGGTCGGCGACCGGCTGATCGAGATGACGAGGCACGACCTGCCCGGCGACTACATCACCACCGAGCACGCCCGACTGCTCGAGGTCACCCTCGACGAGGTCAACGAGGCCGTGCGCGCGGTGCTGCGCCCGCAGGATCTCGTCGTGGCGGTCGAGGGCGACGAGTCGGCCTTCGGCACGGAGCTGGCGAAGGCGGTCCGGGAGGCGTAGCCGCTTTTCTCGGACCGCTCGGCCGCCTCTCGTGAGGCGAGCTAAGGATCCTCACCCGCATGATCCAGTCGGACGAGAATTACCCGCATACGGTTTGAAACTTCTCTCCGCGAGGCGGGTGACATCATGCGGGTACTGCTGACGGTCGAGATGGACACCGACAAGGCCAACGCCGCGATCCGCGACAACAAGCTGGGGCAGGTCATGGAGTCCACGCTGGCGGCGCTCAAGCCCGAGGCCGTGTACTTCGGCGCGCACAACGGCAAGCGCACCGGGTTCTTCGTGTTCGACCTCGCCGACCTCTCCGACATCCCGAGCATCGCCGAGCCCTTCTTCCAGGAGCTCGGCGCCGGGATCGACGTGATTCCGGTGATGGACTTCACCGAGGTCCAGAAGGGGCTGCAGAAGTACGCGGCCGGGTGATACCGCCGAGGGCCGGTTCGGTGCGCGGCGCGGGGACGGCGGCGGCCGTCCCCAGTGCCGCGCCGATCTGCTCGACGGAGGCCTCGAACAGGCCGATGTCCGCGTAGTGGGTGTACCCGACCTGCTCGTTGACCCGGTTCATCGACGCGTTGTCCGCGGCCGTGTTGGTGACGACCCTGCCGAGGCCGGGGATGTCCACGGTCAGCCAGCGCATCATCGCCGCCTTGACCACGCGGCCGAGCCCGAGCCCGCGGTGATCGGCGACGGCGGCCGTGTCCCGCTGCCAGCAGAGATCCACCCGGCCGGGTTCGAGGAGCATCCCGGTGACCGCGGCGACGGCTCCGCTCCGCTCGCACACGGCGACGACGAAGCGCGCGGACTCGCCCGCCGCCCGGATGTCCGCCTCGGACTGCCGGATCCGCTCGACCGTCCACTCCGGCTCGAGGAGCGAGGAATCGCCGTGCGGGGCGTCGGCGATCGCGTTGCGCGCCTGCGCGAAGGCCGCGACCAGGTCGTCCGGCGCGGCGTCGGTCCATCGCACGAGCCGGTAGCCCGCGGGCACCGGAACCTCCCACAGCGCCGGGTCAACGTCCGCGACGTGCAGCATCTGCCAGCGCCTGAGCTGCGTGTTCGCGAAGCCGACGGCGCGGGCCCAGTGCTCGCCGTCCGTACCGATCCGGACCTGCTCGTAGGCGAGCGTGGCCCGCCCCTCGGCACGCGCGTCCGCGGCGATCTCGCGCAGCAGCGCCGTGCCTATGCCGCGCCGGCGATGCGCCTCGTCGACGATGACGCGCGGGATCGCGGTCTCGAGCATGTGGCGGTCCGGATAGACGACGGTGCCGTAGCCGAGCAGCTCGCCGTCCTCCCACGCGGCCCAGACGCGCCGCGGGCCGAGATCGTAGTGCCGGCTCGCGCGCATGTTCGCGGCGTACCCCGGGAACGGCTGCGCCGGGAAGCCCGGGAACGTGCGCCGGCCGTCCGCCTCGAACAGCGCGTGGAAGCGGGCGAGGACGGAGTCGTCCGCGTCCGCGCCTAGGAAAGTCCTGATCTCCACCGAATCTCCGCTCTCGCCCCGTGACCTGCTCGTACGCCTGCCTGCCCGGCTCGGGTGCTCCCGCCCGCCCGGCTCAGACGATGGTAAACGGGTGAATCCGTCTTAGGAAGCGGACCACGGATGCGCGCGGCCGGGACCGCGTGCTAGCGTCTTCGATCAAGGTCATGAGTACCAGCGATAAGCCCCGGCTCGCTGGTCGGCAACCCTTCGTCCGCGATGGGGTGCCCCGGGTGAGGACCGGGCCGTGCGGAAGGCGTACGGCAAGCGCGGATTCGTCGACGTCTCCATACGCTCCGGTACGGCATGCGGTACGCCGTCACCGCGGCATAACGGTCGTCGCGTTTCCCTGAACCCTCCAGGGGCGAACTGCTATGACCGACACCATGACTGTCTTCGCAACGGCCGAATGCACTGATGCGCTGCTTCCGGTGGTGGGTGCCGACCTGCCGGTACCGCTGGTGACCGGCGGCTCGACTTCCTACGCGAACCTTGACTACGCCGCCTCCGCGCCCGCTCTGCGCGCGGTGGCCGACCACCTGGCGACCGCCCTGCCCTACTACGCCTCGGTGCACCGCGGGGCCGGCTACGCGTCGCAGGTGTCCACCGCGCTGCTGGAGAACGCCCGCGGCTGTGTCGGGCGTTTCCTCGGCGCCCGCGAGGACGACCTGGTCGTCTTCACCCGCAACACCACCGACGCCCTGAACCTGCTGGCGCACTGCGTGCCCGCCGGGGGCTCCGTCCTCTACCTCGACATCGAGCACCACGCCAACCTGCTGCCCTGGCAGCGCCGCGGCGACGCGGTCCTGGAGGCCGCGCCGACCCTCCGCGAGACGCTCGCCGCCGTCGAGGCCGCGCTGGCCGCCACGCCGACCGCGCTGCTCGCGGTGACCGGCGCCTCGAACGTGACCGGCCAGCTGCTCCCGATCAAGGAGCTCGCCCGGATCGCGCACCGCCACGGCGCCCGCATCGCGGTCGACGCGGCGCAGCTGGCCCCGCACCGCCGCGTCTCGCTGACCGACTCGGATGTCGACTACCTCGCGCTCTCCGGGCACAAGCTCTACGCGCCCTACGGCGCCGGCGTGCTCGTCGGCCGCGGTGACT
Source organism: Actinospica acidithermotolerans (assembly GCF_018139625.1). GTDB lineage: Bacteria > Actinomycetota > Actinomycetes > Streptomycetales > Catenulisporaceae > Actinospica > Actinospica acidithermotolerans. The sequence goes on along the minus strand of NZ_JAGSOH010000074.1, from coordinate 572 downwards.
GGCTGGACGCCGCCCCCGCCTACCTGGCCGGCGGCGGCGCCGTCCGCGAGGTAGCCACCGCCTCGACCGACTGGGCCACCGGCCCGGCCCGGCACGAGGGCGGCACCCCGAACGTCCTCGGCGCGGCGGCGCTCGCGCGGGCCTGCGAGGAACTCGCGTCCGTCGGCGGCGCGGCACTCGCCGAGCACGAGGACCGGCTGCGCACGCGGCTGCTGGCCGGCCTCGCGCAGTTTCCGGAGATCAGCGTGCTGAGCATCTGGGCTGACGGCGAGGGTTCGCCTTCGGGCGCCTCCGCCGCTTCTCCGCAATCCCCGGCTGCCGCCCCCGTCTCCTCCCCCGTCGATGCGATCGGCGTCGTCTCCTTCACCGTCGCCGGCTACCACGCGGGCTGGGTCGCCGCGTACCTGTCGGCCGAGCACGGCATCGGCGTGCGCGACGGCCGCTTCTGTGCGCACCCGCTCCTCGGCAGGCTCGGCCTCGCCGCCGACGGGGCGATCCGCGCGTCCTTCGGCGTGGGCTCGACCTCGGCCGACGTAGACCGGCTGCTCGCCGCCCTGCGCACGCTGCTGACC
>NZ_JAGSOH010000073.1 GCF_018139625.1 Actinospica acidithermotolerans | reverse complement strand
CACCAGGAGCGCGGCCAGCAGCGCGGCCAGGGCGACGAGGAGGCGGAGGGGCAGGGGGCGGTGACCTATCTGCGCGGGGTGATCCACCGGTTTTCAACTCCATTGTCGAATGCGGAGGGCAGCGATCGTATTCGAACAGAACAGAACACAAACAGACGGCGCGGTGAGTGTCCCTCCCCCCGCCGGGACCCGTCAAGGGCGGCTTCTGTCGGTGCCGCGACGTACCGTGGTAGTCGACCTGAGGAGCTTGATACAGGAGGCCGCTTGCCATGACGCGTTTCACCGATCGGCCGAACACGGCCCTGCTCGTGATCGATGTGCAGAACGGGGTGGTGACCGGCGCGCCGCGGCGCGACGAGGTGGTCGCCAACATCGACGTGCTGGTGCGCAAGGCGCGGGCCGTCGGCACTCCCGTCGTCTGGATCCAGCACTCGGACGACGACGAGCTGGCCGAGGGCAGCGAGAGCTGGGAGTACGTGCCCGAACTGGTGCGCGAGGAGAGCGAGCCGCTGGTCGCCAAGCGCTACGGCGACTCCTTCGAGGAGACGGACCTGGAGCAGGTGCTGGCCGGGCTCGGCGTGGGCCGGCTGGTGGTCGCGGGCGCGCAGACGGACGCCTGCATCCGCTCCACGCTGCACGGCGCGATCGTGCGCGGCTATGACGCCGTGCTCGTCGGCGACGCGCACACGACGGAGGACCTGACCGCGTACGGCGCGCCGTCACCCGAGCAGGTCATCGCGCACACGAACCTGTACTGGAAGTACCAGACCGCGCCCGGCCGCCGCGGCAGCACGGTGGACACGGCCGAGGTGGAATTCGGGGATTCCGAGCCGCGTTAGGGTCGGTGGCGACCGACCGAGACCGTCCCGACCCGACCCGACCCGACTGGAGCCCGTGACCATGGTGGAAATCCCGGAGCGCGCCCGCGAACTGCTCGGCCGCCCGATCCTGGTGAACCTGGCCACCACCAGGCCGGACGGAGCGCCGCAGGTGAACCCGATGTGGTTCGTCTGGGACGGCGAGTTCATCTGGTTCACGCACACGAACCGGCGGCAGAAGTACAAGAACATCGCGCACGAGCCGCGCGTGTCGATCTCGATCCTGGACCCGGACGAGAAGTACGACTACGTGGAGATCCGCGGCGTGGTCGAGCGCATCGACCCGGACCCGGAGGCGAAGCTCTACCAGCGGCTGTCCGAGTGGTACGACGGCACCGCGGTCACGCCGGACGACGCGGAGCAGCGCGTCGCGGTCGCCGTGCGGCCGACGAAGTTCTCCGGGCACTGATTCGCATCCCGCGGGCTCGGGCGCCGCCGATCCGGCGCCGCCCGAGCCCGTAGAATCGCCCGGTGACCACGCGCGCCGACCTCGACGCCGAACGCACCCGGATGCGCGACCCCGAACTGGCCGCCGCGTATGCGGAATGCAAGGCGATCCACCGCAGGTACGATCCGTCGTTCTACGCGGGCTGCCTCATGCTGCCGCCGGTCAAGCGGCCGTACATCGACTCGCTGTACGCGCACGCGCGCGTGCTCGATCAGATCGTCGACGAGCAGACCGGCTCCGACGCCGCCGCGAAGGAAGCGAGCCTCGACGAGCGGGTCGCAGCGTACGTACTCGCCGTGGAGACCGGCGACTCCCCCGATCCGGTGCTCAAGGCCGCCGCGCACACGGCGTCGACCTGGGACATCCCCATCGAGTACTTCCACGCGTTCAGCGACGCGATGCGCAGCGACCTGACGGTCACCGACTACGCGACGTACGACGACCTGCTCGCCTACATGCACGGCGCCGGCGCCCTGCTCGGCCTGCAACTCGTGCCGGTCCTGGAACCGCTCGATCCGTCGGCCTCGGAGCGCTCGATCGCCCTCGGCTACGCGTTGCAGCTCACGAACATCCTGCGCGATGTCGACGAGGATCTCGATCGCGGCCGCGTCTACCTGCCGCAGGAGGACCTGGAGAAGTTCGGCGTCACGCGCGCCGACCTCGAAGCCCGGACGATGACCGACGGTATCCGTGCCCTGCTGAAGTTCGAGACCGGCCGCGCACGCGCCTACTACGCCGACGCGCATGCGGCCCTCACCCTGCTGCACCCGTCGAGCCGCGAGTGCGTCGGCACCGCGATGACCCTGTACGCGGGCATCCTCGACTCGCTCGAACGGGCCGACTACCAGGTCTTCGGCGTGCGCCACGGATTCAGCAAGGCGAAGGCCCTGCGGATCGCGGCGCCCGCCTACCTGCGCGCCAGGCGGTCCTGGAGATAGGCCGGATCAGCGATCACGCGCTGCACGACCGAGGTCGCCGCGCCGATCACCGGGCCTTCGCGTCCGAGTCCTGATACGACGAGCCCGGCCGGTTCCCAGGGCCGGATCTTCACGCGCGCGCCGAGCTCGGTCTGCATGCCCGGGGTGAGCCACGCGGCCAGGTCGGCGTAGGCGCCGCCGAGGACGACCGACTCCGGGTCGACGAGGTTGACGGCGCCGGCGAGCGCGATGCCGAGTGCGCGTCCGGCCCGGTCGAGGGCGCTGAGCACGGCTGCCCGGCCGCCGTGCGCCTGCTCTACGAGCACTGCGACGCGGTCGCCCGCCGCCTCGTGCAGGCCGCAATTGCGCAGCACCGCCTCCTCGCCCGCGTACTGCTCGAGGCAGCCGTGCGAGCCGCAGGGGCAGGCGAGGCCGTCCGGGTAGACGGGCATGTGGCCGAGTTCGCCGGCGAAGCCGCGCCGCCCGCGCAGCAGCATGCCGTCGACGACCAGGGCCGCGCCGATGCCCGCCTCCGCCGAGACGTGCACGAAGTCGCGGCCCACCTCGCCGCGCCGCAGCTCGGCGAGCGCGCCGAGGTTCGCCTCGTTCTCGACCCCGACCGGCAGCCTGGGAAGCAGGCCGCCGAGCCGGTCGCTGAGATCCACGTCGTGCCAGCCGAGGTTCGGCGCGTGCACGACGGTCGTGGACGAGGCGCCGGTCGTGGACGAGGCGCCGACCAGGCCGGGCACCGCGACGACGGCGCCGACCGGATCGAGGCCGATCTCGCGGGCCTGGTCCAGGGCGGCGGTCGCCACCTGCGCCAGCTGCTCGGTCACGGCGCCCGGGTCACGGCCGCGGTTCGGGGCGGGGACGCGGATGCGGGTCCTGACCTCGGCGCCGAGGTCTATGACGCACGCGCCGAGGTGCTCGACGCCGATCTCCAGGCCGAGCCCGGCCGGGCCGCGGTCGCTCAGCGAGACGACCGTGCTCGGCCGGCCGACGCGTCCTTCCAGCGAGACCCCGTGCTCGCGCACGAGTCCGGCCTCGATCAGCTCGCCGACCAGACTGCCGGCCGCCGCCCTGGTCAGGCCGGTGGCTTCGGCGAGCTGGGCCCGCGAGGTGTCGCCGAGCCGGGCGACCGCGCCGAGTACGAGCGCCAGATTCGCGCGGCGCATGCCCTGCTGGGATACCGGACCGCCGGCGGTCCGGTATCCGTTGCCGTTGCGTGTCGGCGCGGTCAAGGTCGGCGACTCCCCTTCGTCGGTGTCCTAGGGCGTGTTTTGAAGCTAGCGTCGGATCAGGCCGCGGCGCCTGACGCGGGCGATCGCAAGGCGCCGGGTCGTGCGCATACTGGGCGTACGTGGGCGATCCGGCAACGCGGCGAGCGTGCGTGGCAGGCGTCGCGGACCCGGCGATAGTTGCAAAACACGTCCTAGCTCTCCGTGGAGAGCAGCGCCTGCGCCCTCCGGCGCACGGAGGCGATCCGCTCGAGCACGTCGCGATCCACAGGCAACGGATCATAGAGCGTGCCCTCCAGAGTCCTCCAGCGGCGGGCCACCTGGTCCGCGCGCTCGCCGGTCACCAGCGCCGCCGCCTGGGCCGCCGCGCCCACCGCGACGATCTCCTCCAGCTTCGGCACCAGCACCGGACGGCCGGACAGCCGCCGGACGGTCGTGCGCCACGCGTCGCCCTTCGCGCCGCCGCCGATCAGCACGAGCGGCACGTCGCGCGGCTGCTCGCCGCCCGCGCGCAGCACCTCGTCGACCGCGGTGAGCAGGCTCGCCGCGGCGCCCTCGTAGGCCGCGCGCAGGATCTGGCCCGGCGTCGTGTCGTGCCGCACTCCGTAGAAGAGCCCTGACGCGTACGGCAGGTTCGGGGTGCGCTCGCCGTCGAGGTACGGCAGCACGACCGCCTCGCCGCCGGGCTCGACGTCCTCGCGGCCGAGGCCGAGCAGCTGGGCGACGCGGTCCACGGCCAGCGTGCAGTTGAGGGTGCAGGCCAGCGGAAGCCAGTTGCCGAGCGCGTCCGCGAAGCCCGCGACGGTGCCGGTCGGGTCGGCCGGGCGGCCGCGGGTGACGGCGTACGCGGTGCCGGACGTGCCGAGGCTGATGACCGGCGCGCCGGGTTCGAGCCCGAGGCCGAGCGCGGCGGCCATGTTGTCGCCGGTGCCGGCCGCGACCGGGATCCCGGCGCGGATCGGCAGGCCGGCGCGCACGGTTCCGGCGGCGGCCCCGGGCTCGGCGACGCGCGGCAGGAAGGACTCGTCCAGGCCGACGAGGTCGAGGATCTCCTTGTCGTAGCCCTCCGGTCCCCACCAGCCGGAACCCGAGACGTCGCCCCGGTCGGTGACGTGCTCGCCGGTCAGCCGCCAGGTCAGGTAGTCGTGCGGCAGCATCACGCGGCGCACCCGCTCGGCCGCCTCCGGGCGGTGCTCGCGCAGCCACTCCCACTTCGTCACCGTGAACGAGGCGCCGGGGACGCTGCCGACCCGCTCCGCCCAGCCCTGCGCGCCCAGCCGCCCGACGAGCGCTTCGGCGTTCGGGGCGCTGCGCACGTCGTTCCACAGCAGCGCCGGATGGACGCTGCGGCCCTGCTCGTCCAGCGCGACCAGCCCGTGCTGCTGGCCGCCGATCGACACCGCCGCCGCGGTGTCGCCGTAACCCGTCTGGGCCAACGCCTCGCTGAGCGCCTCCCACCACTGCCCGGGCTCGCTCTCGCGCCCCGCGCCCGCGCTCACCGTGTGCGACGCCCGGCCCTGGCCGAGGATCTCCCCGGTCGCGACGTCCACGGCCAGCGCCTTGGTCGCCTGGGTCGAACTGTCCACGCCGATGACCACTCCGTCACCCGCACCCGCGGCCATCGCCGCCTCCTCACGCCTCGGTCCGACTGGCAGCCCCCGGGGACTTCCCAAGGGCCGCACCCGCATACTAATTTGTTTTCTGCGTTTATCAATACCGATCCCGGGAGCAAGCGATGAGCACCGACGCTCTTACTCCGAACCCCTCGGACAAGTTCACCTTCGGCCTCTGGACGGTCGGCTGGCAGGGCCGCGACCCGTTCGGCGACGCGACCCGGCCGGCCCTCGACCCGGTCGAGTCCGTGACCAAGCTCGCGGAGCTCGGCGCCTACGGAGTGACCTTCCACGACGACGACCTGATCCCCTTCGGCTCCTCGGCCGCCGACCGGGACGCGCACATCGCGCGCTTCCGCAAGGCCCTCGACGAGACCGGCATGAAGGTCCCGATGGCGACCACCAACCTGTTCACCCATCCGGTGTTCAAGGACGGCGCCTTCACCTCGAACGACCGCGATGTGCGCCGCTACGCGCTGCGCAAGACGATCCGCAACATCGACCTCGCGGCCTCGCTGGGCGCGGAGATCTACGTGGCGTGGGGCGGCCGCGAGGGCGCCGAGTCGGGCGCGGCCAAGGACGTGCGGGTGGCCCTGGACCGCTTCAAGGAGGCCTTCGACCTGCTCGGCGAGTACGTCACCGAGCAGGGTTACAACCTGCGCTTCGCGATCGAGCCGAAGCCGAACGAGCCGCGCGGCGACATCCTGCTTCCGACGGTCGGGCACGCCCTGGCGTTCATCAACAGCCTGGAGCGGCCCGAGCTGGTCGGCCTGAACCCGGAGGTCGGGCACGAGCAGATGGCCGGGCTCAACTTCCCGCACGGCATCGCGCAGGCGCTGTGGCACGGCAAGCTGTTCCACATCGACCTGAACGGCCAGAGCGGCATCAAGTACGACCAGGACCTGCGCTTCGGCGCCGGGGACCTGCGCGCCGCGTTCTGGCTGGTGGACCTGCTGGAGTCGGCCGGCTACGAAGGTATGCGGCACTTCGACTTCAAGCCGCCGCGCACCGAGGACTTCTCCGGCGTGTGGGCCTCCGCCGCGGGCTGCATGCGCAACTACCTCGCGCTCAAGCAGAAGGCCGCCGCGTTCCGCGCCGACCCCGAGGTGCAGGAGGCGCTCAAGGCCTCGCGCCTGGACCAGCTCGCGCAGCCGACGCTCGGCGAGGGCGAGAAGCTGGCCGACCTGCTCGCCGACAGCAGCGCGTTCGAGGACTTCGACGTCGAGGCCGCGGCCAAGCGCGGCATGGCGTTCGAGCACCTGGACCAGCTGGCGATGGACCACCTGCTGGGCATCCGGTAGGACGCGGACGACTGAGCCCGCCCCCCGCCGCACCGGGGGGCGGGCTCAGTCGTTCGAGCGGCGCCGTCCAGCCGTCTATCCGCTGTAGACGGCCCGCTCTTCTCCTTCGTGGTACGAGCAGGCGCCGCGCAGTCCGCCGGACATGCTGTACATGCCGTCGTTGCACTCGACCATGTAGCCGTTGCCGTTCCAGAAGTTGTCGATGCAGTTGAAGTAGTCGCAGACGTTGAGCGGCGGGCTCGTGACGTGCGCGCCGTTCCCGCAGAAGTTGTAGCCGAACGGGTTGCTCGGCGCCCCGCACGTGGACGGCGTGTGCGACGCGGAGTGCGTCGTCGGCGCGGGCGACGGCTTCGCGGAATGCGTGGTGGGCGCCGCCGTGGTCTTCGTCGGCGCGGCGACGACCGCGGCCGACGACGTCGAAGCACTCTGCGACGGCGTGGCCGCGACGGATGCGCTCCGGCTCGGCCGGCCGACTACGGCAGCACTCTGGCTCGCATTCGGCTGCGCGGTCGCCCGGCTCGAGGGCGAACCGGCTGCGGCGCTGGACGCCGGGGCGCTGGTACCGCTACCCGCCATCGGCGTGACCTGCACCGTCGTCTGCGACTGGGAATTCGGGCTCGCCAACGCGATGAGCACGACGATCGCCGTCACACCGGTGATGGCCCAACGCCGCTGCGCCGACCAATCCTGCCGCTGCCACAGCAGCACGAGACCGACCGGGAAGAAGAAGACGAGGAACAGCACCACCGTGACAGTGCGCTTATGCCACGGCTCCCGAGCCGAGGACATCGAGGCGTAGTGCGTGTACGCGTTGGGATACGGCATGTACGGGGTGCCGGGCTGGATCGGCGGCGGCGCCGCCGAGATGACGAAGGTATCCTCCTCTTCCACCCACAACGGCCAGCCGAACGGCGGCTGCGGCCAGAGCGGATCGGGCTGCCAGCCCTCCGGCGGCGTCCATCCGTTCGGGAACCGCGGCCAGTTCGGCGGTGGATTGAACCTCATTGACGCCCCCTCGGCGAAGTGAAACGTCGGCGGGCGGGTGCAGCGGTTCCCGCGCGCCGAATCGCGTTCGTGAGCCGGAGGTTACCGGGATCGGGGCGGGTTCGGTCAAGTGTTCGTCAAAGGTATGCCAACCTGTGACCAAAGCAGGACGCTGACGACGAGGCCCGGATTCGGCCGGCGGAGCGCGGCTGTCCGGACGTCAACGCGCGGTGATCCGGCCGTCCGCGCGCAGGTCCGCCTGCGGCGGTTCAGCCGTCGGCCCGCGCCACGCTGCGGTTCAGCAGCTCCCTGGCCAGTTGCTCGGCGGCCGCGGCGTCCTGCCGCGCGATCCGGTCGGCGAGCTCCCGGTGCGCGTCGAGGTCGAGCAGTTCGGCGGAGCGCAGCTCGGGCGAGGCCTGCTCCATCGTGATCGCGCCGTCCACCAGACTGTTGAAGGACAACAGGTATGCGAGATTTCCGCAACCTTCGATGATCAGTCGCCACCACGCGACGTCGGCGACGCTCAGCTCCTCGAGATCCTCGCCCACCTCGGCGTACGCCGCGGCCGCCGCGACGATCGCAGCCCGCTGATCCTCAGACGCGCGCAGTGCGCTCAGCCGGGCCGCGTCGGCGCCGATGCACGCGCGCATCTCCAACGCGTCGTGTACGACCCCTGGCACGCTCACCGCGTCCAGCGTGCCGGGCACGTCCACCACCAGGTCGAGGCCGGCCGTGCGCCGCCAGTCCAGCGCGCGGGTGCGGCCGCCGTGGAACACCTCGATCAGCCGGCACTGCTGCAGCCGTTTGACCGCCTCGCGCACGGCGTGCCGGTTCACGCCGTAGTCCGCGGCCAGGTCGCGCTCCGAGGGCAGCGGGTCGCCGGCGGCGATCTCCCCGGTCAGGATCTGGTCCCGCAGGCGCGCGAACAGCTGGTCCGACACCGGTTCCCGGCGTAGGCGCACGGCGGCGGCCGCTGAGGGGCTTTCCACACGCAGAGCATGCCGGTCGGACGTGCCGCCGGTCAAACGACTGGTCAACTGTTTGGACCAGCTCTTGCCAAAGGCCTTGATCCGGTCCTAGCCTCCCTCGCGTGGAGCTGACTACCTACGCGATCCCCGCCTACGTCCTGCTGATAGTGCTCGAGCTCGTCTCCTACCGGTTCCTGCCGGACGAGACCGAGCAGGGCTACACCGTGCGCGACACGGCCGCGAGCATCTCCATGGGCCTCGGCTACGTCGTGTTCAACCTCGGCTGGTCGCTGCTGTACGTCGCCGCGTACGAGGGCGTCTCCCGGCTCACGCCGCTGCACATCGGCGCCTCGTGGGCCGCGGCGATCGGGGTGTTCCTGGGCTGGGACTTCCTCTACTACTGGGAGCACCGCGCCGGCCACCGCATCAGGATCCTGTGGGCCGCGCACATCAACCACCACTCCAGCCAGCGGTACAACCTCTCCACCGCGCTGCGCCAGCCGTGGACCGGCATCGGCACGCTGCCCTTCGGCCTTCCGCTGGTGCTGCTCGGCTTCTCCCCGGCGATGGTCTTCACCGCGCAGAGCGCGAATCTGCTCTACCAGTTCTGGATCCACACCGAGCGCATCGGCAAGCTGTGGCGGCCGATCGAGGCCGTGATGAACACACCGAGCCACCACCGCGTGCACCACGGTTCGAACCGCCGCTACCTGGACCGCAACTTCGCGGGGGTCTTCATCGTGTGGGACCGGCTTTTCAAGACCTTCACCCCGGAGACCGAACGGGTGATCTACGGCCTGACCGCGAACATCGACACCTACAACCCGCTGCGCGTCGCCTTCCACGAGTACGCCAACATCGGCCGTGACCTGCGCGCCGTCTCAACGCTCAAGGACCGCTACACGGTCCTGTTCCGGTCGCCGGGCAAGGCCTACTCCGCGGTGCGCCGGGCCCAGCAGGCTCCGCAGGCGGCTCCGGCGGCGTAAACGCGGCGTAGGCGAGGCCAGGACGTGGAACGAAACTCAGTGTGACGACGACTGACGATCGCCGGGTCCTCTACCTCGTAGCCTGCGCCGCGCCACCCACCTTGAAGATCGAGACCCTCATCGAGCTCGCCCAGGCCGACGGCTGGGACACCTGCCTGATTCTCTCGCCCCGCGCGGCGGCCTGGCGCGAGGCGACCGTTCCCGCCCTCGCGCAACTCACCGGCCACCCCGTGCGGCACGACTACAAGATGCCGTGGGAGCCCGACGTCCTGCCCGCGCCCGATGCGATGCTCGTGTGCCCGGCAACCGCGAACACGATCAACAAGTGGGCACTGGGCATCGCCGACGAACTGCACCTCGGTCTCGTCACAGAGGCGATCGGCAAGCGCCTCCCGCTGGTCGCCCTCCCCCACCTCAACGCGGCCCAGGCCGCGCACCCGGCCTTCCCCGTCAACGTGGCCGTCCTGCGCGCCGCCGGCGTCAAGATCCTCCTGGGGCCCGGCGGCTTCGTCCCCCACGAGCCTGGCGCGACCGTGCGCCCCGAGTACCCCTGGGCCGCCGGCCTGGCGGCCCTCAAGCACGAGACCCCCGAGAACGCCTAGCGGCGAGGGTCTCAGGGGTCGTCGGTCGCTGCACGGTTTCATCCGCCCGAGCGGCGGTCAGACCGCCGCCTGTATGGCCGTCATCGAACCGGTCACGTCCGGCGGCGGCTGCACCGCCAGGTCCTGCGGCGGGACCGAGCCGTCGCGCCTCGCCGTACCGCGCCACGCCAAGAATCCCAGCAGCGCCAGTCCGACCGCGAACAGCAGGCCCTCCCCGGCCCAGGTCATCGGCGGTTCCCACGTGAAGTGCAACGGCAGAGCGGACCCGGCCTGGCCGACGCCGTACCGCCGGGCCTCGAACCAGAAGATGGCCAGATGCCCCGCCACCACGGTGGCGACCATGATCGGCGTCAAACGGCGCTCGACGACCGGGGCCCACGCGGCGAGCCGCTTCTCGACGACCATCGCCGCGTAGACGGGCAGCCCGACCGCGAACCAGAGCCCGTAGCGCCCCTGCCACAGATTGATCAGACCCGGCCCGGTCAACGCGTTCGCCACGAGCGGCATGAGCAGGACCCCGGCGAACCAAAGGCCGAGCACGAGCAGCTGACGACGCGTGGCGAACAACGCCGCGCAGAGCAGCAGGAAGCCGAGCAGGAGCAACCAGGCCGCTTCGGTTCCGAAGGGGTAGAACGTGTCGCTCGTGCTGAAGGGGCCGATCATCGACCGGAGCATCCCCGGCGTACCGCGAACCGAGTCCTCCAGGGAGTCCTTGAGCGTGTACTTGTCGCCGTTCGGCAGGGGGATGGAGTTGAGCCCGCCCCGCGTGAACATCCAGGCGGCCGCGTAAAGCACCGCGAGCAGCAGTGCGCCGAGCGCCGGCCACGAACGCCGATCGCGCACGAGCTGGTACGCGGGTCGGGCACCGGGCAGCAGCACCGCCATGACGGCGATCACCGCGAGCCATTCGAGTCCCGCCGGCCGCACGATGGCTACCACGCCCGCACCGAGCGCGAAGAACCAGAGGCGCGAGCGGACGAGCGCGGGCTCCGGATCGAACGCGAGCGCGCAGAGCGCCGTGAACGCGAGCAGCCCACCCGCCGCCTCCGGCCCGTTCGGGTTGACCGACCCGGCCTGCGCGAGCACCATCGGCGTGGCCGCCACCAGCACCCCCGCGAACGCCACCCGCCCGATCCGCAGCGCGACCACGGCGGCGCACGCGACGAGGAGCGAACAGATCAGAGCACTGATGAGCCGCATCGCGTAGAGCCCGTCGAGCCCGGGCAGCACGTAGACCGGCCACCCGACGGCCGCGTAGTAGAGCGGGTTGTACAGGCTCATGATGGTCTTGCTGGCCACCATCCGCGAGGAGTCGCTCGCCGAGGTCGGAGAGCTGCACGTCGCCGGCGCCTGCGGATCCCGCGCCGAGCATCCGCTCGTGACGCCGAGATCGGCGATCACCTCCGGCACCCGCACCCGCGCCGTCACCCACAGCACGTCGTGCCCCCAAGGCACGTCATACCGCGAAGGCGCCAACTGCCCGTCGGCCACCGCGGCCGCCCAGGTCATATGCGCGCCCTCGTCGATCGTGGAGCCGAGCGGAACCGTCAGCGCCCACGTCGCGGACAACGCGAAGAAAGCCGCGAACGCAAACAGGAAAACGCGACGCACCGACAACCCCCAAGGCTGAGCCCGAACACGGATGCGTATCGTAACGCGGTTGCGTGCGAGGACGTGACGCCGGAGGGATTTGTCTGTTCTTGTCCTATTGGCGCCCATCGACGCGGGTCGGCACTCGAACCCCTAGAAGACCGCCGAGACGTAGAAGACCCCGTCGCAGATGGCGCCGATGGGATAGGCCACGCCCTGCAGGTCGGCGTACGTCGTGTCGCCCGGGGCGTTGAGGCCGAAGCCGGTGCTGTGGACGCAGACGACGGACGACGCGTCGAACCAAGCCAGGTAGAAGGAGGCGGTCTTCCCCGAGGCGAGCGGGATGGTGGTGGTTCGGGGCGGAGCGATGTCGAGATCGTCGGGGAACTGCTGCTGAGAGAGGGCGAGGTCGACGGTCGCGCCGGGGACCTCGGCGCTGAGCGGGCCCTTGGGAACGAGGTTGGGCACGCCGGTCACGGTGCAGCCGGCGGCGGTCCTGGCGGTGACGGTGAAGCGCTCGACCTGGACGCCGTCGGTGACCTGGCGTTGAGCGGGGGTGATGGCGAGGTCGGATGCGGTGCAGGGGCGACTTGGAGCCGGTACTGCTGCGGCGGAGTTCGAGGCGGGGGACGCGGCGGCGCGAGGCTTCGCCGCCACGGACCTGTCTGGGCGATGCACCACCCCCGCGGACGTGGCTGAAGCGGGGTGGGATTGCCTGGCGGCGTCCGCGTGCGCGCCGGTGTCCACCATCGGGGCCTGCGGGTTGCCACAGGCGGTGAGGGCGGCCAGGAGGATGAGCGTGGCAGCCGCTCCCGCGGCGCCCACGCTCACAGTTCGGATCACGGGCATGACCGTAGGCTCTCACCGAGCGTCACCGGAACACGGCATTGAGTGGGCGCGTCGCCGGTGCGTGATGAAGGCTTAGGTGAAGGATTCCGCCATGCTAGCGACATATCGCTGACTGTCTGGATGGTGTACCCTTGCCGATATGTCCATCACACCACCTGCTCGTCCCACCCCTCCTCGCGGCCGCGAGCGCGGCGGCCCGGCGCATCGCGGAGTCGTGCTGCGCAGCGAGCAGCTGAGCCCGCACATGGTACGGGTCGTACTCGGCGGCGAGGGGCTCGCGCGGTTCGCCACCCGAGGGCAGACTGACCACTACGTCAAGCTGCTGTTCCCGGCGGCGGGCGTGACGTACCCGGAGCCGTGGGACGTGGCGGCGATCCGCGAGTCGTTCCCGCGCGAGCAGTGGCCCACGACGCGGACGTACACGGTGCGCGCCTGGGATGAGGAGGCGCGCGAGCTGAGCCTCGACTTCGTCATCCACGGTGACGAGGGCCTGGCCGGGCCGTGGGCTGCGAACGCGCAGCCGGGCGACGTGCTGTACTTCTCCGGGCCCGGCGGCGGCTACGCCCCGGACCCCGAGGCCGACTGGCACCTGCTGGCGGGCGACGAGAGCGCGCTGCCCGCGATCGCCGCCGCCCTGGAGGCGCTGCCCGCGTCCGCCGAGGGGCACGTGTTCGTCGAGGTCGAGAACGCCGAGGAGGAGCAGAAGCTCGACGCGCCGGAGGGCGTGGCCGTGCGCTGGCTGCACCGGGCCGGCCGGCCGATCGGCGAGCCGCTGGTCGAGGCCGTCGCAGGGCTCGTTTTCCCCGAGGGCGTGCCGCAGGTGTTCGTGCACGGCGAGGCCGGGTTCGTCAAGGAGCTGCGACGACTGCTGCGGGTCGGGAAGGAGCTGCCGCTGGACCGGCTCTCCATCTCCGGCTACTGGCGGCTCGGGCACAACGAGGACGGCTGGCAGGCCTCGAAGCGCGAGTGGAACCAGCAGGTCGAGGCGGAGCAGGAGCGGGAGCAGCAGAACTGACCGGAGCGGAACCAAGCAGGCGGGTCAGCCGACCGGCCGGAACCAGGCGGAGTTCTGCTCGATCAGGCGCCGGTGGTTGGGCATGAGGTCGGCGGGGAGCGCGTCGATCGGCACGAATTCGGCCGAGACGACCTCCCGCCGGTCGAGCTTCCACCCGCCGCCGACCAGCTCGGCGGCGTACGCGACCTCGGCGCGCAGCCGGAATCCGCTGCTGACCTGGACGACGTGCGCGACCTCGACCTCCAGGCCGGTCTCCTCGCGCACCTCGCGCGCGACGGCCTGCTCGAGCCGCTCCCCGGCCAGCGCGTAGCCGCCCGGCAGCCCGACCGCCCGGCCCTGCGGCCAGAAGCGGTGGCGCACCAGCAGCACTCGCCCGTCCGGGTCACGCACCAGGCCGGTCGTCCCCAGCACGAACTTGCTCTGCCGCAGCCAGACCAGCCGCCACTGGAAGCGGTGCAGGCGGCGCCAGACGGCCGCCGAGACGGCGGCGAGGAGCGGTTCGGAACCGGGTTCTGAGCTTCGCGGCACGCCGGAAAACTAGCAGCTCAACCGGCTCGGTGGAATCATCGTGGACATGAGCACGATCTCCACCGGCGGCGGACTGACCCAGCAGGCCGTGCAGGCGGCGAACCGGCTGACCACGCGGTGGACCGCGGCGCTCCACGGCTCCGACGAGGCGAGCGTGTACTCGGGCATCGGCGTGTGGCCGCTGCTCGGGCTGCTGAGCGCCGGTGCCGACGAGAAGGGCCGCGAGGAGCTCGGCGCGGCCTTCGGGCTCGGCGCGGACGAGGTGTCCGACACCGTGCGCGGCGTCGTCGACCTCTTCGATCGCAACGACGGGCTCGCGCTCGCGATGGGCGTGTGGCGGCGCGCCGAGCTGACCATCCGTGAAGAGTGGCTCGAAATCGTGCCGCCCGCGACTCGCGGCGTGCTCACCGGCGACGCCGCTCAGGATCAGGCCGCGCTCGACGCTTGGGTGAGTCGGCACACGAACGAGCGCATCACCCGGATGCCGTGTCAGCTCGGCCCCTCGATCGAGCTGCTGCTGGCCAGCGCGCTCACGGTCGACACCGAGTGGCTGGAGAAGCTGAAGGCGTCCTCGGGCCGCGGTGTCGGGGCGTGGGCGGATCTGACCTTGCCGCTGCTCAGCCGCGAGGCCGAGCCGGAGGACCTGTGGCTCGTGCACACGCCGGGCGGTCCGCTGACCGTCAGCCTCCTCGAGGGCTCGGCGGACATCGACGTGTACCTGCTGCTCGGCGAGGACGGACGCGATGCGCGATCAGTGCTCAGCGACGGTCTCGCCGCGCTGGATTCGCTGCCGGCCGAGGGGATCGCGGGCACGGAGTGGGGCGAGGACCTGCCGCCCGGGGTGACGGCGACCACCGTCCGCAACTCGACCGGGCAGCCGGAGACGCGGCTGGAGTGCGTAGCGTTCGATCTCTCCGCCCGGCACGATCTGCTCAAGACCGCCGACGTGTTCGGGCTGTCCCACGTGGCTTCGGGCGGCGGCCACTTCCCCGGTATCAGCGAGACGCCGCTGCGGGTCGGCCAGGCGCGGCAGGACGTCGTCGCCGAGTTCAGCGCGGACGGCTTCAAGGCGGCGGCGGTCACCTCGGTCTCGGTGGCCCGCGCCGCCTTCGCGCGTCCCCCCGAGAACGAGGCCCGGCGCACGACGGTCTCCTACACGCGGCCGCACGCCTTCGCCGCCGTGCACCGGACCAGCGGGCTCGTGCTGGTGGCCGGATGGGTCGCGAAGCCGGGCGCGGCGAACCGGCAGGGCGGTGGGTCGGGCGCCTAGGCCCACCTAGCCGACCCGCCTGCTCAAACGCAGCAGGTACTCCTTCCGGTCCAGCGGGTTGAGGTCCGTGCGCGCCCGCTCGGGCGGCGGACCGGTCACGTCGCTGAAGTGATCGAAGGCTGATTCGAGGACGCCGGAGCCGCGCGTCAGCGGCGGGAGCAGCTGCTCCAGTTCGTGCACGCGGCCTGCCGGGATGTCGCCGTCGACGACGTACGTGCCGCCCGCGACCGAGGACTCGCGCGGGACGGCGCGCAGCTTCGTGAGCACCGGGAGCAGCGTCCCGAAGACGTCGGCGGGCACTTCGGCGCGGAAGCGGTGGATCGGCTCGCGGACCGCCGTTCCGGCCGCGCGCAGCGCGTCCGTCAGCACCAGCGGAGTCAGGTTCCTGAAATCCCCGGCGGTGCTGGAGAACGCCTTGTTGAAGCCCTGGTGCATCGCGCTCTGCCGCGGCCAGTAGCCCGAGTACGTGAGCGTCACCCGCGCGTCCATGACCTGCCATCCGTGCAATCCTTCGCGCAGCACGGCGTGCACGGTCTCCTCGATCGCCTTGTGGAAGGCGATCGGCAGCGAGCCGAGCTCGATCTCGTAGCCGAAGCGGATTCCGCTGCCCGCCTCCCCCGGCTCGACGCGCAGCCCGATGCCGGCGAGGAACGGGTTGCCGTCCTGCTTGATCCGCTCCTCGGCCGTCCCGACGCCCAGGACGCGTTCGACGCAGATCGTGGTCGTCGGCCGGAAGTCGACCTCGACACCGAACTGCTCGGCGAGCGTAGCCTGCACGACCTCCTTCTGCACCTCGCCGTACAGGGAGACGGAGATCTCGCGCCGCACGTCGTCCTGCCGCAGGTTGATCAGCGGGTCCTGCTCGGCGAGCAGTGTCAGGGCCGGGTGCAGCAGCGGCCGGTCGCGCTCGGTGCGCGGCACGACGACGGTCTCCAGCGACGGCGGTGTGAAGTAGTGCGCGGGCCGCTGGGACGTCGCATCGCCGACGACGTCGCCGATGACATCGCCGATGACGTCGCCGATCCGGATGCCGTGCAGTCCCCAGACCTTTGCGATACTCCCGGCGCCGACCTCGTTCCCCGGCACGCTCGCTCCGCGCTCGAACACCGCGATCGAGGTGACGCGGCCCTCGCGCGAGTCGCCCCGCGAGCCGTACTTGATCCGATCCCTGATACGCAGCGTCCCGGAGTGCACGCGCACGTAGGCGATCGGCTCGCCGGCGGCTCCGCGCTCCATCTTGAAGACGGTCGCGCAGGCCGGGCCCTCGACGTCGTCGGACGCCCTGGGGAGCAGCTCCCTGATGCCGCGCAGCAGCTGGCCGACGCCGGCTCCGGTGATCGCCGATCCGAAGAAGACGGGGTGCAGCCGGGCACGCCGGCTCTGGGCCGCGAGCGCACGACGCAGCCGACGCGCGGTCACGGCGCCCTCGTCCTCCACGTACGCCGAGAGCAGGTCGTCGTCGAGGGCGGTGAGCCGGTCGAGCAGCATCGCGCGGAACGCGGCGTCGCGCGCGTCGAACGGCACGAAGTCGGCCGTCGCCGTGCCGGGCTCGCGCACGTCGCCGAGTGCGACGATGTTCGGCGTGAGCAGGTCGGCGATGCTCGCGAGCAGAGTGGCGCACTGCGCGCCGCGTCGGTCGATCTTGTTGACGAAGAGGAGAGTCGGGATGCGAAGGCGCTGCAGCACGCGCATGAGCACGCGCGTCTGCGGCTGGACGCCCTCGACGGCCGAGATGACGAGCACGGCGCCGTCGAGCACGCCGAGGACCCGCTCGACTTCCGCGATGAAGTCGGAGTGGCCGGGCGTGTCGATCAGGTTCACGGAAACGTCCCCGACGTCGAACGACGCGACGGCGGCCTTGATGGTGATTCCGCGGCGCCGCTCGAGTTCGAGCGAGTCGGTGACGGTGCTGCCGTCGTCGACGCTGCCGAGGTCGCCGATGACGCCCGTGGCGTGCAGCAGGCGCTCGGTCAGGCTGGTCTTACCGGCGTCGACGTGCGCGAGGATCCCGAGATTGAGTGAACGCGACAAAGGTCTTCATGTCCTTGAAGGCAGGGGGGATGGCCGTCTGGGTGGACATGAAAGCCGCGCGCATCTGTGAAGCTCCCGGTGGTCGGAGAACGCAATCGGACCCGGCCACTACACCAGGCCGGGTCCGCGCGGGACAAGCGGTTTTCTCAGCTCTCGCGAATCCCCCACGGGGAGCCGTACTCGACGAGCAGGTCGAGGAACGGCTGCGGCGCGAAGGCCTCGGGGCCGAGCACGCCGCGTCCCTTCCACACGCCGTCGGCCAGCAGTTCGAGCGCGATCACCGGGTTGATCGCCGTCTGCCAGACGACGGCCTGCGAGCCGTACTCGCGCATCGACCACTGGTTGTCGACGACGTGGTACAGGTAGACCTCGCGCCGCGCCCCGTCCTTCGTTCCGGTGACCCAGGTTCCCGCGCAGGTCTTGCCGTGCATCAGCTCGCCGATCGTGGCCGGGTCGGGCAGCGCGGCGGCGACCACGTCGCGCGGCGAGACGCGAGCGCTCGCGCCGTCCGCCGTGCGGACGGTCAGCGGCTCGGTGCGGTCGAGGCCGAGCGCGCGCAGGGTCTTGAGCTTGCCGATGAAGTCGTCGCCGAGGCCGTACTTGAAGGTCACCCGCTTGGCGTCGACCCAGCGCGGCACCAGCAGCACCTCCTCGTGCTCGACGTTCACGCACTCGACGGCGCCGATCCCCTCGGGGAACTCGAAGACCTCCGGCTCGCTGAACGGCTCGGTGGTGAACCAGCCGCGGTCCTTCTCGAAGACGACCGGCGGGTTGAGGCACTCCTCGATCGTGGTCCAGATGCTGAAGGAGGGCGCGAACTCGTAGCCGTCGACGGCCAGGTTCGCCCCGTCGCGCACCCCGATCTCGTCGATCTCGTCGAACAGCTCGTCGGCGGCGTACCGCGCGAACACGTCGGACAGGCCCGGCTCGACGCCCATGCCGACGAGCGCGAGGCGGCCGGCCCGCTCCCACGCGGAGGCGAGCTCGAACTGCTCGTCGCCGAGTTTGACGCCGCACTCGGTGTAGGGCGCGGAGGGGTGCGGCACGGAGAGGGACATCGCCATGTCGAGGTAATGCGCCTGCGCGCTGAAGGCGGCGAAGAAGAGAGGCATCACGAAGCGCGGGTCTGTCGCGTTGAACAGCACGTCGCAGCGCTTCTCGCGCAGGAGGGTGAGGACAGCGGCCTCGTCGGAGGCGTCCACCTGCGCAGCGCTGAAGCGGCGCGGTTCGCCGATCCCCTCGACGGCGGCGACGGCCGCCTCCGCGCGCGCCAGACTGTAGTCGGCGACCACGAAGTGCTCGAAGAATCCGCGCCGGGCGGCGATCCGGACAGCGGCGCTGCCCACGCCTCCCGCGCCCACCAGCAGTACCCGCATCCCGATCATTCCTTTCGCACGGTCGTCTTGCATCCGATTAGGAAACCCCCGGCGCGCGAGAGCGTCAATGGTGTTGGCATAAGGAGGTAGGCTTGCGGCGGGAGATCCGGGGGCGAGCGGCGGCGAACGCGCGAGGAGGTGTCACGGGTGCCGAAGTCCGTGGTCGCGGAGGCGGATCGGCGCAGGCGGCGGCCGACCAAGCAGGGCGTCGTGCTGACCGAGCAGATGATCGTGGGGACCGCGCTGCGCATGCTGCGCGAGCACGGCGCCGCGGGCCTGAGCGCGCGGCGCCTCGGACTCGCGCTCGGCGCCGACCCGAGCACGGTCTATCGCTACTACCGGAACATGGACGAGCTGACGCTCGCCCTCGGCGACGAGCTGATGCGGCTCGCCCTCGCCGAATTCCAGCCGACCGGCGATTGGCGCGAGGATCTCTACCTGCTCGGGATGAGAATCCACCGCGTGCACCTCGAGCATCCGCAGGCGGCGGTGCTCACCGCGAGCCGGGTCAGCGGCCGGGCGAACGAGCTCGCGGCCGACGAGGTGATCCTGGCGGCGCTGCGCGCGGGCGGATTCCCGGACCGCGTGGCCGTGCGGATCTACCACGTGTTCATCGACCAGGTCCTCGCGTT
Organism: Actinospica acidithermotolerans; assembly: GCF_018139625.1. Classification (GTDB taxonomy): domain Bacteria; phylum Actinomycetota; class Actinomycetes; order Streptomycetales; family Catenulisporaceae; genus Actinospica; species Actinospica acidithermotolerans. The sequence goes on along the minus strand of NZ_JAGSOH010000073.1, from coordinate 20,018 downwards.
CGCGGCCCTCGACGCGGCCTCGCTCGTGCTGCCCGCGCGCGCCCTGGAATCAGACCAGCGCGTGTGGGAGGCCACGTACGAGCACCTGTCGGCTCGCACGCACCCGAACCTCGCGGCCACCGCGACCCTGCTGGCCGACCGGATGAACGACAGCGCCTACCCGGCCGCGCTCACGATGGTGCTGGACAGCGCGGCGGCCGAGCTGCGCGTGCTCAAAACGCTCAAGGCAGCGTCAGGATCTCGGGACCGTCGTCGGTGATCGCCACGGTGTGCTCGACATGCGCGGCACGGCTGCCGTCGGCGCTGCGGATGGTCCAGCCGTCGTCGTCGATGAAGTAGTCGTCCTTGCCGCCGGCCAGGAACCAAGGCTCGATCGCGAGCACCAGCCCGGCGCGCAGCTTCAGACCGCGTCCGCCGCGGCCCTCATTGGCCACATGCGGGTCCTCGTGCATCTGGCGTCCCACGCCGTGGCCGCCGAAGTCGCCGCAGATCCCGAAGCCCGCGCCGCGCCCGACACCCGCGATGGCCGCGGAGATGTCGCCGATCCGCGCGCCCGGCCTGGCCGCCGCGATCCCGGCCTGGAGAGCTGCGGAGGCGGCCTGGATCAGGCGCGTGTCGGCGGGCCGGTCGTGGCCGACGTTGAAGGAGATCGCCGCGTCGCCGGTCCAGCCGTCGAGCGTCGCGCCGCAGTCCACGCTGAGCAGGTCGCCGTCCTGCAGGCGGTAGCCGTCCGGGATGCCGTGCAGCGCCGCGTCGTTGACCGAGGCGCAGATGACGGCCGGGAACGGGGTCATCGCGAAGTGCGGGCGGTAGTTCAGGAAGGGCGACGTGGCGCCGGCATCGCGGATCACCGCGTGCGCGACCTCGTCCAGCTCCTTGAGTGCGACGCCGACGGCCGCCTGCTCGCGGACCGCGGCCAGCGCGTGCGCGACGACGCGCCCCGCCTCGCGCATCGCGTCGATCTCCGCGCGGGTCTTCAGCTCGACCATGCCGTCCTGCTTTCTCCATGCGTTTCCATCGGCACATCCGTTGCCGGGATAACTATACCGCCCTTAGGATGGTGCGCATGGTGAGGCCGCCCCTGACGGAGGACGAGCGAGCGCGCGGCGAGCGGCTCGGATCGCTGCTGCGCCGCGCCCGCGGCGAGCGGCCGCTGACCGAGATCGCGGCGTGCGCGGGCATCCCCGCCGAGACCCTGCGCAAGATCGAGTCCGGCCGGGTGCCCACACCCGCGTTCTTCACCGTCGCCGCGCTGGCCGCGGCCCTGGACCTGTCACTCGACGTGATCGCAGGGCTCTGCGAGCCTTCCCGGCTCCAGCCGGCGCCGTTCTAGCCCGCGTCGGTCCAGTCGGCGCCGTTCTAGCCCGCGTCGGTCCAGTCGGCGCCGTTCTAGCCCGCGTCGGTCCAGTCGGCGCCGTTCTGGCCCGCGTCCGTCCTGCACGCGCCGTTCTAGCCCGCGTCGCCCTGCAGTTCGACCGCCAGCTTGCTCTGATTCGGGTCGAAGACGGCCGTCGCGTCGTTCGCGGAGCCCTTCTGCTGCCCGCGGATCAGGATCGTGTCGCCGGCGTGCACGCCGCTGAGCGCGCCCTTCGTCCCGTCCACGCGGTACTTCGTGGCGGAGTCCACGGTCCAGGTCCAGGTGGCGCCCGCGCCGTCCTTCACGGTGACGGTCGAGCCCGAGACGGATTCGACCTTGCCGACCTGCCACTCGCGCACGACGTAGGAGCCGGCCTTGTCCTTCACCGTCTCCTGCCCGTGCGCCCCGCCCTTGAACCGCGCGCCGCGGTCGCGGGCCGCCTCGTGCCGCGCGGCGCAGCGCGCCGGATGGGCCGCGTCGGCGCACGCCTTTCCGGCCTCCGTCGTCGAGGTCGTAGTCGACGCCGCGTCGGCTGCCGTACCCGCGGAGGCGGCCGGAGAGGCCGCGAACGCCTCCGTGGCCCCGAAAACCACGCCGCCCGCCACCGCGATGCCGGCCGCCGCGAGCACCGCCCGGCGCATCGTGATTGCGCTGTTCATTCGTCTCCACCTGCACTTTCCCGGATAGGTTCCAGCTTCTCGGCCATCATCCTCATGCGCGGCTAAGGCCTGGGTAAGGAGAAAGGCACCCAGAAAACCGCAGGCAAGGCTTGACTAACCGGAAAAATCGGGCGCATCGTAGACGCATGTCCACGGGCGTATTCGCAGTGGTGGCCAAGCGGATCGCGCCGGGACAGGGAGCGGGAGCGAGCATGGACAAGGGCACTGATTCGCGCGGTGCCGGCGGCGCGGCCGGCCCGATCGGCGGCAGGACGATCGGCGGAGCGCTGACGGGCGTCGGCCCGCGGCCGGGACCGCCGCCGGTCCTGCGCTTCGACCAGTACATTCCGCATCCGCCGTCGGCGGTCTGGCGTGCGCTGACCGACCCCGGCCTGCTCGCGCTGTGGTGGGCCAGCGGCGACGTGCGCCCCGAGGTCGGCCACCGGTTCACCCTGGACGTGGGCGCGTGGGGCGTGCAGCCCTGCGAGGTGACCGCCGTCGAGCCCGAGCGGCTGCTCGAGTACCACTTCGCCGAGGGCGTGCTGGACACCGTCATCACGTGGAGTCTGGAAGCCGAGGACGAGGGCACCCGTCTGCACCTGAGCCACTCCGGCTTCGATCTCGACTCGCTGCAGGGGCGCCTCGCCTACTCCGGCATGGGCAACGGCTGGCCGCACGTGCTCAACGGCGTCGAGCGCGCTCTCGACGCGGTCAGCGCACGTTCCTGACTAGCCGTTCTGCTCCGGCCGGGGTCCGGCCGCCCTAGCTCCCGGCGGCGATCGGCGTGAGGTAGGTGCCGGGGTGCGTCGCGGCGTCCTGCAGCAGGATTCCGGCGCTCCACGGCAGCTGGGCGCTGGAGTAGGTGTTGGGCGGCGTGATCGTGAGCGAGCTGACGCCGATCTCCGTGCCGTCGCCCGCCGCGAACTGCAGGTACTTGATGCTGAAGTGCGCGGACGCGCCGGGCTGCAGCACGACCTTCGCGTAGCTGTCGTTCGAACGGTCCAAGGGCCACCGGTATCCCGACTTGCCGTCCACGGTCCCGACGAGGTCGAGCCCCGCGAATCCGTCCATCGTGCACACCGCCGCGCTCTTGTTCGTCAGCTCCACGATCTGCACCCACTGGCTGCCGCTCGCGGACTTCCCGCCGAGCGCGAAGGAGAGATCCGACACCTGGCACACGGTCGTCGAGCCGCCCGCCGCCTGAGCCGCGGTAGAGTCGCCGGCCGCGCCCGTCGCGGCCGTGGAGGCGGACGCCGCCGTCGTCGCCGTCGTCTGCGAAGCCGCGCCGGATCCGCCCGCCGCAGCCGAGGCGGTCGAGGAGGCGGTCGACGAGCCGGCGGAAGTGCCCGAGGCGGCCGACGACGAGCAGCCGCCGAGCGCGACGGCGGCCGTCAGGGCGCAGGCCGCGGTGGCGGCCGAGGAACGCAGCTTCATGGTGGATGACCTCTCCAGATCCCGGTTGACGCGTAACGCAGTGTGCGACGACCGGCGCGCCGCGCGGGTTGAGCGGCGGGGCGAGCCTTCACAGAACCGTGATTAACTCGGCGCCCGCCGCGCCGGGACTATGCTCCCGACCTCGTCGTGGTCGTACCGCCGTCGGCGGCGTCGGGGGCACGCAAGCCGAGCCGATCGGGGACGGGTAGGCCGACCGGAAGGCGTGCTGACCAGGCTCCCCGCGAGCAGCATCCCCAACCTGCCGCTGCTGCTCACCCTCCTCGACGAACTCCGCTCCTAAAGCACGCCGCCCCGCCCCCGCTCCCGCTCCGCGAGGGCCGCGGCGGCGCCGATGAGGCCGGCGTCGGCGCCGAGGGTCGCGGGGAGGATGGCGAGGTCGCGGGTGAAGGGGAGCGAGGCGTAGGTGGTGAGGTGACGGCGCAGCGGGTCGAGAAGCAGCGGTCCGGCCTTGGCGACGCCGCCGCCGATGACGGCCGCGCGGATGTCGACGAGCATTGCAGCGCAGGCGATGCCGGCGGCGAGGGCGCGGCCGGCGCGTTCGAAGGCTGCGAGGGCGATCTCGTCGCCGGCTCTGGCCGACGCGGCGACGTCGGCGGCAGTGGGTGGCGCGACGGCGGTGGCGGTACGCGGCGCGGCGACCTCGGCGGCTCGAGCCGAAGCCGCGAGGTCACGGGCGGCGGGCGACGCGGCGAACTCGGCGTTTCCAGCCGACGCGGCGAGGTCATTGGCAGTGGGCGACGCCGCGAGGTCACGGGAAGTGAGCGACACGGCGAGGTCATTGGCAGCGAGCGACGCCGCGAGGTCACGGGCGGTGGGCGACGCGGCGACCTCGCCGATTCTGGCCGACGCGGCGAGGTCACGGGCAGTGGGCAGCGCGACGGCGGCCGCTGATTCGACAACGTTGTCAGTGGGACGCCAGCCGTTGCTGGCCGCCCAGCGGGCGATCGACGTGCCGCTGGCGATGATCTCGACGCAGCCGCGCGAGCCGCACGGGCAGTCCTCGCCCTCGATGTCCACGCTGATGTGGCCGAGGTGTCCGGCGTTGCCGCTCGGGCCGGTGCGCAGCGCGCCGTCGAGGATGAGGCCGGCGCCGACCCCGGTCGAGACGACGAGGCACAGGGCGTTGTCGTAGCCGCGGGCGGCGCCGCGCCAGTGCTCGCCCGCCGCCATGGCGCAGCCGTCGCCGATCAGCACCACGTCGCCGTGCACTCCGTCGAGTTCGCGGACGTGGTCGACGAGCGGGAAGTCCCGCCATCCCGGGATGTTGACCGGGCTCACGGTGCCGCGCACCGGATCGATCGGACCCGCGCTGCCGATGCCGATGCCGACGGTCTCGGACCACCGCGGATCGCGGGCGACGGTCTCGACCAGCGCGGCGACGACGGCCATCACCTCCTCGGCCGAGCCCTTGGCGGGCGTCGGCAGCTCGGCGCGGGTCAGCAGCGTTCCCCCGGCGTCCACGAGGGCGGCGGCGATCTTCGTGCCGCCGATGTCGAGGGCTGCGTACAACTGCTGCGGCATGGCGCGCCTTTCGCGATGCGGGACCGGGTGCGGGTACACGTACACCGTGCACAGATGCAGCTTGCAAGATTACGCGACAACGCGCATCCGCAGCCGCCACCCGGTCCCCTCGCGAACCGCCGGGCCCAGGCCGTGCCTTCGACTATCGCCGGGGCCGCGGCGCCTGCCACGCACGCTCGCGGCGTTGCAGGGACGGTTACAGACGACGAGTATGCGCCCGTCCCTGCGCCTTGCGAGCGCACGCGTCAGACACCGCGGCGTGATCCGACGCTAGTCCGAAGACACGGCCTAGCCGCGCCGGAAACGGAGCGTGACCAGCTGGAAGGGCCGCAGCCGCAGCCGGACCTTCCCGTCCTCGATCTCGGCCGGCCCGGTCCGCCGCTCCAGCAGGTCGCAGACCTCTACCTCGCCGGTGAACTCGAACCCGGGGGTCAGCAGCGCCGAGGCGCGGCCGCCCTCGGCCTCGTAGCACCGCACGACCACGTCGCCGCGCCCGTCGTCCGAAAGTTTCAGGGCACTGATGACGACGGCCTCGTTGTCCAGCGTCGCGAGCGGCTCGACGACGGCGTCGCCGGGCAGTGCGCGCTCCAGCTGATTGCAGCGGTAGCCCTCGCGCACGGCGTCGGCGATCGTGGCGCCGGGCACGAGCGCGTGGTGGAAGCGGTGGCGGCCCTGGTCCGTGCGCGGGTCGGGGAACTTCGGCGCCCGGACCAGCGACGCGCGCACGGTGGTCGTGGTGCCGCGGTCCTCGTTCACGTCGCGGGTCACGTCGTGGCCGTACGTGGACTCGGTGACCAGCGCGACGCCGTAGCCGGGCTCCTCGAAGTGCACGAACTTGTGGTTGCAGGCCTCGAACTTGGCCGCCTCCCAGCTGGTGTTCACGTGCGTCGGCCGGTACATGTGGCCGAACTGCGTCTCGGCCGCGTACCGCTCGGCGCGCACGTCCAGCGGGAAGGCGAGCTTGAGGAACTTCTCGGTCTCGTGCCAGTCGACCTCCGTGTCGATGTCCAGGCGGCGGGAGTCGGCGGAGAGCGTGACGGTCTGGGTGACCGTGGACCCGGAGAAGGACCGCTCGATGCGCACGGAGACGGCGCCGGGGGCGGAGGTCGGCGTGAGCGACGAGACGTCGAGGATGTCGGTGTGCCGGTGGCGGTAGTGCTTGTCGACGTCCCAGGCGTCCCAGGCGTTCGGGAAGTCCTGGTGCAGCTGCAGCAGGTTGCCCGCGGCCCCTGGCGCGATGGTCTCGCGGCCGGCGGCGTGGTCGAACAGCGAGACGAGCAGGCCGCGCTCATCGATCTCGGCCCGGATCACACCGTTGTCCAGCACGAATCCGCCGCCGGAGCGCTCGGACAGGATGGAGGTGCCGGAGGGGGCTTCGGCCGGGCCCGCGGCGAGCGCGGGGACGCCGGAGCGGGAGTGCGGCGCCGCGTTGAACACGACGACTCCGCCGGAGGAGGCGTCGCCGGCGAGCGCGCGCTGCGCGCCCTCGATGATCGACGTCAGCTCCGCGGAGACCTTCGCGTGCGTCTCCTCGGTCTCCCGGTGCACCCAGGCGATCGACGAGCCGGGCAGGATGTCGTGGAACTGGTGGGTGAGCACTTCCTTCCACAGCCGGTCCAGCTCGGCGTACGGATAGGCGTGCCCGGCGCGCACGGCGGCCGTCGCGGCCCAGATCTCGGCCTCGCGCAGCAGGTTCTCGTTGCGCCGGTTGCCCTGCTTGGTGCCGACCTGCGTGGTGAGCGTGGCGCGGTGCAGTTCGAGGTAGAGCTCGCCCATCCACACCTGCGGGTCCTGATACTCGGCCTCCGCCTTCGCGAAGAAGTCCGCGGGCCTGGTCCACTCGACCTTGGCGGAGCCCTCGAGGTCGCGCAGCCGCGCCGCCTTCGCGATCATCTCGCGCGTGGTGCCGCCGCCGCCGTCGCCCCAGCCGGTGGGCGCGAGCGAGGAGCGGGCCGTCGAGCCCTTCTCCTTGAAGTTCCGCGCGGCGTGCGCGATCTCGCGGCCCTTCATCGAGCAGTTGTACGTGTCGACCGGCGGGAAGTGGGTGAAGACCCGGGTGCCGTCGATGCCCTCCCACAGGAAGGTGTGGTGCGGGAACGAGTTCGTCTTGCTCCAGGAGATCTTCTGCGTCAGCAGCCACTTCGAGCCGGCGGCCTTGATGATCTGCGGCAGGCCGGCCGCGAAGCCGAAGGTGTCCGGCAGCCAGGCCTCCTCGTTCTCGACGCCGAACTCGTCGAGGAAGAAGCGCTTGCCGTGCACGAACTGCCGGGCCATCGCCTCCGAGCTCGGCATGTTCGTGTCGGCCTCGGTCCACATGCCGCCGGTGGGCACGAAGCGCCCCTCGGAGACGGCCTTGACCACGCGCTCGTACACCTCGGGCCGGTGCTCCTTGATCCAGGCGTAGTGGTGCGCCTGGGACATCGCGAAGATGAAGTCGGGCTCGTTCTCGAGCAGGTTCGTCATGTTCGCGGTGGTGCGCGCGACCTTGCGCACGGTCTCGCGCAGCGGCCAGAGCCAGGCCGAGTCGATGTGCGCGTGGCCGATGGCGGCGATCCGGTGCGCGGACGGGACGGCGGGCGCGGCCAGCACCTCGGCGAGCTCGGCGCGTGCCGCGGCCGCGGATCCGTTGACGTCCTGGAGGTCCACGGCGTCGAGCGCGCGGTCGACGGCGCGCAGGATCTCCCAGCGCCGCGCGCCCTCCAGCGGCAGCTCGGCCATCAGCTCGCCGAGGACTTCGAGATCGAGCACGAGGTTCCAGACCGTCTCGTCGAACACGGCCAGATCCAGCCGCGCGATCCGGTACTGCGGCTCGTCGCCCGCCGTCGCCAGCTCGCCGAGCTCGGTCGGCACGAAGGGCTGGTAGTCGAGGACGCAGGGGTTGGCCGCCGCCTCGATGTGCAGCGCGACCTGCTCGCCGCCGGCCGCCTCGTCGGCGACGCGCACCCACTGGTTGTTCGGGTTGATGCCCTTCACCGGCGAGCCGTCGGGCCGGTAGACCAGCCCCTCGCACTGGAATCCGGGCTTGTTCGGGTCGAATCCGAGGTCGAGGATCGCCTCGACGGTGCGCCCGGCCCACGCGGCCGGGACCGTGCCGCGCACGGTGATCCAGTTCGTGGCCCACGGCGCGCCCCAGGCGTCGCCGGCGGCGATCGGCGCGCGCGGGCCGGCCGAGAGGCCCTCGGCCACCGGCACCGGTTCGCCGGGGGCGACCCAGACCTCGGCTTCGAGCGGGACGGATTGCGGGTAGATCGCCGGGACGATGCGCTCGCGCAGGACGCGGGCGAGGCGCTCTTCGATGAGGCTGCGGTCATCGTGCATGGTGCTGCGGCTCCAACCTGGTGGACGGATCCAATTGAAACGATTAAATCAGCTGCTCCGCGACTCATCCAGAGCTGCGGCGCACCTCGCTGATTCCGCGCGCGTCGAGGTGCGCGGCGTCGCTCGCGCGCTCGGCGAGGACGACGGCCGGCCTGGTGCCCGCCGCCACCTGGTTCATGTAGGCCTCGAAGAACGCGCCGCCGGGCGCGCAGATCGAGCGCTTGCCGGGGTGTTCGGGCAGATCGAGGACGAGCGCCGTGCGGCGCGGCGGCGGCGGCGCCCAGTCGCGCCGGACCTGCTCGGCGAGCCGGGCCACGGCCGCGCCCGCCGGTTTGACCCGGCCGTCGTTCGCGAGCAGGCCGAGACTGTATTCGACCTCTGGGAAGTCGGCGAGCGCGCGGTCCACGTCGTGCGAGCACCACCACGTCACCGCGTACAGGTCGGGGCAGTCGAGCGCGTTGGCGATCGTGGCCAGGGCGAACTCGGCGGCCTGCCCGGGCGGGATGTGCGGCGCCGGAGCGCCGACCTCCTGGAGCCAGACCGGCCGGTGCGCGTCCAGGGACCAGGCCTTGCTGAGCTCGATCAGGTACGCGGCGTGGTGGTCCACGGCGACCGAGTTCGAGCCGTACGTCTGCGCGGTGCCGTTGAAGACCCAGGAGTGGATGGCCGTCGCGAAGCCGCGCCGGGCCGCCTGCGCCGGGGTGAAGGGGTGGTCGTCGAGGTACCAGGCGGCGTCGTAGAAGGAGTGCAGGTGCGATTTCGCCGGCGCCGCCTGCTCGCAGGCCGCGAGCAGGCGGGCGAGCCAGGCGTCGGCCTGCTCCGGCTCGATCCGGTCAGGGTCGGGGTGCGGCTCGCCGGCGAACTGGTTGGTCTCGTTGCCGATCGTCATCCCGATGAAGTTGGGCCGGTCGGCGAGCGCGGCGGCGAGCGTACGCAGGTAGTCGGCCTCCGCCTCGACGACGTCCGGTTCCGCGAACATGTTGCGGCGGTGCCAGGTGCTGAGCCAGGCGGGCCGGAAGTCGAAGCTGGACAGGTGCCCCTGCAGCCCGTCGACGTTGACGTCGAGGCCGCGCTCCCCCGCCGCGTCCACGAGGGCGACGAGCTGGTCCACCGCGCGGGCCCGGATCAGGGTCCTGTTGGGCTGGAAGACGGGCCAGAGCGGGAACACGCGCACGTGGTCGAGCCCGAGCCCGGCGATCGCGTCGAGATCCCGGCGCACGTCGTCGAGGTCGAAGTCGAGCCAGTGGTGGAACCAGCCCCGGGAGGGGGTGTAGTTGACGCCGAAGCGCGGACAGTCGTTCATCCCTTGATGGCGCCCTCCCCGACGCCGCGAAAGAAGAAGCGCTGCAGGACGGCGAACAGCACGAGGATCGGCACCAGCGCGATCATCGTGCCGGCCGCGATCGTGCGCGGATCGGCGGAGAACTCGCCCTGCAGGTAGGACAGCCCCACGGTCAGCGTGAGCTTGTTCGGGCTCTGCAGCACGAGCAGCGGCCACAGGAAGTCGTCCCACGCCGCGATGAAGCTGAGGATCGCGACGACGCTGAGGATGCCCTTGACGTTCGGCAGCCCGATGTACCGGATCCGCTGCCAGACGTTCGCGCCGTCGATCACGGCCGCGTCCTCGAGCTCGTCCGGGATCGACCGGAAGGCGTTGCGGATCAGCAGGACGTTGATGGCCCCGATCATGCCGGGCAGCGCGACGCCGATCAGCGAGTCGCCGAAGCCGAGCTTGGTGACGGTCTGGTACTGGCTGATGATCGTCACCTCGCCCGGCAGGACCAGCGTGGACAGGAACAGCCCGGTGACCAGCCGGCGGCCGCGGAAGCGGAGCCGGGCCAGCGCGTATCCCGCGGCCGTGGCGCCGACGAGGTTCCCGCCGACGCCCAATACCGCCACCAGCACCGAGTTCTCGGCGAAGTGCCAGATCGGGATCGTCTGCGCGACCAGGTCGTAGTTGTGCAGCGTCGGGTGTCGCGGCAGCAGCTGCGGCGTGCTCGAGTAGACGTCCTCGAACGGGCTCTTCAGGGAAGTCGACAGCTCCCACAGCATCGGGCCGATGGTGATCAGCAGGACGACGCACAGGGCGGTGTAGCGCAGGGTGAGGCCGAGCGGGGTGACGGCGTCGAACTTGGGCGAGCGGCGGCGGGTCACCCCTCGTTCCTCCTGTTCAGTCGAGCGAGCACGATGAGCGGCACGGCGGTGAGCACGAACAGCAGGACGCTGAGGGCGGACGCGTAGCCGAGCTGGCCGTCGAACCCCGATCCGTACTGCTCGATCAGGAAGACCAGCGACACGTCCTGGCCGCCGATGCCGCCGGTGCTCCCGCCGAGGATGTAGAGCTCGGTGAACACCCGCATCGCGCTGACCCCGATGAGGATCGAGACCAGCAGCGTGGTGCCGCGCACGCCGGGCAGCGTCACGTGCCAGAACCGGCGTACGCCGCCCGCGCCGTCGACGGCCGCCGCCTCGTGCAGTTCGCGGCGGACGTTTCCGAGCGCGGACAGGTACAGCACCATGTAGTAGCCGAGGCCCTTCCACACGGTCAGTGCGATCGCGCTGAACAGCAGCAGCCAGCGGTCCTCGAGGAACGGCACCGCCTTGTGCACGACGCCGACCTCGGTGGCCAGATCGTTGACCAGGCCTCTGTCGTCCAGCAGCCACTGCCAGATCAGCGCGACGGTGACGGCCGAGGCGATGACCGGGAAGTAGAACACGGTGCGGAAGAAGCCCATGAACGGCAGCGTGCGCTGGACGAGCATGGCCAGTAGCAGCGGCAGGAAGGTCAGCAGCGGGACGCAGACCGCCATGTAGAGCAGAGTGTTAATGATCGCGTCCCACAACTGCGGGTCGTGCCAGAGCCGGGTGTAGTTCGCGGCGCCGATGAAGCGGCCGCCGGTGAGCGTGTGCACGTTGGTGAAGGACAGCAGCAGCGTGTTGATCGCCGGCCAGAGGCTGAACGCGCCGAGGAAGGCGAGGGCCGGGACGACCAGGAGCCACGGCGTGTACCACCGGTGAGCTTTCATTGGCCCAGAAGCGCGTTCGCCTGGGTGACTACGTTGTCAAGAGCCGTCTTGGCGGACTCCTTGCCGGTCATCGCGAGGGCGATCTGCTGGTTGAGAATGGTGTCCATCGCGCTGGTCCAGATCGGCGGAGTGAAGTTGACGCCGTTCTCGACGTCCTTCTCGGCGATCGCCGAGGCCTGCGCCTGCATGCCGACGTCGTTCGTCGCGGCGAGGGTGGACGCGTCCTTGGTGCCCGGCTCGAAGCCCTGGGCGAGCTGGATGAACGCGGCCTGGTTCGCGCTGTTCGTCACGTACTCGGCGAAGGCGAGCGCGAGCGGCAGGTTCCTGCTCTTCGACGAGACCGATATCCCCTGCACGTAGAGCGGTGGAGTGCCGATCGCGGCGGACGGCACGATCGAGCTCACCAGGCTCGGGTTGGTCTGCTCGGTGCTCTGGATGTAGTTGCCGCCGCCGGTCGTCCAGGCGACCTCCTGCTTCAGGAAAAGCGCCGAGTTGCCCTCGTAGGTCGAGGTGAGCACGTTCGAGGGCAGATACCCGGCCTGGTACGCGGCGGTGTACTGCTGGAGCACCTTGACCGCCGCAGGCGTGTTGAAGGCGAACGCGGTGCCGGCCGAGTCGAGCAGCGGGGCGCCGGCGTTAGCGAAGTCCATCAGGCCGGGCGCGCGGCTCATCAGGTAGTCCTTGCCGCCGGACTTGTCATGCATGATCTTGGCGTCGGCGATGAGCTGGTCGAGCGAGGTCGGCAGGTCGGTCGTCGACAGGCCGTCCTTCGCGAGCATCGCCTTGTTCCAGTAGTTGACGTCGGTGCCGAGGTACCAGGGGAACGCGAAGCTGTCGCCGCCGGTCCCGGTGTCCTTGTACTCGTACGCGGACAGGCCGCTGGCCACGTACGTCTGCGCGATCGACGGGTCGTTCTTCGTCAGGTCGAGCAGGTCGCCGGTCTTGGCCACGGTGTGCGCGATGTCCGGCGGGAGGTTCACGACGTCCGGCAGGCTGTCGCCGGTGACCTGGCTGGTGACCTTGTCCGGGTAGTTCGCGCCGGGCTGGTCGATCCAGTTGATCGCCGTGCCCGGGTGCAGCTTCTCGAAAGCCTTGATCAGGCTCGTGAAATACGGGGTGAAGGTCGCGTTCTTGAGCGACCAGGTCTGGAAGGCGATCGACCCGCTGAGCGAGCCGGCGGAGGAGACCGTCTGCTGGGAGTCGCCGCCGCCGCTGCCGCCGCCGACTCCGCAGCCGGACAGGACGAGGCTGGCCGCGACACCGAACGCGGCGACGCTGCCGAGTCTGCTGGTTCGCATGGGTGGATGAGCTCCTATCGTGGTGGGGTGCACGAGGTGGACCGTGCCGATTGCCGAAGTGGTGACCGATCCCGCCGGGCGCTGCTAAGCTTCGGCCAGCTTTACTAAAGCGCTCTATCTGTCGAGGAACTATGCTCCCGGCGTCGGCGGGATGTCAAGGGAGGAGTGGCGGCTCGTGGCCAGGGTGACGATCGACGACATCGCGCGGGAGGCGGGGGTCTCCCGCGGCGCGGTGTCCTTCGCGCTCAACGGGCGCCCCGGGGTGAGCGAGGCGACCAGGGAGCGGATCCTGCAGGTGGCCGAGCGGATGAACTGGCGCCCGCACACCGCCGCGCGAGCCCTCGGCGGCGCCAAGGCCGACGCGGTCGGCCTGGTCGTGGCCAGGCCCGCGCGCACCATCGGCGTCGAGCCCTTCTTCGGCCAGCTGCTCGCCGGGCTGCAGGACGGGCTGTCGGCGAAGTCCGTCTCGCTCAGCCTGATGATCGTCGAGGACATCGCGGCCGAGGTCGAGGTCTACCGGCGCTGGGTCTCCGAGCACCGGGTGGACGGCTTCGTGGTGGTGGACCCGCAGGTCAAGGACCCGCGCTTCGCAGTGCTCGAAGATCTGGACGTGCCGGCCGTGGTGATCGGCGGCCCGGGCCGGCACGGCCGGCTCGGCAGCGTCTGGGCGGACGACCGGGAGGCGATGCTCAGCCTGGTCGAGTACCTCGCGGCGATCGGCCACCGGCGGATCGCCCACCTCGCCGGCCTGCCGGCCTTCCAGCACACCCAGCGCCGGATGCGGGCCCTGCGGGACTGCGCGAAGCGGCTGGACCTGCTCGGCGCGGTCTCCATCCCGACCGACTTCTCCGACGCGCAGGGCGCCGCCGCCACCAGGACCCTGCTGTCCGCCCCCGCCGCGACCCGCCCGACCGCGATCGTCTACGACAGCGACGTGATGGCGGTGGCGGGCCTCGCGGTGGCGGCCGAGATGGGCGTGCCGGTGCCGGAGAAGCTGTCCATCGTCTCCTTCGAGGACTCGGTGCTCACCCGCATCGTGCACCCGCCGATCACGGCCCTGACCAGGGACGCGTTCAGCCTCGGCCAGCAGGCGGCGCAGCGGGTGCTGGCCGCGGTGGACACCCCGGGCTCGATCGGCGACCTCAAGACGGCCACCCCCGCGCTCACCGTCCGCGGCAGCACCGCGGCCCCGGCGGGCTGACGGGCGGCCGGCGGCCGGCGCCGACTGCCGGCCGCGCAACCCTTGACCGGGCGGGCCGCGGGCGGCACGCTGGCCGCAGCGGATGGTGACGCTACTGAAGCGATTTAGCAAAGAGGGGGCAGCGATGCCGATCGACCCGGATCCGGACTGGTGGCGCGACGCGGTCGTCTACCAGGTCTATCCGCGCAGCTTCGCCGACGGGAACGGCGACGGGGTGGGCGACCTGCCCGGGCTGGTCTCCCGGCTGCCGCACCTGGCCGAACTCGGCGTGGACGCGCTGTGGATCTCGCCGTGGTACCGCTCGCCGATGGCCGACGCGGGCTACGACGTCGCGGACTACCGGGACATCGACCCGCTGTTCGGCACACTAGCCGACGCCGACAAGCTGCTCGCCACCGCGCACGGCCTCGGCCTGCGGGTGATCATCGACATCGTGCCGAACCACTGCTCGGATCAGCACCCGTGGTTCCGCGCGGCGGTCGCGGCCGGACCCGGCTCCGCCGAGCGCGGGCGGTTCCACTTCCGGCCCGGCGGCGGCGCGGACGGAGACGAGCCGCCGAACGACTGGCCCTCGGCGTTCGGCGGACCCGCCTGGACCCGCGTGACCGGCGCCGACGGCGCGCCCGAGGAGTGGTATCTGCACCTGTTCAGCCCGGGCCAGCCCGACGTGAACTGGGACCATCCCGAGGTGCGCGCCGAGTTCGAGTCGATCCTGCGGTTCTGGTTCGAGCGCGGCGTGGACGGCTTCCGGATCGACGTCGCCAACCTGCTGGTCAAGCAGGAGGGACTGCCCTCGCGGGCGCCGATCGAGGCGGCCGGCGGGGCGTCGCCGTACGAGGACCGGCCCGAGGTGCACGACGTCTACCGCGCCTGGCGCCGGATCGCGGACTCCTACGTGGGCACGCGGATCTTCGTCGGCGAGCTGTGGGTCGGCCCGGAGTCGCTGAAGCGGTATCTGCGTCCTGACGAACTGCACACCGGCTTCAACTTCCCGTATCTCCAGGCGGCGTGGCAGGCCACTGCTCTGCGATCGATCATCGACGCGACGATCGCCCAGCACGCCGAGGTCGGCGCCCCGCCCACGTGGGTGCTGGGCAACCACGACGTGACGCGCGTGGTCACGCGGTACGGGCGCGAGGTGACGAGCTGGGCCGAGCCCGCCGGACGTCTCGCCGTGCCGGCCGACCTGGAGCTCGGCACCCGACGCGCGCGGGCGGCGGCGCTGCTCTACCTGGCGCTGCCCGGCTGCGCGTACGTCTACCAGGGTGAGGAGCTCGGGTTGTGGGAGGTCGAGGACATTCCGGCCGAGCTGCGCCAGGATCCGACTTTCTTCCAGACCGAGGGCCGCAATCCCGGGCGCGACGGCTGCCGCGTGCCGCTGCCCTGGGAGGCCGACGAGCCCTGGTTCGGCTTCGGCGCGACCGGTGTCGCAGAGCCTTGGCTTCCGCAGCCGGAGGCTTGGCACGCGTACGCGGCGGACGCGCAGGCCGGCGATCCCCGGTCGATGCTGGCGCTCTACGGCGACGCGATCCGGCTGCGGCGATCGATCGACGGGGAGCTGACATGGGCCGAGTCGTCGGCGGACGTGCTGCGTTTCCGGCGCGGCTCGGGATTCGAGTGCGTCGTGAACTTCGGCCCGGAGCCGGTGCCGCTGCCTGCCGCCGTCGAGCTCCTGCTCGGCAGCGCGCCGATCCCTGACGGAGTGCTGCTGCCCACCGACACCGCGGTCTGGCTACGCCGCTGAGTGCCCAATCGAGGGGTCATCGACCTTTGCGATACATGCGGAAGACGCGCTCGACGTACGCGTCGAGCGCCCGCGTGTAGAACGCGACCGGGCCGGTCCAGCCGATCTGGGCCGTGCGGTATCCCCTGGCGTGCAGGTCGGCCATGCAGCGACGCAGCAGCACGCGGCCGACGCCGAGTTTGCGCTGTTCGCCGCTGGTCCCCATCGGGCCGAACCAGTCCCGGCGGTTGACGCCGTACGCCGCGAATCCGACGTACTCCGCATCGAGCTCACCGTCGTGCAGGACCGCGACGTAGGAGCCCGCGGTGTCGGGGTGATGAAGGGTGCTGAGAGTCTCCTCGCGCCACGTACCGCCCCAACCGGCCAGCCACGGCGTGATCCGCTCCCGGTCCGCCTCGGTGAGCCGACGTACCGTGATGCCGTGCTCGGCGAGCCGCGCCTCGTCGGCCTTGGTGGCGAGGCGGCCGTTCGCCTCGGCGCGATCGAGTTCGACGGTCATATTTACGGCGTCGCGTGCGGGCACGTAGCCGCGGGCTTCGGCGAAGCAGGTCGCGGGCGTGTAGCGCACGTCGATGCCGGGCCAGGCGAACCGCGGCGTCGCGCCGCCGATCAGGATGTCCCCGGCGCCGACCTCGCGCAGCCGTTCTTCCAGGGCCGCGACGAGCGCCGTCGCGTGGCCCCGCCGACGCGCCGCCGCGTCGACGGCCAGCAGGTTCAGATGCCCGCGCCGGGACGCGGCCGGGTCGCGCGGTATCGGACCGAGCGACCCGAACGCGAGGCCGACGATCTCCTCGTCGACGGTTCTCACCAGCGCGAATTCGGTGTCCGTGGCGGGCCAGAGCAGATCGACCAGCTCTCCCGCGTCGGCCGCGTCCCAGCGCAGTGCGCCCACCGCGAGCTCCTGCAGCGCGGCCAGGTCCCCGGCCTCGGCATCACGTACGCCGAAAGCGTGTCCATGATTCACGCTTCCGGCCATACCCACCCGATCAGTCCGGCAGACTCGATGACCGCCCGGCGATGGTTCGAAGGCGCTGTCTAGTGATCGGACGACGGACAGCCGATCGCCGACATGACGCGCCGCACCGTCTCGGCGTTCTCGCCGTAGGGCGCGATGTAGTCCACGACCGCGCGGGCGGCGTCCGCGCCGAGGGTGCGGGCGATGGTCCAGGCGCCGAGGTACTGCGAGGCCAGGCAGCCGCCGGCCGTGGCGATGCCGCCCTCGGCGTGGAAGGGCTCGTCGAGCACCTTGACCCCGCACTGCTCGACGTACGGACGGCTCTTGATATCGGTGCAGGCCGGCATCGTCCCGAGCAGGCCGAGGCGCGCGAGCACGAGGGCGCCGGAGCACTGAGAGCCGATCAGCTGATGCTCCGGATCCAGCTTGATTGCGCCGATCAGGTGATCGTCGGCGATCGCGTCCCGCGTCTTGATGCCGCTGCCGATGAGCACGACGTCGGCCTCGGCGGTGAACTCCAGCGGGCGCTGGCCCTCGACCTCGACGCCGTTCATCGAGCTGACCCGCGGCGTCGGCGTGGTGATGTAGGCCGCGAGCCCGTCCTGGCGGCAGCGGTTGATCATGGCGGAGGCGACGAAGCTGTCGATCTCGTTGAAGCCGTCGAAGGTGACGACGGCGACCTGGGTCTGCGGCACGGTTCCTCCTGGGTCGGTGTACCGGAGGCACCAGTGTCCGGCCCGCACCGCACCCGCGTCAGCGGCCAATCCGCACGAGGTGGACCCGCCGGTCCCGGGCGAAATCCCAGGCGAAATCCCAGGCAGAATCCCAGGCGAGGTCCCGGGCAGCAGGGCCTCCACAACCCTGCTGCCGTCAACCCGCGCCGGCCGCCGTCAGCAGGGCCCGCGCGCCCTCGTTGATCATGGTTGATCAGGGCAAGCGTAGCCGAGCGGAGACGCTTCGTGCATCACCAGCGGTCGTGGATCTGAGGCTTGATCAGCTCATCGTAAACATCGTGCACGGCCTTGTGCGCATCCTGGCTCAGCGGCGCCAGCGCGGCCGCCGCGGCGTTCCCGCGGGCCTGCTCGGCGTTGCGCGCGCCGGGAATCACGACGCTCACGCCTGGCTGGTCGACGATCCAGCGCAGCGCGAACTGCGCGAGCGTCGCGGACTGCGGAACCAGCGGCCGCAGCCGCTCCACGGCCTCGAGCCCCGTCGCGTAGTCCACCCCGGAGAAGGTCTCGCCGACGTCGAACGCCGCGCCGTGCCGGTTGTAGTTGCGGTGGTCGTCCGCGCCGAAGACGGTCGCGGCCGTGTACCGCCCGGACAGCAGCCCGCTGGCCAGCGGCACCCGCGCGATGATGCCGACGCCCGCCTCCCGCGCGGCCGGCAGGACCTGCTCCAGCGGCTTGAGCCGGAAGGCGTTGAGGATGATCTGCACGCTCGCCACGTGCGGCCGGCGGATCGCGGAGAGCGCTTGGTCGCAGGTCTCCACGCTCACCCCGTACGCGGCGATCGTCTCGTCGGCGACCAGCGCGTCAAGCGCGTCGAACACCTGGTCGGAGGCGAAGACCGGGTCCGGCGGGCAGTGCAGCTGGACCAGGTCGAGCCGGTCCACGCCGAGGTTGCGGCGGGAGCGGTCGGTCCAGGCGCGGAAGTTGGCGGCGCTGTAGTTCTCCGGCTCCTGCGCCACCCGGCGGCCCATCTTCGTGGCCACAGTCAGCTCGCCCGCCGCCACGGCGGCCGCGTGGGCGCGCAGCAGTCGGGCGATGATCTGCTCGCTGCGGCCGTCGCCGTACACGTCAGCCGTGTCGATGAAGTCCACGCCCGCCTCGAGCGCGGCCTCCAGCGTGGCGAGCGCGTCCGCCTCGTCGACCTGGCCCCAGTCGGCCCCGAGCTGCCACGCGCCGAGCCCGATGACGCCGACCTGCCTGCCGGTCCGTCCCAATGTCCTTTTCTCCATGGTCATGACTCTAGTCCGCGGACGACGCGGGCTCTGGGACGAGGGTGCTGCCGTACGATCGATGCATGGACCTGACTTCGGTGTTCATGCCCGGCGCGCAGTCCCTGGTCACGGCGATCCTCACGGACAGCTGGCACCAGGCGAGGGAGGCCGTCGCAAAGCTCTTCAGAACACCGTGAACGGACCGACGAACAACGTCGTGCAGGCCGGCCACATCAACAGCTTCACCATCCAGCGGTAGCGTCCGATCATGAACCCTGCAGGCGGCCGCGCACCTGCTTGCCAAGCGCGGCCTGCTCACCCCAAAAAACCTGTCGGCGGCGGGTGGCAGGATGCGGGCATGGCGGAGATGCGGGAGCGGGTGCTGGCGGCGCGCAGCCGCGAGGAGTTGGCGGAGGCCATGGAGGCGGAGGGGGCGCCTAGGTGGCTGATGTTCTGGGGGCATCAGGCGGATGCGAGCGGGCTGGGGAAGGGGTGCCTGTCGCAGTGGTGGCCCAGCCGGTTCACGGTGGACGGTGCCGAGTACGCGTCCGCGGAGCACTGGATGATGGCGGAGAAGGCTTCGCTGTTCGGGGATTCGGCTGCGCGGGAGAAGATTCTCGCGGCGCGGACGCCGGCTGAGGCGAAGGCGCTGGGGCGGCTGGTTCAGGGCTTTGATGATGCGGTGTGGGAGGCCGCGCGGTTCGAGATCGTGGTGGCCGGGAGTGTGCACAAGTTCGGTGCGCAGGACGACTTGCGGGCGTATCTGCTCGGCACGCGGGGGCGGGTCCTGGTGGAGGCCTCGCCGCGGGATCGCATTTGGGGAATCGGGATGTCGGCGAACCATGAGAACGCCGCCGATCCGCGGCGGTGGCGCGGGAGGAATCTGCTGGGATTCGCCCTCATGCAGGCGCGGGAGCGGTTGGCGGCCGCTTCCGCCGAGTGAGCGCGGCGGCTCCGGGATGTCGCAACCCAATGCGATATTCCGGGGCCTGCCCCCCTGCGCGACGGGCTTTCCGCGGCCCGTCACCGGAATAGTCGTACGGCCTCCCGGCCCGGGATGCGCGCCCTCTGGCGGCGTGTGATGTTGGTGGAGCCCCCATCAGAAACTTCTCAAGGAGGAGAAAATGGGCAAGAAGGGCAAGGCCGAGCGGAAGCCCAAGCAGCGGGCTGACCAGCAGAACTCCCGTCCCGGCCAGGACGCCTTCGGCGAGCAGAGCGAGCGCTCGGTCCACCAGGGCCAGGCCGCGCGCGGCGACGCCTTCGGTGAGCAGAGCGAACGTTCCGCCCAGCCGGGACGCGGCCAGCAGCCGAACCGCGGCCAGCAGCAGTCGCAGCAGTCCCGCGCCAAGCGGCCGGGTCAGCAGCCGGAGATGTAGTTCGTCCCTCCGGTGGACTGATCACTGAGTGAAGAGTGTGGGGCACGTCGCGACGTGCCCCACACTCGTGCGCGCGGAAGCTCCGGAAGCTCCGGGCCGAGCGGCGGCGGGAAAACGGGCCCCGCGCTCATGACGTGCGCGGGGGCAGCTTCGGTCGGCGGCGGTC
>NZ_JAGSOH010000072.1 GCF_018139625.1 Actinospica acidithermotolerans | reverse complement strand
ATGATCGTGCGGCGGTCATGGCGGCGGGGAAACGCCCGGTCCCATCCCGAACCCGGAAGCTAAGCCCGCCAGCGCCGATGGTACTGCAAGGGGGACCTTGTGGGAGAGTAGGACGCCGCCGCGCTACCTGTAGGACTGAGGCCTGGAACCGGTGACGGTTCCGGGCCTCAGTTGTGTTCGGGGTCTTGCCGGATGGGCCGTTTACCTCGCGGTAACGGTGTCGGGGGATAGTGTGACCTAGTAGGCGGGTACGCAGAGTTCATTCGGAGAGTGATCATGGAGCGGCAGCAGGAGTTCGTCCTCAGGACCCTGGAGGAGCGGGACATCCGCTTCGTCCGCTTGTGGTTCACCGATGTGCTGGGTTTTCTGAAGTCGGTGGCGGTGGCGCCGGCCGAGCTGGAGCAGGCTTTCGCGGAGGGGATCGGCTTCGATGGTTCCGCGATCGAGGGCTTTGCCCGGGTGCATGAGTCGGACATGCTGGTCAAGCCTGATCCGTCGACTTTCCAGATTCTGCCGTGGCGGGCGGAGGCGCCGGGTACGGGCCGGATGTTCTGCGATATCCAGACTCCGGACGGCACTGCTTCGTACGCCGATCCGCGCTATGTGCTCAAGCGTGCGCTGGCGAAGGCCGCGGAGAAGGGTTTCACCTTCTACACGCATCCGGAGATCGAGTTCTTCCTGTTCAGGAACGAGCCGGAGGCTGGCCGGGCGCCGGAGCCGGTGGACTCTTCCGGCTATTTCGATCTGACGCCGCACGGCGTCGGGCATGACTTCCGCCGGCAGGCCATCACCCATCTGGAGTCGATGGGCATCTCGGTCGAGTTCAGTCACCATGAGGCGGCGCCCGGCCAGCAGGAGATCGACCTGCGGTACGCGGACGCGCTCTCGACCGCGGACAACATCATGACCTTCCGCCTGGTGGTGAAGGAGGTCGCGCTGGAGCAGGGCGTTTACGCGTCCTTCATGCCGAAGCCGCTGACCGATCACCCGGGTTCCGGCATGCACACGCACCTGTCGCTGTTCGAGGGTGACCGCAACGCGTTCCATGAGCCGGGGGCCGAGTACCAGCTTTCGAAGGTGGGCCGTTCTTTCATCGCGGGCCTGCTGCGGCACGCGGGTGAGATCAGCGCCGTCACCAACCAGTGGGTGAACTCGTACAAGCGCCTGTCCGGCGGCGGCGAGGCTCCGAACTACATCTGCTGGGGCCACAACAACCGCTCGGCTCTCGTCCGCGTGCCGATGTACAAGCCGGGTAAGAGCCAGTCCACGCGCATCGAGGTGCGCAGCCTGGACAGCGCGTGCAACCCGTACCTTGCGTACGCCGTTCTTCTTGCCGCCGGCTTGAAGGGTGTCGAGGAGGGTTATGAGCTGCCGCCCGGGGCGGACGACAACGTCTGGTCGCTGACGCGGGCGGAGCGGCGCGCGCTCGGCATTCAGCCGCTGCCGTCCTCGCTGGAGGAGGCGATCGGGCTGATGGAGCGCAGCGAGCTGGTCGCCGAGACGCTCGGCGAGCACGTCTTCGAGTTCTTCCTGCGCAACAAGCGCGCCGAATGGGCCGAGTACGAGCGGCAGGTCACGCCGTTCGAGCTGGGCCGCTACCTGCCGGTGCTCTAGGGAGAGTGGGCGCGGGCGCTCGCTCGCTGGGGCTGCGCATTCCGACCTGGCCTGGTTCGGGTACCTGAACGCCGAGGAGGATCCCTGCGAGGACCGCGGCGGTACCGGGGGGAGAGTCGGCCGGTCGGTGTGAGGTGGAGTGGTGGGGCGAGCCGTCGGCCCGCTAGGCGGGTGCCGTCGCCGCCGGGTGCGGCGGCGGGCCTAGAGCCCGACGGCCTGGCGCCCGAGCTGGGCGACGTAGTCGGAGAGCGTCTCGCCGCTGAGGTCCTCGGGGACCGCGCCGGGTACGGCCTGGCGCAGCAGTTGCAGCCCGAGCCACACCGAGTAGGCGTGCAGCGCGGAACGCTCGGCCTGGTCGGGAGTCAGGCCTGCCTGCTCGCGCAGCCGCTGGGAGTACGCCATCCGCTTGCGCACGATGCGCTCGATCGCGGGGGCGATGACCACGTGGTCGGCGTTCCACAGCAGGACGAGGAAGATCTTCACGTCCTTCGGCGAGCCGTTGAGCAGTTCGACCGTCGCGTTGTGCCGCTCGATCGGGTCGGCGATCTCCTCGAGGCGGGCGATCGATTCGTCGATCACCGTGGCCTCCCAGTGCTCCACCGCGGCTTGCAGCAGGGCGTTGCGATCACGGAAGTGCCAGTAGAAGGAGCCCTTGGTGGCGCCGAGGCGCTCGGCCAGCGGCTCCACGGCCACCGCGCGCAGGCCGTCGCGGGCCAGTGCCTCGACGGCGGTGCCGATCCAGTCGGCCCGGGTCAGGGTCCTGCGCTCGCGCGGGCGGGCCGGCGCGGGGGCCGCGGGCGCGCCGTTGGCGGCGGCGCGGTCGCGGGGCACCGCTTGGCCTAGTACGCCGCTGTCCGCCGCGAGCCGGGGATAACCCGGTGCGGTGCTCCCGGGAGCAGGGGTACGGGCGCCGCGAACGGTGTAATCGGTCGAAGTCACAGTCATATCGCGCATGGCGTCACCGTAGCGCAGCGGAGGGTAGTCGCGTGGCGAATGACTCTTTCGAGCGAACTATCGCGAATCGTGCGTCATGATCGCCGATCTTGGCGGGAACCGGCCTGGCCGCGGGCCCGCGCAGTGGTTAAGGTCGAGTCGTGGCCGCTCCCCGAGAACGCGAATCGCAGCTCAGCCGACTAGCTCGCCGCGGATTCGCCGATCCGGCGGCCGCCGCCGCGCTGCTGGCCGGACCCGAGTTCGAAGATCTGGCCGTGGATCCGGTGTTCCTGGAGAGCGTCGGGAAGTGCGCGGATCCCGACACCGCGCTCGGATCCCTGGCCCGGCTGCTGGCCGCCGACACCGACGACCGGCAGGTGCTGCGGGCGACGCTGGCCGCCTCCCAGCCGTTGCGCGGAAGGCTGCTCGGCGTCCTCGGCGTCTCCTCGGTGCTCGGCGATTTCCTGGCCAGGCACCCGCAGTCCTGGCACGCGCTGGACGAACTGGAGCCGGAGGACCTGGCGCCGGGTCCGGACTTCCTGCGCCGCACGCTGCTGACCGCGGTCGGCGCGGATCCGGGTGCCGGCGAGCCGCGCGCGCGGCTGACCGGCCTCGAGGCGGCGGACGCGCTGCGCGTGGCGTATCGCAGGGGTCTGCTGCGTATCACGGCCCGCGACGTGGCCGGCGGGGCTTCGATGGCCGAGGTCGGGCGCGAGCTGTCCGACCTGGCCGGGGCCACGTTGGACGCCGCGCTCGCCGTCGCCCGCGCGGAACTCTCGGCCGACGCGGTCCCGTGCCGGCTCGCGGTCGTCGGCATGGGCAAGTGCGGCGCACGCGAGCTGAACTACGTCAGCGACGTGGACGTCGTTTTCGTCGCCGCCCCGGGGCGGATGCCGGACGGCAGCGAGGCCGAGGAGTACGAGGCGCTGCGCACCGGCACCCAGCTGGCCGCCGGGATGATGCGGCTGTGCGGCGAGGTGACGGCCGAGGGCAGTATCTGGCAGGTCGACGCGGGACTGCGGCCCGAGGGCAAGTCCGGTCCGCTGGTGCGCACGCTCGCCAGCCACGCCGCGTACTACCAGCGCTGGGCGAAGACCTGGGAGTTCCAGGCGCTGCTCAAGGCGCGGCCGGTCGCGGGGGACATGGAGCTCGGCGAGGCGTACGTCGGGTTCGTCAGCCCGCTGATCTGGTCGGCGGTGGAGCGCCCGCATTTCGTCGAGGACGTGCGCGCGATGCGGCGGCGTGTCGTGGACCACGCGAAATCCTCGCTGCGCAGCGCTCCGGGCTCCGCTTCCGTCGAGCGGGAGATCAAGCTCGGTCCCGGCGGCTTGCGCGACGTCGAGTTCGCGATCCAGCTGCTGCAGCTGGTCCACGGCCGCGCCGATCCGTCGCTGCGCAAGCGCGCGACGCTGGATGCCTTGGCAGCGCTCGGTACCGGCGGCTTCGTCGGCCGGCAGGACGCGCAGCAGCTCGCTGAGGCTTACGAGTTCCTGCGCACGGTCGAGCACCGGATCCAGCTCTTCCGGTTGGAGCGCACGCATCTGATGCCGACCGATGAGCCCTCGCTGCGGCGGATCGGCCGCTCGCTCGGCTTCAGCACGGACCCGGCCGGCCAGCTGCGCGCGGCCTGGCAGTCGCACGCGCGCGTCGTGCGCCAACTGCATGAGAAGCTGTTCTACCGGCCCCTTCTCACGACGGTCTCCCGGCTCGCGCCCGCCGATGTCCGGTTGAGCACCGACTCCGAGAAGCTCTCGGCCGACGCGGCGAAATCGCGGCTCACGGCGCTGGGCTACGCGGATCCGGCCGGCGCGCTGACGAACATCGAGGCGCTGACCTCGGGTCTGAGCCGCCGCGCGGCTATTCAGCGCACGCTGCTTCCGGCGTTCCTCAACTGGTTCGGCGACGCACCGGATCCGGACGCGAGCCTGCTGGCCTTCCGCCGGCTGTCCGACGCGCTCGGCAGCACGCCCTGGTACCTCAGATCGCTGCGCGACGAGGGCGAGACCGCGGCGAGGCTGGCCCAGCTGCTCTCCTCGGGGGGCTACGTCACGGATCTGCTGCTGCGCGCGCCCAACGCCGTCGCGGAGCTCTCGAAGTCGATCGAGCCGAAGACGCGCGAGTCCCTGGCGACGGAGTTGACCGCGCTCGTGTGCCGCGCCTCCGACGCCGCCCAGGCTGTCGCGTCCGTCCGCGCCGTCCGCAGGCGGGAGTTGCTGCGCATCGCGGCGGCCGACGTGCTGGGGCAGTTCGAGGATGCGGGTCCCGGAGTGCGCGTCGAGGCGATCGGGCGCGCGCTGACGGACGTTACCGCCGCCACCGTGCAGGGCGCGCTCGACGCCGTGCTGGCCTTCGGCTCCGGCGACGGCAAGCCGCTGGTTCGTTTCGCGGTCATCGGCATGGGC
Organism: Actinospica acidithermotolerans; assembly: GCF_018139625.1. Lineage (GTDB taxonomy): Bacteria > Actinomycetota > Actinomycetes > Streptomycetales > Catenulisporaceae > Actinospica > Actinospica acidithermotolerans. Next base: position 34,360 of record NZ_JAGSOH010000072.1, on the reverse strand, counting down.
CGGTTCGGCGGCTTCGAGCTCGGATACGGCTCGGACGCAGACGTGCTGTTCGTCTACGAGCCGCTGCCCGGCGCCGACGAGCGCGCCGCATCGAGCGCGGCTACGGCCATCGCGACCGAGATGCGCTCGCTGCTGCAGACGCCGAGCACCGACCCGCCGCTGCAGATCGACGCCGACCTGCGGCCCGAGGGCAGGCAGGGGCCGCTGGTGCGCACGCTCGCCTCATACGCCGCGTACTACCAGCGCTGGTCCAACACCTGGGAGGCGCAGGCGCTGCTGCGCGCGGCAACGGTCGCCGGCGACGCCGACCTCGGCAAGCGGTTCATCGCCGCGATCGACCCCTTCCGCTACCCGGAATCCGGGGCGGGCGAGGCCGAGGTGCGCGAGATCCGGCGGCTGAAGGCCAGGATGGAGGCCGAGCGGCTGCCGCGCGGCGCCGACCGCGCGCTGCACACCAAGCTCGGCCCCGGCGGCCTGTCAGATGTCGAATGGATCGCGCAGCTCCTCCAGTTGCGGCACGGGAACGACGTGCCGGAGCTGCGCGTCACCGGGACGCGGGCCTCCCTCGCCGCGGCTGCCCACGCCGGACTGCTGGACGCCGAGGACGCCGCGCTGCTCGACGAAGCCTGGACGCACACCTCCTTGCTGCGCAACGGGATCGCGATCGTGCGCGGACGACCCGGCGACCAGGTCCCCACGGATGCGAAGGAGCTGGCCGGGATCGCGCGCTACCTCGGCGAGGACGTCGACAGCGAGACGCTGCTCGACACCCATCGCCGGCTGGCGCGCCGCGCGCGTACCGCCTTCGAGCGACTGTTCTACGACACGGATTGACAGCGAGAACTAGTTGTGATGCGGGGATTCGAACGAACACTCGGTGCGCGCCGAATCCCCGCGTGGCGCCGGGTGCCCAGGCGCTACTTCGGCGCCTCGATGAGCCCCAACTTCTCCGCCTCGAGCCGTACGCCCGCCACGGATCTCTCGTGCCGGCGCCCGATCTCGGCCCAGCTCAGCTCGCCGTGCACCTCCGCGGCGAGCTGCTCGCGCTCCTCGTCCGTCCACGCGACGCCCGCGTTGCGCGGGGGAGTGGGCTTGCCGCGCGCCGTGCCGCGCCAGCTGAGCGCCGCGACTTCGTTGCGCGGCACGGTGCGCACCACGTCGCCTCCCGTGACGAAGCGCAACTCCTCACCCTCGAAGCGCACGGCCTCGGCGGGGAAGGACACCGTCACCGGCGCGCCCTCCACGGCGAGCCAGGCGGGGCCGGAGTTGGCGGCGAGCTCGAGCTCGATCTGGTTCACAGACATGACAATGCCTCCTGGTAGTCGACTGATGACTCGACGTCATCTGAATCGACTATCGCAGGAGGCACTGACAAGAACGGCAGTAGCTGCCGTAACTAGTTGCGGTGCGCGTACTGCGGCTGAGGTTGCGTCAGCCCGCGTACTTCTCGATGAGGGCGCCCAGACGCGGCAGCGCGGCCTCGACGTTCTTGACTCCGCTCGGACGCACGGCGTTGTAGGCCTTGCGGATCGGGGCGCGCTCCGAGTTCTTGGCACGCTCGTCGGTGACGGCGAGCAGGGCCTCGGACGCGGCCTCGCCGTTCTTGGCGAGGTAGTCGCCGAAGCTGCCGCCGCCGGCAGCCTGGAAGTCGGCCCAGAACGGGTCAAGCTTGCCGATCATCTCCGGAAGCAGCGTCTCCACCGCGTCGTGGATGATGCCGGAGGCGAAGGCGGTGACGGTCTTGTAGGCGCCCTTGATGATCAGGCCCTTGTCCGACACCTCCTCCTCGACGAGGGTCACGCCGTCGGCGATGACGTTCGGGCGGACATCCGGGGCGAGCAGGGTCTCCTGCAGAGTGGCCATGTGCGGCTCTTCTCCTATGGCGCGTGGCGAAAAATTCCCCCCTCAGGGTTCGCACAGGCTACCAGTTTCCGGCCCGCCTTGAGGACGCCGGGATACCCCGGCGTCCTGCCACTCTCACCTGCGTCGAGGGAGATTCGACGAGATTTCAGACCAGGTTCAGCGAGCGGGCGATCAGCAGGCGCTGCACCTCGCTGGTGCCCTCGCCGATCTCCAGGATCTTCGCGTCCCGGTAGAAGCGGCCGACCGGGAACTCGTTCATGAAGCCGTAGCCGCCGAAGATCTGCGCGGCCTCGCGCGCGCTGGCCATCGCGGCCTCGCTCGCCGCCAGCTTGGCGATCGCGGCCTCCTTCTTGAACGGCTTGCCGGCCAGCAGCAGGCCGGCCGCGTGCCGCCAGGCCAGCCGCGAGCTGTGCGCCCGAGCCTCCATGTCGGCGATCTTGAACTGGATCGCCTGGTACTCGCCGATCTTGTGGCCGAAGGCGGAACGCTCCTTGACGTAGCGGACGCACTCGTCGACACAGCCCTGCGCGAGCCCGGTGGCCAGCGCGGCGATCGCGATCCGGCCCTCGTCGAGCGTGCGCAGGAACTGGGCGTACCCGCGGCCTCGCTCGCCGAGCAGGTTCTCCTGCGGCACGCGGCAGTTGTCGAAGACCAGGCCGTGGGTGTCCGAGGCGCACCAGCCGACCTTCGAGTAGCCGGGCTCGACCGTCAGGCCCGGGGTCCCGGACGGCACGAGGACGCAGCTCAGCTCGGCGCGTCCGTCGTCATCGCGCGCGGTCACGGCCATGACCGTGATCAGCGAGGTGATGTCGGTGCCGGAGTTGGTGATGAAGGACTTCGAGCCGTTGATGACCCAGGAGTCGCCGACGTTGCCCGCGCGGGTGTTCACGGCGCCCGCGTCGGAGCCGCCGCCGGGTTCGGTGAGCCCGAACGCCGCCAGCCGCTCGCCCTTGCACAGGTCGGTGAGCCAGTACTCCTTCTGCTCGTCGGTGCCGAAGCGGTACACCGGCATCGAGCCCAGGCTGACGCCCGCCTCGAGCGTGATGGCCACGGACGAGTCGACCCGGGCGAGCTCCTCCAGCGCGATGCACAGCGCGAAGTAGTCGCCGTCCATGCCGCCGTACTCGCTCGGGAACGGCAGGCCGAACAGGCCCATCCGTCCCATCGCGGCGACGATCGGGTACGGGAAGGCGTGCCGCTCGTAGTAGTCGCCGATGACCGGGGCCACCTCCTCGCGCGCGAAGGCCTCGACGGCCTTGCGGAGGTCCTCGTATTCGGCGGGAAGCGTGGGGTCGAGCATGGCGGTCATCATCCGTTCTTCGAGCCCTTCATGAGGGCTTGGACGGTACGGGACGGGGCCGGACGGCCGAGGATTCCGGCCATCCAGCTCGAGACGTCGACCAGCTTCTGGAGGTCGACGCCGGTGGTGATGCCGAGGCCGTCGAGCATCCACACGAGGTCTTCGGTGGCCAGGTTGCCCGTGGCGGATTCGGCGTAGGGGCAACCGCCGAGACCTCCCGCGGAGGCGTCGACGGTCGCTATGCCGGCCTGCAGCGCGGCGTACGTGTTCGCCAGCGCCTGGCCGTAGGTGTCGTGGAAGTGCACGGCGAGCCGGTCGCGGGACACGCCGCGCCGCTCCAGCGCGTCGATCAGGGTGCGCACGTGGCCCGGGGTGGCGGTGCCGATGGTGTCGCCGAGGCTCACCTGCGTGCACCCGGCATCGATCAGCCGCACTACGACGTCCGTCACCTTGCGCATCGAGACGGGACCCTCCCAGGGGTCGCCGAAGCACATCGAGACGTAGCCCCGAGCCCGCATGCGGCGCGCGAGCGCCTGCTGCAGCGTGGCCTCGATCTCCTTCATCGAGTCATCGATGGTCGAGTTGAGGTTCTTCAGCGCGAAGGTCTCGGTTGCCGAGGCGAAGACGGCGATGTCCTTGGCGCCGGTGGCCGCGGCGCGCACGAGCCCGCGGCGGTTCGGCACGAGCACCGGGAAGCGGGTGTGCTCGTTGAAGGTGCGCGAGGCGAGCATCGGCATCAGCTCGTCGGCGTCGGCGAGCTGCGGTACCCACTTCGGGTGCACGAAGCCGGTCGCCTCGATCATCCACAGGCCGGCGCCGGCGAGGCGCTCGATGAACTCGGCCTTGGCGGACGTCGGCACGACGGCCTTCTCGTTCTGCAGGCCGTCGCGCGCGCCGACCTCGTACACCGTGACGCGTTGCGGCAGGCCGTGCTGGGTGAGCTTCTGCGGAAGTCCGGGGATCATTTCGGCTCCACCTCGAAGAGAACGTGGCCCAGCGGCACCTGGTCTCCGACGGCGGCGCCGATCGCCGTCAGAACGCCGTCGCACGGCGCCGTCAGCGTGTGCTCCATCTTCATCGCCTCCAGCACGCCGAGCGGTTCGCCGGCCGTGACCGGCTGTCCTTCCTGCACCTTAACCGCGAGCACCGTGCCCGGCATCGGCGCGCGCACCGAGCCGTCGGCCTCGGCGGACCCGCTGTCCGCCGCCGCGACGCGTTCGGCGTGGGCACGTGCCGGAACCGCCGGTCCGCCCAGCCGCCAGCCGTCGCGCGCGTCGAAGGGCGTTGGGCCGTCCGGCTCGAGCCGGGGGTGGAAGGGCAGGTCGGGGTGCGTGTCGAGCCAGGAGGTGTCGATGGTCGCGTCGGCGAACTCGGCGGAGCCGAGCACCGTGCGCAGGAACGCCAGGTTCGTCACGAGGCCGGTGACCGCGGTGCCGTCGAGGGCCTTGAGCAGGTTCCGGCGCGCGGCCTCCCGGTCGGCGCCGTGCGCGGTCACCTTGGCCACCATCGGGTCGTAGTACGCCGTGACCTCGCCCCCGGTGCGCAGGGCCGTGTCGACCCGCAGGCTCGCCGGGTTCTCCTGGTGAGGCCACCGCACGGACTCCGCGACGCCCGCCTGCGGCAGGAAGCCGTGCTCGGCGTCCTCGGCGTAGACCCGGACCTCGATCGCGTGCCCGTCCGGCGTCGCAGAGAGCTGAGGCAGTCGCTCGCCGCGGGCGATCCTGATCTGGAGCGCCACGAGGTCGAGCCCGGTCACGAGTTCGGTCACCGAATGCTCGACCTGCAGGCGCGTGTTCACCTCGAGGAAGAAGAATTCGTCTCCTGAGACGATGAACTCGACGGTGCCCGCGTTGACGTAGCCGACCTTGCGGCACAGCCGGACCGCGGCCTCCAGCAGCCGCTCGCGCAGCTGCGGGCCGATCGTGGGCGCCGGGCTCTCCTCGACGACCTTCTGGTGCCGCCGCTGCACGGAGCAGTCGCGCTCGCCCAGGTGGACGACGTTTCCGTGGCCGTCCGCGAGGATCTGCACCTCGACGTGCCGGCCGTGCTCCAGGTACCGCTCGACCAGCACCGTGCCGTCGCCGAACGCTGATTCCGCCTCGCGCTCGGCGGCCTTGAGGGCGTCCGGCAGGTCGGCGGGCGCGCGCACGATCCGCATGCCCTTGCCGCCGCCGCCCGAAGCCGCCTTCACCAGTACCGGGAAGACGTCGTCGGGCACCTCGTCCGCGCGGTACGAGCGGAGCACCGGCACGTCCGCCTGCTCGGCGAGTTCCCGCGCGGCGTCCTTGCGGCCGAGAGCGGAGATCACCTCGGCGGGCGGGCCGATGAAGGTGAGCCCGGCCTCGCGGCAGGCCTGCGCGAAGCCCGCGTTCTCGGACAGGAAGCCGTAGCCGGGGTGCACGGCGTCGGCCCCGGACTCGCGCGCGGCGGCGAGCACGGCGGCGACGTTCAGGTAGGACTCGGTCGCCGGGGCGGGGCCGAGGCGGACCGCGGAGTCGGCCGCGCGCACGTGCGGCGAGCCGGCGTCGGCGTCCGAGTAGACGGCGACCGTGCGGATGCCCAGGGCGCGCGCCGTGCGGATCACCCGCAGCGCGATCTCGCCGCGGTTGGCGATCAGGATTGACTCGATCATGCTGCCCCCTACATCCGGAAGACGCCGTAGTTGACCGGCTCGGGCTCGGCGTACGAGGTGGCCGCCAGGGCCAGGCCGAGCACCCGCCGGGTGTCGACGGGGTCGATGATCCCGTCGTCCCACAGCCGCGCCGTCGAGTAGTAGGGCGAGCCCTGTGTCTCGTACTGGTCCCGGATCGGCTTCTTGAACGCGTCCTCGTCCTCGGCCGCCCACGCGCCGCCCTCGGCCTCGATCCGGTCCCGGCGCACCGTGGCCAGCACCATCGCCGCCTGCTCGCCGCCCATCACCGAGATCCGCGCGTTCGGCCACATCCACAGAAAGCGCGGGTCGTACCCGCGGCCGCACATGCCGTAGTTGCCCGCGCCGAACGAGCCGCCGATCACGACGGTCAGCTTGGGCACCGTCGCGCAGGCCACGGCCGTGACCAGCTTCGCGCCGTCGCGCGCGATGCCGCGGTTCTCGTAGTCCTTGCCCACCATGAAGCCGCTGATGTTCTGCAGGAACAGCAACGGGATCCGGCGCTGCTGGCAGAGCTCGATGAAGTGGGCGCCCTTGACCGCGGACTCGCCGAACAGCACGCCGTTGTTCGCCAGGATGCCCACCGGGTAGCCGTGGATCTTCGCGAACGCGCAGACCAGCGTCTCGCCGTAGCGGGCCTTGAACTCGTGCGTCCGCGAGCCGTCGACGATGCGCCGGATCACCTCGCGCACGTCGTAGGGGATGCGCGGATCGGTCGGGACGAGGTCGTAGAGCTCCTCCGGATCCGCGGCCGGCTCCTCGGGCGCCTCCGGCGCCAGCCACGGCGTCGCGGGAGGCAGGCTGGCCACCGCGGTGCGCAGCAGATCGAGGGCGTGCTCGTCGTCCTCGGCGAGGTGGTCGGCCACGCCGGAGAGCCGGGTGTGCACGTCGGCGCCGCCCAGCTCCTCGGCGGTGACGATCTCGCCGGTGGCCGCGCGGACCAGCGGCGGGCCGCCGAGGTAGATCGTGCCCTGATTCCGCACGATGATCGTCTCGTCGCTCATCGCCGGGACGTACGCGCCGCCCGCCGTGCACGCGCCGAGCACGGCGGCCAGCTGCGGGATGCCCGCGCCCGACATCCGGGCCTGGTTGAAGAAGATCCGGCCGAAGTGCTCGCGGTCCGGGAAGACCTCGTCCTGCAGCGGAAGGTAGGCGCCGCCGGAGTCGACGAGGTAGAGGCAGGGGGTGCGGTTGTCGGCGGCGATCTGCTGGGCGCGCAGGTGCTTCTTCACCGTCATCGGGTAGTAGGTGCCGCCCTTGACGGTCGCGTCGTTCGCCACGATGACACACGTCCGGCCGTGCACCCGCCCGATGCCGGTGACGATTCCCGCGGACGGCACCGGGCCGCCGTGCTCGGCGTAGAGGCCGTAGGCGGCCAGCGGGGCGAGTTCGAGGAAGGGGGAGCCCGGGTCGAGCAGCCGGTCGATCCGGTCCCGCGGCAGCAGCTTGCCGCGGGAGAGATGGCGGGCGCGGGAGCGCTCGTCCCCGCCGAGGCGCACCTCGGCCAGGCGTTCGCGCAGCTGCCCGGACAGCTCGCGCAGCGTGGAGGGCGCTGAGCGCGACGTGGATGGCACGGTCGAGCTGGACGGCACCGTCGCCGCCTTTCTTGGGTACTGACCGGACGGCTTGTGGCGCCCGGTGCGTCGTGATCGGCCGGTGGTGTTCGGCCTTCTCGTACCCATGAGTAACACAGCGGAAGCGGTCTAGGAAAGCGCGGGGCCGAACGGGTGAAGCGGCGGCCTCGCCTGCCCGCCCGGCCACCAGGGTTTTTCTAGGCTGGCCGGGAACACGGAAGGATCTCCCGACCGGAAGGGCGGCCCGCGTGACCCCGAACCGGCGGCCGCGGCCGTCCCAGACCGGCAGCCGCGCGCCCTCGCCGCTGGCCCGGCTGCGCTTGCCCCGCGGCCTGCGGATCGGCCTGCGGGCGCTGTCCGGCACGCTCGCCGTGATCATCCTGGCCACCGCCGCGACCGGCTGGTACATGGACCGGACGATCCTCGGCACGCTCACCACGTCCGACGCGCTCGACGGCCTCGGGGACCACCCGGAGACCGACCAGAACATCCTGCTGATGGGCCTGGACTCGCGCAAGGACATGAACGGCAACGATTTGCCCGCCGACATCCTGGACAAGCTGCACGCGGGCTCCAGCAGCGACATCGGCGGCTACAACACCAACACCCTGATCCTGCTGCACGTGCCGGCCGACGGCTCGCGCGCCGTCGCGCTGTCCATCCCGCGCGACGACTACGTGGACCTCCCGGAGGGCCTCGGCCAGCACAAGATCAAGGAGGCGTACGGCCGGGCCAAGGCGCTCGCCGAGCAGCAGGCCCAGCAGAACGGCGTGACCGGCCAGGCGCAGCTCGAGACCGTCGGCCGCGAGGCCGGGCGCAAGGCCGCGGTCGAGGCCGTGCAGGACCTGCTCGGCGTCCAGGTGGACCACTTCGCCGAGATCAACCTCGCGGGCTTCTACGACCTCGCCAACGCCCTCGGCGGCGTCACCGTCTGCCTCAAGCAGCCCGCGCACGACGACTACTCCGGCGCGAACTTCCCGGCCGGCGTGCAGACGCTCGACGGCCAGCAGGCCCTCGAATTCGTCCGCCAGCGCCACAACCTGAGCGGCGGCGACCTCGACCGGACGCACCGTCAGCAGGCCTTCCTCGCCTCCGCCGCCGCCAAGCTGGAGTCCGACGGCGTCTTCGGCAGCCTCAGCAAGCTCAGCGCGCTGCTCGACGTGGCCCACCGGGACGTCGTCGTCGACGCGGGCTTCAACCCGCTGACGTTCATCCGGCAGGCGGGCGCGCTCACCTCGGGCCGGGTGAGCTTCTACACGCTCCCGATCGAGGGCTTCGCCACCGAGGACGGCGAGTCGGTCAACATCATCGACCCGGCCAAGGTGCGCACCGACGCCCAGGAGCTCATCGCCGGCAAGGTCCCGGCCGGCCTGAGCTCGGGCACCGGAGCCATCCCCCAGGTGCCGCAGGGCGCGGCCACCGAGAGCGACTCCGGCGACTCTCAGGCGGTCACCGAGGTCGGCGCCGGCCAGACCGGCGCGGCCACGTCCCACGGCAAGACGGCGGCCAAGACGGCGGCCGCAAAGACCGCGATGCCGGCCGCGGCGTCGACCGCCCCCGCACCGGTCGACCTCAACCCGCCGCCCGGCGTCCCCTGCGTCGACTGATGCGCCGTCGGCGGCTTGCGGAGGCGCTCCCGGCCCTACGCCTTGCCGCGGGGCGCCGTCGGCTGCCGGTCCTCGTCGGCGGCGGACACGGCCGGGCGGGAGCGGCTGGGCTGGCGATCGACCGGCGTGCGGACGGAGAGTACCTGCCGCTGGGTGCGGCGCGGGCCGGACCAGGGCGCGGCGACGGCGTCGATCCGGTAGGCCAGCGTGTAGGCGAGCGACTCGTAGTTCACCCGCCAGCCGCGGAAGTGGGCCCAGGCGTCCTCCGGGCCGCGCTCCATCGGGTAGCCGGCGTACCGCAGCATGTCCAGGCCTTGCGAGAACTCGGCGTAGCTCAGCTGGATCTCGCTGTCCGGGTCAGGATCGACGTCGTACGGGATGCCCTCGACGTCGGCGATCTCGCGCAGGCAGGTGAACCCGGCCCGCAGCGTCATCCGCATCGTGGCCTTGGGCTTCGAGGGGTTCAGCGCCAGCTCCAGGGCCGCCGCGTCCATGATCGCCAGCAGCGCCACCAGCCAGTTGCGGGTGGCGCGCGGGGAGCGGAAGTGGATCAGCACCGGGTAGCTCGTATGGCTCTCCGCGATCTGCGCGGCCCAGCGCTCCCAGCCCTGGTAGAGGGCGGTGAGCTGGGTGATCAGGCCGGGCACCTGGACGTGCCGCATCAGGATCTCCGGGCCCCAGGCCGGCACGCCGGCGCGGGCCTGAAGCATCGTCACCTCGGCCTCGCGCTGCGAGTACGCGCTGTACATCGCCGGGAGGTATCCGACCAGCAGGCCGATCATCACCGGACCGGTGGCCGCCGCGCAGAAGTCGACGAAGATCTGCTGGCTGTCCGAGCTGCTCAGGAAGCCCAGCGTGAACACCGACGAGCCGGACTCCAGCATGCCCTTGCCGGGGTTGGTGCCGCCCACCCCGGCCAGCACGAACCCGAAGCCGACCACGGACAGCCCGAGCCAGCTCAGCAGCGTGGCCAGGATGGACAGCGGCGCCGCCCACGCCAGGATCAGGTCCTTGCTCTCGAAGGTGCGGCAGTGGTCGGCCGCGGCCTGGAAGGGCACCCGCACGAGGTCCCGGATCAGCCGCGTGTAGCGGGAGCGCAGCCCGCGCGGCACCACCAGGTTGGCCACCACCGACACCCACGTGGCGAGCACGACCAGCGAGCCGAGCACGATCTCCAGAATCCTCACGCGTTCATTCTGCCGCCGCGCCGCCGCGGGGCGCTCGCCGAGCCTTTCGGCGGCGCCCGGCACCCGCCGTACACCATGCGTCCGCCGCCTGCTTGGGACACGCCCGTGAAACTCCGTAAAGACTCGGAAACCTTCTTGTGACCCCCCTGATTCCTGATTACTTGTTTATACAAGGCTGCCACCAGGGAGGACATCCAGCCATGAGGACCGTCAGCACCCGTCGATGCGTCTCCGTCATCGCCACCGCGGGCACCGCCGCCGCGTTGACCCTGTTCGCGACGGGCGCCGCCCACGCCGCGACCTACACCAACTACGTCGCCCTCGGCGACTCGTACTCGTCCGGCGTCGGTTCCGGCAGTTACATCAACAGCTGCGACGTCAGCGAGAGCGCGTACCCCTACCTGTACGACAAGGCCCACTCGTCGATCGCGTTCACCGACGAGGCCTGTTCCGGTGCCAAGACCTCGGACGTGATCAGCAGCCAGCTCGGCGCGCTGAGCTCGTCCACCAACCTGGTGTCGATCACCATCGGCGGCAACGACGCGGGCTTCAGCACGGTCATGGAGGACTGCGTCCTCGAGGGCACCAGCGGCTGCGTCTCGGCCGTGGACAGCGCCGAGAGCTACGCGAAGAACACCCTGCCCGGCCTGCTCGACACCACCTACGCCGACATCCGCAAGGACGCTCCGAACGCCCACGTCATCGTCCTCGGCTACCCCGAGTTCTACGACCTGTCCCAGTCCAGCAGCTGCGTCGGGCTGTCCGGCACCAGCCGGACCGCGATCAACGGCGCCGCCGACGAGCTCGACAGCGTCATCGCGACGGAGGTGGCGAAGTACGGCAACTTCGTCTACGAGGACGTCCGCTCCAACTTCGCCGGACACGAGATCTGCGACAGCAGCCCGTGGCTGCACTCGCTCAACTGGCTGGACATCTCCGAGTCCTACCACCCGACCGCCGACGGCCAGCAGTACGGGTACTACCCGGCGCTCGAGGCGGGCCTGTAGGCCCGTCGCGGCGTGAGATCGCCGTAACAATGTGACAAAACGGCGAGCCACCGCGGCAAGCGAAGGACCCTCGCGTCGACAAGGGCGTCGACGCGAGGGTCCTTTTTCCGTGTCCGGGTTCGGATCGGAGCCGCTGCGCGGGGGTCAGCCCACGTGCACGACCGGCCGGTCGACCGGGGCTCCGGACACCGCGCCCTCGTGCTCCGGGTCCTTGCGGATCAGCGCGAAGATGATCACCGCTGCGGCGACCAGCAGGAACGCACTGACCATGAAGGCCACGTTGTAGCCGTGGATCGCGCCGAGCACATTCGCCTGCACCACGCCCAGCGTGGCCTTGTGCGCGGTGACGTAGGTGGCGGTCGCGGTGGTGAAGAAGGTGTTCAGCAGCGCCACGCCGAGCGAGCCGCCGATCTGCTGGGTCGTGTTGACCATCGCGCTGGCCACGCCCGCGTCGTGCTCGGACACGCCGGTCAGCGCGGTGTTGGCCAGCGGCACGAACACGCAGCCCATGCCGTGCGCCATCAGGACCATCGAGGGCAGGATCATCCCCGCGTACGACGAGTCCAGCTTCAGCTGGGTCAGCCAGAACAGGCCGCCCGCCGCGACCAGCGCGCCGTAGGTCATCAGGATGCGCGGGCCGATCCGCGGCAGCAGGGGGCTGACGGCGCCCGCGGTGACGATCAGCGCGCCGGTGAAGGGCAGGTAGAGCAGGCCGGTCTTGAGCGGCGAGTACCCCAGCGACTGCTGGAAGTAGTACGTGAAGAACATGAACATGCCGAACATGCCCGCGCCCATGAACACCGAGGCCGCGTAGGAGCCGCCCCGGTTGCCGTTCCAGATCACCCGCAGCGGCAGCAGCGGGTTGGACACGCGCGCCTCGACCAGCACGAAGGCCACCAGCGCCAGGCCGCCGCCGATCAGGAACAGCAGCGTCTCGCTCGCGCCCCAGCCCTGGCCGGGCTTGGCCGCGTTGGTGAAGCCGTAGACCACGCTCGCGAGGCCGGCCGTGGCCAGGATCGCGCCGGGGATGTCGTACCGGGTGTTGCCGTGCGCCTTCGACTCGTGCAGCAGCGGGACGGCGGCGACGAAGGCCACGACGGCCATGATGATGTTCACGAACAGGCACCAGCGCCAGCTGAAGTCCTGGGTCAGCCAGCCGCCCATGACCAGGCCGATCGCCGCGCCGACGCCGCTGATCGCGCCGAGCATGCCGAACGCGCGGGCGCGCTCCTTGACGTCGGTGAAGGTCACGGTGATCAGCGAGAGCGAGGCCGGGGCCAGGATCGCGCCGAACGCGCCCTGCAGGGCGCGCGCGCCGAAGAGCATGCCCTCGTTCTGGGCGAGTCCGCCGAGCGCGGAGGCCAGCGCGAAGCCGACCAGGCCGACCAGGAAGACGCGCTTGCGGCCCACGTAGTCGGCGATGCGGCCGCCGAGCAGCAGCAGGCCGCCGAAGGTCAGTGTGTACGCCGTCAGCATCCACTGCCGGTTGGCGTCGGTGATGTGCAGGGCCGCCTGGGCCTGCGGCATCGCGATGTTCACGACCGTGCTGTCGAGCACGACCATGAGCTGGGCGAAGAGCATGACCACGAGGGCCAGCCAGCGCCTCGAATCCTTGGGCGGGGCGTCCGCCGTGAGGAGGTCTGACATGTTCGGTCCCCTCCAGGGATGACGAATAGGTGAACAAATGTTCGAATCGAGGGGACGAACGGTCCCCCGGCGGGACGGCCCCACGCTACGGGGCGGCTCCGACAGTTTCTGCGTCTATCGAGGTCCAGATGCGTGCGAAGGACTGGGTGATGGCCGGAAAGGGCCAGGTCAGGTCAGGGTTTCCGGTAGGTCATGACCGGGATCAGGATGTCGTCCACCACGTGCCGGATGTACGCGTCGTCGAGCGGCCCGAGCATCCAGGTCATGCGTCCGGAGATCAGCGAGTGGATGACCTCGTGGATCAGTGCCGGATCGGTGTCGGGGTGCACCTCGCCCCGTTCCGCCGCCCGCCGCACCAGGTCCACGTGCATCTTGGCCTTGTCCGCGAAGACGGTCTGGCTGAGCGTCTCGGCCAGCCGCGGATCGTGCGCAGCGGCGGTCATCACGCCCACGATGATCTCGCCGATCTCGCTGGTCGCGGCCTCGCAGGCGAGCGTCATCAGCGCCATCAGGTCCCCGCGCAGCGAGCCGGTGTTCGGCACATCGGAGTTCTCGCTGAACTGGCACTTGAGCGCCTCCGCCACCAGTTGCGGCTTGTCCGGCCACATCCGGTAGATGGTCGCCTTGCTGGCCTTGGCCTGGGTGGCGATGGCGTCCATCGTCATCCGGTCGTAGCCCACCTTCGCCAGCAGCTCGCACGTCGCCTGGCAGATCGCCGTGCGGCGGCCGGCTCCGCGCCGGGAGCCGGGCACGTCCTTCTCGGCGACGTCGATGTCGACCATGTCCGACTCCTTTCGCGGCCGATTCCGGTGACGGCCGCGCTCACTGGCCGGGATGATACCGCCCCAACATGTGAACGAAACCGTTTCGTACAGGACTGACCCTACCTCGGCCCCCGCGTGTACGAAACCGTTTCGTACACCACGTGGGTGTGATCTGGATCACAGTGAATAACGTGCCTGGTGAGGGCGCCGAACGCGTCGCTTCGAGGGCTGATTGGGACTGGTCCGGACGGGTACCCGCAAGTGCCTGGGCTGACGCTCCGGTCCCTAGGATGGCGCGCATGGAATGGCAGCAGAAGCACCGGGTTCGCACGGGGGACGAGCCCACGCATGCCCGCAGCCCGCTGCGGATGCGCCTCACGCTGGCCGTTCTCGGCCTGGTCAACGGGCTGGCCGGGATCGCGATCTTCGGGTTCTGGCTGCGCACCCTGCCCTTCCTGGTCTTCTTCGCGCTGGTCGCGCTCCTCTCGCTGGGCAACATCGTCGTCGTCTCCGTCCGGATCCGGCAGGGGGCCCACTACCAGCCGGGACGCGACGTGCCGCCGTACCACCTGGTCGACCCGGAGCCGAACTCGCCGGAACCGCCGAAACCGATCACCGAGCAGCGGCGCCACCTGCGTTACTTCCTGATCATGGGCGCCTGCCTGCTGCTGATCGTGCTCGCCTGGACCTGGGTGCGGTACTACTCGGTGTTCGCCGCGGGCGTGATGAGCGTCGTCGCGGCGCTGCTGCCGCCGCTCGCCGCGGTGGTGACCAACGCGGACAGCCCGATCTTCCGGGAGGACGACGACGGCGGCGGGGACCCCTCGGACGGGTCGTTCGGCGAGGGTCCGCCGCCCGAGTGGTTCGACGGTCCGGACGGCCGGCCGGGCGACGGTCCGCGCGGCGGCGACTCGTCACGCGATTGATGCCGAGTTCACGACCGGTTAACAAGGCGGAAACGAGCCGCTGTGAGCCTGGTGGCACCAAACCCGCTGACGCCTGCTGAGGACTGCCCGTGAGTTACAAGGCCGAGTACATCTGGATCGACGGCACCAAGCCGACCGCGCAGCTGCGGTCGAAGACGAAGATTCTGGCCGACGGCGCCGAGCCGTCGATCTGGGGCTTCGACGGGTCCAGCACCAACCAGGCCGAGGGCCACGCCTCGGACCGCGTCCTGCAGCCGGTCCTGACCGTGCCGGACCCGGTGCGCGGCGGCGACAATGTCCTCGTGCTGTGCGAGGTGCAGAACATCGACTTCACGCCGCACGAGTCCAACACCCGCGCCGCGAACGTCGAGGTGGCCGAGCGCTTCGCCGCGCAGGAGCCGTGGTTCGGCATCGAGCAGGAGTACACCCTCTTCGACGGCGAGCGCCCGCTCGGCTTCCCCGAGGGCGGCGGCTTCCCCGGCCCGCAGGGCCCGTACTACTGCGGCGTCGGCGCGTCCAACATCGTCGGCCGCGAGATCGTCGAGAAGCACCTGGACTACTGCCTCGAGGCGGGCCTGAAGATCTCCGGCATCAACGCCGAGGTCATGCCCGGCCAGTGGGAGTTCCAGGTCGGCCCGGCCGGCACCACCGAGGTGGCCGACCACCTGTGGATCGCGCGCTGGCTGCTGCACCGCGTCGCCGAGGACTACGGCGTGACCGTCAGCTTCGGCGCCAAGCCGGTGAAGGGCGACTGGAACGGCGCGGGCGCGCACACCAACTTCTCCACCAAGGCGATGCGCGAGGCCTACGAGCCGATCATCACCGCCGCCGAGTCGCTCGGCGCCGAGGGCAAGCCGCTCGAGCACGTCGCGGGCTACGGCGACGGCATCCAGGACCGGCTCACCGGCCTGCACGAGACTGCCCCGTGGAACGAGTACAGCTACGGCGTGTCGAACCGCGGCGCGTCGGTGCGCATCCCGTGGCAGGTCGAGGTGGACCAGAAGGGCTACCTCGAGGACCGTCGCCCGAACGCCAACTGCGACCCCTACAACGTGACCCGGCTCATCACCGACACCTGCTGCACCGCGCTGGAGAAGGCCGACCAGGTCTGACCTCCGGCCGCGGGGGCGCTCGGTTCACGGGCGCGCGCGGTGCGTGTGACGGCGTCTCAGGTCCCTCCGACCCCGGATCAGGGGTCGGAGGGACCTGCGTTTATCACGGAAAGCGGACGCGAAGGGGACTTTGCGTAGCTCGAAAGAGTTGCACTGATGCAAAGTGCATCCGCAATCGCCTTCGCACGGCCTACTCTCGGATGAGACAACGGATGACGCGCCGCGAACGAGGCGGACCGTCGGACCGCGCAACCGAGAGGTAGTGGTCTGCGATGCGCACCATGATTCACGAAGCGCCACCAGCCGAGGCGGAGGCCGAGAGCGCGCCCGGACCGGCCGACGGAGTCTGGTGGACCTTTCCGGCCCTGCCGGTGCACGCCCGGCTGGCCCGGATCTGGCTGGAGGGCTGGCTCGACGCGCAGTGCCCCGGCAAGGAGGAGCGGGCGTTCGGCGCGCTGGTCGCCTTCAGCGAGCTGGTGACGAACTCGGTGCTGCACGGCGCCGGCCCGATCACCGTGCACGCCCGGCTCGTCTACGGGCCGCGCGAGCTGCAGCTGAACCCGGGGACCGAGCCGCGGCGGCTGCTGTGCGAGGTGACCGACCGCTGCGTGGACCTGCCGATGATGCTGAACGCCGGTCCCGAGGACGAGCACCACCGGGGCCTGAGCCTGGTGGACGCGCTGACCGCGAATTGGTGGGTTCGCGCCGCGCCCGGGGGCGGGAAGACCACGTCCTTCCTGGTGGAACTGGACGAGGGCTAGCCGGACGACGGCTGAGGCACGCCGGACGACGGTTGGGTCATCACGCCGCGTGAGGCGCGCCGCGTGAGGCGCGCCGGACGACGGTTGGGGCATTGCGCGTCGGCTGAGGCACACCGGACGCCGGCTGAGGTTGCACGCCGCCGGCCGGGGCGCAGTCGGCTGACGCGGCGTCAGACTGCCGGCTGGTCCTCGCCGATCTCGCAGCGGGCCCAGAACTCCAGCAGCGCCTCGGCCAGCAGGCCGGGCTGCTCGACGTTGACCGAGTGGCCGCCGCCGGGGATGGCGGCGAAGGGGGCGTCGAGCCGTACGGCCATGGCGCGCTGCTCGGCGACGCTCCAGGTGGTCTCGTCCGCGCCGCACAGGACGGTGCACGGCAGCCGGTCCCGCAGCAGGGCCGCGGCCAGCTCGTCGACCCGGTCCGGCTCGGTCAGCAGCCAGCGCGCGATCGCGCGCAGCGAGCGGGTGTCGTTGCCCCGGATCCGGTGCCGGATGAACGCCTGGACCTGCGGATCGCGGTGCCGGTCCAGCAGCAGCACGCGGTTGCCCAGGACCGGGTTGAGCACCCGGGTCACGCCGAGGAAGAACCGCACCCGGTCGGAGGCCGGCCGCGGGACGGCGCCGGGCCCGGTGCCCAGCAGCGTCACCGAGGCCAGGGGCAGCCGCGGGCCCTCGACCAAGGCCTGCCTGGCCACGTAGCCGCCGAAGGAGTGCGCGAGCAGGTGCACCGGCACGCCGGACTCGGCCCGCTGCTCGATCAGCTCGCGCAGCTCCCGGCCGTAGCCCTGCAGCGTGTACGGCCGGTTGCGGGGCAGGGCGGGGGAGTCGCACTGGCCGCGCTGGTCGAACGTCAGCACCCGCACGCCGGCCCGGCTGAGCGGTTCGAGCAGCGGCAGGAAGTCCTCCTTCGACCCGGTGAACCCGGGCACGCACAGGACTTCGCCGCGCAGCTCGACGCCCTCGGGCGGGCTCGCCTCCAGCGCGGAGAGCGGACCCGCGGCCACGGACAGCGCGACGCGATGGGCGCCCGGAGGCAGTCCCAGATACGGCGGCGTGGACACGCGGATCCCCTCCCTGCGGTGGGCCGGTCTTGGTGCTCTGGACGCCGTCAGATGCGGGTCCGCCGCCGGTTCGCGACCGGGCCGACGTTCAGCGGGTCCTCCGCCTCGGCCTTCACGGCGGACGCCGGTGCCGCCGGGTCCTGCCCCGGCAGGGTGGAGGTGACCTGGGCGGGCGCCGCCGGCTGCGCCGCGACCGACTTCTTCGCGGCGGTCCGCTTGCGCGGCGCGCGCTCGGTCTTGCGCTGCGTGGACTGCAGGATCGGCTCCTGGGTGAAGACCGCCTCGGCGAGCTCCACCGGCTCGTTCACCGGCGCGGTGCGCACCGGCTCCGGGCCCGGCAGGCTCGGGTCGGCCAGCGAGCCGGAGGCGAGCCTGATGCTGCCGCCACGGCCGTTGGCCGGGGACGCGGTCCGCTTGCGCGCGGGCTTCTCGGCCTGCGCGGGCTTCTCCGCGGCCGCCGGCGCCTCGGCGGCGGCCTTCTTCGCGGCCGTCTTCCGCGGGGCACGCTTGCGCGCGGGCTTCTCCGCGACCGGCTCGGCGGCCGGCGCCTCGACGACGGCCTCGGCCACCGGCTGCGCGATCGGAGCCTCGACGTTCTCGGCCGGTGCGGTGCGCTTGCGGGTCCGCGTCCGCTTCGGCTTCTCCTCGGCGCGAGCCTGTGTGACCGGAGCGGCCTCGGCGATCGGCTCGGCGACGGGAGCCGCGACGGCCTCGACAGTCTCGACGTTCTCGACCGCCGCGGTGCGCTTGCGGGTCCGCGTCCGCTTCGGCTTCTCCTCGACCGGGCCCTCGGCGACCGGTGCTGCCTCGACCACGGGCTCCGCGATCGGGGTTTCGACGGCCTCGACCGGCGCGGTGCGCTTGCGGGTCCTCGTGCGCTTCGGCTTCTCGACGGCCTCAGCGGCCTCGGCGACCTCCGCGGCCTGCTCCGCGACGACCGGCTCGTGCCTCGGCGCGCGGAACGGGTCCGTCTGGCTCTGCACGACCGGGGCCGCGCCCAGCGCCGCCTCGTGCTCGGTGTGCACCGTGATCGCGGCGGCCGACGGGGTGCCCTGGCCGCCGCGGGTGCGCCGGCGCTGCCGGGGGGTGCGCTCGCGGCGCGGCTCCGGCTGCTGCTCGGGCTCGGCGTCGCGGCGTCCGCCGCGGCCGCGCCCGGCGGGGCCGCCGGCCCGGCGGCCGGTCTCGCCGAGGTCCTCGAGCTCCTCGGCGTCCAGCCCGGCGCGCACCCGGTCCTGCTTCGGCAGCGCGCCCTTGGCGCCCTCCGGGATGTCCAGGTCCGAGTACAGCTGCGGGGAGCTCGAGTAGAGCTCCGCCGGCTCGGCGAAGTCCAGGCCGAGCGCCTTGTTGATCAGGCCCCAGCGCGGGATGTCCTCCCAGTCCACCAGGGTGACCGAGATGCCGGTGCGCCCGGCGCGGCCGGTGCGGCCGATCCGGTGCGTGTAGACCTTCTCGTCCTCCGGGCACTGGTAGTTGACCACGTGGGTCACGCCCTCGACGTCGATGCCGCGGGCCGCCACGTCCGTGGCCACCAGCACGTCCACCTTGCCGTTGCGGAACGCGCGCAGCGCCTGCTCGCGCGCGCCCTGGGCCAGGTCGCCGTGCACGGCGCCGACCGCGAAGTGCCGGTCCTGCAGCTCCTCGGTGATCCGGGCCACCGCGCGCTTGGTGCGCGCGAAGACCATCGTCAGGCCGCGGCCGCGGGCCTGCAGGATGCGCGCCAGCATCTCGATCTTGTCGAGGTCGTGCGCGCGGTAGACGAACTGCTTGATGTTGGCGACCGACACGCCCTGGTCGTGCGGGTCGGCGGCGCGGATGTGCGTGGGCCGGTTCATGTACTGCCGGGCCAGCGAGATGACGGCGCCGGGCATGGTGGCCGAGAACAGCATCGTCTGCCGGTCCGCGGGCAGCTGCCGGATGATCCGCTCCACGTCCGGCAGGAAGCCGAGGTCGAGCATCTCGTCCGCCTCGTCCAGCACCAGCGTGCGCACCCGGTCGAGCACCAGGTGGCCCTGGTTGACCAGGTCGAGCAGCCGGCCCGGGGTGGCGACGGCGACGTCCACGCCCTCGCTCAGCGCCTTCACCTGCGGCTCGTACGCGCGGCCGCCGTAGAGCGCCTGCACCCGCGCAGCGCGGGTGCTGCCCGCGGCGGTGAGGTCCGCGCAGACCTGCACGGCCAGCTCGCGGGTCGGGACCACGATCAGGGCCTGCGGGGCGCCGCCGGCCGGGGCCAGCTTGGTGCCCGCGTTCCCGCCCTGGGAGCGTCCTCGGCCGCGTCCGCGCCTGCCGCCGGCCGGCTTCGCCGCGGGGGCCTCGGCCGCGGCGGCGGGCTGCTCGGCCTCCTCGCTCTTCGCGGGGGCGTCCACGAGCCGCTGCAGCACCGGGACGCCGAAGGCGAGGGTCTTGCCGGTGCCGGTCTTGGCCTGCCCGATGATGTCGGCGCCGCCGAGGGCGACCGGGATCGTGGAGGCCTGGATCGGGAAGGGGCTGGCGATGCCCTGGGCGTCCAGGGCGGAGACGATGTGCGCGGCGACGCCGAGCTCGGCGAAGCCGCCGGGCTGGTCGCCCTCGGTGGAATGATTCAGAGTACTGATGATCGTGACCTCTTCGTTCGCTCGCGGCGGTGCCGCCCCGGCCGGTTGAGGCGCCGGGTGCGGGCCGCGCGGGACCCGTGTGCGTTGGGGTTCGCGTGGCCGCCGGGCGTCGGGAGAAGGGACGTCGATTCAGCCGCGCGGTCGGAGCCGATCGGGGCGCCGACCGGGCATCCGGCGGATCGTTTCGGTCCGCCTCGGCGGGCTCTCTAAGACCGCCGGTGTCACCATGTTACCAGCCGGGAAACCCGCGACTGGGTACGCTGCGTAACATGAAGAAGTCTGAGAAGGAACGTTTCGGTCAGCCCGCCGACCGCGCCGAGCTCGACGCGCGCTCCGCCGGCTACCAGGCGCTGGCCGACTTCGAGCGCTGGGCCGCGCTCGGCGCCGGGGCGCCGGACTTCGAGGACCGGCTCGCCGCGGCCGGCGCGGCGGCGGCCGCCCACCGCAGGCTGGCCGAGGGCCCGGCGCCCCTCGGGCCGGATGAGCGGCTGGACGCCGCTGAGCAGCGGGTACGCCCGAGCGACTGGTGGGAGGCGCTGGCCAAGGCGTACCACTGGCAGTTGCTGTCCGCGCAGGCGTACGGCGTCGAGATCGATCCCGAGCCGCAGCGCTGGGCCGCCGAGAAGCTCGCCGCGGCGTCGGCCGACCGGCGGATCGCGGACCGGCTCGCGCTCGTCGAGCGGCGGCTGGCCGGAGAGGCCCTGGTGCTGCGGCACAGCCTCGGCGCACTGTGACCAACGCCACTCGGCCGCGGGCGCCCGCTCAGCCCGGGGGCAGCGCGCGCAGCCGCTCGCAGGCCGAGAAGCCGAAGACGCCGACCGCCGACACGACCAGCCCGACGACCAGGCCGACGCGGCGGTGGTCCGGGCCGAGCACGGCGATCGCCAGCGCCAGTCCGGCGAGCGCGGCGCCGATGCCGATCAGCGGGCCGGCTGCCCGGAGCAGCGGACGGCGGCGGGGCACGGCCGGCTGCCCGGCCAGCTCGGCGAGCAGGCCGCCGGCCGTCGTCCGGAGCAGTTCCCCGTGCATGCGCGCCAGGCTATCGACGCGCCGTCAGAAATAATGGGATATGCCCGGAACCGGGCATATCCCACAGGGTGTTACAACGGTCTTGCCGGTCCCGCAGCGCGGCTACAGGGCGCCGAAGCCGACCCGGCGGACGGTCTGCTCGCCGATCTCCACGTAGGCCAGCCGGTCCGCCGGCACGATGACCTTGCGGCCCTTCTCGTCCTCGAGCACGAGCAGCCCCGACTTGCCGGTCAGCGCCGCCGACACGGCGGTCTCCACCTCTTCCGGGGTCAGCGTGGACTCCACGCTCAGCTCACGGCTCGCGTGCTGGACGCCGATCTTGATCTCCACGCTTCCATCCCTCCATCGCGGCGCGCAGGGGCACGCGCCGTTCGTCACTCTGATCGATCCGCGGCACCGCCAGCGTAACCGCTGGAGCGCGCATCACGGGGAATGTTCCGCGGGCCCGGCTTTATTTCGCCGACTCGCGCCCGAGCGGGAACTTGCCGATACCGCGCCAGGCCAGCTGGGAGATCAGCGCCGAGGCCCGCTCCCGGGAGACCGGCGAGTCGCTGGCCAGCCAGTAGCGCGCGGTGACCTGCGAGATGCCGGTGAGGCCGACCGCGAGCAGCATCGACTCCTGCGGCGTGAGGCCGGTGTCCTCGGCGATCACGTCGCTGATCAGCCGGGCGCACTCGAGCTGCGCGTCGGCCACCCGCTCGCGCACCGCCGGCTCGTTGTTCAGGTCAGACTCGAACACCAGCCGGAACGCGCCGGTCTCGTGCTCGACGAAGTCGAAGTAGGCGTCCATCGTCGCCGCCACGCGCGTCTTGTTGTCGTGCGTGGAGTCCAGCGCGGAGCGGATCTTGTCCACCATGATCTCGCACTGCTGGTCGAGCAGCGCCAGATAGAGTTCCAGCTTGCCGGGGAAGTGCTGGTAGAGCACCGGCTTGGAGACCCCGGCGCGCTCGGCGATGTCGTCCATCGCGGCGGCGTGGTAGCCCTGCGCCACGAACACCTCGCGGGCCGCGCCGAGCAGCTGGTTGCGCCGGGCCACCCGGGGCAGGCGCATCGAGCGGGCGCGTCCCTCTACGGTCGGCACGGCTTCGGCGCTGCTGGTCACGGCGCTCCTCGCAGGTCGTGAACGCGGGTTCTCGTTCGCGGTCGGTCTCCACACCTCGGTGCCGGATTATGGGTCCGCACACGCTTGTTAACGTTCATCCTACGGCTCGGTAACCTGCCATGGGTAGCCCGGCCGCCGGGTTCCAGTACCCGGACCGCCTCGCGGGAATGCGCGGCGCCGTGGCATCGTTGCCGATGGAAGGCGGGTTTCCGCCGCTTTGTCAGTCCCGCAACCCGAGAAGGGGGCCGCCGGCCGTGTCCGCACCGCCCGTGAAGCTACCGCCGCTGGTCGAACCGGCCGAGAGCCTGACCATCGACGAGGTACGCCGCTACTCCCGCCACCTGATCATCCCCGACGTCGCGATGGACGGCCAGAAGCGGCTCAAGAACGCCAAGGTGCTGTGCATCGGCGCGGGCGGCCTCGGCTCCCCGGCCCTGATGTACCTGGCCGCGGCCGGCGTCGGCACGCTGGGCATCGTCGAGTTCGACACCGTCGACGAGTCGAACCTGCAGCGCCAGATCATCCACGGCCAGTCCGACATCGGCCGCTCCAAGGCCGAGTCCGCGCGCGACTCGGTCAAGGAGATCAACCCGCTGGTCCAGGTGAACGTCCACGAGGAGCGCCTCGAGGCCGACAACGTGATGGAGCTGTTCGCGCAGTACGACCTCATCGTCGACGGCACGGACAACTTCGCCACCCGCTACCTGGTCAACGACGCCTGCGTGCTGCTGAACAAGCCGTACGTGTGGGGCTCGATCTACCGCTTCGACGGCCAGGCCTCGGTCTTCTGGTCCGAGTACGGCCCCTGCTACCGCTGCCTCTACCCGGAGCCCCCGCCCCCCGGCATGGTCCCCTCCTGCGCCGAGGGCGGCGTGCTCGGCGTGCTGTGCGCCTCGATCGGCTCGATCCAGGTCACCGAGGCCATCAAGGTGCTGACCGGCACCGGCGAGCCGCTGGTCGGCCGCCTGATGATCTACGACGCCCTGGAGATGAACTACCGCTCGGTCAAGGTCCGCAAGGACCCGGAGTGCGCGGTGTGCGGCAAGAACCCGACGGTCACCGAGCTCATCGACTACGAGGCGTTCTGCGGCGCGGTCTCCGAGGAGGCCCAGGAGGCCGCCAAGGACTCCACGATCACCCCGCGCACGCTCAAGCAGTGGATCGACGAGGGCCAGAACCTCGAGATCATCGACGTGCGCGAGCCCGCCGAGTGGGAGATCGTGCACATCGACGGCGCGAAGCTGATCCCGAAGAACGAGTTCCTGATGGGCGGGGCCCTCACCGGCCTGCCGCAGGACAAGAAGATCGTGCTGCACTGCAAGTCGGGCGTGCGCTCGGCCGAGGTGCTGGCCCTGGTCAAGGCGGCCGGCTTCACCGACGCCGTGCACGTGGGCAGCGGCATCGTCGGCTGGGTCAACCAGGTCGAGCCGCAGAAGCCGATCTACTAGGCCTGAAACGCCCGAGTACGGCCTCGAAGACCCGAAGACCCCCGCGGCACCCGCCGCAGGGGTCTTCGCGTCCTGGTGCCTAGAGAAGCCCCTTGCGGGTGAGCCACGTGAAGGTGAAGTAACCCGGGATCGCCGGCAGGTAGGTGCACAGCAGGCGGAAGAGCAGCACCGCGAGCACGGCCGTGCCGTAGTCGACCCCGACCGCCTTGAGCACCACGGTCATCGCTGTCTCGACAGTGCCCACGCCCCCGGGGATCGGGATGAACGAGCCCGCGGTCTGCGCGGTGAGGTAGACCACTGCCGTCGTCGCGTAGCTGATGTGGTTGCCCGGGTCGACCGTGTGGATCGAGGCCCACAGGCACAGCGCGTAGAACAGCGAGAGCGAGATCGTGCCGCCGAGCGCGATCGCCAGTTTCCGCGGGCTCTGCGCCACGTCCAGCAGGCGCGGCAGCGAGTCCGCGAAGAACGGGGAGAGCCGCTTCTTCGCGAAGCGGCGCAGCGGCGGGATCGCCATGACGGCCATCACCAGCAGCGCTATGGCCAGCAGGATCGCGATGACCAGCGTCGAGGAGTCGGACTTGCCCATGTTCTGCCCGGCGATGAAGCTGAACGTGGCGATGAGCGCGATGTGGACGACGAACGCGACCGCCTGCGAGGCGCCGACCGCGCTGACCGCCGGGCCGGTCGCGATCCCGCGCTTCTGCATGTAGCGGGTGTTCAGGGCCACGCCGCCGACCGCCGCCGGCGCGACCAGCGAGACGAAGGCCGCCGCCACCTGCACCAGCAGATTGTGCAGGATCGGCAGCTTCTCCGGGATGAAGCCGGTGAGCACCATCGCGGCCGAGACGTACGTCAGCGCCGAGGCCGCGACCGCGACGACCATCCACGCCGGCGAGGTGTGGTGCACCACGTAGTCGAGGTTCAGGCCCTGCTTGCTCGCCGCGGAGAGCTGGAACAGCAGCACGTACACCGCGAAGCAGGCCGCGCCGACCGTCAGCAGCGTCTTCGGGCTCAGCCGCTCCAGCTTCACCGGCTCGGCGTCGACGAGCGCGTGCGGGCGCAGCTCCAGGATCTGCTCGCGCAGCCGCTGCAGCAGGTGCTTGGACTTGCGCACGGCCGTGCGCGTGGTCCGGGTCAGCACGACCGGCTGGAGCATCGGCAGCGCGGCGCTGAGCCGCTCCTCGCCGAGGATCTCCGCGCCGACCCGCACCGTCCGTTCGGGCCCTGCCTTGAGGGCGAGCGCCGTCATCACCTCGGCGATGTCCAGCAGTTGCTGCAGATCGGCCGCGGCGACCTCGCCGTTGCGCAGCTCGGTCAGCCAGATCTCGCCGGCCTCGTCCACCAGGATCGAGTCCAGGGCGAGCCTGCGGTGCGCGATCTGATTGCGGCCCAGGTCCTTGAGCGTCTGCCAGACCTTCCCCAGCAGCTCGTCGCCGAACCGGTCCGCCGGCACCTGCGAGAGGGGGATCGCGTGCACGCCCTCGTACGCCAGCAGCGCCGCGTCCGCGTTCAGCTCGCGCACCGCCACCAGCTTCGGGGTGCGGATGCCGGCGTCGCGCAGCGCGTAGGAGATCAGCGCCTCCTGATCCACCGTGCGCCGCAGCGAGAACAGGTTGCGCCGCTGCGCCGGCCCGCGCAGCCGGATCCGCCGGTAGACGCGGTAGATCAGGCCCACCGCCTGCCGGTCCCGGTCCAGCACGATCACGTCCAGCGTCCGGCCGTCCGCGCAGCGCACCTCGTAGCGGCGGACGTCCTCGTGCTCGCCCTGCCAGCTGCACGCGACCGGCTCGAAGTCCGCGTCGGCCAGCATCTGCACGACCATCTGGCCGGTCGGCCGCTCGTTGACCACGCCGCACGCGTACCGCCAGCCGAAGGCGATCAGCCGGCCGAGCAGGAAGGTCACGATCAGTCCGACCAGCGCGCTGTCCCCGCTCATCAGCGTGGCCACCGCGTAGATCCCGATCGTCACCCAGGTGAAGGTGCGCAGCGTCGGCCGGTCGTTGAAGCCGAGCACGGTCAGGAAGGCGATCAGCGTCGCGATGTAGATGTGCAGCGGCGAGGTGGTGCCCGAGTTCACGTGCCGGGTCAGCTCGGTCAGCAGCCAGTGCGGCGCGTACGAGGACTCGATCCACAGGTTGAGCAGGCTGGTGACGCCGTAGGCGAGCGCGGCCGCGATGACCGCGTCCGCCACCCGCTTGCCGTCCCGCCGGAACAGCCGCTCGACCGCGAGCCCGACCGGGATCACCGCCGTGGTGATGTTGGTCAGCACGGTGATGCCGCTGAGCAGGAAGGACGGCGCCAGCTGCACGCCGTTGTGGATGTCCGACTCCAGACCGGAGGTGGTCTGCACGCCGATTCGGCCGAGCGCGAGCACGACGATGATCATCATCGACTCGAACAGCAGCCGCATCAGGTCCGGCTGCCGCCGTATCCGGCGCGGCTCCGGCGGCTCGTCCACCGTCACCGGCGGCCGTCCCTTCGGCCTCGCCCGTCCGTCCGATTCCCCCGCGTCGTGGAGCGTGCCGTTCGCGACGGCCGAGGCCGCGGACAGGTCCGCGTCCCGCTCCTCGGTGCCCATGACGTTCACTGTGTCCTTTTCGACTACTCGCCCGGTCGGCGCGCCGCACCCCGGTCCCACCGGCGCTCGACTCGCTCTATGGTCGCCTACATATTCGGTCCTGTGCAGCCCGGGGTGGCCCCCGGAGTATTTTTTCCGTGTTCATGGTGCCCTGGTGCGTGGCCGCGCTCCATCCACCCGGAGGTTGAAAACGATGACCGGATCCATCGGCCCCGCGGACGAGACGCCGGAGTTCGTTCGGCTCGTGCTGGACGTCGTGCGGCGGATCCCGCAGGCGCAGGTCATGACATACGGCGACATCGCGGAGTATCTCGAGCGCGGCTCGGCGCGCCAGGTCGGCGCCGCGATGGCGGGCTACGGCTCCGCGGTGCCGTGGTGGCGGGTCGTCAACGCCTCCGGGCAGCTGCCCGAGCAGCTGCGCGGCCGGGCCGCCGCCGAGTACTTCGCCGAGGGCACGCCGTACGACCCGGAACGCGAGCGCGTCCGCCTCGCGCGCTGCCGCTGGGACGGGTCGGCGTGAGCGCGCCCGGGGGACGGCCGCCTGATCCCGCCCCCGTCCCCCGGACGCGCCGAATGGATCTATCCGTCGGACCCGTGTGCTCTCATTGGTTCCCGAGAGGAGAACCGTGACCAAGACCCCGCCGTACACCCTGGTCCGCCGTGCCGCGGCCGGGTCCGTTCCGCTGCTCGATCCCGGGCAGCGCGCGGTGGCGGCGCACCGCGGCGGGCCGCTGCTGGTGCTGGCCGGTCCGGGCACCGGGAAGACGACGACGCTGGTCGAGGCCGTGCTCGGCCGGCTGGAGGGGCCGGACGCGGTGCGGCCGGAGGAGATCCTGGTGCTCACCTTCAGCCGGGCCGCGGCCGCCGAGCTGCGCGACCGGATAGGCGCCAGGCTCGGCGGCACCGGCGGCGTGCCCGGCGCGACGACCTTCCACTCCTTCTGCTTCGCGCTGCTCGGCCGGTTCAAGGACCCGGCGCTGTTCTCCGAGCCGCTGCGGCTGCTGTCCGGCCCCGAGCAGGACGTGGTCATCCGGGAGCTGGTCCGCGGCACGATCGACCCGCTGACGGGCTGGCAGGCGCCCGGCGGCGGCGCGGACGAGGCGCGCTGGCCGGCGGCGCTGCGGGCCGCGCTGGGCACCCGCGGCTTCGCCGAGGAGCTGCGCGCGGTGCTGCTGCGCGCGCGGGAGCAGGGGCTCGACCCGGCCCGGCTGCGCGGGTTCGCCGAGCAGGCGGACCGGCCGGACTGGCGGGCCGCGGCGCGCTTCTTCGCCGAGTACCTGGACGTGACCGACGCGCGCGGCGTGCTGGACTACGCCGAACTAGTGCACCGCGCCGTGATACTCGCCGAGACCCCCGAGGTGCGCGAGCAGCTGCGCGCGGCCTACCGCGTGGTCTTCGTCGACGAGTACCAGGACACCGATCCGGCGCAGGTCCGGCTGCTCGAGGCGCTGGCCGGGGACGGCCGGGAGCTGGTCGTGGTGGGCGACCCGGACCAGTCGATCTACGCCTTCCGCGGCGCCGACCTGCACGGGATCCTGGAGTTCCCTGACCGCTTCCGGACCGGCGGCGGAGAGCCGGCGCCGATCGCCGTGCTGCGCACCAGCCGCCGCTCCGGGCCGACGCTGCTGCGCGCCTCCCGCCGCGTGGCCCGCCGGATGCCGCTCACCCGGCTGCCCGCGGAGAAGGTCCGCGAGCATCGGGAGCTGAGCCCGGCCGAGGGGGCGCCGGACACCGGCTCGGTCAGCGTGCTGACCTTCCCGGCGGTCGCGATCGAGCAGGCCGCGCTCGCCGACCTGCTGCGCCGCGCCCATCTGGAGGACGGCGTCGACTGGGCCGACATGGCTGTGCTCGCCCGCACCGGAGCCCAGCTCGCCTCGCTCCGCAGGGCGCTGACCATGGGGAACGTCCCGGTCGAGGTGCGTGCCGAACAGCTCCCGCTGGCCCGCGAACCGGCCGTGGCGACGCTGCTGCTCGCGCTGCGCTGCGCCGCAGATCCGTCCGCGCTCACGACCGAGACCGCGCGCACGCTGCTGACCGGCCCGCTCGCCGGACTGGACAGCGGCGATCTGCGGCGGCTAGGCCGCGCGCTGCGTGCCGAGGAGTCGCTCGCCGGGGCCCGTCCCGAGGGCGAGCCGGCCGCTCCGCCGCGTCCGGCGGACCAGCTCATCCGGGAGGCGGTCGCCGATCCGGCGATACTGGCGGCGGTGGAGCCGTCCGTCGGCGGCGCCGCGCGGGATCTCGCGCTGCTGCTGCGCGCCGCGTCGCAGGCCCTGGCGAACGGCGGCGTGGTCGAGGACGCGCTGTGGGTCCTGTGGCACGGCACCGCCCAGGTCCCCTCGCGCTGGCCGGCCCGGCTGCGCCGCGCCGTGGACCGCGGCGGCGCGGCCGGCCGCCTCGCGGACCGCGACCTCGACGCGGTCATCGCGCTGTTCGCGCTCGCCGCGCGCGCCCAGGAGCGGACCGGGCACGCGGGCGTCACCGACTTCATCAGCGGCCTGCAGGCGCAGGACCTCGCCGCCGACACGCTCGCCGACAAGGCAGAGCGCGGCGGTGCCGTCCAGCTGATGACGGCTCACGCGTCCAAGGGCCTGCAGTGGCGGCTCGTCGTCGTGGCCGGGGTGCAGGAAGGCCTCTGGCCGGATCTGCGGCACCGCGGCTCGCTGCTGGACGCCGACCGGATCGGGCGGCTCGGGCTGACCGACCCGCTGAGCACCTCCGCGCTGCTGGCCGAGGAGCGGCGGCTGTTCTACGTGGCGGTGACCAGGGCGCGGGAAAGGCTCGTGGTCAGCGCGGTGCAGGGCGAGGGCGAGGACGGCGAGACGCCCTCCCGTTTCCTGACCGAGCTCGGCGTCGAGCCGGTCGCCGCCGCCTTCGCCCGGCAGCGGCCGCTGCGGCTGACCGCGCTGCTGGCCGAGCTGCGGCGGTACGCGACGGCCCCGGCGGGCGCCGTCAGCGAGGAGCTGCGGCAGGCCGCCGTGCTCCGGCTGGCGCGGATCGCGGCCGCCGAGGCCCCCGACGGCGCCAGGCTCGCGCCGAACTCCGAGCCCGAGCACTGGTGGGGCCTGTACGAGCGCACCGACAACCCGACCCCGATCGTGCGCCCCGACCTGCCGGTGCCGCTCTCGGCCAGCGCGGTCGAGGCGCTCGACGCGTGCCCGCTGCGCTGGTTCCTGGAGCGTCCGGCCGCAGCGCAGGAGCAGTCCACCGACAAGCAGGGATTCGGCCTGGTCTTTCACGCGCTGGCCGAGGAGGTCGCGACGGGCGCGACGCCCGCCGACATCGACGTGCTGATGGACCGGCTCGACCGGGTCTGGGACCGGCTGCCGTTCGAGGCGCGCTGGCAGTCCGATCAGGAGCGCCGCGCGGCGCGCCGGGCGCTGGAGCGCTTCCTGGTCTGGCACGGCCGGCACCGCGACGGCCGCAAGTTCATCGCCGCCGAGCGCGAGTTCGACACGACCCTCGCGGTCGGCGGCGTGGACGTGCGCCTGCACGGATACATCGACCGCGTGGAGGTGAACGCGCAGGGCCAGGTCTTCCTGGTCGACTTCAAGACCGGCAAGACGCCGAAGACGCCCAGGGAGGCGGAGAAGAGCGCGCAGCTGGCGGTCTACCAGCTCGCCGCCGAGTCGGCGGGAATCGGCGAGACGGCGGGCGCCGAGCTGGTCTACCCGCGGGACGAGGCCGACTCGGCCGAGCCGACCGTGCGGGTCCAGCCGCCGCTGCGCGAGCAGCAGGATCCGGCCTGGGCGCCGAAGCTGCTCGCCGAGGTCGCCGGGACGGTGCTCAAGGAGCGCTTCCACGCGTCCGGGGACGCCGCCGTGTGCCAGCACTGCGCGCTGCGCCGCGCCTGCCCGCGCCAGCCCGAGGGCAGAGAGCTGCCGCTCTGATGCCGCCCCGCCCCGCCCTGGAGAGCCCCGACGAGCTGCGCGACCTGCTCGGCATCCCGTACACCGAGGAGCAGATCGCGGCCATCACCGCGCCCCTGGAGCCCGGCGTCATCGTCGCGGGCGCGGGCTCCGGGAAGACGGCGGTCATGGCGGCGCGCGTGGTCTGGCTCGTCGGCACCGGAGCCGTCGAACCGGGCCAGGTCCTCGGCCTGACCTTCACCAACAAAGCCGCCGGCGAGCTGCGTGAACGCGTGCTCTCCAGCCTGGCGCGCCTCGGCCTCGCCGCCGACTCCGACGCGCCCGAGGACGAGGACGCCGGCGAGCCGAGCATCTCCACGTACCACGCTTATGCCGACAGCCTGATCAAGGAGCACGGCCTGCGGCTCGGCCTCGAACCCTCCGCGCGCCTGCTCGCCGACGCCAACCGGTACACGCTCGCCGCGCGCGCCGTCCGCCGCGCCCCGGGCCCCTTCGAGTTCCTCAAAGGTTCGATTCCGACGCTCGCCCGCAAGGTCATCGACCTCGACGCCGAACTCGCCGAGCACGTCGTCGAGCCCGATCAGCTGCGTGAGTGGACGAATCGCTTCACCCGCCGGGCCGTGGCCGACGGGCTCTCCGCCGCCCGCGGCCGTGCCCCGCGCGGATTCGCCGACTACTGGCTGATCGCGCGGGTGGCGCTGGAGCGCGCGGAACTGCTCACGCTCGTCGAGGAGTACCGGAAGCTCAAGCGCGCCGGGGACTTCGTCGACTTCGGCGACCAGATGGCTCTCGGCACGCGGCTGGCCGAGCAGGTGCCCGAGGTCGGCCTGATCGAGCGGGACAAGTACCGGGTCGTGCTCCTCGACGAATATCAGGACACATCTGTCGCGCAACGCAGGATGCTGTCGAGCCTCTTCGGCGAGGGGCACGCCGTGACCGGCGTCGGCGACCCGTGCCAGTCCATCTACGGCTGGCGCGGGGCGTCCCCGTCCAACATCGACCAGTTCCCCAAGCACTTCCCGCGCCGGGACGGCAGCGACGCCGCGCAGTACTCCCTGTCCGAGAACCGCCGCAGTGGCGGCCGCCTGCTGACCTTCGCGAACGAGCGCTCCGCGCCCCTGCGCGAGCTGCACGCGGGCGTGCGCGAACTCCGTGCCAGCGCCGAGAAGTTCCACCGCGGCCGGTCCGAAGCCGCGTTCCTGCCGTCCCACCCCGAGGAGGTCCAGTGGCTCGGCGAGCGCATCCAGGGCCTCTACGAGCACGTGCGCGGCGACTGGTCCCAGATTGCGGTCCTGGTCCGCGCGGGCAACCAGATCCCCGACATCTACGCCGAGCTGCACGGCCGCGGCGTGCCCGTCGAGGTCGTCGGCCTCTCCGGCCTGCTGCACCTGCCGGAGATCGCCGACCTCGTCGCCATGCTCGACGTGCTCGATGACCCGACCGCCAACTCCGCCCTCGTCCGCCTGCTCACCGGCCCCCGCTGGCGCATCGGCCCCCGCGACCTGGCCCTGCTCGGCAAGCGCGCCCGCGAGATCGTCCGGCTCCCCGGCGAGGAGCAGCGCGGCCTGGACCAGGCCCTGGCCGGCGCCGACCCGACCGACGTCGTCTCCCTGGCCGACGCGATGGCCGATCCGGGCACCGACCTGGAGTTCTCCGACGCCGCGCTGGCCCGGTTCGAGCGCTTCGCCGCCGAGATCAGACGCCTGCGACGCTCGCTGTCCGAGCCGGTGGTCGACGTGCTGCACCGCATCCTCCAGGAGACGGGCCTCGAGGTGGAGATCGCCGCGAGCTCGGCCGCGTATCGCCAGCGCTGCGCCGAGACCGTCGGCGCGTTCATGGGCGTGGCCGGCGGATTCACCGACCTCGAGGGCGAGGAGTCGGTCACCGCCTTCCGCACCTTCCTCAAGGCCGCCGCGGCGCACGAGCGCGGTCTCGACGTCGACCTCCCGCCCGCCGAGAGCAAGACCGTCAAGATCCTGACGATGCACAAGGCGAAGGGGCTGGAGTGGGAGGTCGTGGCGATCCCGCACCAGTACGAGACCAGGACCCGCGTGGAGAAGTACACCACCGTCGCCGCCAAGCTCCCGCACGACCTGCGCGGCGACGGCGAATGGCTCCCGGAACTGGCGCCCGAGCCGACCAGGCGCGACGTGAACCGCTTCAATGCCCTGATGAAGGAGCACGCCGAGTACGAGGACCAGCGCGTCGAATACGTCGCCCTCACCCGCGCCAAGGAGCTGCTTCTCGCATCCGGCCACGTCTGGGGCCCGACCCAGAAGGACCCGCGCACCGCGAACGGCACCCTCGAATCGCTGCGCGAGTACCTGCTCGCCAACTACGAGGCCGGCCGGGTCGACGCATGGGCCGTCACCCCGGAGAAGGGCGAGGCCGAGAACCCGTTGCGCGAGCAGCAGTCCGAGGCCGAGTGGCCGGCCCCGCTCGACTCCGAGGCCCGGGCCTCCCGCCTCGCCGCGGCCGCCGCCGTCAGGGGCCTGCTTCAGCTGCCCGCCGAGCAGTGGCCGGAAGACCCGGAGCTCGAAGACCAGCGCCAGCGCAAGATAGTCGAGGGCTGGGACGCCGACCTCGACGCGCTGCTCGACGAACTCCGCCGCTCGCACGAGGTCCGCTTCGAGATCCCGATGCCGGTCTCGCTCTCCACGACCAAGCTCCTCGCGTACGCCAAGGACCCGGACGCCTTCGCCGAGCAGCTCTTCCGCCCCATGCCCAAACCCCCGGCCCCGCAGGCGCGCCGCGGCACCGAGTTCCACGCCTGGGTCGAGGACCGCTTCGGCCAGCTGAGCCTGTTCGACGACGCCGACCTGGAGCTGTACGGCGAGGACGAGGACAGCGAGGATCTGGCCGAGCTGAAGGAGGCGTTCCTGCGCAGCGAGTACGCCGAGCGTGCCCCGTACCGGATGGAGGCCCCGTTCCAGGTCTTCCTGGCCGGCCAGATCATCCGCGGCCGCATCGACGCCGTCTACCGCGCGCCCAGCGGGTCAGCCCTCGAATATGAGGTCGTCGACTGGAAGACCAACCGCCGCCAGAACGCCGACCCCCTGCAGCTCGCCGTCTACCGCGTCGCCTGGGCCGAACTCGCCGGCGTCCCCCTGGAGCGGGTGGGTGCCGCGTTCCTCTACGTACGCACCGGCGAGGTGGTCCGCCCGAGGAACCTTCCCGACCGCGAAGCCCTGGAGCGCCTGCTCCTGAACCCGACCGACCAACCAAGCACCTGAGCCGACTGAGGGCGCTGGCCGGTGCCGAACTCGCCGGCGTGCCCCTGGAGCGGGTGGGTGCCGCGTTCCTCTACGTACGCACCGGCGAGGTGGTCCGCCCGAAGAACCTTCCCGACCGCGAAGCCCTGGAGCGCCTGCTCCTGAACCCGACCGACCAACCAAGTACCTGAGCCGACTGAGGTCGGTGTCCGTCGCCGCTGGCCGGGACCGCCGTCAGTCGCCACTGGCCGTACCCGTCCGGGACCGCCGTCCGCGGGCCCCTCCGTCCCCGCTGGCCAGGGCCGCTGACCGTCCGCGCCGTCCGCGGGCGTCGTCCTTCCCCGTCACCCTGGGCCGCCGTCAGTCCCCATCCGTCCCCGCCGTCCTCATGGACGGCGAGCAGCCCATGCCACCCTGCTCGCGCGCACCACCAGGTCCTCGCGCCGCAGGACGCTCTCCGGCCCGTCGATGTCGAGCAGCGCGTCGAGCCGCGCCAGATCCTCAGCGGACAGACTCTCCCCGACCCGCTCCCGCGTCCGGCCCAACGACACCTGCGCGAACCGCCGCGCCGCGGCGGGCAGCGGCCCCCGAAGCTCGGTCTCGAACGTCCGCTCCTCCTCCACGACGAAACCGGCCTCCGTCAGCCGGGCGCCCCAGTCGTCACCCATGTGGGGCATCGCCTCGGCGGTCTGCTCGTCCACCAGAGCCTGGCAGCGCTCCTCGAGTCCGCCGCCCAACTCCGGCGGCAGGAACCGCGGAAACCCGTTCATCTCGATCACCGCGAGCAGGCCGCCGGGCCGCAACGTCGCGAACAGCTTCCGCAGCGCCTCGTCCGGATCGGCGAGGTGGTGCATGAACGCCGAGGTCCACACCACGTCGACCGCCCCGAAGTCCGGCCACTGCTCATCCAGGTCCGCCCGCACGGTCCGCACCCGCTTCTCCACCCCGAGCCGGCGCGCCCGCTCCGCCAGCTGCGCGAGCATGTAGTCCGACCCGTCCACGGCCACCACCGAGGCGTCCGCCGACTCCCGCAGCAGGGCAAACGTCCCCGTCCCCGTCCCGCACCCGAGGTCCAGAA